>NZ_JBIVQB010000001.1:0-1009466 GCF_044754945.1 Pseudarthrobacter sp. NPDC092439
CTTCGCCTTGATCCACTCCGGCTTCCGCTCCACCGGGACAGCCGCGTTACGCTGCTCAATCCGCAGCATCTTCCGGCCCTCAGGTGCCAATGTCACTGTAAAACTCCTTCAGGGGCGGCCACCAGGGCTTCTTCGTGCTTCTTCAATTCCTCGGCGATCCTGTCGACGAGGTCTGCGGGGGCCACATCCCTGCCCGTTTCGCGGGCAATGGTAGTAACACCTGCGTCGGTGATTCCGCACGCGATGATCTGACCATAGGGGGCAAGATCGTTATTGCAGTTAATGGCAAATCCGTGCATGGTGACGCTCTCGTGGACACGGATCCCGATCGCAGCGATCTTGCGGTCCGGACCATTGGCATCAGCCTTGATCCACACTCCGGCCCGGCCCTTGATCCGGTCCGCCTTGATGCCACAGTCCGCCAGGACGGCGATGATCACCGCTTCGAGTCGCTCCACATAGTCACGGATCCCGGCGCGGTTCTTAAGTTTGATGATCGGGTAGCCCACCAGCTGGCCGGGGCCGTGCCAGGTGAGTTTGCCGCCGCGGTCCACGGGGACCACGGGTGTGCCGTCAAAAGGCCGTTCATGGTCCTCTGTCCGTTTGCCGGCTGTATACACGGCTGCGTGTTCCAGGAGGAGGACTGTGCTCGGGGCTTCGCCAGCCACCACTTTGGCGTGGAGTTCGCTTTGGATTTCCCAACCACGGGTGTAGTCGATGAAATCAGGGGCAAGACCGAGCTGTGAAAACTCAAGAGTCATGACTTCAAGCTTAGACCCCCCAGCGTATGGCGCCCGGTTTAGTGCTTAAACTCACCGTGGCCGCGCACTTTACTACGCCGGTCCTGCAGCCTGTGGATAACTTCTGCAGGCGGCCGGGAATTCCGCTAGACATAAGGCATGGATGATGCAAAGGCTCCGGAGGTTCCCGGATTCAGCGTTGACCGGTTGCTGGGGCGGGGCAGCAGCGCCACTGTATGGCTGGTGCGCCAGGAGCAGACAGGACTCAGGTTCGCCATGAAGTGCTTTGACGGCGGTGCCCCGCTTCAGGGTGCCGGGGAAGCTCTTCCGGAGTCATTAACCGCGGACGGGATCCGGCGCGAAATCCGTATACTCTCTGTCCTGGAACACCCTCACCTGGTACGGGCTCACGAGGCGGTCACGGTGATGGATTCCTGCGGTGAACGCCAGGCGCTGCTGATGGATTACGCCTCCGGCGGTTCGCTGGCCTCGCTCGTGTCCGCCCGCGGACAGCTGACCGTGGGGGAGGTGGTCACCGTCCTCACGCCACTCGCGCAGGTCCTTGGCTACCTGCACGGGAAGGGCATGACCCATTCGGACGTCTCACCGGGGAACGTACTGTTCACCGGGCAGGGCAAACCGTTGCTTGCCGATCTCGGTATTGCGCGCATGGTGGGGGAGCCCGGCGGGGGCGCAGGGCACGGCACACCTGGGTTTACGGATCCGGTGCCGGTGGATGCGGTGCGGGCGGGCCTTCACCCCGAGGGCGATGTCTACGCGGCTGCTGCCGTGGGCTGGTTTTGCCTGACCGGCAGCGCACCTCCGCGATCCGCGGTGCGCCCGCCGCTCAGCCTGCTGCGTCCTGAGGTGCCCAGGGAACTGGCCGTGGCCCTGGAATCGGGGTTGAACGAAGACCGCCGGTCACGGCCCTCAGCGACGGAACTTGCCACGGCCATCTTCCGGAGCGCCTCGCCGTTGCCGCTGGACCTCGCTCCGGCGGTCCACCCCACCGTGATCCCCGAGTTGCTGACGCGCCGGCATGTCCCGGCTAGGCGAACCAGCGTGCTGCGGGGGCGATTCGAAGGAATGACCAGGACGTTCACCGCGAGGTTTCCCGGGCAGGACCGCCGTCCGCCGCGAATGCCATTTCCCGCAGCAGGACCTGCCACAGCACCCGTCCGAGGAAGGCACGCCGCGGAACAGCAGGCCCCCCGGGAGCGTGGCCGCGGCGCGGGACGTGCGTCAGGGCTCACCGGCGTGCGGCCATGGGTTGTGGGCATGCTTGGGTTGACGGCCGCCGCCGGCTGGTGGCTCTCCGGCGGAGCGGCGGCGCCACAAGGCGCCCCGGCATCGATCCCCGGCGCCGTGCCGTCGCCGGGGACGGGAATGCCGGAGGAACCAAAGAGGGCCGCAGGCGCCGCGGAAGATAAGGCCATCGCGGAACTGGAGGCGGCCAGGAAGCTTGCGTCAGCGTCGGATCCCTCGGAAGCTGTCCTTGGGCTGGCAGCACTCCGCAGCCTGGCCTTCAGCCTGGGCCGGCCTGAACTGCTGGACGAAGTCAACCGGGCCGGTTCACCCGCGGACGCTGCGGACCGGAAGACGGCACATCGGCTGATGGCCTTGGACACGGCCCTTACGGGCTTTACGACAGCTCTTTCCGCGGTCAGCACCGAAGCCGGCGCCACCGGGACGCGGGCCATAGTCCAGGTGAAGTCCAGAACAACGGCTTACGAGGAACGGGATGCCGCCGGAGCGGTGGTGGGCGTGGGCCCGGCAGGCCGGCCGCAGTCACTGAGGCTGGTGCTGGTCTCCGACGCCGGAA
Organism: Pseudarthrobacter sp. NPDC092439; assembly: GCF_044754945.1. Classification (NCBI taxonomy): domain Bacteria; kingdom Bacillati; phylum Actinomycetota; class Actinomycetes; order Micrococcales; family Micrococcaceae; genus Pseudarthrobacter; species Pseudarthrobacter sp. NPDC092439. Next base: position 2,563 of record NZ_JBIVQB010000001.1, read on the forward strand.
GCTGGCGGGTCAGCGAGGTCCTTTCCGGCCCTTGACCCCGGGACGCAGCTGACTTGCAACCGCGCCCAATCCCGCCGCGGGCACACAGCGCACCTGGCTCCCGTCATCCCTTCCGATTGGCAACCCACGCGGCTGCGGATTCCACGTCCGGGTGCTCCCACTGGAATCCTTGCCTGGCGAGTACGCCCGGCTCCATGCGTTGGCTGGCCAGCAGGAGTTCTTCGGCGAGGTCGCGCATGAGCAGCCGCAGTACCGGAGCGGGGACGCGCAGCGCGGCCGGCCGGTGGAGTGCCCGTCCCAAGGCGCGGACCAGCGTGTTGACGTCGGCCTGTTCCGGGGCGCAGAGGTTTACGGGGCCGCTCACGGGTGCGGTGAGCAGGAACAGGAACGCCGCGGAGACATCCGGCAGCGTCACCCACGGCCAGTATTGCCGGCCGTTCCCCAACGGTCCTCCTACTCCTGCCCGCAGCAGGGGCATCAGCCGGCCCAGCGCTCCGCCGGAACGGCTGAGTACCACGCCGGTCCTGGGGGTCACCACGCGGACTCCAACGGGAGCGGACGCTGCCGCCGCTTCCCACTCGCGGCAGATCCGGGCCAGGGTCCCGGTTCCCGGCGGCGAGGTTTCGCGCAGGACCGTAGATCCGCCGTCGCCGTAGTATCCGGAGCCCGACTGGCTGAGGAACACCGGCGGGGGCGAATCAAGGCGGTGCATCGCCGCCGCCAGGGTCCGGGTGGGTCCAATGCGCGAGTTGAACAGCTCGGCCACCCGCTTGCGCGTCCACGGCCAGTCCCCGATGCCCGCACCGGAGAGGTTCACGACGGCGTCCGCGCCCTGGAGGGCCGTAGCGTCGAGCCGCCCTGCCGCCGGGTCCCACTCAATTTCCGCCGGGCCGGCCGGCTTCCCGCGGACGAGTCGGACGACGTCGTGTCCTGCGTCCCGGAAGGTATGGGACATGTGGGTGCCGAGAAGGCCGGAGGCGCCGGCAATGACGATGCGCATGGTCCATCCCATCACGTTGGGGGCGCAGCCGCGGACGCCGCCGGGCCCGGAGCGGTTGACTATGATCGTACGATGACCTCTTCGAGCTACTTCCGTTTCCCGCATCTGCACGGCGATCTGGTCACCTTCGTGGCCGAGGACGACGTGTGGACCGCGCCCCTGGACGGGGGACGTGCATGGCGTGTCTCCGCGCTGCAGCTTCCCGCACGCAACCCCCGTTTCACCCCGGACGGCAAGCGGCTGGTGTGGACGGTCGTCCAGGGCGCCGCTCCCGAGGTTGTTTCCGCCGAGGTCGACGGCGGCGGGTACCGCCAGCTGACCTATTTCGGCCATGCCACCACCCGGGTGAAGGGCTTCACTGCGAAAGGCGACGTGGTGGTGACCAGCGCCTTTCGCCAAGCGGAAAGCCGGCACACCCATGCGTACAGCGTCCCTGTCGACGGAGGCTCGGCAGAGGAACTGCCGTTCGGGCCCGTCGAGTCCGTGGCCTTCGGCCCGGAATTAGGGGACGAACGCCCGGTGGTGCTGGCCAGCGTGCTCTCGCGCGAGCCGGCCTGGTGGAAGCGCTACCGCGGCGGCACCGCCGGGAAGCTCTGGCTTGATGCGGACGGAAACGGGGAATTCGAGCGGCTCCTCCCTGAGCTGGAGGGGAACCTCACTGATCCCCTCTGGGTGGACGGCCGCATCGGGTTCCTCTCCGACCACGAAGGGTACGGGAACCTGTATTCGGTGCTGCCGAACGGGCAGGACCTGCGCCGGCACACGGACCACCAGGATTTCTACGTCCGCCATGCGTCCACGGACGGAAAGCGCGTGATCTTCGAGTCCGCAGGCGAACTCTGGGTTTTGCCCCACTTGGACGCTGAAGCTGTCCGCCTCGACATTACCCTGGGATCTGCTTCGCAGTCCCGGCGCCCGGCGCTGCTCGACGCCGCACGGCACCTGGGCGACGTCGTCCCGGACACGGCGGGACTGGCCAGTGCCGTCGAATCCCACGGCACGGTCCACTGGGTGCGGCACAAGGACGGCCCCTCCCGGATTATTGAGGCCAGCCCGGGCGTGCGCGCCCGCCTGCCGCGCCCCCTGGGCGATGGCCGGATTGCTTACATAGCGGACCACGGCGGCGAGGAAGCGCTGTACATCAAGGACATTGCGCCCGATCTTCCGTCGGCGGCAACGGCCGTCCGTGCGGCAGCGGCGCCGGCGCCGGCAGGGGATGCGGTGCCGCTGCCGCGGCCCGTCCCGGCTGCCGGATCCGCCGTCACCGCGGCCCCCGTCGTTCCCGTGCCAGATGAGCAACGGGCCGACGTGGCGCCCGGCGACTCCGCTGGCGCAGCGGCAGCCCAGCAGAGCCCATCCCGGGGCCAGCGGATTGCGTTCCCAGGGCCCTCGCGTGCCAGCGCACTGGAGGCCAGCCCCGACGGCCAGTGGATTGCCGTAGGAACCACCTTTGGTGAGGTCTTCCTGGCCAACACCGGAACCGGCGAACTCGGCCTGCGGGCCAGCATCGGTGAGGGGACGGTGTCCGACCTTGCCTGGTCCGCCGATTCGCGCTGGCTGGCGTGGTCGGAGCCGGTGACTTCCTTCGGCTCGCGCAGCCGGCTGCGGCTGGTGGACGCCACCGCCCCGGACAGCGCACCCGTGGATGTTACGGACGGGCGCTTCCGGGACGCCTCCCCGGCGTTCACCCCGGACGGCAAGTTCCTGGCGTTCCTGTCCAACCGGAGCTTCGACCCCGTGTACGACGGGCACTCGTTCGATCTCTCTTTCCCCACTCCCATCAAGCCCTACCTCGTGGCGCTGGCCGCGGACACGCCCTCGCCCTTTGGCCCGGACGTGGACCCCGCCGGGGTAGCGCACCCGGAGAAGGCAACGGAGGAGGCCGACGGCGGTGTGGCGCCGGCCGTGCGGGTCGATGCCGAGGGACTGGCGCACCGGGTCATCACGGTCCCCGTGCCCCAGGGCAACTACACGGCCCTGACGGCCACTGCCGGCGCGCTCCTGTGGCTCGACTGGGCTCTTGCCGGCGTGACCGGCGACGGCAAGGCCAGCCAGGAGGACAAGGATGCCCGCCCGTCGCTGGCGCGCTTCGACCTCGCCCGCCGGAAGCAGACCACCCTGGTGGAGGCGCTGGACAGTTACCGGATCTCCGGCGACGGCGCCACTGTAGTCTTCATCAAGGACAGGCAGGTGACGGCGGTTCCGGCGGACGCGAAGGCGGACGAGGAATCAGGGAAGCTGGTGAAGGTGGACCTTGGCCGCATCCGGGTGATGATGGACCCGGTCAGCGTCTGGGGCCAGGCCTTTGACGAGGCCTGGCGGCTCCAGCGTGACTTCTTCTGGGCTGAGGACATGGCCGGGCAGGACTGGGAGTCGGTCCGGATGCGCTACCGCCCGCTGGTGGACCGGCTGGGTTCCCACGACGACCTGGTGGACCTGCTGTGGGAGCTGCACGGTGAGCTGGGCACGTCCCACGCCTACGTCCGGCCCGCACCCGTGACGGAGAAGGGCAGCCGCGGACAGGGCCGGCTGGGCGCCGACCTGACCCTGACGGCGTCCGGGTGGGAAATCACCCGGATCCTGGCCGGAGAGTCGTCGGATCCCCTCGCAACGTCGCCGCTGACCCGGCCCGGGGTCGGTGCGAAGGCCCGGGACATCCTGCTGGCGATCGACGGCGTCCCGCTCTCCGCAGACGTGACACCGGCCATGCAGCTGGTGGGGGCCGCGGGGCGCGCCGTGGAACTGACCCTGCTCAATGGCCCCTCGCATGGCGATGCTGCAGGCACCCAACGCCGTGTCGCCGTCGTCCCCGTCAAGGACGAAGAACGCCTGCGCTACCAGGAGTGGGTGGCCGGCAACCGCCGGACCGTGCGGGAAGCTTCAGGAGGTACGTTCGGATACCTGCACATCCCGGACATGATGGCCAACGGCTGGGCACAGCTGCACCGCGACCTGGACACCGAGACCGCCCTGGACGGGCTGATCGTGGACGTGCGCCGCAACCGCGGCGGCCACACCTCGCAGCTGGTGGCGGAGCTGATCGGCCGCAAGGTCACCGGGTGGAGCATGCCGCGTGGCGAGAAGCCGCGCACGTACCCGCACCACGCGCCACGTGGGCCAGTGATCATCCTGGCCGATGAGTTTGCCGGTTCGGACGGGGACATCATCACCCAGGTGTCCAAGCTTCGCGGTATCGGTCCCGTCATTGGAACGCGCACCTGGGGCGGTGTGGTGGGCATCGACAACCGGTTTTCCCTCGCCGACGGAACAGGCGTCACCCAGCCGCGCTACGCCACCTGGTTCGGCGGCGGAGTGGGCTGGAGCGTGGAGAACTACGGCGTTGATCCGGACATCGAGGTCATCTTCCCGCCGCATGCCTACGCGGCCGGGCGCGATCCGCAACTGGAGTATGGCATCGGCGCCCTGAAGGAAATGATCCAGGAACTGCCCACGGACCGGCCGCCGGCCCGTGAAGGCTACCGCCTGGTGCGCCCGGCCCCGCTGCCGGCAAGGCCGCACGCGGAGGCATAGCCCCGGGAACGGCAAAGGCCCTGCGGGAACCGGGAGATCCGGTTTCCGCAGGGCCTTTGCCAAACGCAGGAGACGCTGCCGGCGCGGGCACGAAACCTAGGACTGCAGCGTGGCATCCAGCGTGATGTCGATGCTGGCCAACGCGCCGGAAACCGGGCATCCCACCTTGGCGTCCGCGGCGATCTTCTGGAATTCGTCCTCCGAGATGCCGGGGATCCGTGCCGTCATTGTCAGGTGGCTGCCGGTGATGCCGGTGCCGGGGACGAACGTGACGTCAGCTTTGGTGTGGACTTCCTCCGGCGTGTGTCCGGCCTGTGCCAGTGCGTGGCTGAACGCCATGGAGAAGCAGGCCGAGTGGGCGGCCGCGATCAGCTCTTCGGGGCTGGTCTTGCCGCCCGCAGCTTCGGTGCGGGCCTTCCACGTGACGTCGAACGTGCCCAGTCCGGAGCTGTCCAGTGTGGTGCTGCCGGCGCCGTCCATCAGGTTGCCGTTCCAGACCGTGTGTGCGGTACGTACTGCTGCCATGTCCACTCCTTGAATCGATATCCACCGGGCCCCGGCTGGTGCCGGGCCCGCCGCATCCCATCCTAGGCGGTTACTGCCAGATGGTGGCGATCGCGATGTTGAGGAGTGCGAGGCCGCCTACCCCGTGCGCCAGGGCCGCGCTGACCGGTTCGTCCTTCTTGTACTTGCGGCGCCCGATAAAGGCGAGAACGCCTACGGCCAGGGCAATGGCGAACTTGATGCCGAGCTTGAAGTAGTTTGCGTCCATGTCCAAGGCCGGTATCAGGCCCATGAGCACGATCCCCGTGAGCAGCTGGAGCATGGCCCCGTCGAACTGGCGCGGGTGCACGGTCGGCTTCTTCATCTGGCCGATCCAGATGCCGACAATCATGGCCGCGCCGACGATGTGCAGGAAAACCACAATGTTATAGACGATATCCATGGGACCAGTGTAGCCAGTGCTTCTACGCCCGGTAGTAGGCCACGCCCACCGCTACGGGCGCGGTGCCTTCCCAACGCGTTAAGAGCGACGGCGGCCGGGCACCTGGCGGGTTTCCCCGCCAGGCGCCGGACCGCCGTCGTGCAATCAGCCTGTTACAGCCCCAGGTCGGCTTCGAAGGCGCCCTCTTCGAGGCGTGCCTTCAGCGTCTGCAGGAAACGGCCGGCGTCGGCGCCGTCCACCAGGCGGTGGTCGTACGTCAGCGACAGGTACATCATGGACCGGATGGCGATGGAGTCATCGCCGTTTTCGTCAGCAACCACGACGGGGCGCTTGACGATCGCGCCGGTGCCCAGGATGCCCACCTGCGGCTGGTTGATGATCGGGGTGTCGAACAGCGCGCCAACCGAACCGATGTTGGTGATGCTGAACGTGCCGCCTGACAGCTCGTCCGGGCCGATCTTGCCGTCGCGGGTGCGGGAGGCTACGTCGGCGATCTTGCCGGCCAGGCCGGCGAGGTTCAGGCTGCCGGCGTCGGAAATAACCGGCACCAGGAGGCCCTTGTCCGTGTCCACCGCGATCGCCAGGTGCTCGGCGTTGTGGTAGGTGATCTCCTGCTTGTCCTCGTCGTAGGCAGCGTTGAGCTTGGGGTGCTGCTTGAGGGCCTCGGCAACAGCCTTGGCGATGAACGGCAGGAACGTCAGCTTGGTTCCGTTCTGGGCCTGGAAGGAGTTCTTTGCCCGGGCCCGGAGCTTGGCCACCTTGGTCATGTCCACTTCGTGCACCTGGGTCAGCTGCGTGGAGATTTCCAGGGACTCGCGCATGCGGCGGGCGATGACCTGGCGGATGCGGGGTGCCTTCTGGGTGGTACCGCGCAGGGATGACGCTGCGGCGCCGGCTGCTGCCGGCGCGGATGCTGCGGCTGCCGGTGCTGCTGCGGGAGCGGCCTTGGCCTCGGCCGCGGCAATGACGTCCTGCTTGCGGATGCGGCCGCCCACGCCCGTGCCGGAGAGTCCGGCGATATCCACGCCGTGCTGGTTGGCCAGCTTGCGGACCAAGGGAGTAACGTAGCTGGACTCGGTGCCGCCTTCAGCAGCGGCGGCGGGTGCCGGAGCGGCTTTCGGTGCCTCCGCCTTCGGTGCCTCCGCCTTGGGTGCTTCAGGTGCCGGAGCGGGCTTCGGTGCCTCCGTTTGGGGAGCTTCTTCCTTCGGCGCTTCCTCTGCCTTCGGAGCTTCCGTCTTCGGCGCTTCGGCCTTGGGTGCGGCCCCGGAACCGATGACGGCCAGGACGGAGCCCACCTCTGCGGTCTCGTCCTCGTTCACGCGGATTTCCTGAAGGGTGCCGGCCACGGGGGACGGGATCTCGGTGTCAACCTTGTCTGTGGAAACTTCCAGCAGCGGCTCGTCAACCTCTACGGTGTCGCCGACGGCCTTGAGCCAGCGGGTGACGGTGCCTTCGGTGACGCTCTCGCCCAGGGCGGGAAGGGTAACCTCGTGGCTTTCGCCGGACGCTGCCGGGGACTCCTGGGCCGGTGCTTCTTCGGCCGGAGCTTCCTGGGCAGGCGCCTCCTCGGCGGCTGCTTCCGGTGCGGGGGCTTCAGCAGGGGCTTCCTCGACCGGTGCTTCGTCGGCGGGCGCGGCGGAACCACTGCCGGAGCCGTCGCCAATGCGGACCAGGGGAGCGCCCACTTCGGCGGTCTCGTCCTCGGCGACCAGGATTTCCTCGATCACGCCAGCGACAGGAGAGGGGATTTCGGTGTCGACTTTGTCGGTGGAGACCTCGAGCAGCGGCTCGTCCACCTCTACCCGGTCACCTACCTGCTTCAGCCAGCGGGTGACGGTTCCTTCGGTGACGCTCTCACCGAGGGCGGGCAAGTTAACGGATTCAGACATGTCGTCCCCGTTCTCCTTATTGATCTTTAGTGCGGATGGTTGCTGCTTAGGTGGAAGCCTAGTGCACCCGGCATATCGCGCCGGGTGCACCAGGCCCTTTTACTGCTGGGGGATGTCAGCCGTGGAGGGGCTTGCCCGCGAGTGCCAGGTGGGCTTCACCGAGCGACTCGTTCTGGGTGGGGTGGGCGTGCAGCAGCTGTGCCACATCCTCGGGGTAGGCTTCCCAGTTGACGATCAGCTGGGCCTCGCCCACCTGCTCGCCCATGCGGGCGCCGATCATGTGGACGCCCACTACGGGGCCGTTCTTCTGGCGGACCAGCTTGACCAGGCCGGCGGTGCCCAGGATGGAGCTCTTGCCGTTGCCGGCCAGGTTGTATTCCTGCGTCTGGACCTGGTCCTCGCCGAACTTTTCCTTGGCGGCCTTTTCGGTGTAGCCGACGGTGGCGATTTCAGGCTCAGAGTAGGTGACCTTGGGGATGTTGATGTCCTCAACGATGACCGGCTTCAGGCCGGCGATTTCCTCGGCCACGAAGATGCCCTGCTGGTACCCGCGGTGTGCCAGCTGCACGCCGGGCACGATGTCGCCCACGGCGTAGATGTTGCCGACGCCGGTGTGCAGGCGTTCGTTGGTGATGACGAAACCGCGGTCGATCGTGATGCCGGCTTCCTCGTAGCCCAGGTTGGCGGTGACGGGGCCGCGTCCGACGGCGACCAGGAGAAGGTCTGCCTCGAACGTCTTGCCGTCCACCAGGGTGACCTTGACGCCGTCGTCGTTCTGCTCGACGCCCTGGAAGAACACGCCGGTGGAGAACTTGATGCCGCGCTTCTTGAACGCACGCTCGAAGTTCTTGACGATGGTGGCGTCCTCGTTGGGGACCAGGGACGGCAGGCCCTCAACGATGGTGACGTCCACGCCGAACGACTTCCAGACCGAAGCGAATTCGACGCCGATGACGCCGCCGCCCAGGATGATGGCGCTCTTGGGGATGGACTCCATCTTCAGGGCTTCGTCGGAGGTGATGACCTTGCCGCCGATTTCCAGGCCGGGGAGGGTGCGGGAGTAGGAACCCGTGGCCAGGATGATGTTCTTGCCCTTGTAGGCGGTGCCGTCGACCACGATGGTGTCGGTCCCCTGGAGCTTGCCTTCACCTTCGATGACGGTGATGCCCTTGGACTTGATGAGTCCCTGCAGGCCCTTGTACTTGCCGGCGATGATGCCGTCCTTGTATGCATTGACCGCGTTGATGTCGATGCCGTCCAGGGTGACGTTGACGCCGTACTTGGCGGAGTCGCGGGCGTGGTCTGCCAGCTCGGCGGAGTGGAGCAGCGCCTTGGTGGGGATGCAGCCGTTGTGGAGGCAGGTGCCGCCCAGCTTTGCCTTCTCCACGAGGCCGACGGTGAGGCCGAGCTGTACGGCCCGCAGCGCCGCAGCATATCCGCCGCTGCCGCCGCCGAGTACCAGGATGTCGAATTCTTGCGCAGTTGCCTGATCGGCCACTTAGACGCTCCCTCGCGTGAACGATGACGCGGTCCTGCGCATCATCTGGTCTTGGAACCTGAACTGCCGCGATTATGCCAGCAGGCGGGTTTTCTTGCATTTGTGACTACCGTGGTTCACCTTAGCGAACCACTTGTCTATGCTCCACCTTGGCGCCGCTTTTGTGGAGCGCTTGTGTCGAGTGTCACGCGGCGCCGGGGCCGGGAAACCGGGCGGAAGTGCCGCCGGGCTTCCCGGCCCGCGCCGGCGTCAGGCCGCAGTTGCGGCAAGGTCCTCAACGTAGGCCAGCAGCGTGCGGACCGTGCAGCCGGTGCCCTGCTTGTGTGTGTAGCCATAGGGGCTGCCGTTGTTGAAGGACGGGCCCGCGATGTCGATGTGGGCCCAGGGGATCTGTCCGCCCGCTTTGTCCTTGCCAACGAACTCCCGCAGGAAGACCGCAGCGGTCATCATGCCGCCGTGACGTTCGCCGATGTTGGCAAGGTCCGCCACCTGCGAATCCAGGCTGGGCCGCAGTTCTTCCGGCAGCGGCATCGGCCACACGAGTTCGCCCGCGCGGTCCGCGGCGGCCTTGAGGGCTCCGGTGACCTTGTCCGAACCCATGATGCCGGCCGTCCGGTTGCCCAGGGCGATCAGCTGGGCACCCGTGAGGGTTGCGACGTCGATGATGGCGTCCGGGTATTCCTGGCTCGCGGCGACGATGCCGTCCGCCATCACGAGGCGTCCTTCGGCGTCCGTATTAAGGACCTCGACGGTCTTGCCACCGAACATGGTGAGGACGTCGGCGGGGCGCGATGCGGCGCCGGACGGCATGTTCTCTGCGATGCAGAGCCATGCGGTCGCCTTGACCGGCACGCGGAGCCGGGCCAGGGCCAGGACCGTATTGAGGACGACGGCGGCGCCCGCCATGTCGCTCTTCATGTCACCCATGCCCTGGGCCGGCTTGATGGAGATACCGCCGGTGTCGAAGGTGATGCCCTTGCCGACGAACGCCACCTTGGATGCTGCCTTGGCGGGGGAGTATTCCACCTTGACCAGGCGGGGCTGGCGGGCCGAACCCTTGCCCACGCCCATGATGCCGCCGAAGCCTTCCTTTTCAAGCCGTTTTTCGTCCCAGACCGTGACCTTGACGGGCAGCCCCTTCGCGAGCTCACGGGCAGCCTCGGCGAAGGACTCGGGGTACAGGTGGCTCGGCGGCTGGTTGACCAGCGAACGGGTGGCGTTGACCGCCGCGCCCACGACTGCGGCGCGCTCCAGTGCCGCGTCCACCTCTCGGCCGGACAGTTCGGTGAAGATGATCGCGTTGCGGACCGGGTCCTTCAGGCCCTCCCGGGAAGAGCGGAACTCGGTGTAGGCGTAAGCGCCGAGCGCGGCACCTTCGGCAACTGCCGCGACGTCGGCGACGGACGCCGTCGGGAATGTCAGCGTTACGGTGGGCAGGCCGGCCAGTTGCCGGATGGCCGACCCCGCGGCGCGGCGGAGCGCCTCGCCGGTGGCCGCCTCGCCGGCCTCGAGCTTGCCCACGCCGGCGAGGACGAGGATGCCGGCGCCGGTCTCCGGAAGGCCGGGAAGCCGCACCACCTGGTCCGCGGCGCCGGTGACGCCGAGGGCCTTGAGGGAATCGGCCAGGGCCTCGGCGGACTTGGCCGTCAGCGGGTTGTCCAGGAGGACAGGTCCGCCGGCCCCCTGCGCCACCCCGATGACCACTGCGTCGCTGGGCGCCTTCTTCGGGTCCCGCGAGAGGGTACTAAGGTTGATTTCAGTATTTTTGACCACAGGGATGAGTCCTCAATTCTCGACTTCGGTTGGCAGGGAGGCATTTTCGGCTCTCTGCGCAGTGCCCGGATCCTGCCGGTCGGGCACAGTCCGGGGGAGTGCAGGCCGTCGGGCAGCCAATTCCGATCGTAGCCCGTCCGCCCGGCAGGCGCCGGGATTTTTGAGACACGCGACACACGGTGCCCCGGAATGGGCAGCGCCGGATCCGCGTTAAAGACGATGTCCGACTGCGTCCATGAAAGGAACAAGCCGTGCTTGAACGAATTTCCGGCTCCCTGCTGGACCCCGAAGCGCTGTACGCGCGTGACACCGAACTGTTCTACGACCCGTCCCTGCGCGGCCTGGACCTTGTGATGGGCTTTACTGGATTCGCCGACGCCGGGCACGTTGTCAGGCAGATCAATGCCGAGCTGCTCGATTCCCTGGATGCCCGGCCCGTTGCCGTCTTCGATGCTGACCAGCTGATCGACTACCGGTCGCGCCGGCCGCACCTGACGTTCGTCGAGGACCACCTGCAGGACTACCAGGAACCGCGGCTGGCGCTGTACCGGCTGGTGGACGGGCTGGGCAAGCCGTTCCTGCTCCTGGCGGGGTTCGAGCCGGACCTGCAGTGGGAACGGTTTGCCCGGGCGGTGGCCGGCATCGTGGAGCACCTCGACGTCAATCTCGTGGCGTGGATCCATTCCATTCCCATGCCCGTCCCGCACACCCGGCCGGTGGGCGTGACGGTCCACGGCAACCGGCCGGACCTCATCGAGGGAATATCGGTGTGGAAGCCTACCGTGGAGGTTCCCGCCGCCGTGGGCCACATCCTGGAGCTGCGTCTGGCAGAGGCCGGTCGCAGCGTTGCCGGCTACGTCATCCACGTGCCGCATTACCTGGCCGAGGCCGAATACCCCACCGCTGCTGTCGCCGGGCTGGAATACCTGGGCGCGGCGACGTCCCTCATGCTTCCGTCGGACCGGCTCCGCGAAACGGGCCGGGACGTCACCCGGCAGATCGATGAGCAGATGGACGCGTCCGACGACGTCCGCCAGGTGGTCTCGCGACTTGAGGAGCGATACGACGAGAAAGCGGAAGGAACCGTGCGCCGTTCCCTCCTGGCCGACGAGAACGATGAATTGCCCGACGCCGACGTGCTGGGCGCCGCCGTGGAGGCCTATCTGGCGAGGGAAAACCCGCCTGCGTAGCAGGACGCAATAAGCCGTGGCACTGCCGTTCCCGCACCATGGCGCGGGCATAATGAACTGATGACTGCACCCCGCGCCTGGCTCATTTGGACCATCGGCATTTTCGGGTACCTGGTTGCGGTGGCCCAGCGCACCTCCTTCGGCGTGGTGGGTCTCGAAGCCACGGAAAGGTTCCAGGCCGGCGCCTCTGCCATTTCATTCTTCACTGTCCTCCAGCTGCTGGTATACGCCGGGCTGCAGATCCCGGTCGGCCTGCTCGTGGACCGGTTTGGCTCCCGTGCCATGATCGCCGGCGGCGCCGTGCTCATGGGCCTGGGCCAGCTCCAGCTCGCCTTCGCGGACACCGTTCCGGGGGGCGTTGCCGGGCGGGTCCTGGTGGGCGCAGGCGATGCCATGACCTTCATTTCCGTCATCCGGCTGGTCCCCCTGTGGTTCGCTCCCGCCAGGGTTCCGCTGGTGACCCAGCTGACCGGCATGTCCGGCCAGCTGGGCCAGTTGTTCAGCGTCATCCCGTTCGCCTACGTCCTCCATCTGGCGGGGTGGACCGCAGCGTTCCTGATGCTTGCCGGGATGTCCGCGGCCGCCGTCGTGCTTGTCCTGGTGCTCCTGCAGGATGTCCCGCCCGGCACCGCGCGCCCGCAGTCAGGGCAGGGGCTCAAGGCAACCGGCGTTTCGCTGGCCAGGGCATGGGCCCAGCCAGGGACCAGGCTGGGCCTGTGGAGCCACTTCACCATCCAGTTCAGCGGGACGGTGTTTGCCATGACATGGGGGTACCCCTTCCTGATTTCGGGGCAGGGGCTCGACGGCGGAACGGTCGCTGCGCTGATGGCTCTCTATGTGGGGGCCGCCCTCGCCGTGGGGCCGTTCATTGGCCGCTTTGTCTCGCGGCATCCGCTGCGCCGTTCCACGATGGTTCTCCTCATTGCCGGCGGTACGGCCGCTGCCTGGGCGGCTGTCCTGGCGCTGCCGGGGCCGGCGCCCCTCTGGCTGCTGGCCGCGCTGGTGGTGGTGCTGGCCGTGGGCGGCCCGGGTTCCATGATCGGCTTCGACTTTGCCAGGACGTTCAATCCCGCGCACCGCATCGGAACCGCGACCGGAATCGTCAACGTCGGCGGGTTCATCGCCGCCTTGGTAGCCATCTTCCTGATCGGACTGGTGCTGGACATCCTGTATGCCACCGGCTTTTCCGGCGGCATCCTGTATGGGCTGGACCCTTTCCGGATCGCGTTGAGTACCCAGTTCGTCCTCCTGGGATCCGGTGCAGCCGCCATCATTGCATGCCGGCGGAAGGTCCGCAGGCAAATGGCGGAGCAGGGCATTGTGGTCCCGCCCCTGCGCAGCGCCCTGGCCCGGCAGCGCCGCGGGATCCTGGCCCGCCGGCGGCAGGCAGCCCGGTTCGAGGACTGACCGTCCGCGCCTGGCCTGTCCTCCACTGGGCCTTTTGTCCACATAGCCACGGTGCCCCCTCCCGCCGGCTTTGAGCAGCGCGAAAGCTAATGCCATGACAAAGCCCCAGCACCTGAAAGTACGCGGTCCGGAAGACATCCTTGGGTTCATACCCCACTCGCTCGGTTATTGGCCGGCCTCAAGCCTGGTGGCCATGACCATGCAGGGCAGATCCCTGGGCGCGACGCTGCGCGTGGATCTGCCCGGACCGGACGTCCTGGCAGATCCCACCGGTTTCGCCGGTTCCGTCTGCTCCTACCTGCGGGCGGACCGGGATGCCACCGGGACGCTCCTGGCAGTTTTCACGCCCCGGAGCCGGAATTCTGCACCGTGCGGGTACGACGGTCTGCTGGCCCTGCTGCGGGATGTCCTTGGCGATGCGGGGATGCCGGTCCTTGAAGCGTGGTACGTCGGCGAGACGTTCTGGCGGGACGCCCTCTGCCAGGACCTCTCCTGCTGTCCATTGCCCGGACATCCCGTGCAGCAGATCAAGGACAGCACCCTCAATGCCGAGATGGTCTACCTGGGAAGCAGTATCGGCGTGCCTCCGGGAGAGTTGCCGGGTACGGCGCTGCAGGTTCCCGCGGAGTACCGCGAGGAGGTGCTTCAGGCCGAGGCGGCGTGGTCGGCCGACCTGGAACCGCGCCGGGAAAGCAGGGCGCAGTTCCGGGCCGTGCTCCGTACCTGGCTCGAGGTCCTCGCCCGTCCGGCGGGGCCGCCGCTGCGCCAGGTCCCGCAGCGCGACGCCTTCCTGCGGGCCACGCTGCTGGTCCCGGCCTGGCGCGATGCGGTGCTGGTGATGGCAGCGGCCGGAACGGAGGCAGCCGAGGCCGGGGCGGAGCGCTTCGGCTTATTCAGCCGCGGCCAAGACGCGGACGCCGTGGCGCCCGGCGCCGGCGCCGACGCGCTGGACGACTGGCCCGCGGCCGGCAGCGAGACTCCCGGTTACGGCGAGGTGCTGCTGGGTATCGAACCGGCCGTACCGCACTGGGGGCGCATGGAGGCACTCGACGCGGTCCTGGAACAGCTGGCGGCATTCGGCGGGCCCGCGGCCGCCGCCTCCCTGACCGGGCGCGGCTGGATCGCCTGGTGCCGGGGCCGGGGGTCCTACGCCGCCGCCTACTTCAAACAGTCCCTGGAGATCGCTCCCGGGTACAGGCTGGCCGGGCTCCTGCTGGAAATGGCAGGGCGCGGGACGCTCTGCGGCTGGGCGGGGCGGCGGGAGGCGGCATGGCGCAGGTTCGGACCGGACGCTGCCTGACGCCTGCGGGCTGCAGGCGCATGCGCTGGTGCCGGCCGGTGCGGCAGACTTCTTAGCGGCGGGGGAGGCCCCAAGCGGCGAAATCATGAGACAATGGATGCCGAGACCCGGTTGGGTCCGTGTATTGAGTGCCTGGTGGTGTTCCGCAATGGGAACATTATCGCCGCTCCGTCAGTTGTCTCGAGTGACTCTGCCGGGCCGTGGTGGCGCTTGGTTTCCACCACGGACTTGACAGGGTCATAGTGGTGTTGCCCGTATGGTGATTCCACAGACCGCCGCTAGAAAGGTTTTCTGTGACCCCGTCTTCCACGAAGAAGGACCCCGCCGCAAAGGACGAACTGTCCGCTGAGGAGAAGCAGGCTGCTGCCAACGCAAAGCGTGCAGCCACGCGTGCAGCCAATAAGGCTTCCGCCGGACAGGGAGCGGACGAGGGCAAGCGCGAACCGAAGAAGCGCGGGCCCAAGCCCGGAGCCAAGGCTGCCGCCGCAAAGGCCGCCGCCGGGGAAACCGAACCGGATGAGGTCGAGGACGTTGAGGCGGACCTCGACGACATGCCCGTAGACGGCCCCGACGCGGCCGACGACACCGAAGCCGAGGCCGTCAAGGGCGCAGTCGGCAGCGGCAAGGGCTTTGTCTACTCCGACGCCGACGACGACGACGCCCCGGTCCAGCAGGTCATGTCCGCAGGCGCCACCGCGGACCCGGTCAAGGACTACCTGAAGCAGATCGGCAAGGTGGCCCTGCTCAACGCCGAGCAGGAAGTGGACCTGGCGCTGCGCATCGAGGCCGGGCTGTTCGCCGAAGAGAAGATCAACGCTGACGACGGATCCATGGATCCGAAGTACAAGCGCGAGCTGGAATTCATCATCCACGACGGCAAGCGGGCCAAGAACCACCTGCTCGAGGCCAACCTCCGCCTGGTGGTGTCGCTGGCCAAGCGTTACACCGGACGCGGAATGCTGTTCCTGGACCTGATCCAGGAAGGCAACCTCGGCCTGATCCGTGCAGTGGAGAAGTTCGACTACACCAAGGGCTTCAAGTTCTCCACGTACGCCACCTGGTGGATCCGCCAGGCGATCACCCGCGCCATGGCCGATCAGGCCCGCACCATCCGCATCCCGGTGCACATGGTGGAGGTCATCAACAAGCTGGCCCGCGTGCAGCGCCAGATGCTGCAGGACCTGGGCCGCGAACCCACGCCGGAAGAACTGGCTCTCGAACTGGACATGACCCCCGAAAAGGTGGTTGAGGTCCAGAAGTACGGCCGCGAGCCCATCTCGCTGCACACGCCGCTTGGCGAGGACGGCGACTCCGAGTTCGGTGACCTGATCGAGGACTCCGAGGCCGTGGTTCCCGCTGACGCCGTAAGCTTCACGCTGCTGCAGGAGCAGCTGCACTCCGTTCTGGACACCCTGTCCGAGCGCGAAGCCGGCGTGGTGGCCATGCGTTTTGGCCTCACCGACGGACAGCCGAAGACTTTAGACGAAATCGGAAAGGTCTATGGCGTCACCCGCGAGCGGATCCGCCAGATCGAATCGAAGACCATGTCCAAGCTGCGCCACCCGTCGCGTTCACAGGTGCTGCGCGACTACCTGGACTAAGCCGGACGTACCGCAATGCGGGGTCAGTTCCTGCCCGGAAAACCCTTCGGGGAGGGCCGGAGGTGGCCCCGTGTTCGGTTTTAAAGGGAGAGCCGGGACCTGAAGCAGGACAGGCACCCGGCACAGAGAGAAAGGGACCCCGCCGTTTCCGGCAGGGTCCCTTTTCCTGGATAAGCTAGTCGATCTCGACGGTGGCTTTCTCATGCAGCCGGCCCGTCTCGTCGTGCCAGTCGGAGCTCAGCGGCTTGAGCGTGGGCTCCACGGCACGCGCGTGGTGGCCGCAGAAGAGCAGCTCACCCCCGGAGGACTCGAGTACTACCCGGACATATGCCTGGGCCCCGCAACGGTCGCACCGGTCGAGTGCATCAAGTGTGCGGTCTGCCACTGCTGTAGTCATGTCGGCCTCCTTAGTAGATCTGTACGTCTATATAACCAGTATTCGTAACAGATCCATCGCAAGGATGGGGCAAGTTCGCTGTGCGCGTATCTGCAAAGTTTGCTCAAGTTCGGCGCACCCTGCGGGCCGACTATCCTAGAGAAGGCGCTCCCGGCGCCCGCAGTTCCGTCCCCTGAAGGAGTTCATTACCGGTGGCACCCAGCTCTGAGTACACTGCCCGGCACCTGTCCGTTCTGGAGGGACTCGAAGCAGTCCGCAAGCGCCCGGGCATGTACATCGGTTCCACCGACTCCCGCGGCCTCATGCACTGCCTGTGGGAAATCATCGACAACTCCGTGGACGAGGCACTGGCCGGCTTCGGGCATGACATCAAGATCATCCTCCACGCAGACAACTCCGTGGAGATACATGACGACGGCCGCGGCATCCCCATCGACAAGGAACCAAAGACGGGACTCACCGGCGTCGAGGTGGTGTTTACCAAGCTTCACGCCGGTGGAAAGTTCGGCGGCGGGTCCTATACCGCTTCCGGCGGCCTGCACGGCGTGGGTGCCTCCGTGGTGAACGCCCTGTCCGCCCGCCTTGATGTGGAGGTTGACCGAGGCGGCAAGACCTACCGGATGTCTTTCCGGCGAGGGGAGCCCGGCCGATTCAAGGACACCGGTTCTCGGCCCGACCCCGCCGCGCCCTTCACGCCGTTTGTGGACGATTCCGTGCTGGACGTTGTGGGCAAGGCCAAGCGCGGCGTCACCGGCACCCGGATCCGTTACTGGTCTGACCGGCAGATATTCACCCCGGACGCCAGGTTTTCCTACGAAGAGCTCGCCGCCCGTGCCCGCCAGACGTCTTTCCTGGTGCCCGGGCTGAAGCTCACGGTCCGGGACGAGCGCAAGCTGCCGGGGACACCCGGCGAGGCCGGTCCCCACGAGGAAGTCTTCCACCACGACGGAGGCATCTCCGAGTTCGTTGAATTCCTCGCCGCGGATCCCGCCGTCACCGATGTGTGGCGGCTGCACGGCTCCGGAAAGTTCAAGGAGACAGTCCCCGTCCTGGACGAGCGCGGACACAGCCAGCTCGCCGAGGTGGAGCGCGACTGCGAGGTGGACGTGGCACTCCGCTGGGGGATCGGCTACGACAGCGCCGTCCGCAGCTTCGTCAACATCATCTCCACGCCCAAGGGCGGCACCCACCAGTCCGGCTTCGAGCAGGCGCTGGTGAAGACCTTCCGCAAAGCCGTGGAAACCAATGCGCGCAAGCTCAAGGCCGGCAACGACAAGATCGAAAAGGACGATATCTTCGCCGGCCTCACCGCCGTGCTGACCGTGCGGCTGGCCGAGCCGCAGTTCGAGGGCCAGACCAAGGAGATCCTGGGCACCTCTGCCGTGCGTGCCATCGTCGCCAAGGTGGTGGAACGGGAGATCTCGGCCAAGCTGACCTCGTCCAACCGGAATGACAAAGCCCAGTCCGCCCTGCTGCTGGAAAAAATCGTCAGCGAGATGAAGTCCCGCATCTCTGCCAGGGTCCACAAGGAGACCCAGCGGCGCAAGAATGCGCTGGAAACCTCGTCCATGCCCACCAAGCTGGCCGACTGCCGGACGGACGACGTCGAACGTTCTGAGCTGTTCATCGTGGAAGGCGACTCAGCGCTGGGGACGGCCAAGCTGGCCCGGTCCTCGGACTTCCAGGCGCTGCTGCCCATCCGCGGCAAGATCCTCAACGTGCAGAAGGCATCCGTGGGGGACATGCTCTCCAACGCGGAGTGTGCCGCCCTGATCCAGGTGGTGGGCGCAGGCTCCGGCCGCAGTTTTGACATTTCGGCCGCCCGGTACGGCAAGGTGATCCTGATGACCGACGCCGACGTCGACGGCGCCCATATCCGCACCCTGCTGCTGACGCTGTTTTTCCGCTACATGCGTCCCATGATCGACGAGGGCCGGGTCTTCGCCGCGGTTCCTCCGCTGCACCGCGTGGAAGTCATCAACCCTGGCCAGAAGGCCAACGAGATGATTTACACGTACTCCGAGGCGGAGCTGCATACGCTGCTGGCGCGCCTGGTGAAGGAGGGCAAGCGCTACAAAGAGCCGATCCAGCGCTACAAGGGCCTGGGGGAGATGGATGCGGAGCAGCTCGCGGAGACCACCATGGATCCGCGGCACCGTACCCTGCGCAAGGTGGGAATCGACAACGCCAAACAGGCGGAGGAGATTTTCGACCTCCTGATGGGGTCCGACGTGGCCCCGCGCAAGGACTTCATCATCGCCGGAGCCTCCAGCCTGGACCGGGAACGGATCGACGCCTGACGGCCGGGCTCAGGACAAAAGTCCCGGCACCACCAGCAGTGCGGTGGGAAGCGCCAGGAGCAGCAGCGAACCGGACAGGACGAGTCCGCGGACCGGCGCCGGAAGTTCCGGTTCCGAGGAGAGCAGCCGGCTGACCCGGGACGCGGTAGTGCGGGCGGAGTCCGCCCCGGAGGTGCCGGACAGCGCATCGGGCCCGGCAGCTGCCTCCTGGAACCCCTGGTCCTTTGGGCCGGGCCGGGAGCCGCTGGCCACGATGGCGATTGCCTTGATCAGCGTTGCTTTTCCCTCGGTCTTCAAGGCGGCGTCGTCCGCGAGCATCTCGATCAGCGAGCTCACCGATTCCTGGGCCAGCCGGGTGGTGGGGAGCCACGGGAGGGCTTGGCGCCACGCGGCAAACGCCCACAGCAGCAGATGGTGCCGCTGGCTGAGGTGTGCGTTCTCGTGGATCACGACGGCCCGGAGCTCGGCGGGTTCCAGGGCGGCCATCAGTCCGTCCGAAAGCACCGTGACCGAGCGGGCGCCGCCGGGAAGGCAGTAGGCCACCGGGGAATCGTGGTTGATCACCAGGGTTCCGGCATTCTGCCCTGACGGGGAGGCCAGGAGCGCCAGGAGCTCACGGTGCCGCCGGCGCTGGCGCTCAATCCGGTAGTAGGTCAGCAGCAGCGTGAACACCAGGTGCGCGGTGAGCAATGCGGCAGTGGACAGCGCGAAGATGTGCCAGAAGCCCAGGGCGGTGGTGGGCGCGTTGAAAAGGACCATGCCGGTCAGGGCCCGAAGGCCGGCTATGAGGTTCTCGCCTATGGGCTCCAGTCCGTACACCAGCATGGCCCCGATCATGGAGAGCCCGCCCGCGAGCGCGATGGCCTGCCACAGGACCATGGCAGTGAAGGGGGAGCGGGCCGGCCACCGGGCCCGCGACAGCAGGACCGGCACCGGCCACGCCAGGATGATCGCCAGGAGCGCCAGGAGGTACGAGG
Organism: Pseudarthrobacter sp. NPDC092439; assembly: GCF_044754945.1. Taxonomy (NCBI): domain Bacteria; kingdom Bacillati; phylum Actinomycetota; class Actinomycetes; order Micrococcales; family Micrococcaceae; genus Pseudarthrobacter; species Pseudarthrobacter sp. NPDC092439. The sequence goes on from NZ_JBIVQB010000001.1 coordinate 22,372, forward strand.
CCCAGAACATGGGCTGCTAGGAGTGGCCCAGCAGCTTGCGCAGCGTCGCTGCTTCACCCTCGGAGACGGAACCGATGAAGCGGGCCAGCACGGCCTCGCGGTCCGGGGCTGACCCCAGGACCTCGTGCATCAGTTCAGCAGTGTGCTCTTCGCGGCTGGAGACGGCCTGATAGCGGTGCGGGCGTGTGCCGCGTTCGCGCTCCACGAGCCCCTTCTTTTCCAGCCGGGACAGGACGGTCAGCACCGTGGTGACCGCCAGCTCCTTGCCCTCGTGCCCGGCGCCGTCCTGTGCGCCCGAGGTCCGGGCCAACTGGTCCCGAAGGGTGTTGGCCGTGGCTGCTTCCTGGCCCGCCCAGAGCAGGTCCATCACTGCCCGTTCCAGTTCACCAAGACTCGCCATTGCACTTTTCCTTTGTCGTTTTCCCGCGTTACCCGCCATAGAGCCGGTTTACGTGCGGTGCTGCTTCAACTACGCCTACCAATTTACCCCGAAAACGCGCGAGTTTCTACGTCAGGTAGAACACGTGGCGCGTCGTGTTCTACACTCGGTAGAAGTTACTGTTCTACCGCACGTAGAAAAACCCTTCGGCCAACAGTAGGGACCGCCTTGGACGCCTTGGAAATCGCACGCTGGCAATTCGGCATCACCACCGTCTACCACTTCATGATGGTCCCGCTGACCATCGGGCTGGGTCTGGTGGTGGCCGTCATGCAGACCGTCTGGCACCGCACCGGTAACCCGGAGTACCTCCGGATGACCAAATTCTGGGGAAAGCTGTTCCTGATCAACTTCATCATGGGGGTGGCCACCGGCATCGTCCAGGAGTTCCAGTTCGGCATGGCCTGGAGCGAGTACAGCCGGTTTGTGGGGGACGTGTTCGGCGCCCCGTTGGCGCTGGAGGCGCTCCTTGCCTTCTTCGTTGAATCCACGTTCCTGGGGCTGTGGATCTTCGGGTGGAAGCAACTCAAGCCGCAGATCCACCTGGCCTGCCTGTGGGTGGCGGTGGCGGGGTCGATGTTCTCCGCGTACTTCATCATCGTGGCCAACAGCTGGATGCAGCACCCCGTCGGCGTGGAAATGGTGGACGGGCGCCCGGTGATGACCGATGCGTGGGCCGTGTTCACCAACAACACCGCGCTGGTGGCGGTCCCGCACACCCTGTTCGGCGCTCTGGCCGTCGCCGGCGGCTTCCTCCTGGGCATCGCCTGGTACCACCTGTGGCGGAGGCGGCGCGACGGCATCGACACCGTGGATCCGGACGGCATGGTGGTTCCCGGGGCCGCACCACACATCCCTGGCCGCGACCGCACGGACCACCGCGTGTGGATCCGCTCCCTGCGCATCGGCGCCGCGGTGGCGATGATCTCGTTCGCCGGCACCGCCGTCACCGGAGACATCCAAGGCAAGCTGATGTTCGAACAGCAGCCCATGAAGATGGCGGCAGCGGAGGCAGCGTGCCACGACGGCACCGGGTTCTCCGTCCTGAGCATCGGCAACCTGGGCTCGCAGGACTGCGATGACATCGTTGCCGTGGTGGAAGTGCCGGGCATCCTCTCCTTCCTCGCCAAGGGCGACTTCAGCACCGAAGTCCCGGGTGTGAACACGCTCCTGCCGCAGTACCAGGAGAAGTACGGCACGCACCTGCCGGACAACCCCATCTACGGCGATCGCGCCGGCCAGGAAATCGAATACCTGCCGGTCATGGAGGTCACGTACTGGGGCTTCCGGATGATGATCGGGTTTGGAGCCCTCGCGGCCCTGGCCGCACTGGTGGCACTGTGGCTGACGCGGAAGGGCACCGTGCCGCGGTCCCGCTGGCTCATGCGCCTGGCCGTCTTCGGGATCCTGGCACCCTTCGGAGCCAATGCAGCAGGCTGGATCTTCACGGAGATGGGCCGCCAGCCGTTCGTGGTGGCCCCGAACCCGGACCCCAACGGCATCGACCAGGTCTTCATGTTCACGGCCGCGGCAGTATCCCCCGGGGTCTCGGCAGGGGAGCTGCTGGGTTCCCTGGTCACCCTGACCGCCGTCTACGCTGTCCTGCTGGTGGTGGAAGTCAGGCTCCTGGTGAAGTACATCCGCGGCGGAGTTGCCTCGGCCATGCCTGAACTTGCCCACGCCCCCGTGGACGAGAAAGAAGACGCGACACCCGGCGATGACGGACCAGGCGGCACGACGCACGCCGACGACGTCCTGGCCTTCGCCTACTAGGCGCACAGAACAAAAAGCAGAGGAATCGAAAAATGGAACTGCTGCCAACCATCTGGTTCGTCGCCATCGCGGTGCTGTGGACGGGGTACCTCTTCCTGGAGGGTTTCGACCTCGGCGTGGGAATGCTCATGAAGGCCTTCGCCCGCAATAACACCGAACGCCGCGTCCTGCTGAACACCATCGGCCCGGTGTGGGACGGCAACGAAGTGTGGCTGCTGACGGCCGGCGGCGCTACCTTTGCGGCCTTTCCGCTGTGGTACGCCTCCCTCTTCTCCGCCCTCTACCTTCCGCTGCTGGTGGTCCTGGTGGCGCTGATCTTCCGCGCCGTGGCCTTCGAATACCGCGGCAAGGTGGACACGGACAGGTGGCGCTCCACCTGGGACTGGGCCATCGGCCTGGGCTCCTTCTTCGCAGCCTTCGGGGTAGGCGCCGCGCTGGCGCTGACCACGACGGGCCTGCCCCTGAACGCCAACGGCGACCGCGTGGGCGGGCCGATGTCCTGGTTCAGCGGCTATGCCGTGCTGGGCGGGCTGGCAGTGGTGGGCTTCTCCCTGCTCCACGCGCTCGCCTTCATCGCCCTGAAGACCGACGGCGGCATCCGCCACCGGGCGCGGCGCTGGTTCGTGCAGCTGCTTCCGGTGTTGCTGTTGCCGATCGCCGCCTGGGCGCTCGCCATCCAGTGGCAGGCGGGCAAGACCTGGACCTGGGCAGCGGTGATCCTGGCCGTTGCTGCCGCCGCGGCTGCCTGGCTGCTGGCGCGTGCCGGTGCGGAAGGGCGGGCATTCCTGGCGCTGGGGACCTTCCTGGTACTGGGGACCACTGCCATCTTCGGCGCCGTGTTTCCCGTGGTGCTGCCCTCCACCATCGACACGGCCTTCAACCTTACGGTCACCAACGCCTCCTCCTCGGACTACACCCTGGGCCTCATGAGCGTCGTGGCCGCCATGGGACTGCCGTTGGTCATCGCCTACCAGGCCTGGACGTACTGGGTGTTCCGGCGCAGGGTCAGCGCAGCCCACATTCCGGATGCGCACAGCTTCCTGCCCGCGGTGGCCGCCAGGGCCCTGACCACGAGGGGCTGACATGCGCCCCGAGTTCCCCTCCGGCCCGTCGACCCGCGCCGCCCTGTACCTGCTGGGTCTCCTCGCCGCGCTTAAGGCCCTGTCCCTGGTACTGATCGGAGGGGCGCTCGCATCCGTGCTGGCCGGCCTCTCCGCCGGGGACCCCGCCTGGGGCGAGGGCATTGCGGCAGGCGCTGCCGGCGTCGTCCTCCGTTCCCTCACGGTGTGGGGGCAGGCGGTGGCCGCCCGGCGTGCGGCGCTGGGGGTCAAGGAGGAACTGCGCTCCCAACTGCTGGAGCGGGCGCTGCGCAACGGTGTCCGCAGCGCGGGACCGGCGGACGGCGGGCTGGCCGTACTGGCCACCCGTGGACTGGACGCGCTGGACAGCTACTACACCCAGTTCCTGCCGGCCTTGGTGAACTGCGCGGTGGTTCCGCTGCTGCTCGGCGCCAGGATCCTGTTCGCGGACTGGGTAAGCGCCTTGGTGGTGGTGCTCACCGTACCGCTGGTGCCGCTGTTCATGGTCCTCATCGGCCGGTACACCGAGGACCGCGTCCGCGAGGCCCAGGGGGCGCTGGCAAGGCTGTCCGCGCACATGCTGGAGCTGGCCAGGGGCCTGCCGGTCCTGGTGGGGCTGGGCCGTGCCGTTGCCCAGCGGAAGGCCCTGGAGGAGATCTCCGGGGAATACCGCTCGCGCACCATGGGAACACTGCGGACCGCCTTCCTGTCCGCGCTGGCGCTGGAACTCATCGCCACCATCTCCGTGGCCGTCGTGGCCGTGTTCATTGGCGTCCGGCTGGTGCACGGCGACATGCCGCTGGAAGCCGGACTGCTGGCCCTGATCCTGGCGCCGGACTGCTACCTTCCGCTGCGTGAGCTCGGCACGGCCCACCACGCGAGCGACGACGGACGGGTGGCGCTCGCCGAAGCGAACGCCGTGCTGGACGCCCCGGAGCCGGCTCCGCTGGCCGTATCAAGGGCCACCGCAGCAACGTGCGACGGCGGCACGCCGGCCGGGACGGTCCGTGTCAGCGGCCTTACGGTCACCTACGGAGGGAGGGCCGCCGTCGGCCCGCTCTCCTTCGTGGCGCCCGCCGGCAGGATCACCGCCCTGGCCGGACCCAGCGGAGCGGGCAAGAGCACCGTGCTGGGTGTCCTTGCCGGGACCGTGGGCGACGGGGGAGGCGCCACTGTCACCGGCGCCATCACCGGCCTGGACCGGAACGCGCTGGCGTGGGTGCCGCAGCATCCGGCAACGGTGGCCGACTCAGTGCTCGGCGAGGTTGAGCTCTACTGCCCGGCGGCACCTGAAGGTCCGGACCAGGATGCGGCGGTGCGGCCGGCTGCCGACGTCGCACGGGAATGCCTGGAACAAGCGGCGGCAGGGCACCTTGCAGGCAGGCGCCCCGCCGAACTGAGCCCCGGAGAACTGCGCCGGGTTGCCCTGGCGCGGGGCCTCGCGCGGGTGGCGGCCGGAGCCACCGTCCTGCTGCTCGACGAACCCACAGCCCACCTGGACCAGGCCTCCGCCGTCGTCGTCGAAGAGGCAGTGGCGCGGCTGCGGGGCCGGGTCACCGTGATCCTGGTGGCCCACGAGGACTGCACCCGCGCGCTCGCCGACCACATCGTTACGGTGACCCAGGCTGCGCCGGGGACCGCCGCGGCCCCGCTCACGGCAGGCAAGTCCGGGACGGCCGGGGGACTGCCGACGCCGGTGGCCCCTGAAACCCCCGGGACTGCGGGGGCCCCGGCCACGACCGGCGCAAGCGGCGGACAGGACATGCCCGTCCCGCCTGCACCGGGCCGCCTGCTGGCAGGCATCCTGTCCCCGGTCCGGGGCACGTTCCTGGCCGCAGCGGTGGCGGGGACACTGGCCGCGGTGTTCGCCGTGGCACTGTCCGGACTGTCCGGCTGGCTCATCATCCGGGCCAGCGAACAGCCGCCCATCCTGTACCTGCTGACCGCGATCGTTGGCGTCCGCTTCTTCGGCATCGGCCGTGCGGTGCTGCGCTACCGGGAACGGCTCCTGCTCCACGATGCCGTCTTCGCCGCCCTGACCCGGCTGCGCGGGCGCCTCTGGGAATCGCTGAGCCGCAGGGCCCTCGCCGTGCGGCGCCTGCTGCAGGGCGGGAACGTCCTGGGAACCGTCATCGACGACGTTGATACCGTGCGCGACCTGCTGCCCCGGGTGCTCCTGCCCCCGGTTACGGCTGTTGCAGTGACCGCACTGGCCCTGGGCGCCACCGGAGTCCTCGTCCCGGCCGCACTGCCGGCCGTCGTCGCCGCAGGAGCCGCCAGCCTGTTGCTGGCCCCGTTGCTGGCGCTGTGGGCCGACCGTGCGTCCGCTTCCGCCGAACAGGCACTGCGCCGGGACGTCCTGGGACGCGCTGCGGCAGCACTTGAATCCCGGGCGGACCTCCACGCCAACGGTGTGGCGGCCCGGGTGCTGGCCGGCCTTCGGCGGCGCGACCGCCAGGCCACCGCAGCGTCCCGCCGCTCCGCCTGGGCGGACGGGCTGGGCCATGCAGCAGCCACGGCCGCCTGCGGCACTGCGGCCCTCGCTGCTGCCTGCCTCGCGGCTCCCGGCATCCTCTCCGGAGCGACGGCACCCGCCACGGCGGCCGTCGTCGTCCTTTTCCTGCTGGCGCTGGTGGAACCTTACGCAGCGATGACGACGGCGGTGCGCCAGTTCCCGGCGCTCCGCACCGTGATGGGGCGGATAGGGGAGTCCGGAGTGCTCGGCAGCACCGAAGACGGCGGCGCGGAAGAACCGCCCGCGCGCCGGAAAAGTGCCGGGTCCGAATCGGCCTGTGACGGCCGCTTCCCCGTGCCGGAGCGCGCGGGCGGCCGGGCCGGCGTCGAACTGGTTGGCCTCGCCGCTGCGTGGCCAGGTGGACCGGAAGTCTTTTCCGCACTGGATGCGGCTGGGGAGCCGGGACGCTGGCTCGCCGTGACCGGGCCGTCCGGCTCCGGAAAGTCCACGCTCCTGTCCGTCCTGCTGGGCTTCCTGCCCGCCGCCCGAGGCGAGGTCCGGGCCACCGGCAATGTGGCGTGGTGCCCGCAGGAGGCGCACCTGTTCGATTCAACCATCCGGGGAAACCTGCTCTTGGGAAGGCCGCAGGATGGAAGGGCACGGGCAGGACAGGCGCAGGGCGGAAATGCGCCCGGGGACATGGACATGCGCCAGGCCCTCGCCGCCGTCGGACTCGCCCCGCTGGTGGACCGGCTGCCGGCCGGGCTGGACACGCGTATCGGCCCCGGCGGGGCATTCCTCAGCGGCGGGGAACGCCAGCGCCTGGCCGTGGCCCGGACCCTGATGACGGGCGCTGAGGTGATCCTGCTCGATGAGCCCACCGCGCACCTGGACAACGAATCCGCTGCGGCCATGATGGCGGACCTGCGGGCGGGCCTCCGGGACCGGACCGTGGTCCTGGTGACCCACCACGCGGCGGACATCAGGCCGGAGGACGCCCGGCTGGCCCTTGAGTCCGGTGCTGAGGATACGGCCGCAGAAAACACGGGCGTCCGCGGCTGGGCGGGAGCCGCTGCGGGATAGTCAGCCGTCCACGTCGTGCAGGTGGTGGACCACGTCGTGCAGGAAATAGCGGGCAAGGGTGAGCACCGTGAACTCTGAACCGTTGCTGCGCAGGCCGGTGCGGCCCCAGTCGGACTCCCGCACGGCGGCAAAGGAGTCCGCCACCTGCTGGCCTTCTGCGGTGAGCTCGGCGCTGACCACAGCGGGATCGGCAGAGGCGTAGTCCTTCTCCACCGCGGTGCGGTCCTGGTCCCAGTCAGCGAACCGTGCGTCGTCCTGTTCCAGCATCAGGTTCAGCCGCTGGTCGAAAAGGCTGAACACATCCCGGACATGGCAGGCGTATTCCAGCGGCGACCAGGTACGGTCATCCGGGCGTTCAGTGGCCCCCGGGCGGCGCAGGACCGCCCGCCAGCGCGGCAGCATGTTCGCAATGGTGCCGGGAACGGTGGACGGTGTGGCCGTGCCGGAATCAAACGAGCATTCGGGGCAGGGCCGCGTCAGGACCCAGGTCCAGTCCTTCTCATCAGGAACGATAGGCATGCCAGCAGTCTAGGCCTGATCGGGCCACGCCATGGCGGGCCCCACCGCATCCACCGCCTGCGAGAGCGGTACGCCCGAACCGTCCCGCCGGCCGTGCTCCTGGGGCAGCGAGCGGGCCACCCCGGCGGCCGAGGACGCCTTGGCAGGACCGTGTCCGGCCCAGGCCAGCAGGAGGGTGTCCTCGCCCTTTAGGAACCGGTGCGCGCGGACCCCGGCCGTGGCACGGCCCTTGGCCGGATACTCCGCGAACGCGGTCGCCTTGGCGGTTCCCGGGGCGGTACCCGGCAGGGCGCCCACGGTGCCGGCGATGGTGACCACGACGGCGGTCCCGTCATTGGCCGCCACCACACCGAAGGAGATGACGCGGTCACCGGCGGCGAGCTTGATGCCGGCCATGCCCCCGGCGGTGCGGCCCTGCGGACGGACGGCGGCGGCCGGGAACTTCAGCAGCTGCGCCTGGGCGGTGACGAACACGAGTTCCGCATCATCCGCCCCGGCCGGAGCCACGCCCACCACGAAGTCCTTGTCCTTCAAGGAGATGATCTCCCAGTCCTCGCGGTTCAGCGGATAGTCGGGCTGGACGCGCTTCACCACGCCCTGGGCCGTGCCGATGGCCAGCACCTCATCCAGCGGAACGAACGCCACCAGCGACTCGCCCTTGAGCAGCGTCAGGAACTCCTTGGCCGGAACGCCCCCGGCCAGGTTGGGCAGCCCGGCCACCGGCGGCAGGACCGGCATGTCCATGACCTGCAGGCGCAGCATCCGGCCCAGGGAGGTGACGGCCGCGATTTCGCCGCGCGCCGTAGTCTTCACCACGGAGGCATAGACGTCATGCTTGCCGCGCGGGCCGGCCTCAGCCAGCGGTTCCCGGTTGCTGGTGCGGGCCACCTGGCCCGAAGCGGTGAGGATTGCCCAGCAGGGATCGTCGGCGATCTCCAGGGCCAGCGGCGTGGCCTTGCCCTTCTTGGCACCGGCAACCTCGGCAGCGACGGTGGGGGAGACAGCTTCGGACTCCAGCAGCACGGTGCGCCGCGGGCTGCCGTGGGCTTCGGCGATGGCGGCGAGCTCGTCGGACACCAGGGTCCGCAGCCGTTCATCGGAGCCCAGGATCGCCTCAAGTTCAGCGATTTCCCGCCGCAGTTCGTCCTGTTCCTTCTCCAGCTCGATCCGGGAGTATTTGGTCAGCTGCCGGAGCCGCAGCTCCAGGATGTAGTTCGCCTGGACCTCGGACAGGTCGTAGATGGACATCAGCCGCTCGCGGGCGGCGGCGGCCTCGTCCGAGGACCGGATGATCTGGATGACCTCGTCGATGTCCACGATGGCAATGAGGAGGCCCTCCACCAGGTGCAGGCGGTCCTTCTTCTTCCCCAGCCGGAACACGGTGCGGCGGCGGACCACGTCAAGGCGGTGGTTGACGTAGACGGTGAGCAGCTGGACCAGCCCCAGGGTCTGCGGCTGCCCGTCCACCAGCGTGACGTTGTTGATGCCGAACGAGTCTTCCATCGGCGAGTACCGGTACAGCTGCTGCAGGACCGCGTTCGGGTTGAAGCCGTTCTTCAGCTCGATGACCAGGCGCAGGCCGTGCTTGCGGTCGGTCAGGTCCACGATGTCGCTGATGCCGGTCAGTTTCTTGGCGTTGACGGCGTCCTTGATCTTCTCGATCACCTTCTCCGGACCCACCATGTAGGGGAGTTCGGTGACCACCAGGCCGGTGCGGCGGGCCGAGAGCTGCTCGATCTCCACCTTGGCGCGGGTCTTGAACGAGCCCCGGCCGGTTGCGTACGCGTCGCGGATCCCGTCGAGGCCGACAATCCGGCCGCCGCTGGGCAGGTCCGGCCCCGGCACGAAGCGCATGATGTCGTCCAGCGTGGCATCCGGGTGGGCGATCAGGTGCCGGGCGGCATTGATCACTTCCACGAGGTTGTGCGGTGCCATGTTGGTGGCCATGCCAACGGCAATGCCGGTGGCCCCGTTGACCAGCAGGTTGGGGAATGCCGCCGGGAGGACATCCGGCTGGGTCAGCTGGTTGTCGTAGTTGGGGACAAAGTCCACCACGTCCTCGTCGAGGTGGTCCGTCAGCGTCAGCGCGGCAGCCGCAAGCCTTGCCTCGGTGTACCGGGGAGCCGCCGGGCCGTCGTCGAGCGACCCGAAGTTGCCGTGCCCGTCGATCAGCGGGAGGCGGAGGGAGAAGTCCTGGGCCATCCGGACCATGGCGTCGTAGATGGCGGTGTCGCCGTGCGGGTGCAGCTTGCCCATGACCTCGCCCACCACGCGGGCGCTCTTGACGTGCCCGCGGTCAGGCCGCAGCCCCATGTCGCTCATCATGTAGAGGATGCGCCGCTGCACCGGCTTCAGGCCGTCCCGGGCATCCGGCAGCGCCCGGGAGTAGATCACCGAGTAGGCGTACTCCAGGAAGGAGCCTTCCATTTCGGAGGTGACATCGATGTCCACGATGTTCTCCGTGTAGGGAGTGCTGTCCACGGGAGGGGCTGAAGATTGGCGGCGTGCCATGGGGCTGGTAAATCCTTCTTGGGGGAGCTGTGCAGGCCACGGGTGCGCTGCGGAAGTTTTTGGCTAGGCTAAGCCTATGGTGGATCGGCCCGGGGACGGCGAATATCCGGAACATTGGGAGGCCGATGTCGTCCTGCGTGACGGCGGCACGGCCCACTTGCGGCCCATCCATCCATCGGACGCGGACGCCGTCCAGGCATTCCACGCCGGGCAGTCGCAGAACTCAATCTACATGCGGTTCTTCGCCTTCAAGGCCCGGCTGTCCAGCAAGGAGCTCAAACGCTTCACGGAAGTGGACTACAGGGACCGGGTGGCGTTCGTCATCACCATCGGCAGCGCCATCATCGGCATCGGCCGCTACGACCGCCTCGACGATCCAACCGAGGCGGAGGTGGCCTTCAACATCGCCGACGCCCATCAGGGCCGCGGAATAGGCTCCATCCTGCTGGAACACCTGGCCGCGGCGGCGCACGAGAACGGGATCCGGAGGTTCAGCGCGGAGGTGCTGCCGGAAAACCGCAAGATGCTGATGGTCTTCGCCGATGCCGGCTACGACGTCAAGCGCCATTTCGACGACGGCGTCGTCAGCCTGGAGTTCAACATCGACCCCACGGAGAAATCCCGGGCCGTCATGGAGGCACGCGAGCACCGCGCCGAGGCCAGGAGCGTACGGGACCTGCTGACGCCGTCGTCCGTCGCAGTAATCGGTGCCAGCCGCAAATGGGGCACTGTGGGGTACCAGCTGCTCGAGCACATCATCGAAGGGCACTTCCCCGGCCGGATCTACGCCATCAATCCCGAAGCGCTGGAACTGGCCGGCATGCTCTCCTTCGGCAAGCTGGCAGAGGTTCCCGAACCGGTCCAGCTGGCCGTGATTGCGGTGCCCTACGAAGAGGTCGCCCAGGTGGTGGCCGAGTGCGCGGCGGCCGGCGTGAAGGGGCTGGTCATCGCCTCCGCCGGTTTTGCCGAGGACGGCGAACGGGGCCTCGCCCGGCAGCGGGACCTGGTACGGCAGGCGCGGGCCAGCGGCATGCGGGTGATCGGTCCGGCGTCGCTGGGCATCGTCAACACCCATCCCGACGTCTCGCTGAACGCGTCCATGGCCCCGGCACTGCCCGCCCGCGGCGGCCTGGGACTGTTCAGCCAGTCCGCTGCCATCGGGGTGTCGCTGTACGCGGCCTCCAGCCGCCGGCAGCTGGGGCTGTCCACGTTGCTCTCCGCGGGTAACCGGGCGGACGTCTCCGGCAACGACATGATGCAGTACTGGGAGGACGACGCCGATACCACCGCCGTGGGGCTCTATCTGGAGTCGATCGGGAACCCGCGTAAATTCTCCCGGCTGGCCCGCCGCCTGGCCCGCACAAAGCCGGTCATCGTGGCCAAGTCCGATGCCATGGGCCTGCGTCTGCCGCCCGGACATGCCGTGCGCACCACGCAGGCACCGGCCGGCGCCCTGGACGCCATGCTCCGGCAGTCCGGCGTGATCCGGGTGGAAACCATTGAACAGCTCGTGGACGTTGCACAGGTGGTCTCCGGGCAGCCGCTGCCGGCGGGCCCCGGTCTGGCGCTCTTCAGCAACTCGGACGCTCTGGGCAAGGTGGTGGCGGACAGTGCGGCCGCGCACGGGCTCACCGTGGCCCGGCTGCTCGCGGGCATCGACCTCGACGCCGGCCAGTCAGTGGCGCTGCCTGCGCTGCGCGCGGCGCTCAGCGGCGCCCTGGCGGATCCAGCCGTGCACGCGGTAGTGGCCGCGCTGCTGCCTGCCCGCGGCCTCACCGTGGACAGCATTGCCGGGGTCCTTGCCGAATGTTCCAAGGCCGCCGGCAAGCCTGTCCTGGCGGCCTTCACCGGCATCCTTGACCCGTCCGTATACGTGGAAGGCATGGTGGGTCCGGCGGGCAACGCCATCCCGTGCTTCTCCAACCCCGGCGCGGCCGTGGCCGCGCTGGCATCCGTGGTGCGGTACGCGGAGTGGTCCGCCCGGGACCACGGACACTTCGTGGAACCGGCCGGCTGCGACCCCGCCGCCGCGTGGGACGAACTGCAGGTGCTGCTGCGGGACGTCAGGGGCGAGCAGCTCAAGCAGCTGGACCCCGCGGCGGCGGCCTCCCTCCTTGGCCACTACGGCATCACCGTGCTGCCCTCCAAAGGCTTCACCACCCCGGATGAAGCGGTGGAAGCCGCCAACGCGCTCGGCTGGCCGGTAGCGCTCAAGACCACGGAACCGGCCCTGCGGCACCGGCTGGACCTGGGTGGCGTCCGCCTGGACATCCAGGATGCCGGCTCGTTGCGGCAGAACGTGGTGCAGATGCGCCGCGCGCTGGCGTCCTACGGGGAGGCTGCGCTGGAAGTCCAAAGCATGGCGCCGGTGGGACAGGCCTGCACCTTCCGGGCCATCGAGGACCCGCTGCTGGGGCCGGTGATCTCCTTCGGGCTCGCCGGGGACGCCGTCAACCTGCTGGACGACTGGGCGCACCGGGTGCCGCCGCTGTCCGCGGCCGATGTCCACGACTTTGTCCGGGCACCGCGGGCCGCCCGGAAGCTTTTTGGTTACCAGGGGCTGCCCGCGGTGGACATCGCGGCGCTGGAGGACCTGGCAGGCCGGCTGGCCTGGCTCAAGGACAACCATCCGGAGATCGCCCTGGTGGAATTCAACCCGGTACTGTGCGGCACCTCGGGGGCCACCATCCTGGCCGCAGACGTCCGGATCGGCAATGCCGCCCAGCGGACGGACAGTGCCAGGCGTGCCATGCTGGGCTGAAGCGGTTAGCAAGTCCCCGGCCGATCTGTGAAAATGGGGGAATGAGCTCCCAGCCTCCAGCATCGGCGCCGCAAACGCCCGGCCACGAAAACCAGGCAGTCCGCCACCACAGCTCACACAGCCACAGTGAACAGGGCCAAAGCCTGGACGGCGCCCTCCAGAAGGCAGGCTTCTACCCGCGCCTGGTGGCCGACGTCGTGGATGATGCGCTGGACGGCCGGGACTGCGTGGCTCACCTGGTCCACCTGGAAACACACTTCGACCGCGCCGAGGTGCGCCGCCACATCACCGTCCTGGTCCTTACCGCCGACATGCTGGTGATCACGCACGTGGACGACCAGCAGCTCGACGAGGCAGGCGAGCAGATCGTCGCCCAGATCTCCACCGAATCGGTGCCGGTGGCGCAGATCCGCTCCGTTGTCCTGAGCTACATGTACGCCCAGCCCCAGGACTACAAGCCGTCCGATCCCGTGCGGGAGATGACCCTTTCCATCGCATGGTCGGGCGGGCAGCGCCTGGACATGGGCCCTGCCACCTGCGGCGACCCGCAGTGCGAGGCGGACCACGGCTACAGCGGCACCATCAGCCAGGAGGACATCGTCCTGCGGATCAGCGCCGAAGCGGACGGCCTGCAGGCTGTCCAGGACGCCAAGCTGTTTGCCCGGGCCCTCCGTGCAGTCAACACCGGGTCGGCCGCACCGGCACCGCGGCCGCAGTCCCTGCCGCCGCGGCCCCGCGCCGGAGTATTCGGCAACCGCCTGAGCCGCGGCCACCAGCAGCGCTGAGATGCCCGCAGACCAACACGTTGCCGGCGGCGCCACTGCTGCGGCGAAAAACCATACTCCGGCCCTGCCTCCCGCCCCCGCCTACGGACGGCGCTCGGTCGCCGAGGTTCTCTCCAGCTCCGCCGCCAGCGTGGGCGTGCCCGGGTTCGCCAACGTCCTGGGCCTGCCCGCCGCCGCCCGGGTGTGCGTTGTGGTGGCGGACGGGCTGGGGCGGAACCTCCTAAAGCAAAAGACCGCCCATACCCCGTTCCTGCGCTCCATCATGCAGGGCGGCCAGGGGGAGGTTCCCGTCTGGCTCGATTCGGCCTTTCCCACCACTACGGCGGCGGCGCTGGCCAGCCTGGGCACCGGGCTTCCCCCCGGGCAGCACGGCATGGTGGGCTATGACGTCCTTGACCCGGCCCAGGACAAGGTGGTCAACCTCCTGGGCAACTGGGACCCCGGCGTGGACCCCTTGGACTGGCAGCCGTTTCCCACCGTCCTGGAACGGGCCGCTGAACACGTGGCCGTTACCACGGTCAGCCTTCCCCAGTTCGGGGACTCTCCCATGACCCGCGCCGTCCTGCGCGGGGGCGCCTTCGTGCCAGGGACCACCGCCCATGCCAGGACAGCAGCCGCCGCCGAAACGATGGCGGCTCCGGGTCCATCACTGATGTACTTCTACGTGAACGAGCTGGACAAGGCGGGGCACCGCTACGGCTGTCAGTCCGCCCAGTGGGAACACCAGCTGGAGGAGCTTGATGCCACCCTCAAGCGGCTCCACGCCACCCTGCCCGCCGGTACCACGGTCCTCCTCACCGCGGATCACGGGATGCTGGACGTGCCGGAGCAGCAGCGGCTGGACTACTCCACCGACCCCGCCCTGATCGAAGGCGTCCGGCACACGGCAGGGGAGCCGCGCATGGTGCACCTCTACCTGGAACCGGGCGCCCGCCCGGGCGCGGCCGCCCGCCTCGCGGAGGCATGGCGTGCCCGCTTCAGAGACCGGATCTGGGCGTTCACCCGGGCCGATGCCCTGGCCGCGGGCCTCTTTGGACCAGTGCGTCCGGAAGCCGCCGGCAGGATCGGCGACGTCCTGGTGGCGGCCCGGGACGCGTTGGCCTTCTACGACACCCGACGCGTCCGGCCCGCCGCCATGGAAGTGGTGGGCCAGCACGGCTCGCTGACCAAGGCTGAACGCGAGGTCCCCCTGCTCTGTTTCCAGGTCCCGGGCAGGACTGCGCGGCGTGGCTGAACTGGTTTTCTTCTCTGGAACGATGGACTGCGGCAAGTCCACGCTGGCACTGCAGATGGACCACAACCACCGTGCCCGCGGGCGCGGCGGCGTGCGGTTCACCCGCAACGACCGCGCAGGCGAATCACGGATTTCCAGCCGGCTGGGCCTGCAGACGGACGCGGTGGAGGTCCTGGACGGCACCGATTTCTGGGATGAGGTCATGCGCCGCCGCACCCAGGGACAGCGGGTGGACTACCTCATCTGCGACGAGGCGCAGTTCTACTCGCCGGCGCAGATTGAACAGCTGGCCAAGGTGGTGGACGAAATCGACGTTGATGTCTTCGCGTTCGGGATCACTGCCGATTTCCGCACCCGGCTGTTTCCCGGCTCCCAGAGGCTCGTCGAACTGGCGGACCGGGTGCAGGTGCTCCAGGTGGAGGCGCTGTGCTGGTGCGGCCGCCGGGCCACGCACAACGCCAGGACGGTCGACGGCGTCATGGTCACCGAAGGAGCCCAGGTGGTGGTGGGCGATGTGGACATGGACGGCCCCGCGGCGCGGACAGCCGCGGAGCACGTTCCGGTG
Organism: Pseudarthrobacter sp. NPDC092439; assembly: GCF_044754945.1. Lineage (NCBI taxonomy): Bacteria > Bacillati > Actinomycetota > Actinomycetes > Micrococcales > Micrococcaceae > Pseudarthrobacter > Pseudarthrobacter sp. NPDC092439. The sequence continues at coordinate 37,576 of NZ_JBIVQB010000001.1, forward strand.
GTGGGATACGAAACGCTGTGCCGCCGGCATTACATGCGCCGCGTGACCGCGCACGGCGCCACGCTCATGGCCGGGCAGGACCAGTTGCTGCCATTCGACGTCGACGCGTGCCTGTGGCGGGGCTCCGGCGCGCTTTAAGGCGAAAGCAGGCCTAGTCGCTGCGGGTACCGAAGACGATCTCGTCCCAGGACGGGACGCTGGACCGCTTGGGCCGGGCCGGCTGCCGCTCCGGCACCTCAGGGTCAAGCGGGGACGGTGCGCCGGAGGAATCGTCGTCGTTTCGTGGAGCCGGCCTGCGCTGGCTGCCGCCGAGCAGCTCATCCAGCCCCGCGCCGCCGGAACTGCGGCCCGTGCCTCCCGGGGAACCCTTTTGGGGGGACGCCACGATGGTGATCTCGCGCGTGGCGGTGCTGACGCCGTCGTGCAGCCGCAGCGAATCGTCCAGCCCGTCGTCCTCCGCCGTGTCGCGCAGCGGCGGGATGAGGCTCAACCGGGACAGCATGGACGGCCGCGCGTCGCGGCGGCGAATGAAGGATTCGCCGCGGCCCGCCGGAACTTCTTCCGGTTCTTCCGGAAGGTCCGGCTCCTCTTCCTCTTCTTCCTCAGCCACCACTTCGGAGGGCCGCGGGTGGGCGGCGGGAACCCCGTGGGTCAGGAGGAGCGCCAGGGCGTCGTCCGAATCTTCGTCGACACCCAGCCGTTGGCCGCGGCGTGAGCGCAGCATATCCAGCAGCTCATCCGGTTCCGCTCCGGCTGCCGGCTCCTCCCCGGCTGCGGGGACAGGGTGCGGGCCTCGGGCAGGACGGGCGGCGTCTGCGTCCGTCTCGAAATCGAAGGGCCGGTCCGAGACGGCGGACAGCCGGCGGGCCGGAAGCGGTCCGTCCAGCGGCTCCAGCTCGCTCAGCTGCTGCGCCCAGCGGTTGGCATTCTGCAGGGATTTACGGGAAGGGATGAAGGTCCACAGGGCCGGCGGCTCTTCGCCGATTCCGGCGGTGCCGGTGCCGGCTTCGAAGCTGGCGGACACGGTCCAGGTTCCGTCCTGGCGGCGCCAGGAGTCCCACTCCACGCCGGAGGGGTCGATGCCGTGGGCGGAAAGGCGGTGCCCCACCATGTCGGCCAGCGTGGCGGGGCTGTCGCCGAACGCCGCACGGTAGGCATCATGTCCGGGAGCGGGAGCCGCCACCTCGACCTTGCGGGCCTGCTGGGCCACGTACTCCCGTTCGGCCAGCACCGGCCCCTCGTAGCGTTCCACCTTGGACAGCGGCAGCCCGGAAAGTTCCGCAACGTCCGCTGCCGTGGCACCGGCCCGGATCCGGGCCTGGATGTCACGCGGAGACATCGGGACGGACGGCCGCTCGGCCGCCTTCCTGGCAGGAGCGCGGCTCGCCGCCCGGAGTGCTTCGTCGATCGGCAGCTGGAACATCTCGCCGCCGGCACCGCTCAACAGGAGGTGCGTCCCGTCGTCGTGTACGCCTACAAGCCGTAGATCCTGCATGCAAATCCTCCACCCTGGCATTACTATCAATCGAAACTCTGCCACCCTCGCGCCGGGAATTGGCTCAAGGTACAGGGCGCGCCGCGAATTAGCGGCAGTCCGGGCGGGGAGGTGCTAGCGGCGCGAGAGTGCGGCGGTCAGCCGCTCAGGGTGCCGCGTGGACGTGAGCCAGTAGGGCGTGCGGTCGGCGGGGTCCGTGATCCGGATCCTGACCACCGGATCGATCCAGCCACGGATGCAGAGGTAGGCAAGCCCGTTGAGCCGGGTCCCGCGTTCGGCTGTTGCTTCGGAACCACGGAAGGCCTCCGCCTCGCCTACGAAGCGGCGTTCGATGGTGGCCCGCCCTACCGTCAGCGTGTCCCCGGTGACCTCGATGGCGGGTGTGGACGTCAGCAGGAGCACGCTGATGATGGCGAACAGCACTCCGGCGGCGGTAAAGCCTGCCGCCATGCTGATGGGGGCAAACACCAGGATCCCTGCCCCGGAGATGCCGGCCGCGATGATCCAGATCCACACGCCGGGCCACAGCTTCTCCCGGTAGATCACCCGGGTGCCGGCTGGCGGAGTGCTGGGAACGGGCGCGGCAGGGCTGGATTCGGGCATGGGGACAGCTTTTCATCTTTGGCCCGCTATTTCATCCCGGCTCCCGCCTGACCGATCCGATGGCCGCCCCCGCGCCTAGGTCAGGCGCAGGGGCGCGGGTTAGAGTGAGTGACTGTGACTGACCTTTCCGCCGCACCAGGCACCGTTATCAACGCAACCCCCGCCGGAGACGAAGCATGGGCGCCTACCCTTCAGGTCGGGCTGAAAATGCTGGATCCCGGGTTGGAAGCGCCCTCCTATGCGCATCCCGGTGACGCCGGAGCCGACCTCCGCGCCCGCGAGGACGTCGTCCTCCAGCCGGGGGAGCGCAGGATGGTCCCCACGGGTGTTTCGATCGCCCTTCCTTTTGGCTACGTGGCGCTCATCCACCCCCGCTCCGGCCTGGCCACCAAGCACGGCCTCACCATCGTCAACGCCCCGGGAACAGTGGATGCCGGATACCGCGGCGAAATCGCGGTCACCCTCCTTAACACGGACGCCTCGCAGGCCATAGAACTCCGCCGCGGCGATAGAATTGCCCAAATGGTCATTCAGCGCGTGGAGTACGCACAGTTTGTTCCCGTGGATGAATTAAGCGGATCGGTGCGCGGCACCGGCGGATTCGGCTCCACGGGCGGATTCATCCAGCCCGGGACCTGACTATCCCGGTTTTCGTTACGGCGGCAGCAACGCACGACGGCGGCACCCGCCACGGGCGGGCCCGCGCACCTCACACTAAGGAGACAGCCCCATGGTCTTTGGGCTCGGCAGGAAAACCAAGAAGGAACAGGTCACTGAGCCGGAGGAGTCCCTGACTGCCGCGGAGCTTTCGGACACGGCGGCCGAAGGCGACCACCGGCGGGCCGGCGGCCCGTTCGACGAGTCCGAGGTGACGGGCCGGGATGGCTACGTGGACCTGGGCGCACTGCTGGTTGCACCCTCCGAAGGCCTGCAGCTGCGCCTCGAAGTCGAGGAAGCAACCCAGCGCGTGGTGGCCGTGACCCTTGACCTCAATGGCTCCAGCCTCCAGCTGCAGGCCTTCGCCGCGCCCAAGACCGAGGGGCTCTGGGATGAGATCCGTGGCCAGATCGGCCAGTCCGTCGGCGCGCAGGGCGGACAGGTCGAAGAAATCGAGGGGCCATTCGGCACCGAGCTCATCGCCAGGCTGCCCGCAGCGGCCGCCGACGGCAGCCAGGGCTACCGCGTGGCCCGCTTCGTCGGCGTAGACGGCCCCCGCTGGTTCCTCCGCGGTGTCCTGGGCGGTGCCGCTGCACTGGAACGCCCCGCTGCGGAACCGCTCGAGGCGCTGTTCCGCCAAGTGGTGGTAGTCCGGGGCGACAACCCCATGCCGCCGCGTGACCTGCTGCAGCTTCGGCTTCCCAAGGACGCAACCGCAACACCTCCGGCCGCCGCTCCTTCCCTGCAGGAGCCCGAGCGCGGTCCGGAAACCACACAGATTGGCTGACCCGATGGACACCGGACGGGGAGCCGCGCCGCCGGACGGCGACGCCGGCTGCCTGTCCCCGAACCGGCTGCCGGCCAAGGGCCGGGTGCTGTGCCGCGGCCGGATCGAGTCGGTGACGTACGTTCCGTCGGGGGAAGCCCCGGCGTTCACCGCCATCGTGACGGACACCGCAGCCGGCAGGACCGGCAGGCCAGCCCGGCCGGGCGGGGAGCACGGCCGGCTTCGGGTCGTGTGGCTGGGCCGCCGCCGGGTCGCCGGGATCGGGCCCGGCACGGAACTGCGGCTCGAGGGCATGCTCTCCCACAGCCGCGGCCTGCCCACCATGTTCAATCCGCGCTACGAAATACTGTCCCGCCAGGAGAATGAATGACACCGTCCCAGCCCGGGCCGACGCCCGGCGAACGCCGCAATGCCGCATCGGGAGGCAACCACACGGGCGCCGGTGACCAGCAGGAAGGGACTCCCATGGCGGACATTGCCGCAGGCTACGCAGCCAAGGCCGGCCTGCACCGCACCCACGATGGCCGCGTGGATGTGCTGCGCAGCGCCGGCGGTGTCCAGGGCATCGCCGAGAGCATCCTGCCTGGCCTGGTGTTCCTGGTGGTCTTCACGGTCACCCGGGAGCTGACCCCCTCACTGGTGGCGGCCCTGGCAGGCGCCGCGGTGTTCACCGTGGTGCGCCTCATCCAGCGGCGACCCCTGACCCAGGCCCTGGCCGGTGTGCTGGGCGTGGGAATTTCGGCGTGGCTGGCCAACACCACGGGCAAGGCCGAGGACTTCTACCTGCCCGGCTTCTTTACGAACGCCGGCTACATCGTGGCGATGGTCATTTCGATCCTGGCCAAGTGGCCGGTCGCAGGGCTGCTTTTCGGCTTCATCCGGAACGAAGGCCTCGACTGGCGGAAGGACCCGGCGCGGCTCAAGGCCTACCGGCTGGGCACCTGGATCATCGTTGCCGTCCTGGCGCTGCGGCTCGCTGTGCAGGTGCCGCTTTACCTGATGGGCCCGGACGGACTCACCGCCCTGGCCACGACGCGGCTCATCATGGGCGCGCCGCTGTACATCCTGGGCGTGTGGGTGGCCTGGCTGGTCACCAAGCCGGCACCTGCCGCCGCCTAACCGTCGAAACCGTCATCCTCCAGGGCCTGCTGCGGCGCCGCCTGAACCGCCGTGCCGGGAGCTGCGGCTTCAGCCGGTTCCGCTGACAACAGCGCCCGCAGCTCGTCTTCCGCAGCGATGGTGGTCACGAAGAACAGCTCGTCGCCGCCGTCGATGACGTCGTCCCGGCTGGGGGTGATGGGCGCATGGTCGCGGAGGATGGCCACCAGGGTGGAATCCTCCGGCCAGCGGATGTCGCCTACCGTCTTGCCGATCACGTGCGAATCGTGCGGGACGGTGAACTCCACCAGCGATGACACGCCGGTTTGCAAAGTGAGGAGGCGGACAAGGTCGCCGATCTCGACGGCCTCCTCCACCAGTGCGGTCATGAGCTGCGGCGTGTTGACTGCGACGTCGACACCCCAGGAGTCGTTGAACATCCAGTCATTCTTGGGGTTGTTCACCCGCCCCACGGTCCTGCCCACGCCGAACTCCGTCTTGGCCAGCAGCGAGACCACCAGGTTGACCTTGTCGTCACCGGTGGCGGAAACCACTACGTCCGCTTCCTCGACCTTGGCGCCCTGCAGGGTGCTCAGTTCGCAGGCATCACCAACCAGCCAGTGTGCGCCGCGCAGCCCGCTGCGGCCGATGACCTCCGGTTTTTGGTCGATCAGCAGGATCTCGTGGCGGTGGGCCAGCAGTTCCCTGGCGATGGACGAGCCGACGCTGCCGGCGCCAACAATCACGACTTTCACTGGAACTCCTTGGCGGGTGCTTTGGCCAGGACCTGGGCAACCTGGGCGCTGCGGTCCACATGCAGCATGGCATGGACGGTGTCGCCGTCCTGGTAGGCGGTTCCGGCGTCCGGCAGCATGCCCTCGCCAAAACGGGTCAGATACGCCACCCGGATACCCGCGGCCGCCTCGATGCTGCTGATCCGGTGCCCCACCCAGGCGGCGTCCAGGTCCAGTTCGGCCAGGACCAGCCGGCCGGACGGTTCGCGGAAGTCGCCGGCCAGGTGCTGTTCGGGCAGGATCCGGCGCAGGACCTGGTCTGCGCTCCAGCGGACTGCCGCGACCGTGGGAATGCCCAGCCGCTGGTAGATTTCGGCCCGGCCGGGATCATAGATCCGGGCCACCACGTGCGGGACGTGGAAGGTTTCGCGCGCCACCCTGGTGGCCAGGATGTTCGAGTTGTCGCCGCTGGAAACGGCGGCGAAGGCGTAGGCCTCGTCAACGCCGGCCTGCCGCAGAGTATCGCGGTCGAAGCCCACGCCGGTCACCTTGCGGCCCGTGAAGCCCTGCCGGAGCCGGCGGAAGGCCCGGTCGTCCTGGTCGATGATGGCCACGGAATGGCCGGCATCTTCGAGCGTGTGCGCCAGGGTTGCACCCACCCGGCCGCATCCCATGATCACGAAGTGCGCCACCGTTTCTCCTCTTCATCACCGACAACGTGCTGCAGCACGAAACTCTACCGGCCCGTCCCCTCATCGCGCCCGGGGCGGGCCGTCATGACATCCCCCGGGAATCAGACTAGCTTTGTGGGGTGCTGACAATATTCAATGCCGCCAAGCGGGTGCTGGTGGGCAGGCCGTTCAGGAATGACCGCCTGACCCACACGTTGCTGCCCAAGCGGATCGCACTCCCGGTGTTCTCCTCCGACGCCTGGTCCTCCGTAGCCTACGCCCCGGATGAAATCCTCCTGACCCTGGCACTCTCCGGCGTCAGCGCTGTCGCTTTCTCGCCCTGGGTGGGCCTGGCCGTCATGGTGGTGCTGCTCACGGTGGTGGCCTCCTACCGCCAAAACGTCCACGCCTACCCCTCCGGGGGAGGCGATTACCAGATTGCCAACGAGAACCTGGGCAGGTACGCCGGCCTGACGGTGGCGTCCGCGCTGCTGGTGGACTACGTCATGACAGTGGCGGTATCCATGGCCTCGGCCGCCTCCTACGTGACAACCGCAATTCCGGCGCTCCACGGCCAGCAGGCTCTCGTGGCGGCAGCCGGCGTGGCGGGCCTGGCGCTGGTAAACCTGCGCGGCGTCAAGGAAGCCGGCACGCTCTTCGCGGCCCCGTCCTACATCTTCATGGTGGCCATCCTGGGCATGACGGCGGTAGGGCTTTTCCAGGCCTCCACCGGCACGCTGGGGGAGGCGCCGTCCGCCGCCTTCACCATTGTTCCCGCCCCAGGCTTTGACGAGGGGCTGGTGGGCCTGGCGGGGGCCTTCCTGCTTCTGCGCGCCTTTTCGTCGGGCGCCGCGGCGCTGACGGGAGTGGAAGCGATCAGCAACGGGGTGCCCAACTTCCGTCCGCCCAAGAGCAGGAACGCCGCCACCACCCTGCTGCTGCTGGGACTGCTGAGCGCCGCCATGTTCGCCGGTGTCATCTACCTGGCCAACGCCACCAAGGTCCACATCGTCCTGGATCCTGCCACGGAGTTCCTGCTGGACGGCAAACCCCTGCCCGAGGGGTATATCCAGAATCCGGCCATCAGCCAGATCGCGCAGACCATTTTCGGCGCGGGGTCCCTCCCGTTCTACCTGGTGGTTGCCGCCACCGGCCTCATCCTGGTTTTCGCATCCAATACTGCCTTCAACGGTTTCCCGGTCCTGGCCTCCATCCTGGCCCAGGACGGCTACCTGCCCCGCCAGCTCCGCACCCGCGGCGACCGCCTGGCTTTCAGCAACGGCGTGCTTGCCCTTGCCGCCGGAGCGCTGCTCCTGATCCTGGTGTTCAACGCCGACGTCACCAAGCTCATCCAGCTGTACATCGTGGGAGTCTTCATTTCCTTCACAGCCAGCCAGCTGGGCATGATCCGGCACTGGGGCAGGGAGCTCAAGCTGGCCCGGGACAAGGCCGCCCGGCTGCGCATGGCAAAGTCGCGGGCGATTAACAGCGTGGGCTTCGGCATGACTGCGCTGGTCCTGGTGATCGTCGTTGTCACCAAGTTCGAGCAGGGCGCGTGGATTGCGCTGATCGTCATGCTGGGCCTGTTCCTGGTGATGTGGAGCATCCGGGCGCACTATGACAACGTGGCCAAGGAACTGGCCGTGGACGAGGATTCCTCCCCGCGGGCCCTGCCTACCCGGGTGCATGCGGTGCTGCTCGTCTCGCACGTGCGCAAGCCTGTGCTGCGCGCCCTCGCTTACGCCCGCGCCTCGCGGCCCTCAAGGCTGGACGCAATCACGGTGGACATTGATGCGGAGGAAACAGCCGGCACCGTGGCTGACTGGGAAAAGCTGGAGATTCCCGTGCCTCTGACGGTACTCGCCAGCCCGTACCGGGAAACGGTGACGCCCATCATGGAGTACATCAAACAGATGCGGCGCGATTCGCCCCGCGACCTGATCGTGGTCTATATCCCCGAGTATGTCGTGGGCAAGTGGTGGGAGCAGCTGGTCCACAACCAGACTGCACTGCGCATCAAGACCCGGCTGCACTTTGAACCCGGCGTCATGGTGGCCAGCGTTCCCTGGCAGCTCAAATCATCCGAAGAAGCCAAGAACATGCAGGACGTGCAATGACCTCCCACAGCCCACAGCCCGCCGGCGCCCGGCCGGAATCTCCCGCCCGGGAACACCGTGAAGCCATCCTGGACATCGGGCCCGTGGCCCACGGCGGGCACTGCGTCGCCCGCGAGGGCGGCCGGGTGGTGTTCGTCCGGCACGGCATCCCGGGCGAAAAGGCCAGAGTCCGGTTCACGGACGCCGCGGAGAACGCCAAATTCTGGCGCGCCGACGTCGTGGAAGTCCTGGAGGGCTCGCCGGACCGCGTGGAGCACTTCTGGCATCCCGCGGACTCCGGGCGCGCCTGGTCCCACGGGCATCCGCCGGTAGGCGGCGCCGAATTCGGCCATATCGCCCTGCCCCGGCAGCGGCGCCTGAAAGCCGAGGTGCTGGCCGAGCAGCTGCGGCGGCTGGCCGGCGTGGACCGCCTGCCATCCGGCGCGGACCTTTCCGCCGACGGCGGGATCGCCGTGGAGGCCGTGGGAGGGGCACACCGGGAGGAAGGGATGTCCGACGCCGGCGCCGGACTCGGGTGGCGCACGCGCGCCAGCTTCTCGGTGACCCCGTCCGGGCGGCTTGGCATGCATGCCCACCGCTCCGACCACATAGTTCCCGTGCGGGAGATGCCGCTGGCCGGCAGTGCCATCAACGCGCTGCGGCTGTGGGACGTAGACCTGCAGGGCATCGAACGGGTCGAGGTGGCGGCGCCCGCCAACGGGAGCCGGCCGCTGGTCCTGCTGGCACCTGCCCAAGGCACCAGGGGCAAGCGGCTCAGCGCCGTCGCCGCGTCCCTTCCGCAGGACGTGTCCGTGGCAACGTTCGATCCAGCCACCGAGGAGGTGCGCCAGGTCAGGGGCCGCACATGGGTGCAGGAATCCGCGGCAGGACACGACTACCGGGTCACCGGCGCAGGGTTCTGGCAGATCCACCGCGACGCGCCCGGGACACTTGTGGGTGCGGTCACAGATTTCCTCGGCAGCGGCGGCTTCCTGCACCCCGGCTCGGTGGTGGCGGACCTCTACGCCGGCGCCGGGCTGTTCACCGCCGTGCTGGCGGACGCAGTAGGGGAAACCGGCTCCGTCCTTTCCGTTGAAGGGTCACCCGGAACCAGCCGCGACGCGCGGAAAAACCTCCACGCCGCACCCCAGGTGGATATCGTCCAGGGCCGCGTGGAGCGGGTCCTCCGCCAGAAACCGCGGAACTTTGACGCCCTCGTCCTGGATCCGCCCCGGGCGGGAGCGGGCAAGGCCGTGGTGGGGCAGCTGGTGGCCTCGCAGCCGCGGGCCATCGCCTACGTGTCCTGCGACCCGGCCTCATTTGCCCGGGACGTCGGATACTTCCGGCAGGCGGGCTGGGAGCTGCGTGGACTGCGCGCCTTTGACCTGTACCCGCACACCCACCACCTGGAGACCGTGGCGCTGCTGACTCCGGCGCCATGATGCCGGGATGGTTTTCGACTACGATGGCCCTAGTAGTCCCACGTCGCGCCCGTAATCACGGCCGGCCGTGTGCAATTTTCGGGCCCGAACTAATTAGGGCGTCCTAACTAGCAGGCGGTCAACCGCGCGACAAAGATGAAACTGTTGCGAGAGGAGTCCTGCGATGAGCACTGTGGACAGCTTCGGTTCAAAAGGCAAACTTAATGTAGCCGGAACCGAATACGAAATTTTCCGGTTGAACTCCGTTGAAGGTGCAGAAAACCTTCCGTTCAGCCTCAAGGTATTGCTTGAAAACCTGTTGAGGACCGAGGACGGCGCGAACATCACTGCCGATCACGTCCGCGCCTTGGCAGGCTGGGATCCCAACGCCCAGCCCGATACAGAAATCCAGTTCACGCCGGCCCGCGTGATCATGCAGGACTTCACCGGCGTTCCCTGCGTGGTGGACCTGGCGACCATGCGTGAAGCGGTCAAGGAACTGGGCGGCGACCCCAAGCGGGTCAACCCGCTGGCACCGGCCGAGATGGTTATCGACCACTCGGTCCAGATCGACGCCTTCGGCAACTCCGGCGCACTGGAGCGCAACATGGAGATCGAATACCAGCGCAACGGGGAGCGCTACCAGTTCCTGCGCTGGGGACAGACCGCGTTCGACGACTTCAAGGTGGTTCCCCCGGGAACCGGCATCGTCCACCAGGTCAACATCGAATACCTGGCCCGCACCGTCATGACGCGTGAAGTGGACGGCGCCCTCCGCGCCTACCCCGACACCTGCGTGGGCACCGACTCGCACACCACCATGGTCAACGGCCTGGGCGTGCTCGGCTGGGGCGTCGGCGGCATCGAAGCCGAGGCGGCCATGCTCGGCCAGCCCGTCTCCATGCTGATCCCGCGCGTCGTGGGCTTCAAGCTCAGCGGCAGCATCCCCGCAGGCGCCACCGCAACCGACGTAGTGCTGACCATCACCGAAATGCTGCGCAAGCACGGTGTGGTGGGCAAGTTCGTGGAGTTCTACGGCGAAGGCGTCGCCGCTGTGCCGCTGGCCAACCGCGCCACCATCGGCAACATGAGCCCGGAATTCGGTTCCACCGCTGCCATGTTCCCGATCGACGACGTCACCCTGGACTACCTGCGCCTCACCGGCCGGTCCGAGCAGAACGTCGCCCTCGTCGAGGCCTACGCCAAGGAACAGGGCCTCTGGCACGATCCTTCCCGCGACATCAAGTTCTCCGAGTACCTCGAGCTGGACCTGTCCACGGTTGTTCCGTCCATCGCCGGCCCCAAGCGCCCGCAGGACCGCATCGAACTGACCGAGGCCAAGGACGAGTTCCGCCACGACCTCAAGAACTACGTTTCCCACGAAGCGGACGCCGGCACCCTGGACGAGTCACTTGAGGAATCGTTCCCCGCTTCCGATGCACCGTCCTTCACCGCCGGAGCCACCCATATCTCCGACACCGACCGTGAACCGCCGAAGTATTCGGCAGCGCACGGCGGCGCGGGACGCATCTCCAAGCCCGTGCCGGTCAAGATGGCGGACGGGCGCGAGTTCGAGCTGGACCACGGAGCGGTAACCATCGCCTCCATCACGTCCTGCACCAACACGTCCAACCCCTCTGTCATGCTGGCCGCCGCAGTGCTGGCCCGCAACGCCGTCGAGAAGGGCCTGACCGCCAAGCCGTGGGTCAAAACTTCCGTCGCCCCGGGCTCGAAGGTTGTCACCGACTACTACGAGAAGTCCGGCCTGACCCCCTACCTGGAGAAGCTGGGCTTCTACATCGTGGGCTACGGCTGCGCCACCTGCATCGGCAACTCCGGGCCGCTGGAAGCCGAGATCTCCGAGGCCATCCAGGCCAACGACCTTGCCGTTTCGGCCGTCCTCTCGGGCAACCGCAACTTCGAAGGCCGCATCAACCCGGACATCAAGATGAACTACCTGGCCTCCCCGCCGCTGGTCATCGCCTACGCCCTGGCCGGATCCATGGACTTCGACTTCGAGACCGATGCGCTCGGTAAGGACGAGGCCGGCAACGACGTCTTCCTGAAGGACATCTGGCCCAACCCGGTTGAGGTCCAGCAGGTCATCGACTCCTCGATCGACAAGGACATGTTCACCAGGGGTTACGAGGGCGTTTTCGAGGGTGACGAGCGCTGGAAGGCGCTGGACACCCCTGCCGGTGACACCTTCGCCTGGGATCCGAACTCCACCTACGTCCGGAAGCCCCCGTACTTCGAGGGCATGCAGGCGCAGCCCGAACCGGTCAAGGACATTACCGGTGCCCGCGTCCTGCTGAAGCTCGGCGATTCTGTCACCACCGACCACATCTCCCCGGCCGGTTCGTTCAAGTCCGACACCCCCGCCGGGCAGTACCTGCTGGCCAACGGTGTGGAGCGCAAGGACTTCAACTCCTACGGTTCCCGCCGCGGCAACCACGAGGTGATGATCCGCGGAACGTTCGCGAACATCCGCATTAAGAACCAGATCCTGGACGGCGTCGAAGGTGGCTACACCCGCGACTTCACCCAGGAAGGCGGCCCGCAGGCGTTCGTCTACGACGCCGCGCAAAACTACCAGGCAGCCGGCACCCCGCTGGTGGTCCTGGCCGGCAAGGAGTACGGTTCCGGATCGTCCCGTGACTGGGCCGCCAAGGGCACCGCGCTCCTGGGCGTCAAGGCCGTCATCGCCGAGAGCTACGAGCGCATCCACCGCTCCAACCTCATCGGCATGGGCGTCCTGCCGCTGCAGTTCCCGGCCGGCGAGTCCGCAGCCAGCCTCGGCCTGAGCGGCACGGAGACGTTCTCCGTTGAGGGCGTCACCGCCCTGAACGAAGGCACCACCCCGAAGACGCTCAAGGTCACGGCAACCGCCGAAGACGGTTCCGCCACCTCGTTCGACGCCGTCCTGCGCATCGACACCCCGGGTGAAGCGGACTACTACCGCAACGGCGGCATCCTGCAGTACGTGCTCCGGCAGATCTCCGCCAACTAGCGGGTCCTGCCAGCAGGCACCATTTCACCGAAGCCCCGGCCGGTCAGTGACCAGCCGGGGCTTCGGCTTTGCACCCAGACCAACGCGTTAGAGTTAAACGGCACGTCTACCACCCGAAGGAGGGGTCATTGGGAATCTTGGACACCATCCGGAATCCGCAGGACCTGAACGAGTTGACCGAAGAACAGCTGTCGCAGCTGGCTTCGGAGATCAGGGAGTTCCTGATCACGAACGTCTCCCAGACGGGCGGGCACCTCGGACCCAACCTGGGCGTGGTGGAACTGACGCTGGCCGTGCACCGCATATTCGACTCCCCGCGGGACAGCATCGTCTTTGATACCGGGCACCAGTCCTATGTGCACAAACTGCTGACCGGACGCCAGGATTTCAGCACCCTCCGCCAGGAAGGCGGCCTTTCGGGCTACCCCTCGCGCGCCGAGTCGGAGCACGACATCGTGGAAAGCTCGCACGCCTCCTCCTCTCTCTCCTGGGCAGACGGCATCTCCCGCGCCCGCCAGCTCACCGGCCAGGGCGACCGGCACGTGGTGGCAGTTGTGGGCGACGGCGCCCTCACCGGCGGCATGGCCTGGGAAGCGATCAACAACATCGCGGCGGACAAGAAGCGCCGCGTAGTGATCGTGGTCAATGACAACGGCCGCTCCTACGCTCCCACCGTGGGCGGCTTCGCCGACTACCTCGCGTCGCTGCGCCCCACCATTGATTCGTTCCGTGCCGCTCCGGCGTACGAGGTGGCCCTGGACTGGTGGAAGAAGAAACTCCAGAACGGCGGCCCCGTCGGCCAGTTCACCTACCGCAGCCTGCATGCCATGAAGAAGGGCATCAAGGACTGGTGGGCTCCCCAGGGCATGTTCGAGGACCTCGGCATGAAGTACATTGGCCCCGTGGACGGGCACAACCTCCAGGCCATGGAGCATGCCCTGTCCACGGCCCGGAACTACAACGGTCCGGTCATCGTGCACGCGATGACCGAGAAGGGCCACGGCTACGCTCCGGCCCGCGCCCATGAGGCTGACCAGTTCCATGCCGTCGGCATCATCGACCCCGAAACCGGGGAACCCACGGGCAGCGGCGGCGCCCAGTCCTGGACGTCCGTCTTCGCAGACGAAATCGCGGACATCGCAGATGAGCGCGAAGACGTCGTCGGCATCACCGGTGCCATGCTCATCCCGGTGGGCCTGCACAAGTTCGCCGCCCGCCACCCGGACCGGGTGATCGACGTCGGCATCGCCGAACAGCATGCCCTCACCTCAGCTGCCGGCATGGCATTTGGCGGACTGCACCCCGTGGTGGCCGTCTACGCCACCTTCCTGAACCGGGCCTTCGACCAGCTGCTCATGGACGTCGCGCTGCACAAGGCCGGCGTGACCATCGTCCTGGACCGGGCCGGCGTCACAGGACCGGACGGGGCCAGCCACCACGGCATGTGGGACATGGCCATGGTCCAGATCGTGCCCGGCCTGCACCTCGCCGCGCCCCGTGACGCCAGCCGGCTTCGGGAAGAGCTCCGCGAGGCGATGGCCATCAACGACGCCCCCACCGTGGTCCGCTTCTCCAAAGGATCGGTCGGCGCAGAAGTCGAAGCGCTCGAGCGGCTCAGCGACGGCGTGGACGTGCTGGCCCGCCGTCCCGCCGGCTCCACCGACAACGACGTCCTGATCGTCAGCGTGGGCGCCATGTCCGAGCTGGCGCTGGATGTCTCCAACCGGCTGGGCGCTCAGGGCATCAGCACCACCGTCGTCGACCCCCGCTGGGTCCTGCCCGTGCGGCGTTCCATCGTGGCGCTGGCCTCGCACCACCGCCTGGTGGTCTGCATTGAGGACGGCGTGCGTGCCGGTGGAGTGGGGTCGCGCATCCGGCAGGAAATGCGTGCCGCCGGGGTGGACACCGCCCTGAACGAGGTGGGCCTCCCCGTCGAGTTCCTGGACCACGGCACGCGCAGCCAGGTCCTGGAGCGCGTCGGCGTCACCGCACAGCAGATTACGCACGACGTCGTTGCACAGGTTTTGGGAACAAAGGTCCCCTTTGCGCGTCCCCTGCCCGGCCAGCAGCACCCCACCACCGGCAGCCTTCCCATCCTGTGAGGGGCGAGGCGGAACTCAAATACCCCGGGGTGCTGGGCGAGCCCGCCGGCCCCGGGCACCCCGGCGCCACGCGGGTTCCGGAGGGCCTGCGGCCCGGCCAGCTGGTGGTGGCACGGAACCGCAAGTGGAACGGCAAGGCGCACTGGGTGGTACCGGGCCGCTACCTGGGGGAGGACCGGCACGGCTGGTGGATCTTCCAGGGCACCAACGAGTTCTGTTCCCGACCGGGTGCCGCGTTCTACACGCGGTCAGATGCCGTGCTGCTGATCCCGCGCGAGGGCCAATGGGTGGCGACGTTCTACGATGACGCCCACCCCGGCGGAGTCCGCGTCTACATCGACCTTGCAGTCGCCCACGAATGGCACCCCATCCGGCGGGACGTCACGGAATTCCACGTGATCGACATGGACCTTGACGTGGTGCGCACTGCGGACCGCGGCGTCTTCATCGACGATGAGGACGAATTCGCCGAGCACCGGGTGGCCATGGATTACCCGCAGGCGCTGGCCGGACAGCTCGAGGCCGCAGCAGACCAGCTTTTACACGCCGTCAAGGCACAACACGCACCGTTCGACGGCAGTGACGCCGAATGGTTTACCAAAGGACGCACATGAGCGGCATCATCAGGGTTTACCGGCGCGACGACGAAGGTGTCCTCCACTTCCGGGAGGCCTGGTTCGATGAGGACTACAGCCAGTTCGTGATGAACTATGGCGTGGTGGGCCACCAGAGCAAGACCGAAGAGACCGACGTGCCCGATTCCGGCGCCGCGGAGGGCCTGCTGGACGCATTCGCGGCACAGTGCGCGGAGGACGGCTATGCCGAGATCCCGGACGAGGAGCAGTCCTGGGTGGTTGCCCAGTTCGCCCTGAAGACCCGGGAGGGCACGGACCGCGACCGCTACCTCCAGGAAAAGGCCACCGATGCGCTTATCAGCCACCTGGCCTGGCGTGGCCTGGGCACCGTGGAACGTTCGGAATTCACGGACTACAAGCTGAACATCTTTTGCCTGTCTCCGGAAGTGAACAAGGCCGTGAACGCCATCAAGGTGTGCATCCGCGGCGAGGACCTGGATTTCACCAAGCTCAGCATCGGCGCCGCACCGTTCGGGCAGCCGGACCGGTTCAAGCTCAAGCACTCGGCCAAACCGGCAAACAGCTTCAGCCTTTAGGAGGGTTCCGTGACCTCGTACCGACGCGTCGGCAAATCCGGACTTACTGTTTCCGCGGTGGGCCTGGGCTGCAACAACCTGGGCCGTGCCAACACGGCCACCGAATCCCAGGCCGGCACTGATGCGGTGGTCCACGCAGCCCTGGACGCCGGCATTACACTTTTCGACGTCGCTGACACCTACGGCCGCGAGCCTGGCCTGAGCGAAACGATGCTGGGCAGGGCCCTGGGCGGACGCCGGGCCGAAGCGGTGCTGGCCACCAAGTTCGGCATGGACATGAAGGGGGCCAACGGCGCCGACTACGGCGCGCGGGGTTCGCGGCGGTACATCATCCAGGCCGTGGAGTCCTCCCTCCGCAGGCTGGCGACAGACTGGATCGACCTTTACCAGTTCCATACGCCGGATCCGCTCACGCCCATCGACGAGACCCTCGCAGCCCTGGACGGCCTGGTCCGCAGCGGCAAGGTCCGCTACATCGGCCACTCCAACCGGGCCGGCTGGCAGATCGCGCAGGCCGAATACGTTGCCCGCGAACTCGGCACCACCCGCTTCATCTCCACGCAGAACCACTACAACCTCCTGGACCGGCGCGCCGAACTGGAGGTCACACCGGCCGCGGAGGAATTCGGCCTCGGGGTGTTGCCGTACTTCCCGCTGGCCAACGGGCTGCTGACCGGGAAATACGCTCCGGGCCGGGCTCCGGAGGGATCCCGCCTCAGCCACACCCGGACCCACATGGTGGAAGACGCCGACTGGGACCAGCTTGGCAGGTTCAGCCTGTTCGCACGGGAACGAGGGCTGACCGAGGTGCAGGTGGCCTTCGCCTGGCTCGCGGCCCGGCCGTCCGTGGCCAGCGTCATCGCCGGCGCCACGAGCCCCGGGCAGGTACGGGAGAACGCGGCCGCCGCAGGGTGGACACCGTCGGCGGAGGACCTCGCGGAACTGGACACGATCTTCCCGGCCGTTCCCAAAGTGGCCCCCTTCTAGCCCGGTGGCCGCCTTCCTGCTGGACGTGGACACGGGCATCGATGATGCCCTGGCCTTGGTGTACCTGGCCGCGCTGCCGGACACCGAATTCGCCGCCGTCACGGCCTCGCCCGGCAACGTGGACGCGGACCAGGTGGCCCGCAACACCCTTGCCCTGCTGGAGCTTTGCGGGCGGCCGGACGTGGAGGTGGCCATCGGGGCCCGCGCCCCCCTGTCCATCCCGTTGCTCACCACCCCCGAAACCCATGGGCCGCAGGGCATCGGCCATGCCGTCCTGCCGGAACCGCAGGGAAGGCTCTCGCCGCGAAACGCCGTCGACCTTTGGATTGAAAAGGCCCGGGCGCGCCCGGGGGAGCTGACGGCGCTCATCACCGCGCCGATGACCAACTTCGCCCTGGCCCTGCGGCAGGAGCCGGACCTGCCGGAACTGCTCGCGGGGGTGGTCATCATGGGCGGATCCTTCTACTACCAGGGCAACACCACGCCCACAGCGGAATGGAACACCCACGTGGACCCGCACGCGGCCAAGGAAGTCTACGCCGCGTACCGCGGCCGGCCCGTGGACAGGCTGCCCGTCGTCTGCTCCCTGGACACCACGGAGCGCATGGAACTTCGCCCGGAACACCTCCGGCTGCTGGCCGAAGCCGCGGGCGCCTCGGTACCTGAGCTGGTCCTGCCGGAGCAACCCGAAGGGCAGCGCAGCACCTCGGACAACATGGTTATCCGCCACCTGTCGGACGCCCTTCGGTTTTACTTCGAGTTCCACCGGCTCTACGACCAGGGATACCTGGCCCATGTCCACGACTTCTTCGCTGCGGGTGTGGCAGCCGGCACCCTGGAGTATTCTGCCCGGCCCGCGACGGTGGATGTGGAGGCGGATTCGCCGCTCCTGGCCGGCACCACGGTGGCTGACTTCCGCGGCCTGTGGGGAATCCCGCCGAACGCCCGGATCGTAACGGGCAACAATCCCCGCCAGGCCTTCGCTGAACTGGTGTCAACGGTCGGCCGCCTGGCGCGGGAACGCGGCTGAGCGGCGGCCGGAGCCGGCGGTAGAATGGGGGCGGTCCGGCCAGGCACTGCTGCCCGGCCGCCGCTGCCGAGGTGACATAGGCGGCGTTCCCCAGGGCCCGGAACCTCCGGGCCTCCCGCGCCTGCACCCAAAGGAAACCGCATGTCATCGCCCTCCCTGACGTTGCCGTCCCCGGCACCCGCCGCCGCCCGCCGGCGCCGCCTGCTCGAGATCCTCGGCGCCGTGGCCATCGCCGGCACCTACATCTACCTCGTCCTGAACCAGCCGGCAGATATCACAGGGGGCCCCGGCAGCGCCTCGGCGCTGATTGCGCTCTCCGGTTTCCTGGCCGGGGCCGTCCTGCTGATCATCGCCGTCCTGCCCACCCTGCCCACCTCCACGCTGGTGCTGATCCCGGTTGCGCTGGTCCTGAACATCGTGCTGGGCCAGTTCGTGGGCAGCACCCTGGTGCCGTTCTACCTCGACGCGATAGGCACCGTGCTCATCGCGGTCCTCGCCGGCCCCGCCGCCGGTGCTGCCACGGGTGTGCTCAGCAGCATCGTCTGGTCCTTCTTCAACCCCACGGTCCTGCCCTTCGCCGCCGGCGCCGCGCTGATCGGCTGCCTGGCCGGGCTGGCCGCCCGCTACGGACTCTTCCGCCGCTTCTACCTGGCCCCCGTGGCCGGCTTCGTCACCGGCATCCTGGCCGGCGTGGTCTCGGCCCCGGTAGCCGCCTTCGTATTCGGCGGCACCTCCGGCGTTGCCACCGGTGCCATCGTCAGTGCCTTCCGCGCCATGGGCGATTCGCTGCTGACCGCCATCACCAAGCAGGCCCTGATTTCGGACCCGATGGACAAGGCGATCGTGTTCACCGTCGTGGCAGTCCTGGCATACGCGCTGCCACGCCGGGCCCGCCTGCAGTTCCCGTTCGTGCGCCGCCACCGCGTGCTGGCCGGCAAGGTGCCCGGACAGGACGCCTAGGCCACCTGCATGCGCCTTCACCCGCTGACCTCACTGGCAGCGGCCGGCAGCACCGCGGCCATTACGACGGCGGCGGCGAGCCTGCCGCTCTCACTGGCCGTGACCGCCGGCTGCGCTGCCCTTGCCCTGCGGGGCGGGACAGCGCGCCGGGTCCTTCCCGCGGCGGCAGCCGTCCTGCTGCCGCTGGCGGTGTCGCTGCTGATGGTGCACGGGCTCTTTTTCCCGCAAGGACGTACCGTTTTGGCGCACTGGGGACCTGTGCTCATCACCGCCGAGGGCCTGGCCTTCGCGCTGGAGCGGACTGCCCTGCTGGGCGCCGTCGTGGTGTGCCTGCTGTTGTTTTCCTTCACCGTCAAAATGCCGGACCTTGTGGCTGCCCTGTCCGCCCGGGGCGTCCGGGGCCGGGTTGCTTTTGTCCTGGCCTCCACGCTGACACTGCTGCCGGCCATTACGGCCAGGACCGCAGTGATCCGGCAGGCCCAGGAGGCCCGGGGCCTGGTGATCCGCCGGGGGCTGCTGCACCGGGTGCCGGCGTTCCGGCTGCAGGCGGTACCACTGGTTCTGTCGCTCATCGAGGAAGCCGGCGTCCGCGCCGCAGCCCTGGACGCCCGCGGCTTCAGCAGCACCGGCCCGCGCACCAGCTACCGGGAAGTGCCGGACTCCAACGGGCAGCGAATCCTGCGCGCCGGCCTGGTTCTGGCGGCGGCGGCCGCCGTGGCCGCCCGGCTCTGGACTACCGCGGCTGGAGGCTAGCATGCATGCCACTCCCGTCCCGGCCCTTGCCGCCGGGATCCGGTCCTTTGCCTTCCATGGGGAGGGCACGCCCGCGCTGAACGGGGTGGACGTTTCCTTTGCGCCAGGCTCCTGCACGGCGATCATCGGGGCCTCCGGCAGCGGCAAATCCACCCTGGGCCGGCTCCTTGCCGGCTGGCTCAGCCCCGGCAGCCACGGCACGTTGCACGGCCACCTGGCCGCGGCAGGCACCGTGCTGGAATTCGACGGCGGCCCCGAAGACCCGCGGATCGACCCCGCCGCGTGGGGCCGGCTGGTGGGCTTCGTTCCGCAGGACGCCGCCGCGGCCGTGTCCACCGTCCGCGCCACCGTGGCGGAGGAACTGGCCTTCGGGCTCGAGAACGCCGGCGTGGAGCGGGCAGCAATGGCCGCGGCCGTGGACCGCACGGCGGCGCTGGTGGGCCTGGATGCCCTCCTGGAACAGGACCCTGCCACCCTCTCCGGCGGACAACTCCGCCGCCTGGCCATCGGCTGCGCAGTGATCAGCGGACCGCCCGTGCTGGTGCTGGACGAGCCGGCCGCCTCGCTGGACAGCGAGGGCCTTGCAGAACTGGTGCGGCTGGTAGGGGACCTGTCAGCGGCGGGCACCGCCGTCGTGATCCTCAGCCAGGCGGTGGACGAACTGGTCCTGGCCGCCCCCGACTGGGTTGTCCTGTCGGCGGGCACGGCCGCCGCGCGCGGGCACCGGGATGAATTCCTGCAGGGGGAGGCGTTGCTGCCCGCCGCGGTCCGCAGGCCGCTGTTTGGCAGGCCCGGCTCTGCGCCCCGTGCAGTCCCCGCTGCCCATCATGCGGAATCCGGGAAGCCGTCCGCAGCCGCGCTGGAATTCCGGGCCGTGGCGTTCAGCTATCCCGGCGCGCGCACCAAAAGTCCGGCACGTCCTGTCCTTGACGGCGTTGACCTGACGGTGCGGCCGGGCGAAATCGTGGCTGTCACGGGCGCCAACGGCGCCGGAAAATCCACGCTGCTGCGCCATGCCAACGGGCTGCTGCAGCCGGACCGGGGCACCGTCCTGGTGCAGGGGCGCGGCATTACCGGCAAACCCGTAGGGGAGGTGGCGGCGTCCGTGGGATTCCTGTTCCAGCATCCGCGCCACCAGCTGTTCGAACGGTCCGCCCTGCGCGAGGTCAGATTCGGCCTGGAGCGGCTTTTCCCGGCCGCGGAAGCGGACCGGCGCGCCCGCGCCGCGCTGGAGGCCGTTGGCCTGTTGGCGGCGGCGCATCTCCACCCGGCCGAGCTCCCCGGGTCCCGGCAGCGGTTGCTCGCCCTGGCCACCGTCCTGGCCCGCCGGCCGGCGGTGCTGGCCCTTGACGAACCCACCGTGGCGCTGGACGCGGATGGCCTGGCCGTCCTGGACGCGGCGGTGCGGTCCGCTGCGGCGGAGGGCGCCGCCGTCGTACTGGTCACGCATGACCTGGATTACGCACGGACGGCGGCCCACCGTGTCGTGGCGCTCGAGGACGGCCGGCTGGCAGGCAGCTAGGTCCCCGCCGGCCGGCACGCCACCCCGCCAGTGCCGGGTGGCCCCGGTTACACCGCGCCGGGCCGGGATGCGGTGCCGGGCGGCAGGAAGCGCTTGCCGTTGACGCGTTCCGAGGCGCCCACCCTGTCCAGGTATGGAGTGATGCCGCCCAGGAACACGGGCCAGCCGGCGCCCAGGATCATGCATAGGTCGATGTCCTCCGGACCGGCCACCACTCCTTCGGAGAGCATCAGCCCGATCTCCTCCGCCAAGGCGTCCTGGGTCCGCCGCAGCACCTGGTCCGCGGTGGACGGGGAGCTGCCCAAGGACAGCAGGGACATGGTGGAATCCGGAATGGACCGCGTCCCGTCCTGGCCCTCCACCCACAGGGTCCGCACGCCGTTGTCGATGAGCTTCTGCAGGTTGGTGCTGACCGGGAAGCGGTCGCCGAACGCGTCGTGCAGGGACTCCTGGACGTGCTGCGCTACGGGAAGGCCCACCATGGCGAGCAGCGTGAACGGTGTCATCGGCAGGCCCATGGGACGCAGGGCATTGTCCGCCACCTCGGCGGGGGTTCCCTCGTCGAACGCCGCCGTTACCTCACCCATCAGCCGCAGCAGGATCCTGTTGACCACAAAAGCCGGCGCGTCCTTGACCAGTACACCGGTCTTCTTCAGTGCCTTGGCCAGTTCGAAGGCCGTGGCCAGGACGGAGTCGTCCGTGCGCGGGGCGCGGACGATTTCCAGGAGCGGCATCACGGCCACCGGGTTGAAGAAGTGAAAGCCCACCAGCCGCTCCGGGTGCCGCAGGTCCTCTGCCATGGCGGTAACGGACAGCGAGGACGTGTTCGTGGCCAGGATGCAGTCCTCGGCCACGATTGCTTCCAGCTCGGCGAAGACCTGCTTTTTGACGGCCAGTTCCTCGAAGACGGCCTCGATCACGAAGTCCGCGTCCACGAAGGCCTGTTTCGACACCGAACCGGTGACCAGTGCGCGGGTGCGGTTGGCTGCGTCCTGGCTGATGCGCTTCCTGGCCAGGAGCTTGTCCACCTCGGCGTGGACATATGCCACGCCCTTGTCCACGCGTTCCTGGTCGATGTCCGTGAGGACCACGGGAACCTTAAGCTGGCGGGCGAACAGGAGCGCCAGCTGGCCGGCCATCAGCCCGGCACCCACTACGCCGATCTTGGTGACCGGGCGGGCGAGTTTGCGGTCAGGAGCCCCCGCCGGACGCTTGGCGCGCTTTTGGACCAGGTCCAGGAAGGCATAGACCGTGGACCTGAATTCGTCCGTCTGCATGAGGTCTGCCAGCGTTTCGCACTCCAGGTCGGCGGATTCGGCCTGGCTCAGGGCGCGGCTGGCTTCCATGACATCCAGCACCTTGGCCGGTGCCGGCGCGGCGTTGGAGGTCTTGGCCTCAACGAAGGCACGGCCGGCCTCAATGGCGGCGGACCAGCGGGCGGCCACCTCCGGGGACAACGGGTCCACGGCCTTGGCCCTCTCCGGGACCACCTCGCCGGAGATGACCTTCGCGGCCCATGCCAGGGACTGTTCCAAAAAGTCCGCGGGCTCGAACAGGGCGTCCGCGATGCCCAGGTCAAAGGCCTGGGGGCCGGAGAGGGTGCGGTTGTTGCTGAGCGGGTTCTCGATCATTACCCGCACCGCGTTTTCCGGACCGATGAGGCGCGGCAGGATATAGACGCCGCCCCATCCCGGGACCAACCCGATGAATGCTTCGGGCAGGGCCAGGGCGCCGGCGCCGGAGGAGACGGTCCGGTAGGTGGACTGCAGCGCAATCTCCAGGCCGCCGCCCAGCGCGGCGCCGTTGATGAATGCGAAGCTGGGGACCCCCAGGCTCGCGAGGGTTGAGTAGACGTCGTGTCCCAGCTGCGCCATCAGGCGGCCTTGTTCGCGTTCCTCCAGCGACTTCACTGCGGAGAGGTCGGCCCCGGCCACCAGGTAGTACGGCTTGCCCGTGATGCCGACGCCGACAATTTCGCCGCGGGCTGCACGTTCGCGCAGTCCCTCCAGGACCGTGCCCAGTTCCACCAGGGTGTTCGGCCCCAGGGTGGTGGGTTTGGTGTGGTCCAGGTCGTTGTCCAGGGTGATAAGGGCGAAGGTGCCGCCGGCCGCAGCGGGAAGCTGAATATCCTGGACGTACGAGTGGGTGACCGTCTCGCCGGGAAAGAGGCCGGCGAATGTGGTGAAATCTGCTGCGCTCATGCCATGGCTCCTTCGGTGGCGGTTCCGCTATAGGCGGGGTGGTGCGGGTTTTCCCAAATGACGGTGGCGCCCATGCCCAGTCCAACACACATCGTGGTGATGCCGTACCGGACCGACGGATCTTCCTCGAACTGGCGGGCCAGCTGGATCATCAGCCGGACACCGGAGGATGCCAGCGGGTGGCCCACGGCGATGGCGCCGCCGTACCGGTTGACCCGGGGGTCGTCGTCGTCGATGCCGAAGTGCTCCAGGAAACTGAGCACCTGGACGGCGAACGCCTCGTTGATCTCGAACAGTCCAATATCCCCGATGGAGAGGCCGGCGTTCCTGAGTGCCTTCTCCGTGGCCGGGACCGGACCGATGCCCATGACGTCCGGCGCGACCCCGGCGTAGGCATAACTGACCAGCCGCATCCGCACCGGCAGGCCCATGGCCATGGCGGTGTCTGCGGAGGCCAGCAGCGCTGCCGTGGCGCCGTCGTTGAGGCCCGCGGCGTTGCCTGCGGTGACCCGGCCGTGGGCGCGGAAGGGAGTCCGGAGGGACGCCAGGTCTCCCATCGTGGTGTCCGGCCGGGGCGGCTCGTCCACGCTGTGGACGGTCCAGCCCTGGCCCGGCTTGCGGGCCGCGACGGGGACCAGGTCCGGCTGGATCCGGCCGGCGCTGTAGGCTGCCGCCAGCTTCTGCTGCGACGCCACGGCATAGGCGTCTGCGCGTTCCTTGGTGATGGAGGGGAACCGGTCATGCAGGTTTTCGGCCGTGTTGCCCATGTTCAGCGCGGCCGGATCCACCAGGCGTTCGGACATGAACCGCGGGTTCGGGTCCGCCCCGGAGCCCATAGGGTGGTTGCCCATGTGTTCCACGCCGCCGGCAATCACCACGTCATAGGCGCCGAAGCCGATGCCTCCGGCCGTTGAGGTGACCGCTGTCAGGGCGCCGGCGCACATGCGGTCGACGGCGAATCCGGGCACCGTGCGGGGCAGCCCCGCCAGCAGTGCCGCGGTGCGGCCGAGGGTAAGGCCCTGGTCGCCGGTCTGCGTGGTGGCGGCTATGGCAACCTCGTCGACCTTTTCGGGCGGCAGTGACGGGTTGCGGCGGAGCAGTTCGCGAAGGCATTTGACGATCAGGTCGTCTGCGCGGGTGCCGGCGTAGATTCCTTTCTCACCGGCGCGGCCGAAGGGGGTGCGGAGGCCGTCGACAAAGACGACGTCCCGGATCGTGCGCAGTGGTGCGCCGCTTCCGTGGTGGCTCACGTGTAACTCCTCATTGAGACGTAGGCGCCGGTTGCATGCAGCGGTACGGCAGGCGGGCGGCAGTAACCCCGATGTTACTCGTGAGTAACTTAGCCCGCAAGGGCAGTCCCAATGTTGCCGCGCGGGTTACGCCCCGGCGGCCGCTTCCGGGTTCTTCGGCTCCTTGGGGGGCAAAGGCTGCGGATCGAGGAAGGCCCGGGTGATCAGCGGTGCAGTGAGTTCAACCTGCCACTCGCGCGCTCCCAGGCTGCGCAGCTCGGCCGCAATGGACGCCTCTCCCAACTCCGTGGGCGGCCGCCACGCCACGCGTCGAAGGTGGTCCGGGGTGAGGAGGTTCTCCAGCGGCAGGTTCAGCTGGTCGGCCTTCTCCTGCAACAGCGGGCGGGCGGTGGCCAGGCGGGCTGCGGCTTCCGGATCCCGTTCAGCCCAGACCCGGGGCGGAGGCGGGGCATTGGTGGGCAGGTGCAGCGGAGGCAGGTCCTCCAGGTCCCGGGCGGCGGCAATGCAGCGCAGCCATCTGGGCGCCTCGCGCTGGGCCGCACGGCCGTGGAACCCCTTGGTGCCCAGCAGTTGCGGCACCGTGGTGGGCATCGCCTTGGCCGCCGCGACCAGTGCGGAGTCCGGAATGAGCCGGCCGGGGGCCACATCGCGCTTTTGCGCCAGGGCGTCGCGTTCGAGCCACAGTTCGCGCACGGCGGCCAGTTGTCTGCGGTCCCGGATCTGGTGCAGCCCGGACGTCTTCCGCCAGGGATCGGCGCGGGGCGGTGCCACCCCGGCCGCCAGGATGGCCGCGAACTCCTGTTCTGCGTACTCCAGCTTTCCGTCCGCCTGGAGGAGTTCGATGAGTTCTTCCCGGAGTTCGGTGAGCACTTCAACGTCCAGTGCGGCGTAGCGCAGCCACGGTTCGGGCAGCGGCCGGGTGGACCAGTCGGCCGCGGAATGTTCCTTGGCCAGCCCGAAGCCCAGCAGCTGTTCGATCACGGCTGCGAGGCCCACCCGGGGCAGGCCGGCGAGGCGTGCGGCCAGCTCCGTGTCGAACAGCCGGTCCGGCCACATGCCCAGCTCCAGGAGGCACGGGAGGTCCTGGCTGGCAGCGTGGAGGATCCACTCGACGCCGCTGAGGGCATCGTTGATGATGTCCAGGTTCTCAAAGGGTTCGGGATCGATCAGCCACGTGCCGGATCCCTCCCTGCGGATCTGGACCAGGAAGGCCCGCTGGCCGTAGCGGAACCCGGAGGCGCGCTCTGCATCCACCCCGGCGGGGCCCGTGCCGGCGGCGATGGCGGCGGCGCAGCGTTCCAGGCCGGTTTGGGTTTCGATCACCAGGGGCACACCGTCGCGGGGTGCGTCGAGGTCGATGACGGCGGGGATGGGGCTGTCGAAGCCCTCAACGGTGATGTGGGGTGCGGTGTCAGCAGCCGGAGCGCCGGCCGTGGTGTTTTCCGGAATGTCAGGGGTCATGGTGCCCTCCAGTTTACCCGGCGGCGGCTTCCGGGCTCCGTTCCTGCCCGTCATTCGGGGCGGGTGCCCGGGTTCCGGCGGCGCTGGGGGAGTGCCGTCACACCGTCAGGCAGGGGTGGCAGGCCGGCGAAAGTACAGACCATGTCGCACCAGGCTTCCAGGTGCGCGGTGACGTCGGAGGATGCCGGTGTCCACGACGCGCGCAGCTCGATGTCGATGGTCCCCGGGCGCTCGGCCAGGGTGCCAAAGCTTTCCGAGAGCACGCGGGTGGCGGTTCCGCCGGCCGCCCGGTAGGCGGCCCTGTGGCTCTCCAGGGCTTCCACGAGCCAGGTCCAGGCCACCGAACCGAGCATTTCATCGTTGCCCATGTCCGGCTCGAGCTCGGCCCGGATGTAGGTGACGATGCGGAAGTCGCCGTCCCATACCTCCGAGCCGGCGGGATCGTGCAGGAGGATGAAACGTCCAGTGGCCAGTTCAGATTCTGAATCGTCGCCCGTGGCAGAAGCGGCCGCAAGCGCCATCCTGGCCGGGCCATGGACGGCCGCTGCGGGGGTTCCCGCACCCGGGGCGAGGACCTCTGCGCCCAGTGCGACAGCGAAGGGTGCCAGCCGCGCAGGCGCAGGAATTTCCGCAAGCCGGAGCTCCCGGCGGCTTTGGGCTTTCCTGAGGGCTCCCAAGGCGTCCAGAAACGCCGGGGGAACCTGGTCAAGTGCGTTCACCATCGCAGATTACGCAAATCCGCCGGGCAAGCGGGGAAGGCTCGCCGTCGGCTCAGCCCGCCGTACTGCCCGGGGTGCCGTCTGCAGCGCCGCGGCCCTGGAGCTCGCGCCGGATCACCGCGGCGAAGGCGTCGATGTCCTCTTCGGTGGTATCGAAGGAACACATCCAGCGCACCTCGCCGGTGGCCTCGTCCCAGTCGTAGAACCGGAAGGATTCGCGCAGCCTGTCCGCAACGCCCGGCGGCACTATGGCGAAAACGCCGTTCGATTCGGTCTTCTGGGTGGGCCGGACGCCCGGAACGCCTTCGACGGCGGCGCGCAGCCTCGTGGCCATGGCATTGGCGTGCGCCGCTGACCGGAGCCAGAGATCACCTTCGAGGAGCGCGATGAACTGGGCTGACATGAAGCGCATCTTCGAGGCCAGCTGCATATTCATCTTGCGAAGGTAGACGAGGCCCTGCGCGGCGTCAGGGTTCAGGGCCACCACCACTTCGCCGAAAAGCAGTCCGTTCTTGGTTCCGCCGAAGGACAGGATGTCCACCCCGGCGTCACGCGTGAAGGCCCGCAGCGGCAGGTCCAGGTGGGCCGCCGCATTGGCCAGGCGGGCGCCGTCCATGTGCAGCTTCATGCCCCTGGCGTGCACGTGGTCGGCGATGGCCCGGACTTCCTCCGGCGTGTAGCAGGTGCCCAGTTCCGTGGTCTGCGTGATGGACACGGCCAGCGGCTGGGCGCGGTGTTCATCGCCCCAGCCCCATGCCTCCCGGTCGATCAGTTCCGGGGTGAGTTTTCCGTCGGGGGTGGGGACCTGCAGCAGCTTCATGCCGCCGATGCGCTCCGGCGCGCCGTTCTCATCCATGTTGATGTGGGCGGTGGCGGCGCACACCACCGCACCCCAGCGGGGGAGCAGCGACTGCAGCGACAAGACGTTAGCACCGGTTCCGTTGAAAACGGGGAAGCACTCGATGCCAGGGCCGAAGTGCTGCTCCATGACCTCCTGGAGCCGTGCGGTGTACTGGTCTTCCCCGTAGGCCACCTGGTGGCCTTCGTTGGCGGCGGCCAGCGCCGCGAGGATTTCCGGGTGCACGCCCGAATAGTTGTCGGAGGCGAATCCGCGCACCGACGGGTCGTGGAGGCGCAGGGCGGTGCCGGCTTCGGCAGTGGTTGTCATGGTTTTGCTCACACTTTCAGTGTAGGTACTGCGGCGGGGCCGCGGGTTGCGGGGCCCGCCGCGCCGCTGCTGACGGTTCCAGGCGTACGCGTGTCCCGTTCAGTCCCGCTGCGGGCTGGCCAAACAGGCGCACGACGGCGCCCGCCAGGTCGGCGACGTCCGTCGCCCCCGGGAAGGACCGTTCCGGGTGGCTGCGGCGCAATTCATCATCCACCAGTGCCTTGACCACCAGGACGACGGCGGCCGCTTCCCCGGCGCCGGACTCGGCGGCACGTCGGAAACCGTCGGCCATGGCCATGGTCCATGCCTCGGCCGCGGCTTTGGCCGCGGCGTAGCTGGCCACGGCGGCTGTAGGCTTTTCCGCCATGGTGGAGGACACGATGGCGAACCGGCCACGCGGGGAAGCGGCGACGTCCTCGAAGAAGGTCCGGGACACATTGCGCAGCGTGGTTATGGAACCGCGTTCCAGGAACTCCCAGTCGTCGTCGGACTGGTCCGGAATGCCCTTGGCGCCGCGCCAGCCGCCCACCAGGTGGATAACAGCGTCCACCGGCCCGGCGGCTGCGGATACATCCTTACGCAGCCGCCGGACGTCGTCGAGGCCCGCAAGGTCGCAGACCAGGGGTGTGACGCCGTCGCCCGCCTGGTGTGCGGCTGCCTCGATCCGCTGCCGGTCGGAACCGACCGTGAAGACCCGGCAGCCTGCCGCGCTAAGCGCACGGGCCACCGCCACGCCGGAGGCCCCGCTGCCGCCCGTGACCAGGACGTTCAGCGGGGATTCTTCGGCCCGAAGGCTGCTCACAGGGCGGACCTGCCCGTGATGCCGGCGGTGGACTCGATGACGGGACGCATTTTCTTCTCCAGTGCTTCGTAGAACATGGACAGCGGGAACTCGTCATCCAGGACCTGGTCAGTCAGTCCCCGCGGCGGACCGGCCAGCGGCAGCGCGTCCGGGCCTTTGGCCCAGACTGATGCCGGATTCGGGGTGACCGTGGCGGCGATCAGCTGGTAGGCCGCCAGCCAGTGCGCGGTCTTGGGCCGGTCGATTGAACGCCAGTACAGGTCATCGATTTCGGCCCCCAGGGCGATGACGGCGTCGGCAACCTCGTCCCAGTCGATGGTGAGCCGGGTATCGGTCCAGTGGAGGACATGGTGCTGGTGCAGCCAGGCGAAGAGGAGCTGTCCGCCGAGGCCGTCGTAGTTGCGGACACGGCTGCCGGTGATGGCGAAGCGGAAGATGCGGTCGAAGATGATGGCGTACTGGACCAGCCTGGCGTGGCGCCTGGCCTCGGGGGCTGCCTCCTCGTCCTTTTCGATCCGCACCGACTCACGGAACGCGGTGAGGTCGCACCGGAGCTCTTCCAGGGAGTACAGGAAGTAGGGCATCCGCTGCTTGATCATGAAGGGATCGAAGGGCAGGTCACCGCGCATGTGCGTCCGGTCGTGGATGAGGTCCCACATGACGAAGACGGACTCCGTGAGGTCCTGGTCTGCCAGCATTTCCGCGGCATCCCCGGGGAGCTCGAGTTGCGTTGTGGCCGAGGCGGCCTTGAGCACGCGGCGGAACCGGGCCGCCTCGCGGTCGGCGAAGATGGCGCCCCAGGTGAATGTGGGGGTGCTGGACACGGCCACCGTCTCGGGGAAGAGCACAGCGGAGTTGGTGTCGTAGCCCGCCGTGAAGTCGAGGAACCGGATGGGGACGAACAGCTTGTTGGAGTAGTCACCGGCCTCCAGCCCGGCAATGAACTCGGGCCAGACCACCTCGATGAGGACCGCTTCGACCAGCCGGTTGCTGCTGCCGTTCTGCGTGTACATCGGAAAGACCACCAGGTGCTGGAGGCCATTGACGCGCTGCTCCTGCGGTTGGAAGGCCAGCAAGGATGCCAGGAAATCGGGGACGCCGAAGCCCGCGGCTGCCCAGGTCTGGAAGTCGGCGCAGGCTGCCTCGAGGTAGGCGGCATCGTGCGGAAAAGCCGGGGCCAGGGCCCGGATGCTGTCAACGATCACGCCAACGTGGGCTGCGGCTGCGGCATGGGTGCCGGCGTCCGGAACGGACCCGTCCTGCGCCTGCAGCGGCTGCAGTGCGGCGGCGGCGGACTTGAGCCGGAGCCAGTCCTTGTTGTCCGCGGAAATGCGGGTAGCTGCGGTGGTCAGGGTTGCGGTCATCGTCGGCTGCCTTTCTGTTGCTGTGCTCTGATTGCGAGCGTAGCAAGCCAACAGCATGACTAACTCAAATTCGACGTAAGCATAAGAAGGACTGTTGCTTAGGGTGGCCCCGGCGAGGTTGAGGACCACCCTTGGCAATCAGTCCTCCCGCGGGACCAGCCTAAGTGAAACCGAGTTGATGCAGTACCGCTGGTCTGTGGGCGTCCCGTACCCTTCGCCTTCGAACACGTGGCCCAGGTGGGAGTCGCAGTTGGTGCACCGGACTTCGATCCGGTCCATGCCGAGGGTGCGGTCGTGGATGTAGCGGACCTTGTCCTCGGCCAGCGGCGCCCAAAAGGATGGCCAGCCGCAGTGCGAGTCGAACTTCTCGTTGCTGGTGAACAGTTCCGCCCCGCACGCCCGGCACTGGTACACCCCGGCGGTATGGGTGTCCCAGTATTCGCCCGTGAACGGCCGTTCAGTGCCCGCCTGCCGGAGGACGTGGTACTCCTCAGGGGTCAGTTCTTCCCGCCACTGTGCATCTGTCTTGCTGTCCATGGTTGTTCCAACGCCTACGAGTCGCCGATAAATCCCGAGCCGGCATAAAGATGGAGGACGGGAAGGCCCAACTGGTCCTGCGCCTTGTTGGCCCAGTCTGTGTGGAAGGTGTCAGCTACCGCGTGCGGCCGGGTGATCACTACCGCCTGGGATGCTCCGGTCTCCCGGACCTTGGCTACGAGCCCGTCCACTGCCCCGCCTTCTACTACCTCTCCGGCCACGCCTGAACCAAGGCCGGCCAGGGCGCTGAGGGAGGTGGCCAGTGTCTCGGCAGCGTGGGCCCGCTCGGTGGTGGGATCGGGCGCGTGGGCTGTCAGGTCACGGAAGGCCTTGGCGACCTCCAGCATGGAAAGGTTTTCCAGGAAGTCCACCAGAAGGTGCCGCTCGGTGTTGGCGGGAACCAGGACGAGCAGTTGGGTGTCCGTCCCGTCCACCAGTCGTTCGATGTTCAGGCGGTCGTCCGCCCCCAGCGGTTCTTCGGTCAGGATGACGATGGGATCACTCATGGCCTTAGCCTAGTCCCGCGCCTGCCCGGCCGCACCAATTCGGGCTTCCCCGTGCGCGGCGGTAAGAATAGTGCCATGGCATTCCTGCAGCGATCCCGCCCGGCGCCCGCCCCTGTCCCGGAACCGGGCCGGATGTCCCTCCGCACCAAGTGGGCCGTTGGCGGCGCCATCGCGGGCGGCGGCATTGGCGGGCTCCTGGCCACGGGATCATCCGCCCTGGCCGTGTATTTTGCCCGCCGCGTGATTACCCCGGCGCGCCAGCGCGCGTCGGACCAGGAAGTCCTGGCCGTGATCCGTGACGGAAGCAGCCTGCAGGTCATTTTCGCTGCCACCGACGACACCACGGTGGACGGGACGTATGGCTTCTTTTTCGACAACGGCAAGGGGCACGCCCGCATCGGCCGCATCGTTTCCTACTCACCGGCGGACCGGACAGTGCAGCGCGAGGTCGAGGCCGTGTACGCCGGGGACCTCTCGGCCGCCCGCTGGGGCTGGTGGAGCGGTGCGCTGTACCCGGACCCGGCCGCCGTCGGGCTTCCCGCCGAAGACGTGCTGATCGATGTGGAACGAGGGCAGGCTCCGGCCTGGCTGGTGCGGGCCGGCGGGACCGCGCGCACCTGGGCCGTCATGGTGCACGGCCGCGGCGCCACCCGGCAGGAGGCGCTGCGCGCCGTGGGGCCGGCGCTGGAGCTCGGGCTCACCAGCCTGGTGGTGTCCTACCGCAACGACGGCCTGGCACCGTCCGCCGATGACGGGCGCTATGGGCTGGGCTCCACGGAGTGGCGCGATGTCGAAGCGGCCATCGCCTACGCACTGGCCAACGGCGCCGAGGAAATCGTCCTTTTCGGCTGGTCCATGGGCGGAGCGATCTGCCTGCAGACGGCGGACCTGTCCCGGTACCGGCACCTGATCCGGGCCATGGTGCTGGATGCGCCGGTCATCGACTGGGTCAACGTCCTGGCCCACCATGCCCAACTGAACCGTATCCCTTCCCTGGTGGGACGCTACGGGCAGCTGATGCTGGGGCACCCGCTGGGGCGCCGGCTCACCGGACTCTCCGCTCCGGTGGACCTGAAAGCCATGGACTGGGTGTCCCGTGCGGTGGAACTCCGCACGCCCACCCTGATCATCCACAGCGTGGATGACGAGTACGTGCCGTACGAACCGTCCGCGCTGCTTGCGCAGCGGAACCCGGAGATGGTCACGTTCGAAACCTTCGACCGCGCGCGGCATACCAAGGAGTGGAACGTCGACCCCGAGCGCTGGGAACGCCTGGTCAAGGCCTGGCTGCGGGGCAGGCTGGCGCCCCGGGCAAACCCGGGCGGTGTCATGGCGCCTGTCGGGTCGACCGGCGGGGAGCCCCGCTAGGCCGTCACAGCTGGATGGAGCTGATCGCCGCCGTGACGGCGTTGGTGAGGCGGACCAGGTCTGCAGGCGACAGTTCGATGTCCAGTCCCCGCCGGCCGCCGGACACCAGCATGGTCTCGAGCGCCAGCGCGCTGGCGTCCAGGACAGTCGGGGAGGGGAGCCGCTGGCCCAGCGGCGAAATGCCGCCGAGTACATAGCCGGTGCGCCGCTGCGCCGCCGCGGGGTCAGCCATCGCCGCCTTCTTGGTGCCCATGGCGGCGGCGAAGGCCTTGAGGTCCAGGGTGCCGCTGACCGGGACGATTCCAACAGCAAGCCGGCCATCCACCTCGACCATGAGAGTTTTGAAGACGCGTGCGGGGTCGATGCCCAGGACAGCCGCGGCCTCCGCACCGTAACTGGCCGCCGCGGGGTCGTGGTCGTAGGGGTGCAGCACGAAGGGAACCCCGGCGGCCGCCGCTGCGGCCGTTGCCGGGGTTCCATGTGCAGATGTTTTGGCGCTCCTGCGTGCCATGCTTCGCCTAGGAGTGCGCTGCCGGAATGGCGGCCACCTTGCGCTTAATGCGGCCCAGCATTGCCGTCATCCCGCGCATGCGCAGGGGCGTGATGGCCCGCGTCAGGCCCAGCAGTTCGGGCATGTCGTCCGGAACGGCGAGGATGTCCTCCGCCGGGAGCCCGTCCAGCCCTTCATGGAGCACCCCGGCAAATCCGCGGGTGGTGGGCGCCTCGGCGGGTGCCTTGAAGTAGAGCCTGACCGCCGGGGAGGAACCGTCGTCGTTCTTCTCCGCTTCGATGGTGAGGAACAGCGGCGACTGGCATTCCACCACCTGTTCGAGCAGTTCCGGGTGGTCCCGCAGCCGCTCGGGCAACTCCGGGAGCCCCTGGGAAAATTCCAGCAGGAGCTGCAGGCGCTCGGGTTCGGAGACGGCCTGGAAGTCGTCGACGATGGCCGCCAGGGCGGAAGGCAGGGCTTGGGTACTCATCGGTCCAATTCTACGCGGAACTGGTTGCGGCGGGCCGGGGCGCTCAGGCCGGCAGGGTGAGCGCGCCGCGCTCGGCACCCTTGACGATCGGTACGCGGACGGCGTTGCCCCATTCGGTCCACGAACCGTCGTAGTTGCGGACGGTATCGAAGCCCAGGAGGTACTTGAGCGCAAACCAGGTGTGGCTGGAGCGTTCGCCGATCCGGCAGTAGGCCACCACGTCGTCGCCGGGCGCCAGTCCGGCCTCGCCCAGGTAGAGGGCCTCGAGCTCGTCGCGGCTGCGGTAGGTGCCGTCCGGGGCGGCGGCGCGGGCCCAGGGGATGGAGGCTGCGGTGGGAATGTGGCCGCCCCGGAGCGCGCCTTCCTCCGGGTAGGCGGGCATGTGGGTGCGCTGGCCCGTGTATTCCTCAGGGGAGCGGACATCGATCAGCGGCTTGCCCAGGTGCGCCAGGACGTCATCCTTGAAGGCCCGGATGGGGGCATCGTTGCGCTCAACCACCGGGTAGTCGCGGCGTGCCGGGGAAGGCCTGTCCGTGGTGAGGCCGCGGCCTTCGGCGATCCACTTGTCGCGGCCGCCGTCCAGCAGGCGCACATCCTCGTGGCCGAACAGGGTGAACACCCAGAGGGCGTAGGCCGCCCACCAGTTGGACTTGTCGCCGTAAATGACCACCGTGCTGTCCCGGGAAATGCCCTTCGACGCCGCCAGTTCGGCGAAGGCCGCACCGTCCACGTAGTCGCGGGTCACTTCGTCATTGAGGTCGGTGTGCCAGTCGATCTTCACGGCGCCGGGAATGTGGCCGGTTTCGTACAGCAGCACATCCTCGTCGGATTCCACCACTACCAGTCCGCCGTTTTCCACCGCGCCGCTCTCAAGCGCGGCGGCCAGCCAGTCCGTGGACACCAGGCGCTCCGGATGGGCGTAGGCAGCGAACTTCTCGTTCTGTTCAACCGGGTAGGGCATGGTCATGGCCTTTCATTGGGTGCGCGGGCAGCCGCGGGACGGGCAGGGAACTGCTCCCACCCTAGCCAGCACCCGGGAGGATGTCCGTATTCCGTTAACAGGAGGAAATGTTGCGTTCCTCACGCCGGGCGGCTCCGGCGGCGCCGGAAAGCCGGGCCCCCGCTCCTTTCCCGGTATCCTTTCTGGGGACCAACCCCCAGCAGAACGGACCACCTTGGTACAGATCGAACAGCTTGCCGCCCGCACCCCGGCAGTCTCGGTGGATGAGCTCCTGAAGGGTTTCTACCCGTCGCCGCGGTTTGGCCAGGTCTCCTTTGCCAGCTACCGGCCCGACCCCAAGCAGCCCAGCCAGGCTGCCGCCGTCCGTGCCCTGGAGCATTTTGCCGGCGGCGTGGGAGCCGGCAACGGGGGCGGCGGCCTCTTCAGGAAGCTGTTCGGTAAGAAGGACGACGCCGGGCGGGCCGGCATCTACCTGGACGGCGGCTTCGGCGTCGGCAAGACGCACCTCCTGGCGTCGCTGTGGCACGCTGCTCCGGGTCCCAAGGCGTTCGGCACGTTCGTGGAATACACCAACCTGGTGGGTGCACTGTCCTTCCGGAAAACCGTTGACGCGCTCAGCAGCTACAAGCTCGTGTGCATCGACGAATTTGAACTCGACGACCCAGGGGACACCGTGCTGATGTCCCGGCTGATGCGGGAACTGGCCGACGCCGGCGTGAAGCTGGCTGCCACCTCCAACACCCTGCCCGGTTCCCTGGGCGACGGCCGGTTCGCCGCCGTCGATTTCCAGCGGGAAATCCAGGTCCTTGCCGACCAGTTCGAGGTGATCCGGATCGACGGCGAGGACTTCCGCCACCGCGGCCTGCCGGCGGCGCCCGCGCCGCTGAAGGACAGCGACCTCCCGGGCCGCATGAAGGCAGAGTTTGACGGCAGGACCGTGGCGCAGGACGAGTTCGGCACCCTGATCCACCACCTTGCCGGCGTGCACCCCAGCCGCTACCGCCAGCTGATCGACGGGATCGACGCCGTAGTGTGGCGCAACGTGGAAACCATCACCGAGCAGGCGGTGGCGCTGCGCTTCGTGGTCCTCGCCGACCGGCTGTACGACAAGGACGTGCCCATCCTGGCCAGCGGTGTTCCATTCGACAAACTCTTCACGGAGGAAATGATGACGGGCGGCTACATGAAGAAGTACTTCCGCGCCGTGTCCCGGCTCACGGCGCTGGCCCGCGAAGGCCAGAACCACGAGCCGTCCTGAAGCGCCCGACCGCGCAGCCCTTGGCCGGCGTCGTCCTTAAGTGCCAAAGGCGCGGGCGCCGCCTCCCGGCGGGACCCGCGCCCCGTTGACGCGTAGGGGCAAAACCCCGTCTGAATCCTGTTACGGAGCCCTGTCTGCCGGCGGAACCGGGCTAACAGGCGCCTGCGGATCCTGCACTGCGGCGGGATCCTGGCTTCCGTGCTGGTCTACGAGCCGGGAAGCACCATCCTGGACCTTGTCGACGTGGCCGGAGTACTTGCCCCCGGTCTTGGTGTCGACCAAATCACCGGCTTTGGTGATGCCGTCCTTGATGGCCTGCTCGTTACCGTGGATCAGACCCTGAGCCTTGCCCTTTAGATCGTCAATCAGTCCCACGAGCACCTCCCTTCAATCCCGGAGCCAGGTCGCTCCTTGCGCATTCGATCCTATGCGTCGGGGCCCTCCTTGCCAAGGAAACGGCGGGCAAACAAAAAAGCAGCTCCGGAGAGCTGCTGTATCTGTGGGCGATACTGGGATCGAACCAGTGACCTCTTCCGTGTCAGGGAAGCGCGCTACCGCTGCGCCAATCGCCCGGAACCGGAAGACCGGTGCTATGGGGTAAACAAGAGAGCGGACGACGAGATTCGAACTCGCGACATCCACCTTGGCAAGGTGGTGCTCTACCAGCTGAGCTACGTCCGCGTGCAGTGGAATCCGGCAATGCCGGGAACTGCTGAAGGCAAGTGAACTTGCCGAGTGGGCGATACTGGGATCGAACCAGTGACCTCTTCCGTGTCAGGGAAGCGCGCTACCGCTGCGCCAATCGCCCATTTTTATCCGGATGCTCTCCGGAAAACCATGGTTTTCACCGAGGTGGGTACGGGATTCGAACCCGTGTATACGGCTTTGCAGGCCGCTGCCTCGCCTCTCGGCCAACCCACCGTGTTAGCGTCGGTCCCGAAAGAACCTATGCCGTGACAGTGTCCTGCGAGCGGACGACGAGATTCGAACTCGCGACATCCACCTTGGCAAGGTGGTGCTCTACCAGCTGAGCTACGTCCGCATTGTTGAGGCTTGATTCGCTGCCGTTCCCGGCATTTCCTCGCGTTCCAACGAGTAAAAACAATATAGGAGGTTCCGGGATTCTCCAAATCGGCTCCTTCGGCGTCAGTTCCAATGGCCCTGCTTCCCAGTAACGGCAAGGGTTTGGCCAAGTTACAGGCCTGTAATTTACGACGCCGTGAGCGCGGCTTCCGACGGCGGGGGCGCCCCGGGCGGGGACGGCGCCGGGGCGGCCGTCCGGGTGCGCAGGGCCGCCGCGGCCGATTTTTGAATTGGCAGCAACGTGGGCTAGCATTCAAATGCATCGGGGCGATTGGCGCAGTGGTAGCGCGCTTCGTTCACACCGAAGAGGTCACTGGTTCGAACCCAGTATCG
Organism: Pseudarthrobacter sp. NPDC092439; assembly: GCF_044754945.1. Lineage (NCBI taxonomy): Bacteria > Bacillati > Actinomycetota > Actinomycetes > Micrococcales > Micrococcaceae > Pseudarthrobacter > Pseudarthrobacter sp. NPDC092439. The sequence goes on from NZ_JBIVQB010000001.1 coordinate 74,664, forward strand.
CCCACGCACAAGGGTCTGTTTCCGCTCATCAGCAGCGGAAACAGACCCTTTCTTCATGTCCGGCCGTTCCCGGGAACCAGCCGGACCTGTGATTGTCAGCCCCCTGTGAAAGAGTCTTTCCATGACCGATCCACTGCTCGCCCACGCCACGGAATACGGCCGGATGTACGCGCGGTCCACCACCGCCCCGTTCTCCGTACCTTCCATCACCACCGTGATCAGCCAGCAGCCGCACGGGCTGGACGGCTGGTTCGGCTACATGGGCGCCAGCAGCCTGGCGAAGGACCCGCTGCTGGCCGACTGCCTGGGCAGCCCCGCAAAGATCCGCCAGGCCGTGAACCGTGCCGCCAAGGCGGCAGAGGCCTACCGCGATGAGGCAGCGCAGCGCGGGGACCGGGTCCATAACTACTGCGAGCAGGTGGCCCTGCGGGCACTGGGCCGTCCGCACAGCATGAAGGAAGCCCGCGAAGCCCTCGCAGCAAACGGCGAAGAGGCCTTCGCCGTCCGGTTCGACGAATGGTGGGAGCTCTACCGGGTGGAGCCCATCGCCCCCGAGATCACGGTGTGGAACGACGCCGTCGGCTACGCCGGCACCCTGGACCTGGTGGCCCGGATTAACGGGCGCACCTGCCTGATCGACTACAAGACCAAGGGCACCACGCGGGACGGCCAGGTCAAGCCGCTGGACGACAAGGTGGTCATGCAGCTGGTGGCCGGCATGAAGGCCGAGGAAAGCCTGGTGGATCCCCGGGAAGGGACGTGGGAACCATGGGCGCACGGCGCGGACCCCGTCCTCCTGGCCGTCGCCATTGGTGAAACGGAAGTGCGCCCGGTGCGGGCCAACCCGGAGGTCCTCAAGCACCACTGGTGGAAGTTCTGCGCCCTGCGGCGGGTCTGGGAGCTCTCCGCCGACACCCTCAGTGCCGGCCCGGCGCTGCTGCCCGTCGCACCGCCGCCGCTGGCACAGGCACGCACCGCCTAAACTGGAGCCATTCCCCTTGTTGCCGCCAACCGTGAGGACAAAACCCGCATGGCAATTCTGAATATCCGCATCATCGGAGACCCCGTGCTGCGCACGGTCGCCGATCCCGTGACGGAGTTCGGGCCCGAGCTGGCCAGGCTGGTCGCCGACATGACGGAGACCATGGAGGACGTGGAAGGGGCGGGTCTGGCCGCCCCGCAGGTGGGCGTGAGCCTGCGCGTCTTCACTTACCGGATCGATGGCGTCGAAGGACACATCATCAACCCGGTCCTCGAGAACTCGGAGGACTACCAGCCGGACCAGTCCGAAGGCTGCCTCTCCATTCCCGGCCTGGCGTTCCCGGTGCGGCGCTTCCGTTCCACCCGCGTTACCGGTGTGGACGTGCACGGCAACCCCGTCACTGTTGAGGGTGAAGGGATGCTGGCCCGCTGCTTCCAACACGAAAACGACCACCTGGACGGCATCCTGTACACGGACCGGCTGGAGGGAGAGGACCGCAAGGCGGCCCTGCGAGCCATCCGCGCCGCGAACTACGAGTCCGTGACGGAACGCACGACGTCGGCCCGCGCCAAATCGGTCGGATCCAGTTTCGGCGGTTCCAGCTTTGGCGGCTCCGGCTCGGGCTCCGCTTTTGGTGCAGGCGCCGCCGGGTGAGGGTGCTCTTTGCGGGGACTCCCGCCGTCGCCGTCCCTTCCCTGGACGCCCTGGTCGGCGCCGGCTTTGACGTCGTCGCCGTCCTGACCCGCCCCGACGCGCCGCTGGGACGCAAACGGGTGCTCACGCCGTCGCCCGTTGCCGCCCGTGCCGCCCAGCTGGACATCCCGGTGATCCGCGCCGCCAGGGTGGACGCCGAAGCGACGGCGGCCATTGCCGCCGCCGAACCCGACGTGGCGGCCATCGTGGCATACGGCGGGCTCGTCCCGCCTGCTGCCCTGGCCGTGCCACGTCACGGCTGGATCAACCTGCACTTCTCCCTTCTGCCGTCCTGGCGCGGTGCGGCCCCCGTCCAGCGTTCAGTCATGGCCGGCGATGATGTGACCGGCGCCGTGACCTTCCAGCTGGAGGAAGGCCTGGACACCGGCCCGGTGTTCGGGACGCTCACGGAAACCGTCGGACCCGAGGACACCGCCGGCGACCTGCTGGACCGGCTCTCCCACAGCGGCGCCGTGCTCCTGGCCCAGACGCTCTCCGCCGTCGAAACCGGCAAGGCCGTGGCCGTGCCACAGTCCGGGAACGTCACACTGGCGCCCAAACTGACCCTCGAGGACGGGCACCTCAACTGGAGCCATCCGGCTCTGGCTGTTGGGCGGCAGGCCCGCGGCGCCACTCCGGAGCCCGGCGCCTGGACCATGCTGGCCGGCCAGCGGATCAAGCTTGAACCCGTCCGCCTCCGCCCGGACGTGGCAGGCCTGGCGCCGGGGGCGGTGGAGCTCCGCGGCAAGAGCGTCCTGGTGGGCACCGCATCGCATGCCGTGGAACTGACCCGGATCCAGCCCGCCGGAAAGAAAATGATGGCCGCAGCCGATTGGGCGCGCGGCATGGCTTCACTGGAAGGCGTGGTATTCGAATGAGCAGCACCGGCGGACGCGGCAAGGGCGGTCCCAAGGACACCGGCCGGCGCAATGCCCAGGGCAGGGAACGCAACCGCGGACCGCGCACTTACACCGGCCAGGCACCCTCCCAGCGCACCCGGCGGGCCGATCCGGCGAGGCTGGTGGCCTTCGAAGTGCTGCGGGCAGTAGCCTCCGAGGACGCCTACGCCAACCTGGTGCTGCCGGCGCGGATCCGGCACCACGGCCTGGACAGGCGCGACGCCGGGTTTGCCACCGAACTCACCTATGGCGCCCTGCGCGGCCAGGGAACGTACGATGCCATCCTGGCCCGCTGCGTGGACCGCCCGCTGGACCAGCTTGACCCTGCCATCCTCGACGCCCTGCGCATCGGCGCCCACCAGCTGCTTGCCATGCGCGTTCCCGCCCACGCCGCCCTGGACCAGACGGTCGGCCTGGCCCGCGCGGTCATCGGCGCCGGCCCGTCGGCCCTGATTAACGCCGTGCTTCGCAAAGTTTCCGCGCACAGCCTGGACGAATGGCTGGACACCCTGGTGGCCGGCGAAACGGACCAGACACGGATCGCCGCGCTGCGCCACGCGCACCCGGAATGGATTGTGCGCGCCATGCGCCAGTCCCTGGTGGCGCACGGCCGCCCTGCCACGGAGATAGACAGCCTGCTCGAAGCGGACAACGCAGCGCCGGTGGTCAACCTCGTGGCCCTGCCCGGCCTGGGCAACCTGGACGAGGCGCTTGAAGCCGGAGCAGCCCGGGGCGAACTCGTGGAGGGATCCGCGCTGTCCAGCGGCGGAGACCTCGGCCGGCTCGCATCGGTCCGAGAAGGCACCACCCGGGTCCAGGACGTGGGCTCCCAGCTGGTGGCCCGCGCCATGGCCGGGCTCCGGCTGGACGGCGGCGCTGACGGGGGAGGCACCGAATCCTGGCTGGACCTTTGCGCCGGCCCCGGCGGGAAGGCGGCCCTCCTGGCCGCCCTCGCCAGTGAACGCGGCGCCACCCTGCTGGCCAACGAGCCCGCACCGCACCGTGCAAAGCTGGTGGGGCAGGCCCTGGCGGCCGTGCCGCGCAGCGCCTGGCAGGTCCGTACCGGCGACGGCCGGGACCTGGGAACAGAACAGCCGGAGAGGTTCGACCGCGTGCTGGCGGACGTGCCCTGCAGCGGACTCGGTGCCCTGCGGCGCCGCCCCGAATCCCGCTGGCGCCGTTCGCCTAAGGACCTGGCGGACCTCGGTCCACTGCAGCGCGAACTCCTGGCTTCCGCGATTGCCGCCGTGCGTCCCGGCGGTGTCGTGGCCTACGTGACGTGCTCTCCGCACCCCGCGGAAACCACCGCAGTGGTGGCAGACGCGCTGCGCAAGCGCGACGACCTGGAACTCCTGGACGCCGGCGCTGCGCTGGACGCCGTGAGCCTCACCGGGGACCTTGGCGCCGGATACGAATCCACTGCCCAGCTCTGGCCGCACATCCACGGCACGGACGCCATGTTCCTGGCGCTCATCCGGAAAAAGGCCTGACAGTCCCCGAACCCTGCCAGTACCAGTGAAAGGCGCACCCTGTGACGCAGTGCTGCATCAACCCGAGCATCCTGTCCGCCGACTTCGTCAACCTCGAGGCGGAACTGCACCGCATCGCCACGGCCGACGCCGTGCACGTTGACGTCATGGACAACCACTTCGTTCCCAACCTGACCATTGGGCTTCCGGTGGTCAAACGGATCCAGGAAGTCAGCCCGGTGCCGCTGGACGCGCACCTGATGATCTCGGACGCGGACCGCTGGGCCCCCGACTTCGCCTCCGCCGGCCTCGCATCCGTCACTTTCCACGCTGAAGCCTCCATCGCCCCGGTCAAGCTTGCGCGGGAGTTGCGGGCCCGCGGCGCCAAGGCAGGCATGGCGCTGCGTCCCGCTACTCCAGTGGAGCCCTACCTGGACATGCTCCCGGAACTGGACATGCTGCTGGTCATGACCGTGGAGCCCGGCTTCGGCGGCCAGGCCTTCCTGGACATCACGCTGCCCAAGATCCGGCGGGCCCGCGCCGCGATCGACGGCTCCGGCATCGGGGTGGCACTCCAGGTGGACGGCGGCATTACGGAGGAAACCATCACCCGGGCTGCGGAAGCCGGGGCCAATGTCTTCGTGGCCGGTTCCGCCGTCTATGGAGCGGACGACCCCGCAGCGGCCATCGACCGGCTCCGCGCCGCCGGCAACCGGACGTTACGCACTGCCTCGGGGGAATAGCCGGAGGCTGCTGCCGGTTGTGGCACAATAACAACACACATACGTGCTCCGGGGTCGGTGTAAGTCCGAACCGGCGGTGACAGTCCGCGACCCGCGAGCCGGCAAGCTTCCCAGGAAGACTCCGGCGGACGGTTGAACCGGTGGAATTCCGGTACCGACAGTTAAAGTCTGGATGAGAGAAGCACGTACAGCTGTATCTGCGGCGCCTGGCGGTGCCGCAGCCTTCTGCTGTCGTATACCCCCGGAGCCATCTTGGCCCTAGAGGGAAGGAACGACACGGGAATGAACCCCACGCGGTGGCCGGCGGCAGCCGAAAATCCCGCCCCAGGGGCAGTTACTGCCTTCAGCGCCGGTGAGACGCGCGCGATGGACGCCGCCCTCGAAGCAGCCCGGCGGGGGCCCCGGGGAGCAAACCCCCTGGTGGGCGCCGTCGTCGTCGACTCCGAAGGACGGCACCTGGTGACCGGGTACCACCGCGGCGCCGGCACCGCGCACGCCGAGGCGGACGCCATCACCCAGGCCTCGGCGGCAGGGCTGGACCTCACCGGCTGCACCATGCTGGTGACGCTGGAACCCTGCAACCACGTGGGCCGCACCGGACCCTGCGCCCAGGCGATCATCGCCGCCGGCATCACGGACGTGGTGTACGCGGTGGACGACCCCCACGACCCCGCCGCCGGCGGGGCAGCCACCCTGCGCGCTGCCGGTATCCGCGTCCGCAGCGGGCTTGGCGCCGATGAAGCCCTGGACCTCAACCGCCAATGGTTCGAAGCAGTCACGGCACGGCGTCCGTTCGTTACCCTCCACATCGCGCAGACGCTGGACAGCCGGATTGCGGCAGAGGACGGCACCAGCCAGTGGATCTCCAGCCCCGAATCGCTGGCCGACAACCACGGGCTGCGGAACCGCATTGACGCGATCCTGGTGGGAACCCAGACCGTGCTTGTGGACAATCCGCGGCTCACCGCCCGGGACGCGGACGGCAACCCCGCCGGAAAACAGCCGGTACGCGCCGTGATGGGACTGCGGGACGTCCCGGAAGACGCCGCCGTACGGGGCGACGACGGACTCATGGTTCACCTGCCCACCCGCGATCCCCGGGAAGCGCTGTCCCTCCTGTACGGCCAGGGCATCCGTCACCTCATGGTGGAAGGCGGCTCGCGCATCCTGAGCACGTTCCTCACCGCCGGACTGGTGGACGAACTGATCGTCTATCTGGCCCCCACACTTCTCGGTTCCGGCACACCCGCGCTGGACGGACTGGGCATTACCACGCTGGCCGACGCCCAGCACTGGGACTGGGACGAATCCGACGGCGGCGCCGTGCGCCCGCTGGGCCGGGACCTCCGCCTGCACCTCAGGCCGCAGCGCATTGTTGCCCTTGATCCACAACCATCCCGCGCCACGGCGGAGCAAGCCCAGGAAGGCTACTGATGTTTACCGGAATTATTGCCGAACAGGGACGGGTGCTCTCCGTAGAGCGCGACGGCGATGCCAGCGCCACCGTCCGCCTCCACGCGCCCGGCAGCACCGACGGACTGGCACTGGGCGGCTCCATCGCCGTCAACGGGGTCTGCCTCACGGCCACCGCCATCGACGGACGCGACTTCAGCGTGGATGTCATGGGCGAGACGCTGGTCCGCAGCACCATCGGCGAATTGGCGCCAGGGGACGCCGTCAACCTGGAACGCTGCGTTCCGGCCGGAGGCCGGCTGGACGGCCACGTGGTCCAGGGCCACGTGGACGGCGTGGGCACCCTGCTGGAGCGAGAGCCCCAGGGGAACTGGGAGAGGCTGCGCTTCGGCGTACCCGCCAACCTGGCCCGCTACATCGCCGAGAAGGGCTCCATTGCCATCGACGGTGTCTCCCTGACGGTCACCGCTGTCAGTGATGCCGGCGAACAGGACCCCTGGTTTGAGGTGGGTCTTATCCCCACCACACTGGCGGAAACGGGGTTGGGCGCCAAGGCAACCGGCAGCAGGGTGAACCTGGAAGTGGACGTCCTGGCCAAATACACGGAACGGCTGTTGGCCTTCCGCGGCACGGCAGGAGAAGCACGATGAACGCCGCCGTCCGCATGGAAGCCGGGGCAGGGGTTGTGCCCGGGGCCGCGGGGGAGAAGCTCCTGGACACGATCGAGGATGCCGTGCGTGCCATTGCCGCCGGCCGGCCGGTTCTGGTGGTGGACAACGAGGACCGCGAAAACGAAGGCGACATCATCTTCGCCGCGCAGTACGCCACACCCGCGCTGATGGGCTGGACCATCCGGTACAGTTCGGGCGTGATCTGCGTGCCGCTGCCCGGCAGCCGCGCGGATGCGCTGGACCTGCCGCCCATGACCGCCGTCAACCAGGACTCCAAGGGCACCGCCTACACGGTTTCCTGCGACGCGGCAGCGGGAGTCAGCACCGGGATCTCGGCCACGGACCGTGCCGTGACGGCACGCGTCCTGGCGGACCCGCAGGCAGGACCGGCGGCCGTGACCCGTCCCGGGCATATTTTCCCGCTGCGCGCAGTTGTCGGAGGTGTGCGGGAGCGTCCCGGCCACACTGAGGCCGCGGTGGACCTGTGCCGCCTGGCGGGTCTGGAGCCGGTAGGCGTGATTGCAGAGGTAGTGTACGACGACGGTGAGATGATGCGCCTGGACGGACTGCGGGCGTTTGCCTCGGAACACGGGTGCCCGCTGGTGTCCATCGAGGAACTGGCAGCCTATCTCGCCGCGGGGGAGCGCCCGGACGGCAGCCCAGCGGCTGCGGGTGGAATGAAGGAGAATTCATGACGGCATCTGTATCCGGCAACGGCAGGCAGCAGGACGGTGTCCACCCCGTCAGCGGGGGCCCGGTGGTGCAGCTGCCCACCGCTTTCGGCGATTTCGTGGCGCAGGCGTGGACGGACCTGGTCACCGGCGTTGAACACCTCGCCGTCAGCTCACCGAACCCGCCCAAAGATGGCAAGGCGCCGCTGGTGCGGCTGCACTCGGAATGCCTCACAGGGGACGTCTTCGGCTCCTACCGCTGCGACTGCGGTGAACAGCTGGCCTATGCGCTGGAACTGATCCAGGAACACGGCGGCACCCTGCTGTACCTGCGCGGACAGGAAGGCCGTGGCATCGGGCTGGCCAATAAGATCAAGGCCTACGCCCTCCAGGAAGCCGGTTTTGACACCGTGGAAGCCAACGAGCAGCTGGGCCTTCCCGTGGATGCCCGCTGCTATAAGGCAGCCGCACAGGTCCTCGCCGAAATGGGGCTGCACGAGGTCCGCCTCCTGAGCAACAACCCGGACAAGCAGAACAGGCTGGCCAGTGCCGGTGTGACGGTGGTGGAAATGGTTCCCACCGAAGTTCCGTCGCGGGAACAGAACATCCGCTACCTGCAGACCAAGAAGGACCGCATGGAGCACCGGCTGCAGCTGGATACCCACGTGGCCGCCCTGCCGGTCACTGCCCCCGATACCTTTAGCCACGAACAAGATTGAACGGAACAAACCACCCATGAGCGGACACGGCGCCCCCAGCATCGACCTGACCACCCTCGACCCCGAAAAGACCTCCCGGCTCAAGCTGGCCATCGTCGCGGCCAGCTGGCACACCCAGATCATGGACGGCCTCCTGGACGGCGCCCTCCGGGCCGCCAAGGACGCCGGCATCAGCGAGCCCACCGTGCTCCGGGTGCCCGGCAGTTTTGAGCTGCCCGTTGCCGCCGCTCGCCTGGCACCGCACTTTGACGCGGTGGTGGCGCTCGGCGTCGTCATCCGCGGCGGCACCCCGCACTTCGAATACGTCTGCCAGGCCGCGACGGCGGGACTCACCGACGTCAGCGTGACAACCGGAGTGCCGGTGGGCTTCGGCGTGCTGACGTGCGACAACGAACAGCAGGGACTTGACCGGGCGGGCCTGCCCGGATCCAAGGAAGACAAAGGGCACGAGGCCGTGACCGCGGCCCTGGCTGCCGCCGTCGTACTCAGGCAGTACTGACGACCCCGGGGACCGGGCGGGTGCGGTGTGTAATCCCTCACATCGCGCCCGTCACGTCCGGGCCCGGTGAGCGCCCCGCGGGCCGCACCAAGTAGTCTGGAAGGCGTGAAGAATTTCGAGACGCTGTTCGCTGAGCTCAGCGAGAAGGCAGCCACCCGCCCGGAAGGCTCCGGCACCGTCGCTGAATTGGATTCCGGCGTCCACGGCATCGGCAAGAAAGTCGTGGAGGAAGCGGCCGAGGTCTGGATGGCTGCCGAATATGAGTCCGATGAAGCCGCGGCCGAGGAAATCTCCCAGCTGCTGTACCACCTGCAGGTCCTCATGCTCGCCAAGGGCCTGACCCTGGAAGACGTCTACAAGCATCTGTAGCCACCGGCCGGCGCGCCGACCAGCCGCCGAGCCCGCAGTGGCCCGCATTGCCTGACCCCAAAAGACCTCTTGAACCAGAAAGACTTTCCATGCTGCGAGTAGCCGTCCCCAACAAGGGATCCCTGTCCGAAGCCGCCTCCGCAATGCTCACCGAAGCCGGCTACCGCCAGCGCCGCGACTCGCGCGAGCTGGTCATGGTGGATCCGGATAACGACATCGAGTTCTTCTTCCTCCGCCCGCGGGACATCGCTGTATACGTGGGGCAGGGAACACTCGACGTCGGCATCACCGGCCGCGACCTCCTCCTGGACGCGGAGGTGGAGGCAGAGGAACTGCTTCCGCTGGGCTTCGCGGCCTCAACGTTCCGTTTTGCCGGTCCGGTGGGTGTTTTCTCCGCGGCTGAGCAGCTCGAGGGCAAGCGCCTGGCGACCAGCTATGACGGGCTGCTGCGGGGCTACCTGGCCGAGCGCGGCATCAACGCCAAGGTGGTCCGCCTGGACGGCGCAGTGGAGTCTTCCGTGCGCCTCGGCGTGGCCGACGCCATCGCCGATGTGGTGGAAACCGGGAACACCCTCAAGGCCGCCGGAATGGAAATCTTCGGCGACCCCATCCTGAAGTCCGAGGCCGTGCTGATCCGCCGCACGGGCAACGGGTCGGCCAACGGCACGGCCAAGGAAATCGAGGTCCTGATCCGGCGCCTGCAGGGCGTCCTGGTGGCGCGCCAGTACGTCCTCATGGACTACGACATCCGCAAGGAACTCGTGGAGAAGGCCGCAGGCCTGACGCCCGGGCTGGAATCGCCCACCGTGTCCCCGCTCCGGGACTCCGACTGGGTCGCGGTACGGTCCATGGTGCCCAAGCGTGAAACCAACCGCATCATGGACGAGCTGTACGACCTGGGCGCCCGCGCCATCCTGGTCAGCAGCATCCACGCCTGCCGCATCTGACCCGCTCTCTTCGCATTACCGCAAGCATTCCAGGAGTTTTCCATGGCAGTAGCAGTCCGCGTCATTCCCTGCCTTGATGTCGACGCCGGCCGCGTCGTCAAGGGCGTCAACTTCGAGGGCCTCCGCGACGCCGGCGACCCCGTGGAACTGGCCCACCGCTACGACAACGCCGGCGCCGACGAACTGACCTTCCTTGACGTCACGGCGTCCTCCGGCAACCGCGAGACCACTTTCGACGTGGTCCGGCGCACCGCGGAAGAAGTCTTCATCCCGCTGTGCGTGGGCGGCGGCGTCCGTGGCGTTGCGGAGGTGGACAAGCTCCTCCGGTACGGTGCGGACAAGGCAGCCATCAACACCGCCGCCGTGTCCCGGCCGGAGGTCATCGACGAAATCACCCGGCACTTCGGATCCCAGGTGCTTGTCCTGTCCGTCGACGCCCGGCGCACCCGTCCCGGGTCGCAGCCGACGCCGTCGGGCTTTGAAGTGACCACCCACGGCGGGCGGACCGGAACAGGCATCGACGCCATCGAATGGGCGCGGGAAGCGGCAGACCGGGGCGTGGGGGAGATACTCCTGAACTCGATCGACGCCGACGGCACCAAGGACGGCTTCGACCTGGAACTGATCCGGCTGGTGCGCGCGGCGGTCAAGGTTCCACTGATCGCCTCCGGCGGCGCGGGCGAACCGGCGCACTTCCCGCCGGCCGTGGCGGCAGGCGCGGATGCCGTGCTGGCTGCCTCGATCTTCCACTGGGGTCCCGACGACATGATCAGCCGGGTCAAGGACGAGATCCGCGCGGCCGGCTTCGAGGTCCGCTGACGCTGGTGGTTGAGCCTGCCGGAATCTAAGCCTGTCCTCGCATCAGGGCCTTCAAGGTTCTGATGTGCGGACAGGCCCGGGAAGAGGGCTCAGAGGCCTACTTCGGCTGACTGGAGAAGCGCGACGGCGTCCGGCTGGCCTTCGAAGGTGACGAGGGCGTGGCGGGTCCGTCCGTGCGCGTGCATCAGCAATTCGCCCGGCTCGCCCACAATGGCAACCGAGACGGGAGCGCGCTTGGCGACGTGGCGGGGACCCGAGGGCCGGACCAGGACAATGCCCAGATCCACCCCGCGGTACAGGATGGCTGCGCGCTTGACGAGCTCATCCCACAACGCGTCCGAGTAGCCCTCATCCAGGGCCCTTGGCGCCCACCGGTCCACCGCGCGGCGGACGTCCTCAGTGTGCACGAAGTATTCGATGAGGTTGGAGCTTTCGTCCAGGGCCTTGATGTTCATGGGGGAGAGGGGCGGCGGCCCCGCCCGGAACGCGTTGACCAGGTCGGCGTAGTCCTCGGCGGTCTTGAGCCGCCCGGCGAGGCGGGCAGTAGCCTGGTCCGAGGCCTTGGCCAGGCGCTTGAAGATCAGCCCGAGTCCCACGGCGGCTTTCCGCTCCCGGAGGTAAAGGTGCGCGGCGAGGTCCCTGGTACGCCAGCCCTTGCATAGCGTGGGCGCGTCAGGGCCGGCCGCCAGCAGGGTTTCGGCCAGGACTTCTCGGGACGGTTCGACGAAATGCATCACTTGTGAAACTAGCACGACACTCGCGCACTTGGGCACCATGACCGCAGCGGTTCGCCCGCGGCTGTTCACATCCGGTCCGGCCGGGCGGAAGGCACTAGACTGGACCCGATGTCTGAGCAGCCCACCCCCACGCACATGTCCGGATCCGCCGTGCCCGGGAGCCCCCTTCCGGCGGAGCTTTCCGCCGCCCTGAAGCGTGACGGCGCAGGCCTGGTGGCCGCCGTCGTTCAGCAGTTCGACACCAATGAGGTGCTCATGCTCGGGTGGATGGATGACGAAGCGCTGCACCGCACGCTCACTACCGGCCGCGTGACCTTTTACTCGCGCTCCCGGCAGGAGTATTGGCGCAAGGGCGACACCTCCGGGCACGTGCAATGGGTCAAGTCTGTGGCGTTGGATTGCGACGGCGACGCCCTCCTGGTGCGCGTGGACCAGGTAGGCGCCGCGTGCCACACCGGCACCCGGACCTGCTTTGACGGCCGGGAACTCAGTGCCACCACAGGAACAAGGACAGGCGGAACAGCTTAACCATGCAGGACCTTGGAATCATCAGCCCCGGACTGGACGAGTTCCGCGAGCTGGCACGGCACCGGCGGGTCATCCCCGTCACGCTAAAGGTGCTCGCGGACGCTGAAACGCCCATCGGCCTGTACCGGAAGCTCGCGCAGGGCCAGCCCGGAACATTCCTGATGGAATCCGCCGCGGTGGGCGGTGCCTGGTCCAGGTACTCCTTTATCGGTGCGAAATCCCGGGCAACCCTGACCACGAAGGACGGCCAGGCGCACTGGCTGGGTGAACCGCCGGCCGGGGTGCCCGTGGACGGCAGCCCGGTCGATGCCATCAGGGACACGGTTGAAGCCCTCCGCACCGACCGTTTCGAGGGGCTCCCGCCCTTCACCTCAGGCCTGGTCGGGTTCCTCGGCTGGGAGACCGTCCGGCATTGGGAGCGGCTGGTCAGCCCGCCGGAGGACGACCTGCACCTGCCCGAGATGGCGCTGAACCTGGTGACGGACATGGCTGTGCACGACAACGTGGACGGCACCGTGCTGCTGATCGCCAACGCCATCAACTTCGATGACAGCTCCGAGCGCGTCGATGAGGCATGGGAGGACGCCGTTGCCCGGGTCAAGGCCCTGCTTAACCGGATCAGCACCCCCACTGCCCACCCGGTCTCCGTTCTTGAACCGGCGGCCCTGGACTTTGCCTCCAGCGTCCAGGAACGATGGGACGAGTCCGAGTACCTGGCGGCCCTGGACCGCGGCAAGGAAGCCATCGTAGACGGCGAAGTGTTCCAGGTGGTGATTTCCCGCCGCTTCGAAATGGACTGCGGCGCCTCGCCGCTGGACGTCTACCGGGTCCTGCGGAATACCAACCCCAGCCCGTACATGTACATCTTCAGCCTCGCCGATGCCGAAGGGCGCGAGTACTCGATCGTCGGATCGTCCCCTGAGGCCCTGGTGACCGTCACAGGTGAAGAGGTCATCACCCATCCCATCGCAGGCTCCCGCCCCCGCGGCAAGACCGTCGAGGCCGACAAGGCCCTGGCGGAGGAACTCCTGGCGGACCAGAAGGAACGTGCCGAGCACCTCATGCTGGTGGACCTGTCCCGCAACGACCTCTCCAAGGTGTGCGTCGCAGGGACCGTGGACGTCACCCAGTTCATGGAAGTGGAGCGCTTCAGCCACATCATGCACCTGGTCTCCACGGTGGTGGGCAGGCTCGCCCCCGACGCCACGGCCTATGACGTGCTGAAGGCAACCTTCCCGGCAGGCACTCTCTCAGGCGCACCGAAGCCGCGCGCACTGCGCCTCCTGGATGAACTGGAACCGCACCGCCGCGGCATCTACGGCGGAGTAGTAGGTTACCTGGACTTCGCCGGGGACATGGACATGGCCATCGCTATCCGGTCAGCCCTGCTCCGCGAGGGCCGGGCCTATGTACAGGCCGGTGGCGGCATCGTGGCCGATTCGGTCAATCCCACCGAAGCGCTGGAAACAGTCAACAAAGCCGCGGCCCCGCTCCGCGCCGTGCACACCGCGGGCTCGCTGCACAATGTCTCCGCCGAGTCCCTTCCCGGCGGGAAAGAGTCCTGATGCCAGCGTGGGCCCGCAAGTCCACGGTGGTCCTGCTGATTGCCGTCCTCGCACTGGCGGTCTTCGGCACCACCACCCAGACCTGGCTGTCCGTCTCGCTGGATCCGGCGCAGTCCGGCGCCGGGGGAGATGCCCTTGAAGTGCAGGGCAGCAAGGCCGCGACGGCGGTGACGGCACTGGCGCTGGTAGCCCTTGCCGGCGGCCTCGCGGCGTCGATCGCCGGCAGGATCGCGCGCTGGGTTATCACCGTGATCATTGTGCTGGCCGCGGCGGGCATTGTGGCCGCCGCCGCCACCGTGCTGGCCGACCCGCTGGCCGCCGCCCAGGGGTCCATCGCTGCTGCCACGGGAGTGTCGGGCGGCCAGGCCCGGGTGGAGGCCACCGCTTTTCCGTTCATCGCGGTGGGCTGCGGCGGCCTTCTGGCCCTGGCGGGCCTGCTGGTGGTGCCCGCCGGCCGGTACTGGAAGGCGCGGACCAAGTATGACGTCGCGGGCCGCGGACCGGCAGCGGCAACAGCCGGGCCCGTGGACGAGATCGACAGCTGGGACCGGCTTTCCCGCGGCGACGACCCCACCTGACCGGCGCCAGGCCGGGAAGCGGTCACCGCCGCCGGACCCGGATACGCGGACGGTGGCCAAAAATGGCAGAATGTAAGCAGTATTTACCCCTGAGGAGATTTCAATGAGCAAAGCACCCGCGTCCGTTTCCAATTCCGGCACCCGCGTTGTGGCCCCCGGCGCCATCGACCACAGCCAGGAACTCGGCCACGGCAACAGCCCCGCGGCCTGGACCTGCGTCATCGTGATGCTGGTCGGCGCGCTCATTGCCTCCATTGCCTTCGTCATTGCCAGCACCCCCATCTTCATCGTGGGCGGCGCCATCATGGTCCTCGGCCTGATCCTCGGTTACGTCATGCGCAAGGCAGGTTACGGCGTCGAAGGCAGCAAGCTGAAGAACTCCGGCCACTGATGGCAACTGTTCTCGATGACATCAACGCTGGTGTCAGGGAGGATATGGAAGCCCGGAAACGGCTCGTTTCCCTCGCCGAGCTGAAGGACCGCGCGCAGGCCGCGCCGGCCGCCCGCGATGCCTGGGCCGCCCTCGGCGGCACCTCGCCGGTCCGGGACCAGCTGAAGGTGATCGCGGAGATCAAGCGCCGCAGCCCCTCCAAGGGTGACCTGGCCGGCATCTCGGATCCCGCGTCGCTTGCCCGGCAGTATGCCGACGGCGGTGCCTCCGTGATCAGCGTCCTCACCGAGCAGCGCCGGTTCAACGGGTCCCTGGCGGACCTCGACGCGGTGCGGGCCGCCGTCGACGTGCCCTTGCTGCGCAAGGACTTCACGCTGGACGAATACCAGATCTGGGAGGCGCGCGCCCACGGCGCGGACCTCATCCTGCTCATCGTCGCCGCCCTTTCCGATGCCCAGCTCGAGGACTTCAGTGCGCTGAGCCACGAACTCGGCATGAACGTGCTGGTGGAGACACACACGGAAGAGGAAATCGAGCGGGCCGCCGCCGCCCGGGCGCGCATCATCGGCGTCAACGTCCGCAACCTGAAGACGCTCGACGTCGACCGTTCAGTTTTTGCCGCACTGGCAGGCCGCGTTCCGGCCGGCGCGCTGGTGGTCGCCGAATCCGGCGTCCGCGACGTCGCCGACGTCACCCACTATGCCGCCAGCGGCGCCAACGCCGTGCTGGTGGGCGAGGCCCTGGTCAGCCACTCCACGCCGGCGGACCGCATCGCCGAATTCACCGCCGCAGGGGCCGCCGCTATCGCCGCCCGCGGCTGACGGCAGCGGTCCGGTCCCCGGCGCGGGGGTCCGGCATTGACTGCCGCCCCGGAGTACGCCCCGGGGAACCCACTTTTGCCCGAACAACTGGAACAGGACGGACTGATGGCCCACGCACCCTCCGGCGAAGCCCACAACGATGCCGATCACAATGCCACGGAAGCCTTCCTGCAGGGCGGCTCCCTCCGGCACGCACCGGGGCCGTACTTCGGCAACTACGGCGGGCGCTGGATGCCGGAATCCCTCATCGCCGCCCTGGACGAACTCGAAGAGACGTTCAACCAGGCCAAGGACGATCCTGAATTCCGGGCCCAGATCGCGGACCTCAACAAGAACTACTCGGGCCGCCCCTCGCTGCTGACCGAAGCCAAGCGGTTCTCCGGCCACGCCGGCGGAGTCCGGATCTTCCTCAAGCGCGAAGACCTGAACCACACCGGCTCGCACAAGATCAACAACGTCCTGGGCCAGGCGCTCCTGGCCAAACGCATGGGCAAGACCCGCGTCATCGCCGAAACCGGTGCGGGCCAGCACGGCGTCGCCAGCGCCACCGCGGCGGCCCTGATGGGCCTTGAGTGCGTGGTGTACATGGGTGCCGAGGACTGCCGCCGCCAGGCGCTGAACGTGGCCCGCATGGAGCTGCTCGGCGCCACGGTCATCCCGGTGACCAGCGGTTCCCAGACCCTCAAGGACGCCATCAACGACGCGCTCCGCGACTGGGTTGCCAACGTGGACCACACCCACTACCTGCTGGGCACCGCCGCGGGCGCGCACCCCTTCCCGGCCATGGTCCGCTACTTCCATGAGGTCATTGGCGATGAAGCCCGCGCCCAGATCCTGGAGCAGGAAGGCCGGCTGCCTGATGCTGTATGCGCGTGCATTGGCGGCGGATCCAACGCCATCGGCATCTTCCACGGCTTCCTGGATGATCCGTCGGTGAAGATCTACGGTTTCGAGGCAGGCGGCGACGGCGTGGACACCGGCCGGCACGCGGCCACCATTACCCTGGGCAAGCCCGGCGTGCTCCACGGCGCCCGCTCCTACCTCATGCAGGACGACGACGGCCAGACCATCGAATCGCACTCCATCTCCGCCGGGCTGGACTATCCGGGGGTGGGCCCGGAGCACTCGTACCTGGCCGATATCGGCCGAGTCAGCTACGAGCCCATCACGGACAGCGAAGCCATGGACGCCTTCCGGCTCCTGTGCCGGACAGAGGGCATCATTCCGGCTATCGAGTCCGCCCACGCACTGGCCGGAGCCATCAAGGTGGGCCAGCGGCTTGCCGCGGAGGACCCCGCCGCCGCTGCCGGGAAGATCGTGATCGTGAACCTGTCCGGCCGTGGCGACAAGGATGTTGCTACCGCGGCTGAATGGTTCAACCTGTTGGACAAGGGTTCCGCCGAGTCGGAAATCGGTAAAGAGGGTGAGCAGCTGTGAGCGGCGCAGAGACGGCAAACGGGGTACAGATGACCAGCAAGGCGGCGGCCGCGATCGACCGGGCCCGCGCCGAGGGCCGTGC
This sequence comes from Pseudarthrobacter sp. NPDC092439, assembly GCF_044754945.1. Taxonomy (NCBI): domain Bacteria; kingdom Bacillati; phylum Actinomycetota; class Actinomycetes; order Micrococcales; family Micrococcaceae; genus Pseudarthrobacter; species Pseudarthrobacter sp. NPDC092439. The sequence continues at coordinate 91,697 of NZ_JBIVQB010000001.1, forward strand.
CGCCCTCGTCGCCTACCTGCCCGCGGGCTACCCCAGCGTGGAGGAGTCGATTGCCGCCGGCGTCGCCGCCGCGCGCAACGGCGCAGACCTCATCGAGGTGGGCATCCCCTACTCCGACCCCGTGATGGACGGCCAGGTCATCCAGGCTGCCACCACGCAGGCCCTTGCCAACGGCTTCAAGGTGGGCCAGGTGTTCGACGTCGTGGCCGGGATTACCAGCCAGACCGATGCCGCGGTCCTGGTCATGACGTACTGGAACCCGGTGGTGCGGATGGGTGTGGAGGAGTTTTCCCGCCGCCTCGCAGAGGCCGGCGGGGCGGGACTCATCACCCCGGACCTCATCCCGGACGAAGCTTCCGAATGGATGGCGGCCTCTGACAAGTACGGCCTGGACCGGGTGTTCCTTGTGGCCCCGTCCTCCACGGCAGAGCGCATGCAGCGCACCGTGGATGCCAGCCGCGGGTTCGTGTACGCCGTGTCCATCATGGGCGTCACGGGAGCCCGGACGTCCGTCAGCACGGCTGCCAAGGACGTGGTGGCGGCCGCACATGCTGCCGGAGCGGAACGTGTCTGCGTGGGCCTGGGCGTGTCCAACGCAGACCAGGTCCGCGAGATCGCCGCGTACGCCGAGGGCGTCATCGTAGGCACGGCCCTGGTCAAAAGCCTGGGTGACGGCGGCGTCGACGCAGTGGGCGCGCTCACCAAAGACCTCAGCACCGGCCTGGCCAGGAAAGAAGAAGCCTAGCAATGCAAACACTCCTGCAGGCCGCCGCCCTGGTGCCGGCCAGTATCCCCAGCCCCGACTGGTCCGGTTTCGACATCCCCCTGCCATGGGGCGCGCTGCGCATCCACGCCTACGCGCTGTGCATCCTCGCCGGAATCATTGCCGGCCTGTGGCTTACGTCGGTCCGCTGGGCAAAGCGGGGGGCACCCGAAGGCAGCGTGTGGGACATCGTCACCTGGGCCATCCCCTTCGGGATTATCGGCGGACGGCTCTATCACGTGTTCTCGTCCCCGGACGCATACTTCGGCCCGGGTTTTGACGGGACGGGTGACCTTTCACTGATACCGCAGATCCAGCGGGGCGGGCTGGGTATCTGGGGAGCGGTGCTGCTTGGCGTGATCGGTGCCTGGATCGGCTGCCGCCGCAGCGGAGTCAAGCTCACCGCGTTCCTCGATGCGGCTGCTCCCGGGCTGCTGCTGGCCCAGGCCATCGGGCGCTGGGGCAACTACTTCAACCAGGAACTGTTCGGCGGCCCCACCACGGTGCCCTGGGGCCTGGAAGTGGACGCGGACAATCCCAATTTCCCGGCGGGAATGGCCGAGGGCACGCTGTTCCACCCCACGTTCCTGTATGAGTCCCTGTGGAACGTTGCGGGCGTCATTATCCTGCTCGCATTGGACCGCCGGTTCAACTTCCGCCGCAGCCGTCTGTTCTGGCTGTACGCCATGTACTACACGCTGGGCCGCGTCTGGATCGAGGCGATGCGCATCGATGATGCTGAGCAGATTTCCCTGTTCGGCATCACCACCCGGCTCAACGTCTGGACCAGCATCTTCGTCTTCGTGGTGGCCCTGGCCGCCTTCGTGCTGCTCGGGCTGAAGGGCCGTCCGCAGCCGGACACGCCCTACCTGCCGGGCAGGGAGCCCGCGCCGGTGGCCGCAGGCGCGGAAGATGCCTCTGCCGCAAATGACGTCCGTGATCCGGACTCTGTTGTCTCAGATAGTGAATCGCGTGATAATCTCCGTGATAACCAAAGCGGTTCCCGGCCTGCTTCCGACCCCACGGAAGAAGCCGCGGCGGCACCGTCCGGCCCCAGGCCCGGCACGGATGCACCTGCCGCCGGAACTTCCGGCAGCACAGCCACGGGATCCGCTCCAGAGGCCGGCGACAGGAAGTAGCCGGCCGGAAGGGCATGTGAGCCACCGCTCGAACAGCCCACCAACCACAATGTCGTGGCATGGGATCCGCCGGATCAGCGTACAGCTGCTCTCCGGTGCGGCCCGGGGCAGGGGCCTGCGTAACTCTTCGTTCAGCAGGCCGAGCTGACCTACAATTTCCTGTAAATAACACTTTGTTGTGCCCATCACACGGGGCCCACGAGTGGGGCCAACGGTGTCCCTTCCATACGCACGATCAGGAGGAAGGACGTCTCCCATGACCCAAACTCTTCACACTCCCAGCTGGTCCGAACCGGATCAGCCTGAGGCTGCCATGTCGCCCTTCAAGCGCTTCGCGGCCCTCCCTGACGCGGGCGGACTGTACAACCCCGAGCAGGAAAAGGACGCCTGTGGGCTGGCGATCATCGCCACCCTGCGGGGCGAACCGGGCTACGACATCGTGGATGCGGCCCTGACCGCCCTGCGCAACCTTGAACACCGCGGCGCCGTGGGTGCTGATGAGGGAACGGGCGACGGCGCCGGCCTCCTCATGCAGATCCCGGACGAATTCTTCCGCGCCGTCACGGAGTTCGAACTGCCCGCCCCCGGCCAGTACGTGGCCGGCACGGCGTTCCTGCCCGCGGAACAGCGCGAAGCCGACGCCGCCCGCGCCGGCATCGAGGGCCTGGCCGCGGACGAGGGCCTGAAGGTCCTTGGCTGGCGCGAGGTGCCGGTCGTCGCCGACCTCGTCGGTGCCATGGCCCGAGCCTGCATGCCGTACTTCTCCCAGCCCTTCCTGGCATCGGCCACCGGCGAGGAGCTGGACCGGAACGAGCTCGACTCCCGCGCCTGGCGGATCCGCAAGCGGGCCCAGAACAAGTTCGGCGTCTACTTCCCCTCGCTGTCCTCGCGCACCATCGTGTACAAGGGCATGCTCACCACCGCCCAGCTGGAGCCGTTCTACCCGGACCTTTCGGACAAGCGGTTCAAGACCAAGCTGGCCATTGTCCACTCGCGTTTCTCCACGAACACGTTCCCGTCGTGGCCCCTGGCGCAGCCGTTCCGCACCATCGCGCACAACGGCGAAATCAACACCGTCAAGGGCAACCGGAACTGGATGCGGGCCCGCCAGTCCCAGCTTGCCAACCCGCTGCTGGGCGATTCCCCCGAAGAGCTCTACCCCATTTGCACCCCGGGCGCTTCCGACTCCGCCTCCTTCGACGAGGTCGCGGAGCTGCTGTGGCTGTCCGGCCGCCCCATCACGCACTCGATCATGATGATGATCCCCGAGGCGTGGGAAAACCACGCCACGATGGATCCCGCCCGCCGCGCGTTCTACGAATACCACTCCCTGCTGATGGAACCGTGGGACGGCCCCGCGGCGGTCTCCTTCACCGACGGCAACCTGGTTGGTGCCACCCTGGACCGCAACGGGCTCCGCCCTGGCCGCTACTGGATCACCGAGGACGGACTGATCGTCTTCGCCTCCGAGGTGGGCGTGATCGACGTCGAACCCGCCAAGGTAGTCAAGAAGGGCCGCGTCTCTCCCGGCAAGATGTTCCTGGTGGATACAGGGGCCGGCCGCATCATTGACGACGAAGAGGTTAAGGCAGAAGTCGCTGCGGCGAACCCGTGGGCCGAATGGGTCAAGGACAACCTGATCGACCTGAACGAGCTGCCCGAGCGCGAGCACGTGGTGCATACCGCTGCCTCCGTGAACATCCGCCAGCGCACGTTCGGGTACACCACCGAGGAACTGAAGATCCTTCTGGGCCCGATGGCCCGCACAGGTGCCGAGCCGTTGGGCGCCATGGGCTCCGACACCCCGGTGGCGGTGCTCTCCAAGCGGCCCCGCCTGCTTTTCGACTACTTTGTTCAGTCCTTTGCGCAGGTCACCAACCCGCCGCTGGATGCCATCCGCGAAGAGCTGGTCACCTCGCTGACGTGCGCCATCGGCCCCAACGGGAACCTGCTGGACACCAAGCAGGTCCGGCAGCCGCAGGTCCAGCTGCCGTTCCCGGTCATCAACAATGACCAGCTGGCCAAGATAGCCAACATCGAGGACGCCGACGGCAACCGCGTCGCCATGAAGGTCCGGGGCCTGTACCGTCCCGAGGGCGGCGAGAACGCCCTGCGCGCACGCCTTACCGAAATCTGCGAACAGGTTTCGGGCGCCATCAACCGCGGCGTGCAGTACGTGGTGCTGTCCGACCGCGACTCGAACGCACAGTGGGCGCCCATCCCGTCCCTGCTGCTGGTCAGCGCCGTGCACCACCACCTGCTCCGCAGCGCCAACCGCACCAAGACCGCGCTCGTGGTGGAGGCCGGCGACGTCCGCGAGACCCACCACGTGGCCGTGCTGATCGGCTACGGTGCCTCCGCCGTGAACCCGTACCTGGCCATGGAGTCCGTGGAACAGCTGATTGCGGCCGGCGACGTCACGGGCGTCACCCCGCAGGACGGCGTCTACAACCTCATCAAGGGCCTGGGCAAGGGCGTCCTGAAGATCATGTCCAAGATGGGCATCTCCACGGTGGCCTCCTACACCGGCGCCCAGACGTTTGAGGCGCTGGGCCTGGGCCAGGAACTGGTGGACGAATTCTTCGCCGGCACCCACTCCCAGCTGGGCGGCGTTGGCCTGGACGTCATCGCAGCCGAAGTTTCCGCTCGCCACCAGATGGCCTACCCGGAGGGCGGCATCGAACAGCCGCACCGTCCACTGCTGGGCGGCGGCGAGTACCAGTGGCGCCGCGACGGTGAGCCGCACCTGTTCAACCCCGAGACCGTTTTCCGGCTGCAGCATGCCACCCGCGAACGCCGCTACGACATCTTCAAGGCATACACCAAGGGCGTGGACGACCAGTCGCAGAACCTGATGACGCTCCGCGGGCTGCTGAAGTTCAAGAATGAGCGGCCTCCGGTTCCCCTTGAGGAAGTGGAGCCCGTCTCCAGCATTGTCAAGCGTTTCTCCACCGGCGCGATGAGCTACGGGTCCATCTCCAAGGAAGCCCACGAGACGCTGGCCATCGCCATGAACCGGCTGGGCGGCAAGTCCAACACCGGTGAGGGCGGCGAAGACGTGGAGCGCCTGCTCGATCCGGAGCGCCGTTCCGCGGTCAAGCAGATAGCGTCCGGCCGTTTCGGCGTGACCAGCCTGTACCTGACCAACGCGGATGACATCCAGATCAAGATGGCCCAGGGCGCCAAGCCCGGCGAAGGCGGCCAGCTGATGGCGCAGAAGGTCTACCCCTGGGTGGCCCGGACGCGTCACTCGACCCCCGGCGTCGGGCTCATTTCCCCTCCGCCGCACCACGACATCTACTCCATCGAGGACCTCGCCCAGCTGATTTACGACGCAAAGCGTGCCAATCCCTCGGCGCGCGTGCACGTGAAGCTGGTGTCCGAAGTGGGGATCGGCACCGTGGCGTCCGGCGTGACCAAGGCGAAGGCCGACGTCGTACTTGTCTCCGGGCACGACGGAGGCACCGGGGCATCCCCGCTGAACTCGCTCAAGCACGCCGGCGTTCCGTGGGAGCTCGGCCTGGCCGAGACGCAGCAGACCCTGATGCTCAATGGCCTGCGGGACCGCGTGGTGGTGCAGGTGGACGGGCAGCTCAAGACCGGCCGCGACGTTGTCATTGCCGCCCTGCTGGGCGGCGAGGAATTCGGCTTCGCCACGGCTCCGCTGGTGGTGGAAGGCTGCATCATGATGCGCGTGTGCCACCTGGACACCTGCCCAGTGGGCGTGGCGACGCAGAACCCCGAACTGCGCGCACGGTTTACCGGCAAGCCCGAATTCGTGGTCAACTTCTTCGAATTCCTGGCCGAGGAGGTCCGCGAAATCCTGGCGGAGCTTGGCTTCCGCAGTCTCGAAGAGGCCATCGGCCACGCAGAGGTGCTGGATACCCGCGAGGCAATCGACCACTGGAAGGCCGAAGGGCTGGACCTGGACCCGATCCTGCACGGCCTGGAGTTCGACGACGACGCCCCGCTGCGCAACCTGACAGGCCAGAACCACGAACTGGACAAGCACTTCGACCAGCGGCTGATCACCATGGCCGCCGAGGCGCTGACGGACCGCAGCCCCGTAAAGATCGCTGTTGACGTGATCAACACGGACCGCTCCGTGGGCACCATGCTGGGGCACGTCGTCACCAGGACCTTCGGGACCGATGTGCTGGCGACGGACACCATCGACGTCACGCTGAGCGGCACGGCGGGGCAGTCGCTGGGCGCGTTCCTGCCCGCCGGCATCACCCTGCGGCTCTACGGTGACTCCAACGACTACGTGGGCAAGGGCCTCTCCGGCGGCCGCATAGTGGTGCGCCCGGACCGGACCAACGTGTTCAAGGCCGAGGACAACGTCATCGCCGGCAACGTGATCGGCTACGGCGCAACCAGCGGCGAACTGTTCCTGCGCGGCCACGTGGGCGAACGCTTCCTTGTCCGCAACTCCGGCGCCACGGCAGTCGTCGAAGGCATCGGCGACCACGGTTGCGAGTACATGACGGGCGGCCAGACGCTGATCCTGGGCCGCACCGGCCGCAACTTCGGCGCCGGCATGTCCGGTGGAACCGCGTACGTCCTGGACCTGCGGACCACCCGTGTCAACAAGGAAGCCCTGCAGTCCGGCGAGCTCCAGCTCCTGGAGCTGGACGCAGAAGACCGCGACATCGTGCACGGCCTCCTGGTCAAGCACGTCGAAGAAACCGATTCCCAGCTGGCCGCCCGGCTCCTCGAGAACTTCGATGACACCGCTGCCCGCATTACCAAGGTGCTGCCGCGCGACTACGCGGCGGTGCTGCAAACCCGTCTCGACGCCATCGAAGAGGGCCTGGACCCCGACGGCGAAGAAGTATGGTCTCGAATCCTGGAGGTGACCGGTGGCTGATCCACGCGGATTTCTGAAAGTACGCCAGCGTGAAACCCAGCCACGCCGTCCCGTTCCCGTCCGCATCATGGACTGGAAGGAAGTCTACGAGGCACAGGAGAAGGGCACCCTCAAGGCCCAGGCGGGACGCTGCATGGACTGTGGTGTGCCGTTCTGCCACCAGGGCTGCCCGTTGGGCAACCTCATTCCCGAGTGGAACGACCTCATGTGGCGGGACAAGGGCGAGGAAGCGATCGAGCGGCTCCACGCCACCAACAATTTCCCCGAGTTCACCGGCCGGCTGTGCCCGGCACCCTGTGAAGCGTCCTGCGTGCTGGGGATCAACCAGCCCGCGGTGACCATCAAGCAGGTGGAGGTCTCGATCATCGACGAGGCGTGGGACAACAACTGGGTCCACCCGTTGCCGCCTGCCCGCCTGACCGGCAAGACCGTTGCCGTGGTGGGTTCCGGCCCTGCCGGCCTGGCCGTGGCGCAGCAGCTGACCCGGGTGGGCCACACCGTTGCGGTGTACGAGCGGGACGACAGGATCGGCGGCCTGCTCCGCTACGGCATCCCCGACTTCAAAATGGAGAAGGAGCAGGTGGACCGCCGTATCGAGCAGATGAAGGCGGAAGGCACCCGCTTCCGCACCGGCGTGAACGTGGGTACCGATGTGACGTGGGAGCAGCTGCGGAGGCGCTATGACGCCGTCGTGATCTGCACCGGCGCCACCGTGCCGCGCGACCTGCCCATCCCGGGCCGCGATCTGGAGGGTGTCCATTTCGCGATGGATTACCTGGTGCCGGCCAACCGCGCCGTGGCGGGGGAGACGGTGGAGAACCAGATCCACGCGCAGGGGAAGCACGTTGTCATCCTTGGCGGCGGCGACACAGGCGCGGACTGCCTGGGCACTGCACACCGCCACGGTGCGGCATCGGTGACCACCCTGGCCATTGGCAAGCAGCCGCCGGCTGAGCGTGCCAGCCACCAGCCGTGGCCGACGTTCCCCACGCTTTTTGAGGTGGCCAGCGCGCACGAGGAGGGCGGCGAGCGGACGTACCTTGCGTCCACCGTCGAGTTCGTGGGCGAGAATGGCAGGCTCACCGGCGTGAAGGTGGCCGAGACGGAGTTTGTGGACGGCAAGCGCCTGCCCAAGGCCGGAACCGAGCGGGTCATTCCGGCGGACCTGGTGTTCCTGTCCCTGGGGTTCACCGGGGCCGAGCCGGCGGGCATCACCGAACAGGTGCACGCCGAATTCGATGGCCGCGGCAACGTGTCCCGCGACGGGTACTACATGACGAACACCGAGGGCGTGTTCGTGGCAGGCGACGCCGGCCGCGGCCAGTCGCTCATCGTCTGGGCCATCGCGGAAGGCCGCGCCGCTGCCGCTGCCGTGGACCAGTACCTGATGGGCACAACGATCCTGCCCGCGCCGGTCGCTCCGACGGACCGGGCCATCGCCGTCCTGTAACGGTGCACCGGGGGTTCACCTGCACGACAACTTAACCAATGCAAGAGACCAATAGGGTAGGTATATGAGACGCGCAAAAATTGTGGCCACATTCGGCCCGGCAATTGCCAGCTACGAAAACACCCTCGCAGTGCTGGAAGCAGGTGTTGACGTCGCGCGCATGAACATGAGCCACGGCGACTACTCCGTGCATGACAACACCTATGAGAACGTGCGCAAGGCAGCAGCTGACCTGGGCAAGGCAGTGGCCATCATGGCCGACCTGCAGGGCCCCAAGATCCGCCTGGGCCGTTTCGTGGACGGTCCGCACGCCCTCGCCGTGGGTGACACTTTCACCATCACCACCGAGGACGTTCCCGGCACCAAGGACATTTGTTCCACCACGCTGAAGAGCCTCACCGAGGACGTCAACGTTGGCGACGCCCTGCTGATCGACGACGGCAAGGTGGCCCTGCGCGCCATCGAGGTTGATGACGTCAAGGTTGTCGCTCAAGTGACTGTGGGCGGCATGGTGTCCAATAACAAGGGCATCAACCTCCCGGGCGTGGCCGTGAATGTTCCGGCGCTGAGCGAGAAGGATGAGGACGACCTCCGCTGGGCCATGCGCCGCGGCGTGGACCTGGTCGCGCTGTCCTTCGTCCGTGACGCCTCGGACATTGTCCGCGTGCACGAGATCATGGACGAGGAAGGCCGCCGGGTTCCGGTGATCGCCAAGATCGAGAAGCCGCAGGCAGTGGACCAGCTGCATGAGATCGTCGACGCGTTTGACGCGATTATGGTGGCCCGTGGCGACCTGGGCGTGGAGCTTCCGCTGGAGGAAGTGCCGATCGTGCAGAAGCGCGCCATCGAGCTGGCCCGCCGCTGGGCCAAGCCGGTCATCGTCGCCACGCAGGTTCTGGAATCCATGATCGACAACCCGCGCCCCACGCGTGCTGAGGCTTCGGACTGCGCCAACGCGGTGCTGGACGGTGCGGATGCAGTCATGCTCTCGGGTGAGACCAGTGTGGGCAAGTACCCCATCGAGACGGTCAAGACGATGGCGCGCATCATCGAATCCACCGAGGAGCACGGCCTGGAGCGCGTCCCTCCGCTGGGGACGAAGCCCAAGACCCGCGGTGGCGCGATCACCCGTGCCGCCGTCGAAATCGCCGACCAGCTGGACGCGAAGTACATCTGTGCATTCACGCAGTCCGGCGACTCCGCACGCCGCCTGTCCCGCCTCCGGCCGGTCAAGCCGGTCTTCGCGTTCACCCCGGTGGAGCAGGTCTGGAACCAGCTGGCCCTGACCTGGGGCATCCAGCCGGTGCTGGTGCAGATGGTGGACCACACCGATGAGATGACGGCGCAGGTTGACCGCAGCCTGGAGGAAATGGGACTGGTGGAAGACGGCGACCTGGTGGTTATCGCCGCCGGTTCCCCTCCCGGAAAGGCCGGTTCCACCAACTCGCTGAAGGTCCACAAGGTGGGCGACCTCGCCGACTCCACCCGCGGCGAGTCCGCTGCGGCGCGCGAGAAGCTCGGCCCGTGGCCGGAAAAGAAGAAGAAGTAGGCCTTAGACAGGAACGAAAAGGGAGGGTTCCCGCCGTTTGGCGGGAACCCTCCCTTTTGCTGTCAGGGCCCGTCAGTTGACCTGGTTGATGATGGTCTCGGCGACCTCGCGCATGCTCAGGCGGCGGTCCATGGAGGTCTTCTGGATCCAGCGGAAGGCCTCGGGCTCGGTGAGGCCCATCTTGGTGGTGAGGAGGCTCTTGGCACGCTCGACGAGCTTGCGGGTGGCGAACTGCTCCTGCAGGTCCGAGACTTCGCTTTCGAGGGCCTTGATTTCCTCGTGGCGGGACAGGGCGATTTCCAGGGCGGGGATGAGGTCCGCCGGCGTGAAGGGCTTGACCACGTAGGCCATGGCGCCGGCGTCCCGGGCACGCTCCACGAGTTCTTTCTGGCTGAACGCGGTCAGCAGGACCACGGGGGCGATGCGGGCCTTGACGATCTTCTCCGCAGCGGAGATCCCGTCCATTACCGGCATCTTGACGTCCATCAGGACCAGGTCCGGCTTCAGTTCTTCGGCGAGCTGGACGGCCTTCTCGCCGTTGTCCGCCTCGCCGACCACCTCGTACCCTTCACCGCGCAGGATCTCGATGATGTCGAGGCGGATGAGGGTTTCATCCTCGGCAACGATGACGCGGCGCGCCGGCTGGGACGTGGGTTTTGACTCCGTCTGTTCAGTCACGGGATCTCCTTGGAAAAGGTACGGCGGGACAGCTCCATCTTAGGTGCCGCGCCCGGCTGTACTTGGCCTGCATGGTCGATTGCGGCGTCAGCGGCGCGATTCTGGAATTCAGCCTATCTGCATGTAGAGTAATTGCGCGTACGTGAAGCGATCGCGTTCCTCACAGTAAGCTGTGGGCGTACTTCCTCGCCTCCCGTAAATCCGCGCCCGAGTGGCGGAATTGGCAGACGCGCCGCACTCAAAATGCGGTATCGAAAGGTGTGTGGGTTCGAGTCCCACCTCGGGCACAGTGTTTCCGCAGGTCAGGAGCTTTTTGTCTTTTTGCTGTTGACAAAGCTTGACATCTCAGAGTTTTCCTGTTTCGTCACTCGTCAAGACAACGGAATGGCGGGGGTAGTATTCACAGCCCATAGCCGCTAGTAACGGGCCAGGTCGCATGCAACTTGAGGGCTGAACATGAGGCAATTTCGATCGTTATGAGTGCAGCAGGGGCTTTCGTCCTAGGCAACGAAACGTCGATACCGTTTCCTCGGGTTGCAATAGGCACCCCCTGATGCGTTCTGAAGCGGTGACAGAAGCTACGTACAGCGACCCACCTGGACATCGTCGTTATGGCGATACCAGTCGATGAGCCCTTCGTAGCCTGGGTGCCGGAACTACTGGTGGTGGACGACGACGAAGGTTTGCAGCAACCCGTCACACTCGGCCTGTGTCACCTTGAAGAAGGAGGTCCCTTTGGCGGAGCTTGGGACGGTTCTATTTCTGGCAAGCACGGGCCATCCTAGTCTCCTTCGCTTGGACGGCCGGGGACCCAAGGCTAAGCACAAGAATTAACACGGAATTGCTCGGCAACGGAGACTGGACGGCGGCATGAGGCCGCCAGTACATCCGCCCGCGACGGCCGATTCAATCGCAGCTCGTGTACGCTGTTCCACTACGGCTGATTGTCGATGAGGCGATTCGTCAGTTCCACGGTTGAAAGGTAGTTCCAGAAGATCCAGTCCTGGAATTCTTCGCCATATGCCTCGTATTGCCTTCCGTCCCTGTGTCGGAGGTCGAATTTGTTGGCGAGGCGGAACAGTTGGTCGGCGTCCCCGTTTAGAAGACTCTTTCTCACGAGCCTTTCCCGTGCTTCGAAGACACGGGCCAGGGCAACGCATGCGCTCCTCTTGTCTTCCCGTGTCGCACCTCTTTTTCGGAACAACGCAATTGCGTGTTCGACGTCATTCGTTGTGGTCGGATCCGTTGTTACAGGGGCAGCCTCAAGGAGCTCTCGGCGCGGGTCATCGAAGTTGCGAACGAGGCGTCCTCTGTCCTCGCCTTCTTCAGCGAGCCTGTAGGGGCTGCTGGACTCTTCAAGTAGTTGATTGACCTTCCACCGGTAGATTGCCTGCCCAGTTGCGAGGGATCCTTCGAGGTAATGTCCTCGGCACCCGTTGAAGTCATGACTCGTTCTAAGACGGGGTCTTGCAGCTAGGTCGTGGAGAACTTCGACGAGGGAGTAAAAGACGTTATCGTCTCTGTAGTCTGCCAGAATGTGCCTGGGCGGCCACAGGTTGCTTATGTGCAGGCGCCGCGTGATAGCCCTGGAGAGAGCAGCATTTACATCAGCAGAACTGTCTCCATCAGGACATTCGTAGCCGGCGACTTTGGCAAAATACCCTCTGGCGAAGAGTTCCGAAACGAGAATGATCCAATCGTTCTTGAAGGAACGGTTCTGGGGGTGTTGCTCGACGCTGGTGGGTGCATTGCGGCTAGACCAGTAAGGTGTTGGGCGGGATCTGTCTGCTAGCCGTGGCCCATGCTTAACGAGGTCGCGGAGATGGGTACGTTGGGCGGCGTCTCGCGGGTTGGAGAACAAGGATAGCCCGGCCCCATAGACGCTGTTGAAATCGTCGCAGGGTTCCCTCCCGGCAAAGGCTTCCTGTAGCAGCAAGGATCCATGTTCGCCGATCGCACCCGGCAACGAGGCGATCGCTGTAGCTTCGGCACCGAAAATGTGATGCGGCCAAACCAATTCGTAATCCGGGCTGATGTTGTCGAGATCAAGCATCTTTCAACACTATCGGGCAGGATGATATTGAGTTGCCCGGCCACGCGAGTTCGTGCCTATGCAAAAGCCAGCTGCTTTTCGTTCGTCTTTCCGAGAACGGGGTGCGACGGGAGGGCATGGTTGATTCCCCATTTGGGCGGGAAAAACAGCGTTAGAGGCTCCGTTGACTCGGAGTACTTGGACTTGATTCTGGTTCTGGCGCTGGTCAGACCGGGCATAGCCTCGCGGCAATACTTGTCGGTCTCGCAGAAGAGATTTTGAGCATCGATGGCCTGAATCGGACGCCCCCAAAGTCCGGTGAAGTCCAGCTCCAGTCGTTTGAATGCTTTGTCCTGATTGTCTACCATCCACATGACAACTTCGCTGGGGGAGAGCCCGTTGGTGTCGTAAAAGACTTTCTTGATTCCACGAAGTGCGCCGGGGCCCGGCTGCGTAAAGTCATTTTCCGAGAAGTTCACAAGGTTGGAATAGTTGAGGTCGATAGCAGTTTGATACGACATGAAGTCGCCCATTAACGGGTAGGCGTGCAGTAGATTGTAGATTGCCTTCAGCGACGGAGCCGCCAGGATCTCATCCGCAAGACGGGTCTGCACAAACATGTCTTTGAACAGTTCAACGTGATTCAAATGTTTGAGCCCACGACCGTACGCGTTAGTGGCACAGAGGATGAAAGCACCCGTGTAAAGTCCACCATTTGCTGTTTTTGATTGTTCGAGGGCTAGTTCGAAACGGCCGGTTCGAAGGTCATCCACTCGCGGATTGCGACCGAGGAACGCGCACAGTGAGTCCCAGGTGCGGGTGTTGCTGAACGTGCGGAAAGCGACGATCTGAAAGATGCGGTCCGCGGGGGCGTTCACTTCGTCTGAGTAGCAGACGTTCCTGATCAGGTACTGGCTGACTCTGTCCGCGGCCCGATAGACGTTGCAGAACTTGTAAGTCCGGAGAATGGCGTCCTGGGTCCAGGGGCCGGGTTTACCCTCGACACGGGCCTCGAAAATGCGCTGGCGTTCAAAGGCAAATTTCCAGTAGATATCATGAACTTCGGGGCGAGGTCTGGGGTGCTTCATTGTATTCTTTCCTTCGCTCATGATTGCCTGGGCGTCTCGTTTCGACGCCAAAGCTACGTCAAGGGTAGAACACCTTTTCCTTTTAGCTGGGCGCCGTGCTGATCTCTCGTGTGAGGTGTCTTGTCTGTACCGGGTGTTGCTGGCATAGGGCGAGCAGCAGGTGCCTTGCGCGCACTGAGAGTTTTTCGAGAGCGGTTAGATCGGATGCATGATCCTTATCAGTCCATTGGTAGCCGCGCTCAAGGAAGCCTTCTTCCTGCAGCGCATCCAGTGCCGTCCGCAGGTTTTCTGGGTGCGCTGCCTGCCGCGGTGTTGCTGATCCGGGGCGGTCTTTTGCCGGAGTGTCACCGGCATTTTGATGGACATTTGTAGGGTCCAGTTGGCTGGACTCCTTCAATTTTCGGGTAAGCGTGATGACGTCCGCTGCTGCTTCGAAGAGTTCAAACACCGCACTGGATTCCGCCAGCTGCAACCGATTTGTGGCATTCGTCAAGAGTCTTCGCGTGGACGACCGGCAGTTGGGGCTGCCGCCGGCTGTAGTCGGTGGGGTGCGTCGGTTAAGGTACTCGTTAAGTTCGTTCTCGGTCAGCGGCGTGACCGTGATGCGTTCGGTGTCGCCCTGGGGTGCCGGGGTCATGGCTTTCCATTCGAAGTACGTTAGTCCGGCTTCTGCCATGACCGAGTCGGTGACTTCGGCGAGGAGGGCTCGGGCTTCGGCAGTCCTGCCTGCGTGGAACGCCCAGTAGGCCTTCAGCATCGCCAGAAAGTCGTCAAGGAGTGGATCGCCGCTGCTGGTGCGTCCGGTGCCTGAAAGGCTGCCAGTGCGTATTTCCTTTTCCAGATGGAACCACAGTTGAAGGCATTGGGGGAGGTCGTCGAAGGAGGTCTGGAACCGGCTCGTGGCGGGGGTCAACCTGTACGGGTCGTGGAAATGTGGGGCGGAGAGGATCTCAGATGCCCTGTTGAAATGCCTTGCGTAGAGGTGCAAGGAGGAGATGAAGAACGTTGCGGTGCCAACCTTCTTCCCTAGCCAGTGGGCGACCATTTCCTGGAGGACGCTCCACTCGAAGGTGTTGATGCCGGAGAACCCCCACATGAGGTCATTGCTGCGGACGGTGATGCTCATGTTGAGATATCCGTCCCGCACCGTGAAGTGGAGCCAGTTGGTGCAGGGGATGTCGTTGCTCTCTTGGTAGTCCTGCTCCGGGTCGAAGAGGGACATTACTGCGCGCCGTGATGATTCCGACGTGGATAGTAGCTTCAGGACCTCCGCGACTTGATCGACGGTGCCCTTCCAGGAGCGCAGGCGTGGGCCGTAGCCCGCCCGCCAGGTCACCCCGCCGTCGTCGGAGAAGTCTGCGGACCTGGGCAGGTAATGGGAGAGGAAGTCGAGATCATTTCGTCCTGCCATGACCCAGACGGTTTCCGCGATGGTGGCGAAGATGTTGTTACGCCGGTTTGGGACAATTACGCAACGTTCGAGGGGATTTTCGAGGATCACTGTTTGGTGGCATAGTTCCCGCGTTAGTGAACCACGAACCTCGGATTCCTCGCCGTGGACAGCAATGTCGGCGAGCTTAGTCATGAACGCCTGTGTTGCGTTTCTGTATCGCATTCCTACTCCAGGAAAATGGTACGGCAGAGGCTGGTTCCCTTGCTTGGACGCAGCAGGGGTCCTGGCGAGCCATTGTCCCCGTTTGGGATATTTTACGGTCCTTTCCTGCACTTTTTGTTCAGGGCAAGTTGGTGCTTATAGAAGTGGTGCGAATCAGTATTGCTGGGGTTCTTCGCGCGCTGCCGGTGCATGGCCGGGATGAGATGCGGTCACAGGTCGCGGAACCGGAAGAGAACACCATCGAGCCCAACCGATGTGGAGTTGCTGGAGTAGGACTCGAACTTCGGTGCCAAACGCTCGACAAGCGGTGCGAGATCAGAGCTAAGGGTGTCAAGGACGTCAAAATTTCCCGGACGGTACCCGCTTTCTTCGAAGGCGGCCAAAATGGGTGCGGGAATTTCGACTTCGACGATGTCGTCTTCCGTTGAGAACTTCACACGACCGTTCTGGGCTTCTTCACGACGGGCATTAGGATCGTAGGCGAGGTCGATAATTCGTGCGTAGTGGGCGGCGATGACCAGCGACCTGGGTACGGCAAAAGACGCACCGGTCGAGGGAGGGTCGGCCACGTGAGAGACCCATGCGTCGTTATTGTCGAAGTAGGCAAGGGACGCTAGAGACAGGGCAAGGGGGACGCCCTGCACGACGGGAAGTTTTTGTGCCTGGCCCTTAGCGTCCGAAACTACTTTGCTGCTAAAGCCCCCGGACCTTCCTTTGGCTTCGATAGATACCGCCATTGTTCCCGCTGCGTCAACGCCGAGAAGGTCAGGGCGGCTCTTTCTGCGCAGTTGGATGTTCAGGGCTGTCATCACAAGATCAAGGTGGGCTGTATACGCAATGCCCAGTGTTTTCTCGGCGATGACGGTGGCCTGGGTCATTCCGAGGAAGTAGCTGACCGCGGATTTCTCAGACGGGTCGAGGCGGTCGTACGCGGGGGACCGGTAGATGGCGGACCTGGTCACAGACAGATTTGCTGCCACAAGGTGAGACCGCCATGTTAACTGCGGGAATGTGAGCGGCAGCAACTGGATTTGCCCTCTGCTTGTCGCCGAAATGACCTGCAGCGGGCTGGCACCATACGTCATGGCAGCCCGGCGGATGTCTGCGGGTGTTAGTTGTAGGGCGCCGCTGGCGTCAGTCAGTCCCGCAGTTGTCGCACGTCGTTGAAATGACGCAGGGAATGCAGAATATCCGCCCGGAAAACTGGTGAGATGTACGCGAATATTGGTCATGAATTCCCCTTGGGCTGGTTAAGCTTTGTTGGTTGCCGGGAGCTGCATGACGTGCCTTCTTCCGGAACAGCAAAGATAACCGCGAAGCCCCCAGATAGAAGTGTAAGGGGGACGTCGCCTGTTCCCTATCCCAAAGAGCCACGTAGGCAAAAATACAAAAACAAAGCAGGAAAATCATCGTGTGGCGGCAAGCAGAAGGTTTCAGTGCCGGGTCTCTACCGGGCTTGTGAACCTAGGCTGAAGAAAGTTTCGGACGCGGACGGCTTTGTGCCACCCGAAGGAAACTACAAAGCCTGCTCCGGGAATATGATGAACAGCACAGCGGTGAAGCCGAAGAGCTAAGGAACTTCAGAAACAACGGGGGATACGTGGATAACATTTTCAGCATCAAGCGCGGCTCTTTGGTCGTCTTCGAGGGCCTTGATAAGGCGGGTAAATCGACTCAGGTTGATCGTTTCAAAGCGCTTGCCTGGGAGCATCCTGCCCCCCAGTTTGCGCACATGCCGTCGGGCCTGACTTCGTTGACGGGCGCTGTTTACGAGCTGTTGGAGAACGTGAAGCCAGAATCGCAGTTGGCCCGGCAACTCCTGCACCTCGCCTGCCATGCGGAGAACGTTCCCGAAATCATCCGGCAGCGTCAGGACAGCGCTGTCATTTTGGATCGTTTCTGGTGGTCCACTGTCGCCTATGGGTGGCATGGCGGACGGATAGGTGAATCTGGCCTGGAGTGGTCTGCGTTCATGAATCTTGTTGATGCCATTTGGGGGCAGCTTGCGCCGGATCTTGTTTTTCTGTTCATCAATGCCTACGACGATGACAGCAACAACAACGATCAGGTGGAGCAGGGATACCGTGCCCTGGCGAAGGAGTTTGAGGAGCGCACCGTGCTTGTTCCGCGCCTGGCCAAGGAGCAGACGACCAGATTTATCGTCGACGAGCTGACCCGTAGGGGAATCGCCGCCTGATTTGGGTTGACCCCTTGACGGCAATGTCGGATTATCCGACAATAAAGTCATGAACGACGACATGGGGGGTTTGAGCCGATGACTGCAGCGACCTCAAAAACAGAGCTGGGCGTTCCGTCCACACAAGAAGGCATGTACGGCCTTTCCCTCGAGGACATGACAGAGATATGTGGCCGTGTGGCCGGCTTCGTCGCAGCCTGGGACGACGATCTCAAGACGCAGTTCGAGCACGAGCAAGGCGACATGATCATCGACAGTGCCATCGGCTTGTTCGTTCTGACCCTGTTGACGGAGGAATTCCCACAGGACCTCATCGACTTCACCGCGATTGACCCCGGCCAGTGGCAAACACTGGGCGGGGTTGCGTCCATTGTCTACGAAGCCGTTCAGAGTTACCGCGCCAGTCATGAGTGAACTCTGCCAGCGTGACTCGATGAGCGATGCGTGGCTCGAGACGTTGCGCGTAGTGAACAAGCAGCAGGACGGGAAGATGGTGCACGTCCTCACTGCAGCATCTCAGCCGGAGTTGCCTGAAGATGTGGAGATCAGGGCGGCGCTGGACAGGATCCTGACACCTTCGCTCCGGCGGCCCAAGCTGCAGTCCGTGGCCACCATCGCCAACACCATTTTCCCGTATGCTCTTTACCCTGATCCCGGCCTGTGCTGGTCCCCGGAATCGGGAGCAGACAACACTGCGGTGGATGAAGCGGCAGAACGGCTGTACAAGAACTACGCCACCATCTTCGCTAACCTCGGCCGGGTCCACAGCGAGAACAGAAAAGGCACGTACTTTTCCCGCATGATGTCTTGGCCAGGCAAAGACATGGGTGGGCTCAACCAGCTCGAAAAGCGTATTGAGCACCTCAGGAGCATGAAAAGGTCGGGGAAAACCGCCTTCAACGCCAGCGACCTCGCCATGGGTGATCCCGCAAGCGATGATGGAGGCGACCTGGGGCTCAGTATTTACGCGTCGAGCGACAACCGCACCAGAAGCTTTCCGTGCCTCGTGCACGTCGACATCGGCGTGTATCAGAACAAGCTGAACCTTCTCGGTGTCTACCGCCACCAATACCTGATTCAAAAGGGGTACGGAAACATGCTGGGCCTGCACCGTTTGCAGAAGTTCCTCGCCCAGCAGTCCGGCTACGGTGTGGGCGAGCTCGCCGTGCAGGCAACTTTTGCCACCGCGGAGCATGATGTATTCGGCAAGCAAAACGTCGACCGGCTTGCCGTTGTCAAGCTGCAGGAGGAGCTGGCCTTTTGAGCGTCACCGTGGGAATTGACGCTGTGGAGGTACGGCGAATCCAGCGAATGCTGCTGCTGTCATGCGGCCGTTTCGAGCAGCGGGTGTGGACCGAACGCGAAGCGGAGTACTGTGATGGCCGCAGCGACCGGTATGCCGCGCGCTGGGCTGCCAAGGAAGCGGTAATGAAAGCGTTGGGGCTGGGTTTGGCATCGCTGAACCTTCTTGACATCGAAGTGGTCTCCAGCGAAGGGAAGCGCCCTGTTCTTCTCCTCCATCGTGATGCGCTGAAGGAAGCTGACAGACAGGGGATCGAGTCGTGGTCCTTGAGCCTGACCCACGAAAACGGTATGGCTATGGCGATAGTTGCTGGAAATAGGAGATGCGGTCATGAGTGAAGTAAACCCGGAGCAGCCCGCTGCGGATGCGGATCCCACCAAGGTTGTCGCCGCGCGGCTAAGGGAAGCTCGTGATGTGGCTGGCCTGACCCAGGGGGACGTTGCCGCTGCGCTGGGGATTCCTCGAACCAGCGTGGCCGCGTTCGAAGCGGGGACCAGGAAAGTGTCCGTTGTCGAGATCAAGCAGCTTGCTTTGCTGTACGGCCGCTCATCGGCCTGGCTTATCGGCGAGGAGGAATCCCCAGACCTCACCGGACAAGCTCTTTACCGTGCAGCAAGGAACCTGTCGGCGAAGGACCGGGACCAGGTGCTCAAATTCGCTCAGTTTCTAGCAGCATCGCCTACTGATGCGGCACCGGGGCAAGGCCAGGCAAGACGTGGCGATTAACATCTTCCGCAAGCACACGATCACCCACGCTGCAACGCGCCTGCTCACCCGTCTGGGGGCCCAGCTGACGCAGCAGATTGATGTTTTCACATTGATACGGGATAGCGGCGTGGTGCTGCGATTCATGGAACTCGACAGGCTCCTCGGAGCGTTCGTTCCGGGCGCCAACCCAGGCATCATTGTGAACTCCCGGTTGCCCTCAGATCTGCAGAGGTACACCGCCGCCCACGAACTGGGTCACTTCGTACTCCATTCCGAGGCTTTCGCCCTCGATGGAATGAGCGAGGTTGAAGGGCGTACCCCGGATAATTTGGAAGCGGAAGCGCAGCTGTTCGCGTCTCATCTGCTCATGCCCCTGCCACTGGTCTCCCGGGCGGCCCGCGATGTCGGAATCAGGAAGGAGGTCGCTCCAACCGCCGACCAAATTTACGCGATCGCCGGCATTATGGGCGTGAGTTATTCCGCTGCCCTGGTACAGCTTCGGAACTTCGGCATAGTGTCATACCGCCATGGGCTCCGGCTACAGGACACCCGGCCGGTAAGTGTTGAGGTGCAGCGCACGTTCGGTGAGAGGATTGCCGATCCGGGTACGCATGTGTGGTCCCAGGATGAGGTGGCCGCGGGGAAGTTGAATGATCTTTATGTTGGTGACCTGATCGCCGTGGACCTGCCGGAAAACCGGACTACAGGGTTTCGTTGGTTTCTTTGGGGCGCTGATGCCGCTGGCGGTGACTCACTTGTTGAACTGGATGGACCGCAGGACCTGACCGCGTTGGACAGGTTCCAGGTTAGTGATCGGGCAGCCGGGGAGATAACGCAGGCTGGGGCAGCGGGTGCGGCCGCTGGACCGGTTGTGGGTTCGGGTGGGCGCCGTCAAATGCTGATCCGGGCCAACAGCGAGGGGGAGTGGAAAGTAACTTTGTCGTACGCTCCCGTTCACCGGCAGGGGAGCCCTGTCGATTCGGTGGTGCTTGAAGGGCGTCTGCACTTGAGGCCGAGCCAGGAGCAACGGCGGATCCTTCTCGAGAATTACCGCACGCTTACCGAGGGCGGCGAGCGGGCGTGACAGAAGACGTTGTTGCAGGGCAGTGGGCTCGCCCTGCTGATATTGACCTGACCGCCGGTTTCGTTCCCTTCAGCTTCTCGCAGGGCCCGAGGCCGCTGTGCCTGGCGTTTGCAGCGAGTTCCGCGCATAAGTTGCTCCGCGCTCAGGGGGACGACTTTAGCCCGGAGGCCCTTTGGCGCACGTGTTGGGAGAACGGGCTTACTAGCGAGGGCGGGACAAGCATAGGGGCGATGGGGTTTGCTCTGAGTTCGCAGGGGCAACCTGTACTTAGTGTGTGGCCCTACAATGACGCTCTGGGGCACCAGTCCGAGGCGGTGCCCCATACAGCCCAGAACGCCCACTGGCACACTGCCGTTCTGACCCCCGTTCCTTTGTCGCCGGGCGGTCAGGAACACATCGAGGCGGCGCTAGCGTCTGGAGGGCCTGTAGTGATTGCCATCGAGGTGTCAGACGAGTTTTCCTTTGTGACCGGTTCGGACGTTGTTGAAGTGCCAGACGTTATCCCCTACTTCCAGGGATACCATGCCGTCTTAGTAGTTGGAGCTACCTGGAAAGAGGGAACAGGGAGGATATACCGGATCTTGAACAGTTGGGGGACTGACTGGGCGGACGGAGGGTATACGTGGCTTCCAGTCGGCTATGTCGACAAGTACGCGGCAGGCGCGGCAGCTATCGGCTAGCGGTGCGGGTTGATTGCAGCACGGCTTAGCCGGGCGGCCGTCGATTTGGGTGGTGAGTCCTACACCAGGGGCCCACGTTTACGAAGAAGAATTCCGATTTCCCTCATGCCGATAGGAATAGCACCTTTTTCGATTGCCTTCCGCCGGATCCGTTCAGTAATGTCGTAATGCTCCCGGAAAGTACCAGGAAACTGGACCCAGTCTGGGTTTAGGGACAGCAATCGGGCGAATACCTCGAGCTCTGCACTGCTGTCTGCTATGAGATGGCTCCATCTGCCGCGAGTCCCGTTGATAATAACGCACGCGCGCATGTCATCGACGTAGACAGACAAGTCGCCTCTCCTTTCGCTCGATGCCCGCGCCTAAGCTCGGCCATTGTGCGCCCGGGGCTTTGGTTGCCTTCGCCCCGCTCTCTCTTGACCGATGGAACGCGTCGATCTGGTTGACATGCCCCACGTCGTTCATGCTGGATGCCACGATAGGCTGTCGGTGTTTCGTCTCCTACACCGTTTCTCGTTATCACTCCCAATCCGTCAGGGGCACGGCCACAGACAGCAAAGGTAGATAGGGGGAAGAATGTGGTCGAATAATAGATGTTGACTGTGTCAACGTTCTTGACGGCGGACTGGATGGTAGAGCCTCCGGATTGCCCCGGATCCCGCATGTTTTTGGGGCTTCCCTGTGTT
This sequence comes from Pseudarthrobacter sp. NPDC092439, assembly GCF_044754945.1. Classification (NCBI taxonomy): domain Bacteria; kingdom Bacillati; phylum Actinomycetota; class Actinomycetes; order Micrococcales; family Micrococcaceae; genus Pseudarthrobacter; species Pseudarthrobacter sp. NPDC092439. The sequence continues at coordinate 113,539 of NZ_JBIVQB010000001.1, forward strand.
TGAAAGGCCGGGAATGTAGTTCGAGTCCCACCTCGGGCACAGCACATTCCCTCGTCAGAGGGATTTTTGCTTTAAGGTGTGGACATGGCTTGTGGTGGCGTCCCTCTGACGCTAGGTGCGCGGGCTGTAGCCTGGCCGCCGCGGTGGCCTATTCAGGTGTGTGGGAGGCGGGATCAAGACCCTGGCTAGTGGGCCTTCCGCCTGCTGGGGTTGGGTTCCTGCGTAACCTTCTTTGGATTCTGTCGGGTTGGCGGTGGTGGCCTACATCTATTCATGCCGCGGGGGAGTGGGGACAACATGACCTGTACGCACCTGCTCTCTTGTGCTGCCGCAGGCCGGTCTGAAGGACCGGTAGAAAGGGTGGCCCGCGTGCTTTTGTCCTGTCAAACGGAATGTGTACAGTGTCCACACCTATATCTGCTTTTTCGAGGACGAAGTTTTTGAGCTTGCGCAATCCCTGACAGTTCTGATGACTGCACATGCCGTCCAGCTCATGAACAGCTAGGGCCTTTAGTTCGCAGAGCCTTTAATTATTGCGAACCGAGCCAGAGTACGTGCCGGCACTCAGCGTGATTGTCGTTGTCAGGCCGAGCCCGTCGACGCGACAGACCCCGGCCGCGACAAGCGCGTCGAGCTGCAGCTGCGCGTCCTGGCTGGATGAACTGACCCGTGTATAGTCAAGGTGTCTCACGTTGCCACTGGGGCTCGAAAAGGCCTCTTGAAGGCACGGCTGAGACCTCCCTCGCTGAGACGGCATAGCGAGACGTCAGGAAACACGGTATGACGCAGAACCCTATTCCTTTGATTGGCCGTAAAGGGGTGTCTTGAAAGGCTTTTGCTTTCTAAGACATCAGCAGCTCAACCAGATAGTTTGTCAGTGCTCTCGCCGCGGTGGCGCCGGGACAGCGAACTGACTTCCCAGAGGGAAGGAAGAGCTGTTTCTCGGGGTGTCCTAGGCCCTGGTTCTCTATCCAGAGGCGGCATGCCTGCCCTCGGGCTGTCGCTGCTTTCGGGGTAGCGAGCTTAGGCGAGTCCTACGATTTGTCGGAGTTCCTTCACTGACGGCGAGTAACCGCGCCGGTTCATCAATGCGAGGGTCTTCAGTCGTGGAAGGCCTGCGATGGGAGTGAGGTCGTTATCCAGGATCTTGGTGGATCCGTATAGGTACAGTTCCTCAAGCTCAGTCAGCCCCGCCACTGGCTTCAATGACTCAATGTCGCCGCTCTCGGCGATGTTAAGCCGGCGTAGTCCTACGCATTCTGCGAGGTCGTTGATATTCCTCAGTTTCTTGCACGAGTCCAGCTCAAGCTCTCGAATCTCGGAGCGGCCGCGGAGCTCAGAGATGTCGTCAAGCCGCGCGGTGAGATATATGCCGAGGCGCTCGATCCTGGGCAAGCAGGACAGGCCAGCCAGAGAGCGCAGTCGCGGGCGATCTTTCATCCGGAGGGTTTGAAGACCAGCATGTTTAGATAGCGGTTCGAGATTCTCAGGCGTGTAGGCCAGTAGGAATAAGTTGTGGAGCCCGGAGACTTGGCCGATGGTGTCACTTACCTGGGACCAGGATGCCCCGAGATTGCGGAGCTTGGGGAGTTCGCTGAGCCTGATCGTCAGATCGGGATGGGTGGTCACGCGCAGCGACTCCAAGGTAGGGGCAAGCGAATAGATTGGCTCCAGGGTGTCCAGGCGCCGGTCGATAATCTCCAGTTCACGGATTGGAAGCCCGCGAAGGAAATCGAGATTTGGCTCGTCGAATCCGAGGGCGTAGTTCAGTACCAGCCTGTGGGCGCGACCCTCTTCAAAAATTCTTGCCGATTGCGCTGTCCAGGCTCCGGTCACGACAAGCTCCCCGGCCTGCCCGTGGTTTTTCATCGTTTTCCTACCCTGCTGCTGATCTGAACCGCCAGTTTTGCATCATTCCGTGAATCAAGGTGAACGGCCGGTCCAATAGCTCCATTCCTGGGTGGAAGACCTGACTCGGTACACGGTGGTCCACTCCCGGACGGTTGCGGTCCTGTTCGTGGACACCCGGCCGGTGGACGCCATCGTCTTTCATCACGACCTGCTGGGCGCCGATGACCCGAAGAGCTTCTTCAGTCTCCCTGGGTAGGCCAATGAGCTGCCCTTGCAGGGACGCTCATCACGGGTCCGGGAAGCGCCTTTTTGGTGTACTGTCCCGGCAGGTTGGTGACTCGGGGACGGATTTGACGCAATAAGAGGATCTCCGGGGGGTTGTGTGGTGCTTGTCGAGAGCGAACACAAACCAGGAGGTCCTCGTGTCCCACCGTAACGCGTTTTTGGCTCATTCGGGTCGTCTGCAGTTGGCCCGGTGCATTGTGGTGGATGGGTGGCCGTTGCGCAGGGCTGCAGAGCGGTTCAATGTCTCTGTGCCGACGGCGGCACGCTGGTCCCGCCGTTATCGGGAGCTGGGCGAGGCTGGGCTGGAGGACCGCCGGAGCAGGCCCCTGACCTGCCCGCACAGGACCCCGGTGCGCACCGAGCGCCGCGTGCTGGGGCTGCGGGTGAACCGGCGCTGGGGTCCGGCACGGATCGCCTACCACCTACACCTGAACGTCTCCACGGTTCACCGCATCCTGAGCCGCTACCTGTGTCCGCCGCTGCGGTTCACCGACCCGGCAACCGGGATCAGGGTCCGCGGCAGGAACCGCGCCAACCGGTACGAATATGCCTAACCGGGCGAGATGATCCATGTGGACATCAAGAAGCTCGGCCGGATCCCCAACGGTGGCGGCCACGGCATTCACGGGCGGGTGCAGGACGAAGCGAACTCTCGTGCCCGGAACCTCGCGGAGGGCCGGCCCAGGGACCGCGGCCAGGTCCGCGGCTACACTTTCCTGCACCACGCGGTGGATGACCATTCCCGGTTCGTTTACTCCGAGATTCTGCCTGACGAGACCAAAGAGACCGCATTGGTGTTCATGCGCAATGCCATCGCCGCGTTCGCCCCCCGGGGCGTGAAAATCCACCGGGTGCTGATCGACAACGGCTCCTGTTACCGTTCCCGCGCTTTTGCCGCTGTCCTGGCCGAAGCCGGGATCAGGCACAAACGCACCAGGCCGTACCGGCCCCAAACTAACGGCAAGGTCGAACGGTTCAGCCGCATCCTGCAAGAGGAATGGGCCTACGCCAAGGCCTACAGCTCAGAAGCCGAACCGCAATCCTGCTACCCGGACTTCATCGAGTACTAGAATCATCGCAGGCCCCACACCGCACTCAAAGGCGCCTCACCCGCCAGCCGCGTCACCAACCAACCGGGTTAGTACACCTAGGGTGTGTCTCCCAAACCCTGAGGCGGTTGTCCCGACCTAACTGCATTGAAACCGCCGCAGAGGACGCTCCTGCCGTCGAACTGACCGGGGCGGAGCTTGACAGTACCTGAAAGGCAGCCATGAAAACGCATTATCCATTTCCACCAACATCCGAGATCGAATCCTTCGAAGTCATCAGCGAATCCTTCGAGGATGGCCAGGTTCTTCCGGAAGCCCAACGCAGCGCTGTCCTGCGAGCCGGCGGCCGGGACGAATCGCCCCAGCTCACGTGGTCGGGCGCGCCCGAGGGAACCAGGAGCTACGCGGTCACCGTCTTTGACCCCGATGCCCCAGGCGCGGGCTACTGGCATTGGGCTGTGGTGAACATCCCGGCAGACGTCACCTCCCTCCCGGCCGGTGCAGGTTCCCGGGACAACTCCCGGTTACCGTCTGGTGCAGTGCAGTTGAGGAACGATGCCGGATTTACCGGTTTCGTGGGAGCCGCCCCGCCTCCCGGGCACGGTCAGCACCGGTATTTGATGGTGGTCCATGCCGTGGATGTTGAGCGGCTGGACCTTCGCACTGATGACACCCCGGCCGCCCTGCAATCCGCGCTCTCCACCCACACCTTGGGCCGGGCGAGGCTGACGGGAACCTTCGAACGCCGCTAGGGCATGTCTCCCAAGCCCTGAGGCGGTTGCCCGGAACCCGTGAGGGGTGTCTCGTATTTCTATGTTTTGACTGATGGGCAGTGGAGCCTTACTTAGCCGTTGCTGCCGTCTTCTCTTGGTCGCCGGGGTCGCCCCTTCCGGGACGACAGGCAATGACCTGTTTCTTCCTTGTGTTGACAAAACCGCCCAAAGTGTTGACCGCGGCGTTCCGTTTTTGGTGTGGCAAGCATTCGAAAACGCACCAAAAAGGACGGCTCATCGTCGTACTTGGTTTTATGGCCCGACCCAAAGAGCCGCGAGCAGCAGGGCCTGACAGTCGCCACGCTCGACCTGCCGATCCGTCCATCCAGCGGAACCACAAGACCTACCAACGCATGCTGGACCTACACATCCGGAACATCACCGGCCACGTCCCCGTGTACAAGCTCGATTACCGTCTGATCGCCCACTGGTGAAGTTGATGATGGTGAAGGGAAAGGCGCCGAAGACCATGCGGAGTTCAGCATCATCATGGAAGGGATGGGGAAGCGGTACAAGGCCTTCATCAATTTCCTGGTCATGAGCGGTACCCGCTTTGGCGAGGCCCCTGCCCTGACCGTGGCCGACGTCGACCTGCTCTCCAAATGCCCACGGCCCGGATCAACAAGGCCTGGAAACGGGCCGGCCAAAACGAGTGCTGCACTGGGGCGACGAAGACAGGCGCCGGTAAGCGGACCACAGGGCTGAACCCCGCCCTGGTAGAACTGTTGATTGGGTTAGTGGCAGCAGGCCCGGGAAGGACAGGTGTTTACGACGCCCAAGGGCGAGCGCATCACTCACAAGCGTTATTGGCACCACTACTGGGTCCCTGCCATTCGAACGGCCCAGCCAATCGGGCTTACTAAGAATCCGCGGATTCACAACTTCCGCGACACCCACCCGTCCTGGCTGATGAGCCCTGTAGATGAAGGCGAAAGTGCGGTGGTGCGGCACCTAGTGGCAAGTGCCCCCGGGTCACGGCCGCTGGCGTCAGGGGGACTCGGTTGGTAGCGGACCAGTTTTTTCGCCCTCTTACGCCTGGATGCCACTTTCAGTGAGGAACTCGCGGGCACGGCCTGTCTGACCGTCAGTGGAGTGGGCCGCCCGAAAGTAGCGGCCTGCTGCACAGCTTGGCAGAAGGAATCGTGTCTTGTGGTGGTCAGCAATCACTGGGAGACTGGGCAGTGCGTCACGCCGCTCCCTCGGTAGGTTGAGGAGGGTGCCACGAGGCCGGCTCGGTCCGCACCATCCCCGCCGCAGTACCGTTCCAAGGAGACTCGCCATGAAAACTATCGTTCAGTATGGAATCCGCCAGACCGGGCCGGGTGAGGGAGCATGATTGAGGTTGCATTATCAGTGATCTTGAAGGCCAAGCCCGGCAAGGAGAAGGACGTCGCGGATTTCCTCCGCAGTGCCCGCTCCGTCGTGGAACAGGAGCCAGGTACGCGCGCCTGGTTCGCTCTCCAGTTCGACGAATCGACTTTCGGGGTCTTCGACGTATTCCCCGATGACGAGGCCCGCCGGACCCACCTGTCAGGGGGTGTGGGGCAAGCACTTGCCGCTCAGGGAGCGGAGCTGTTCAGCGCAGAACCCAACATACAGAACGTGGACGTTCTCGCGTACAAGCTGCCCGGTGAGGGCGAGTAGATGGCTGCCTCCCCGCCGTCATAGCAACCGGGCTGCTGCGTTCCCGCGTCCATCCGTCCGTAGCCCTCGGCCCAGGGCCGGTCCAATCATCAGCCGCCGCTTCCTCAGGCGTCTCCCGGCAGCAAGTGCCCGGGCAGGAGGGCCACCACATGCACAGGCGGTAGGAGCAGAGGGTGAAACGTTCGGACACCAGCCGTGCCGAGGCGTTCAGCGACGCCGTTATCGCGATCGTTATCACGCTCCTGGTACTTGAGCTCACGCCGCCGGAGACCGAGCCCGGGGGGCTGCTGGCTGGCTTGCTGGGTCAATGGCCCACGTACCTGGCGTATGCGGCCTCCTACATCTACCTGGCCGTGATCTGGCTCAACCATAAGGCCGCCTTCTCCCGTATCCGGGAGATGGACATCGGCCTGCATTGGGCCAACCTGGGAATCCTCGCGACGCTCGCGCTTTTACCGTGGCCGACAGCTGTGATCATCGATACCGCCAAGACGGGCAACCTGGCCGACGAAAAGGTCGGGGTCGCGCTGTACGCGGTCATCGGGGCACTGCTGTGCCTGTCGTGGCTGGTGTTCTTCTCGCACCTGGCACGGCATCCCGAGCTCACCGAGGAGGAGGTGGAAGATTCCTACTTCGCACGCGAGCGGCCGCGTGCCCTTGCCGGCGTCGTGCTGTACCTCGCGGCGGGATCGGTAGGTGTCCTCGTCCACCCGCTGGTCGCATCGGTGATTTTCGTGATCCTGCCCATTTTCTACGGCCTCACCAGCCATGGGTTCGACCATCGGCCAGCCTTCCTCCGAGGTCGGTAGACCAGACGGCAGGAAAACGCGTAGGGCGGGCGGACGCCGCCAACTCGGTGGGTCAGGGACTCGAAATGTGATGCTAGGGGCCATGACTCTGTTACCGGGCCAATAAGCGTACCGCGCTGAACAAGGACCGGCGGATTGGCCAGTCGATGAACAGCGGATTCCGCGGTGATTTTCGCCTCGCCTCAGGCGGCAAGCAGGCTCCGTCACTGCAGGAATGTCGGAGGAACTGACCACCGTGCGCGCTCTAGTCGGCAGCGGGGGAGTGTTCCGCCGGCGAGCTCCGGTGCCCAGGAAGTGGGCACCGTCGGCCCCATGCAGATTTGGCGGGGGATCAGACGATTTAGAGGAATGTCTCAGTCCACTGATCGAAGAGCCGAAGGATGTAACGGTGCAGGGGTCAAGGCTGGCCCCAGGATACGTTCCTTGGCGTCTGATTGGCCGTCAGCGGGCTCCCTGTTGCGTTCGGCGGCGGTAGACGGTGTCGAAGGCTGCTACGCCAATGAGGGGAAGAACGGCCCCCATGGCGGCAACGAAGGCGGGGAGGAGAAGGCTGACGTTTGCCAGCACCACCAAGGCTCCGATGCCGACAAGGTCAGTTGGGTGGCGTCGGCCCAGTACCTGTCGAATGAAGAAGCCCCGGCTGGCAAGAAATAGAGCCGGCCCACTGTATAGAAGTAGAACAGTGGGCAGATCGGGGCGGGCGGCGGGATCGCTGATCACGAGCTGATCACCAACCGCCACTAGGATCAGGCCTGCCAGTAGCAGGAGCAAGGTGTTGCCGGCCAAAATGCCGGGCCGGAACTGATCATCGACAGAAGCAAGCTTTTTCAGAATGTCCTGTTCGAGGCCATGGAAGTAGCACCACCAGATTGCGACGCTTCCGGCCAAACTTATGGTCCCGGTCAGAAATATCAAGGGGTCCTCCAGATTGCCTGCAATCGCCAAGCCGGTTGAGAGAATTGTCTCGCCGAGCGCGATCAGGTAGAACAATCCGAACCGCTCAAAGATCCTCTCGCCCGGGAGCGGGACCCGGCTTCCTTCGGTTTTCCGGCCCGGCAACCGGTGCGCCAGCATGTGGCCGCCCAGGTCGATCGCGGCAGCGACACCCCAGAACATCAAACGTTGCCCCGGACCGAAGAAGACACCGGCAATCCAAAACGGCGCACTCATACACCCCCAGATCAGAGTGCGCACGAAATGGTTGTGGGTAGTGCGGTCAAGTCCGACAGTGAGCATCCACGCACCCCGGCCCAGCTGGACCAGGAGATAGGTTGCAGCAAAGAGCCAGCTGAAGGCGCCAAACGCTGAGCCGATTGAGGCGTTCATGAACAGTGTGACAAGCATGACGATCAGCAGCATCCACTGCACCTCAAGCCGCGAAGTGTCCACCAAGGTCGCCGACCAGGTGGTGTACACCCACACCTTATAGACCGCAAGAAGCAGCACAAATGTCTCACCGGCCCCAACCCAGGAGGGATAGGCCAGCAAATGGTGGGACAGTTGCATCAGCGCGAAGACAAAGACCAGATCGAAGAAGAGCTCAAGGCGCGTAACCCGATCCCCGGAGGTCGCGGAACGCATCAGCGTGCTGGCACGGAACATCAGCATCCTCCACTGGACCAGGAGCGGACGGATGCGCCGTCCTGTTGTCGACAAGAGTGACGACGGTCAGCAGGAAAGTCAAGGGGGAAGTTGCCGGAGGACACTGTCCGTTGCGGACAGGGCTTGCTTGCTCCGGGACCGTACCCGCGTGCTCTGGAGGACTGGCGGGTGCCACCTTCGCGTTTTTATCCCTCGGTTCTCCTGCCGTGGACTCCCCCTTTTCGTCAATCTCGGGCGCCGGCGAGGTTTCCTGTGCAGTTAGGGCGCGGCTGCCGGCAAGACGGGGCTTATTCGCCTGCATCCGCTGACTCGCGGCGGTGACGTTCCCGTTGGCCGTACGCCGCTCGAAGGATGTCGTCCTTGGACTCGAATCCCGATCCCAATGCTCCACCGATGAGCGCTGCCGATGTCGTCATCCACGTGACTTCCATGAAGTCCCAAACAGCCACCGGATGTTGCAGGGTCAAGGCCAACAGGCCGTCGTCGATAGTGAATACTGCAGCCAACAACACGGCCACGAACAGCAGCACGTAGCTGATCACGACGCCGATCGTCAACGACCACACTGTAGAGACGTTATATAAGGATGCTTTATATCTCTCGAGCAGGTCGTCGCGCCGGGGGCTTTCCCATAGATCGTGTTGGGTGATGATCCAGAACACCATCGTACTGATCGAAAGGACCATCAGTAACGTCAACCTCGGCGCCCCCAGCAGGTCCGCGAGTTGCCAGATTGTGTCCGTGACAAGCGCAAAGGCCCCTGTGGCGATCGCGGCGGCCATTGCGCTCCTCAACCCGAAGACCAGCCGCCAAGGCCGGTTCGCCCGCAACATGCCCGCCAGCAGCCGCGCGCGGCCGAGGTGGGTTGCCGAGACGTAGCGAAACCCAATCGGCCCGTCATCCAGAACAGCGGTCTCGACTTGCCGCGACTGATGCAGCGAGGGCGGGCCGAATTCCCCGGCGTCATCCTCGGGATCGAAGTGGCGGTGCATCGCCCAGCCGAGGTCTGCGACGGCAGCACGGACCCGTCGGTCGATGTTAACGGCGCCGAGCGCGGGCAGGGAAACCAAAGAGATTGGCTCTCCAAGCGCAACTTCCGCGACCACAGTGCGTCCCTCGAAACGAATCGGAAGATCGGTCAGGCAGACCATGACATCCCATGCGCGGCGGCTCCGGTGCTTCACCATGGGGCCCAGCATCGGCGCTAACCCATTACCGGCCGTAAAATCCCGATACTCGATCACCACGGACCAGTCGTGGCGCTCGTCGACAAGATTGAGCAGATGGCCCACTTCGCGGCCGTTACGCTCGGCGAACTCCGCAGTGACCTCCGGTTCGGCGAGCACGCCCAGCGTTCGGGCCGTTGTGGGGTTCACGTCGCTCGAATTTTCCGGCACGACAGTCACTTTTGCTGTCCCTCACCAACGCGCACGGGCCGGTCCATCCCGAAGAAGGCGCAGGTGTTCGTGGATCATTGCCACTGCTGTCGAGCCTTCACCGGCGGCGGCCGTTACGCGTTTCACCGATCCATGCCGGACATCGCCGGCCGCGAACATTCCGGGCACGCTGGTTTCCAGGGGCAGTCGTGTGCGCCCCAGGTGGCTGAACTCGGAAGGCAGGTCTTCGAGGTCAGCCCCGGTGAGGATATAGCCGTTGTCATCAAGGGCAAGGGTGCCCTGCAGCCATTCTGTGTGTGGCTTGGCCCCGATGAAAATGAAGAGGTATCGGGAATTGAAGGTCCGTTGTTCGCCTGTGGCTCGCAGATCGACGATGATCCGTTCAAGGGTGCCTGAACCGGCAACGCCCACGATGTTTGCCCCCAGCAACACCTCTATGCCCTGGTCCTCTTCGATTCGATCCGCGAGGTACCCCGACATGTCCGCGCGGAGGTCTTCCCCGCGCACCACAAGCCGGACGGGTGTTCCCGTGCCTGTCAGGAAGAGAGCGGCCTGGCCCGCGGAATTTCCGCCGCCGACGACGGCCACCGGCTGTGACCTGCAGAGCCTTGCCTCATGGACAGTGGCGGCGTAGAAGACGCTGATCCCCTCGTATTCCTCCAGCCCGGGAACCGGAAGGCGGCGGTAGTGAACCCCCGTTGCGAGCAGGGCGGCCCGTGAGGAGGCGGGTCCGCTCCCGTCGAACTCGGCGCGGAACTCAACGTCCCGCAACACAATGGAGTTTGCCCGGCAGGCTACGTTGATCTGGACCCTGAACTTTCGGGCCTGGAGGATCGCCCTTTCAGTGAGTTCCCCGCCTGAAATTCCGGAGGGAAAGCCAAGAAAGTTCTCGATCCGTGGTGACGTGCCGGCCTGCCCACCTATCGCACGGCTTTCCTTGAGGACGACCGACAATCCGTCGGACGCCGCATACACGGCCGCCGCCAGGCCAGCCGGGCCGGCCCCTATCACCATGAGATCGTAGGAGGCAGAATGCTCTTTCACCACCCGCAGGCCCAAGGCAAGGGCCAGATCCGCTGTAGAAGGGTTCTTGAGGACCCGCGAGGCGTTTAGCACCACTGCGGGCAGGTCAGTCGCCAGGATCCCTGCCCGGTCCAGGATTGCCTGTGCCTGCTCGTCAGCCTCCAGATCGACCAGTCGGTGAGGCAGGCGGTTGGCGGCTGCAAATTCCAAGAGGCGAAGCGTGTCACGGCTGAAACGGGACCCAACGATGCGGATGCCCGCCCCCACGCTGATCAGGAGGATCCGGCGCTGAAGATATGCCCGCAGAACGGTCTCGCCCATCGCGGCGTCCGTCAGCATGACACGGCGCAGATCGTCCCCGCTGATTTGGAGCACTTCACCCGCCTCGGCCACCACGGTGCTGACAAAGGCCGGCTGCCCCTCGACCAGGCCTAGTTCCCCAAGGAAACGTCCGGCACCGTGGACTTCGAGGATCCGCGTGCCGCGTCCCGGCTCGGCAGGCTGTCTGTCGCCGCCGTCGTGCAGCCCCTCTATGACCAGGACCGTGCCCTGCAGTATGACGATGAAGTCAGCGTCGAAGTTTCCCTCATGTATGAGGACTTCGCCGGCGGAGGTAGCCCGCCTGGTGCCGGTGCGGGCCAACAATTCGATCTGCGCCTGGCCGAGCCGTGGATAAGCGCCGGAGATATCCGGCGTTTCGATCAGAGTCGAGTCTGTGACAGGTTCCATCAGGTGGTTGCACCCCACCGTGTCCTAGACGAAGGCCTCATGGGGATAGCACCAGCGCCAGTATTCGCCGGGCTCCAGAGAACGAACGATTGGATGCAACTCGGTGGCGTGAGTCCGGGCGTGTCGCATGGGCGACGAATCACAACAGCCCACATGGCCGCAGGTGAGACACAAACGCAGATGAACCCAAGGGGTGCCCAGGGACAGGCATTCCTCGCAGCCTTGCGGTGTGCGCACCCTAACCGGACGAATCCGCGCCACATGCGGGTCATGAATCCTGGGAATCATCTTGGCTCCTATTTCTGTCCGGACGTGCTTTTAGCCCATCGAGAGCCGTGTCGTGGGGCCTTCGCCCAGTCGGTGCAGTCCGGCTCCGGAAGCGATCAGAAGTATTCCGAAGACAATTGCGAAGGACGAGAGCAGACCCAGGAGACCCAGGATGCCTGGGCCGGGAAGAATAACCAGGAAGAGGCCGAAAATGATGGTGACGATACCTGTGATCAGCCAGAGCCACCATTGTCCGACGGTCTTCTTAACTTCAAAGGCCAGTGCTATCTGGGAGACACCGAGAATGACGGCCCACAAGCCGATGATCAGCGCCAGCGAAAGGGCGGTGATGCCTGGCCAAACGAACGCGGCGAGACCCGCGAGTACGGAGATGACGCCGCTCACTATTTGCCAGACGGACCGGCGTTCCTTGCGCCTGACGTAATGCACGATGTTCGTGGCTCCGTCAACGATGGCGTAAATTCCGAAGAGGATCACCAGTGCGAGTACGGAGACGTCGGGCCAGAGGAAAACTAAAATGCCGAATAGAACGGCTGCACTGCCCCGGATGATCAATGCAGTTCCTGATCCCTTAAACAATTGTTGTGCAAGTGCGTCAGACATTGAGATAGCGGCAGGGTGAGGGATTACGTTCCGATCCTGGTCGAGCACGCGGTCAGGGACCGGCTGAGAGAGTAGCCACGGGCAAAACTGCTTCGCCCGGATGCCAGGAAGTCCCTACCCCCAGCAGAGGGCAGGGGCTTCCTGGGGTGTGGCTACTTGTCAGCTTGTTGCGGGCCGTGTCAGCCCTTGCGGCCGGGGAGTACCAGAAGGGCGTCGCCGACCGGGCGTTCGCCCGTGGCGTCCGACGGGGAGTTCACGATCTGGCCATCCTGGACCATTGCCGTGGATCCGCCTCCGTCGAGGTTGATGGCGTTGACCATGCCCAGGGAGCGGGCGACGTCGGCTGATTCCTTGATGCTGAGGCCCAGGCTGGTGGTCTGGCGGCCGTCTGCGGTGACCAGCAGGGTGCGGCCCTGGGCGTCGACGCCGGCGATGGTGCGGGGGTTGCGCTTGTGGACCCAGCCGTAGAAGAAGCTGTTGCTGTCGTTGCTGCGGACCATGCCGTCGCGTTTGGCGGTGATGTTCAACTGGCCGTTTTCGACGAGGGTCGGGCCGCCGTTGATGACGTCCGTGGTGGCGCCGGTCTTCAGGTCCTTGCCGGTTTCGTCGAGCAGGTCCGTAGCGACTTTCAGTTTGGCGCCCGGGACAGCCAGGGCGGCGAGCTTGTCCGCGTCTGCTCCGATGGCTTGCAGGGTCTGTCCGCCGGCCGGGACCGTGGTGCCGCGGGTGTGGTTGACCGCGGTGACGGTGCCGTGGGCGTCCAGGACGGCCTCGAGTCCTGGGCCGGACGGCGTGGTGGGGCCGAATTCGGGGGTGAACGTGACGATTTCGTCGGCGTCCGTGCAGGTGAGGTCGTGCAGCGGCAGGTTTGTGGGGGTGTCGTCGGTGCCGCCGCAGTTGCGGATGAGTCCGGGAACCCGGTTGATTCCGTCCAGGGGGAGTTCTGCGGTGCCGGGTGCGGTCACCGTGCCGTGCCAGTGTAGGCGCTGGATGGAGGTGCCGTTCTTGTCGAGGACGAGGGAGGGCCGGTCACCGACCGGTTCGCTGAGGATCTTTCCATCCTGTACGGCGGCCCCGGCCGGGTCGCCCGGCGCGCCTGCGGCGGGGTCCATGACGAAGAAGCCGCCGTTCACGGCGGCCAGGGCGCCGGCGAAGGTTGAGAGCTGGCTTGTGGTTTCGCGGTCTTCAAGGTTGGGTCCGAAAGAGGAAGTGAGGTCGCCGCGGAACTCCTTCGGGTCAACGGTGAGTACCTGCAGGTTCCATGGGCCGCGGTCATTTTCGCTGGAGCCGGCGTCGCCGTCCCAGCCGGTGTAGATCACCGATGCCTTGTAGCCGGCGGCCTTGATCTGATCGACGGTGGCGGAACCGTCGGCCTTGGAGCCGAATTGGCCTGCACGTACCCGGTAACCAAGGTCCCCGCCGGAGTCGGCCAGCTGAGGTGACTGGACGGGCTCGACCCTTGCGGGAACACCGGCGGCGCTGAGCTTGTCGGCGACAGCCTGAGCCTGGGCCTCGGTGGACAGCGCGGATGCGGTGGCATCGGGTGTAGTCGCCGGGATGGCCACTTCGGCGGTCCAGAAGAAGTCCTGATTAGGGGTGCCCCGGGTGATCGTGGTCCGGGTCAGGCCCGGTGCCAGAGTTGTAACGTTCCGCGTCTCGGGGAGGTCATGCGCGCCCAGATTCAGCTGAGAGAGCTGTGCCGGTGCGCCATTGCCCTGGTCGGACGTCGGGACCGTGGGCGCCGCGGTGGAGGGACCTGCGGGGGTGATGAAGGCGAAGGGGAGGGACACGGCCAGAGCAGTGATAACCGCGCGGCGGTGACGACGATTGGGGGTGATCATGGTCATCGACACTAGATCGGGTTGATGTCAGAGTATGCTCCCACGCGCCGCGGTTATTCATGCCTTCGGCAACTGTTCATCACCAGTTCGGAAGATCGTGGACAGACATTCCAGCCTGGTGCCGTAACCCTCGGAGAGCCTTCATCCGGCCTGCCCCTACCGGCGGCCAAGTGCAATCGGCCGCCTGTGGCTGGTGCCTGGCCAGGATTGGCCAGTTCCCCGGCAGGGCGGCAGGGTCCATTATGAGGAGTACAGAGCGCTGCGATTTGAATCGGAGGCTGCCATGATCCAGGCCCTGCTGTGCAAGCTCAACATCCGGCACGAATGGCACCTCGAACATGCCGACGACGGGGTGGTCTACAAGCGCTGTCGGCGGTGCGGCAAAGACGACGATGAGCGCAACCGGGGAGGCGGGAACTTCAGTGCGTGGGGCGTAGGCGGAGGATGACCGCGCGGGCCCGGGTGGCGTTTCACGGCCGGTGGACATTTACGGAAAGACGGCCTGCCGTACGCAAACTTCCGCCAGCCAGCGGATCAGGGTGTTTAGCTAGCTTGCAGCCTGGTACTTCTCAATGATGTCTTGCTGATACGGCCACGAACTGGTGCCGCTCGGCGCGCTCCCGACACGCGAAGGTTTCCTCCTATCCCAGACCGTCCTTCCGCTGCCTTCGAGGAATCCTGGTGAGGGCGGACGCCGTCGGGTTTTCGTCCCGGCCGCGACGCGTCTTTCGGGATGCCCTACCGCTCGGGACCCAGTTTTGTGGTCACGGGCGGTGGCGTACAGGCGTTCCGCTTACGAGGCTTGCTTGCACGTGCGCCGCCAGGTCATTTGTACCGCGAGTGTTGACAAAGCTTGACGCATTGGAAGTTTGAGCTGGATAACCCCTGCCGTTGTCGCGCTGACAACGGTCATCCATACCGCGGTCTCCAACGAGAATCGCGCAGCTGTTCTACCGGTTGCTCCATACTTTCGCGGCGGCAGCCCATCGCCCGGCCAGCCAACAGCGGCAACTTGTTGTTGCGTCGGACCTCGGCAGTGAGACATCACGTGAGGGTCTCAGAAGAGCTCAAGAATCATCAGTGAAGGGCAAATCAAGTCCTATTCCAGCGTCACCGGATTTTTCCATGGCGTCGGCGTGTCCCGCGGCCAGAATGGCGCCGGCGCCGACCGCGCCTCTGGCGTAGTAGCTTGAGCGCCTCAACGACCCTTCGCGACTGCCCACGGCGCGGACTCACTCCGCGGCGGTGACCCCGAGCTCCGCGGCGTGGCCGCTGATGGTGCGTGCCAGGTCGATGTCGCGGCCGGTGATCCCGCCGACATCGTGACTCGAAAGCGTGACGCCGACCTCGGGGTAGGTGAGCGTGAGGTCGGGGTGGTGGTTGGCCTCCTCGGCGGAAGCTCCGATGCGGTTCACGAGCTCCAGCCCGGTAGAGAACTTCCGGGTCCGGAAGGTGGCGGTGAGGGCATTGCCGGTCGGGCGCCAGTCTGTGAGCCCGGCCTCGGCGAGCTCGGCGGCGGACAGCTTCCGTTGGGGATCAGTCATAGTGCCATCATGGCTCGGAAGGGCCGCCGTGGGCTACCCCTTGAGGCACCACGCCTCCAAAGGTGATGACCGGTGCCGGCGGCCCTGGGTAAAACGTCCGCACTGCGCGGGCATAACGCTGTCAAGCCCTGACATCCGGGAGAAAAGGCCAGTCGCGATGTCAGGCGCGTCCTTCTCCTCTAAGAGAGGTCCGATCCGTCCGGCCACTGACGCTAATCGGCCCGAGGTGGCGTCCAGCAACGAGACGGTACCGTTTTGGTACCATGAAGATATGGCTATGAATCTCCGTGTCCCTGAAGATCTCGATCGTCGGCTGGAGAAGTTGGCTGCCGAGGAACACACGTCCAAGTCCGCGCTTCTGTTGCAGGGGGCGGAGTTGGTTCTGCAGCGCCATGCACGCCGGCGCGAAATCAGCCAGGGCCTTGATTTTGTTATGAGTCATGACGCTGATCTGCTGAAGCGCCTTGAGGACGCGTGACAGCATACCTGGACATTGAGGACGCACTTCAGGGAGTTGATCGGTACGGCCTCCATATCCGTGATGTCGGCTTGTTGGCCTCGGCCTTGGCAAGGCCGGCGACGGCTGTCAAGGGCACGGAAGCTTATCCGGAACTAGCGGTGAAGGCGGCAGCCTTGTTGGAGTCGGTCGCCCGGTTCCATCCACTCATTGATGGCAACAAACGGACCGCGTGGACGCTCATGGTGCTGTTGCTATGGATCAACGGTTACCGGCACAGCTTCACCACGGATGAGGGCTTCGATCTCGTCGTCGGGGTCGCCGCGGGCACCATCGACTTGCTGGACTCTGCCGCCCGGATTTCCAGGCATCTGGTGCCCCGATAGTCCTCCAGCGCCCCCGATGACAATTGCTTCGCTGAGGGCATGTGTGTAGACGGCCTAACTGTCTGCAGCCGGTCCCGCTCTCGTCAATACGTGAGGTACTCCCAACCGACCTCGGGGATGACCAGATCGTGCACGTCTTCCGCCTCGCCCTGCCACCAGCCGGGAAGCAGGTTGGGCCAGAGGATGCCGCGGAACGTGCCCTTCTTGCTGGCGACGCCGAGCTTCTCGCCGTATGCACGGACCGCCTTCTGGTTCGCTTTCGCCCAGTCCTCGAACACCGTGGCGCCCGCCGGGATCGACCCGTGAACGAAAGACCAGGCCTCCTTGTTTGAGATAACCGTCCCGCGCGCGAGAGACGCCGTCGCCAACACCATCTTGTCGTGGCGCGCCTGCAGATCGGCGGGCAGGGTGACCACCCCGTCATCGACGCCCCCCTGCAGCGAACGGAACACGCAGAGCGCCTGGAAGTCGCGGGAGTGGTAGAGATTCTCGATCAGTCCTCGCCGGTCGAGCAGGCCTGGATTGTCAGCGACGACCTTTAGCTTGCCGGCATCCGCGAAGCTGTTTCCGCCGTCCGAGGTCTTGTAGACCACGGTGCGCAGATCAGGCCCGGCTTTGCTCTTGACGAGCTTGATGGCCTCGGCCGTCGAACCGTATTGCGATGAGTAGAGGCAGTCGTAGAAGACCAGGCGCCGCACCGTTGTGAGGTCGACCAGCGAATTGAGGATCACCTGGTTGACCCCGGCCGACCCGAAGCTGTAGCCGGCGATTACTCGCAGCTTCCAGGTGACCTTCCCGCCGAGCGCCGTCGTAAGCAGCGACTCGATCTGTGCCGTGTCGATCACCCGCGCGTAGAAAGGTTTGGTCGCTTCGTTGCAGCGGACGTGGATGACGACGTGCTGGCCCTGGGCGCGCTCGACGAAGGAGCGCAGTCCGTGGCGGTTGACCTCCTGGCCGACCGCGAATAGAAGAGTGACTGAGACTTCGCCAGCCCATGAGCCGCCCGCCGCCCGTGCCCGCATCTGTGTCAGCACCTCAGCGCTGGGCGCCAGCTTGACGATGAAGTCGTCGCTCTCACCGGCGGGCACCGGATTCGACTTGTTCGTGAGCCCGGCATTGGTGTTCGGATTCGCACGGTTGCGGGCGGGGAGGGTCCATCCGCCTTCGGCTTCCGATATCGCTGCGCCGCCCGTCCCGACGAGCGTGAATCGGTTCTTATGGAAGCCGGACCTCGGGCGGACGTCGACCGACGTGTTTGCTGCCGTGTTCACCGGACCCCACTCGTCCTTGTAGAACGCATCGAACTGCATGCCCCCGCTGGTTCCACGATAGGTCGGCTCACCCATCAGGGCTTCATCCGGCCGGTGATTGGGTCGTAGGTGACCGGTACCGGCACGACCTGGTCGGTCGGAAGGATCTCGACCCACTGATCGATGACCGGAAACTGCCCCGTGCCGACGTTGTTGCGGAACCCACCTACGAGCGGATAGAAGCCGTGCTCGTACACGCGGTCCACCGGTGTCGCCGTGACGGTGTTTGCCGCATCCACGAGCACCGGATTCGCCGGTCCAGCGTCGTTGTCTACCTCGGGGTAGCTCCCTGCCTTCACGGACTCCTCGTGCTTGATCCGCACCCGGCGTGCCATGTCTCGGAGGACGTCGAACATTGGCTGACCGTCCAGCGGGTTGCCTTCGAGGTCCTGCTCCTGCGGGTTGTTGGTGTGGTAAATGTCAGTCGGCCCGATGCCGTTCATCCCTTCCACCTTGGTGAGCCAGTTCAGCGCAGCCTCTTCCATTCCGGGACGGATCGGCAGAACGGCCTTCACCCATGGTGCGTTGAGGAATGCGTTTCGAAGGTTGTCGCCATCGAGTTGCATCAACCAGCCGAGTGAGGCCCCCAATCGGGCGGGCTCCGAGTCTTCGGTCAGGTAGTAGTTGTCCTGTCGCCACTGCTTGACGCCTCCCCAGCCGACCACGCTGTCAGCGAGCAGCGGATCCGGCTTGGGCTTCGAGAGTGCGGCGATGCTTCCGACGAACGCGGGTATCTGCGTGACGATTCCCTTTGAGATCCCCGTTTTCGTCGTGACCGCTGTGACCGCTGGCGAAGCCGTGTCGCCGATCTTCGGCATCGCCGGCTTGCCGAGTTCCTGGCCGCTGCGGTGCAGGCGGGGCCGCCACCACTCCGGAGACACGAAGTAGAGCATCTTGTCGACGTCGAAGATGGAGTTGATGAGCTCTGCCACGACGTGCCGAGTGCGATCGTCGGGCTGCGGGATGTCTTTGGTCAGCAGGTCCTGGATGAGCGCCCGGTAGACCACGATCCGTTCCTCTTCGCGCAGGTCCTCGTACGTGCGCTGGCGGATCTTCGAAGCGAGTGTCACCCGCTCTCTGGCCGACTCGACGAACTCCTTCTCGTAGGCCTCGCGGATGGCGCTTTCGTATTCCTTGACCTTTGCGTTGTTCGCATCCGTGATGGCGGTATTGGCCGCCTCGACCGGAGTCCAGTGCAGGGTCGCAGCGATGGTCATCGCATCCTTGCCGCCGAAGTTGACGTAGGCCAGAGCGATATCGAACAGCCATTTGCCGTTCTCGGTGCGGATATTAAGGCGGCTGAGGTCGAACTCCACCGACTCGCCATTGGCACCGAGGTCGACCTGAGACAGGACGTAATTAGCGCGATCGCAGTAAGCCTCTTGCGGGAATTCCCAGGCCACCCGCTCACGCGAGCCCTCATTGAAGTCGGTGTCGACTTCGACCCCGTAGCGGTAGCCCTCGTCCTTATCTCCCTCGTCGCTGCTCGTCTGCGTGAACGGAATCGTGATCTGCGTCGTCGACGTGAAGGGGGTCAGCAGCGGTTGTGCTTCTGGATTCTTCAGGGAACCCGTGTCCGGTTCCTTCGCGACGTGAAGGAGCTGTCCGAGGCCGAGCGATCGGCCCGGATCGTCGACATATGTCTGCCAGCAGAGGAACGAGCCGACATCCTGCACCTGTACCCCCACCTGTCGCATCTTGCGGCGCAGCTCGTAGTTGACCAGTTCGTCGGTACCGTTCTTCAGGAGGTATCGCTTGCTCGAGACGTCCGTCGTCTCGGTGACGGTCCGGAAGGTCGACTTGAAGCTCTTGCGGATTTCGGTCGACAGCTTGTCGCTCTGCAGGCGGGAGCGCTTGTGCATCGTCTCGCGCGCCTTCTCCTGCGTCGTGTTCATATCGAAGCTCGTCGAGGCGTTGGCCTCTCCTCCGATCCACCCCTGGTTCACGTCAGCGTTGGCACCGAATGCAATGTCGGAGCGATTGCTGTCCTTCACCGAATCGGAAAGCTCGTCCGAGACGGTCACTGTCGATTCGCTCTTCACCGTCGTCTCCATCGCCTGCTCGATGATGCGCTCCTCGTACTTGCGCCGGGTGGAGACCTCGATCAGCTCCACTTCCGCATGTGGACTCAGCCACACATGCCCGACGGGCGTGCCCAAGAACGAATCGAACTCGAAGAAGTACTGGCGGTAGAGGTGCACGACGCTGAGCGGGGATAGACCGACCGAGGCGAGATGGTCGCGATTGGTGGGGTCGAGGCTCTCGATATCGAGATAGCCGGCGGCCGCGCTGTTCGCGTCGGCGAGTCCGAGGAGCCCTGCCACCGCGCGCGAGTGGTCTGTCTCGTTATAGAAGAGCGTGCGCAGGACGGTGAACTGCTTCTGCGCCACGAGATGAAGCAGCGCCCCTGCGACGGCGGACTCCGCGTCGAGTTGCGTCCGGAGGCTGTTCTGTTTGAGGAGTCGGATGCTGTCCTCGTCGTCGTGGCGCCGCAGCTGGAGGGGTGTGTCACAGAGCTCGCGGTACGCCCTCTGAAGCCGATCACTCACGGGGCCGCGCAGCAGTTCGTCGACGCGATCCGGCGACAGCAGACCATCCCACTGCGCTTCGTCATAATCACGGAGCGGTGGCAGCAACTCCGCGATGGCGTTCATCAGCTGGGTGCTGTGGCCGCGGGTGACGCCGCCCACCAACACACCTGCTCCGACACGGAAGTCAATGCCGCATCCCTCGTCGAACCGGGCATCAACTTGGGGGATAAACTGCCCGGCAATCCGATCGATCGCCTGGCGTCGGTCGCGGGTGAGGGCCGGTCCGAACCGGGCTTGGGCTCGCGCGGACTTCCATCCGAGAAGCGACTGGTAGATGCCGAAGAGTTCGCTGTCGTAAGGCAGAACGCCGATGTGGCGCTCCAGTTCCTTGGCCGTGATCATTGGTGCGCCTTCCGCTTCGCGTGAGAATCCTCACTACCTGCATATAAATTGAACTCGTACTTCGACACCGGAACCGCACGTTCTAGCGCCGGCACCATCTCGGATTCATCATGCAACCCGCGAAGCCCGTCGAGAGCGGAATGGATGTAAGGAGTCAGCGCAAGCTCGCCCGTCGCCATACGACGGGATACGGCCAAGAGTTCGTCGGCGACGAGAACAGGGGCATCGCGCCTGATGGCTTCAACCGCGACCTCATTGCCGAAATCCACAAGCTGCCCGGGGTCGCCAGCCATTGCGTGCAGCACACCCCCCGTTAGCCGGTGGGTGCCCCTCTTTAGTCCTTGGGAGAGGATGTCTTCACGAACGTCTTGATTGTCATGAATCCATGCCGCCATACCCCGCAACCTTGCCCCTAGAGTCGGTCTTACCTGACGAATCCTCCTCCTGCGCATCAGCGTTGTCTAGGACCGGAGCGGGCATCGGAAAAGCCCACCGGGCGAGATCACGATCCCGGTCACCACGAGTGAGCACGGCTCCGAAGAGCCGCCAACAGCAAGGCACGCTCGTTGAGGCCGAGACTTTCAATTGGCTCCTGAACCATCGGCCTGTTTTTCGAGGTTGCGCAGCACCCTAGGCGCGCCGGTGCGAGTACTCCCGGCGTGCCCGCGTGATGTGGCGGGAGAGCCCCCCTGCCTGGAAGTAATGCGCCAGCGCGGACTGGAGCAGCCCGGCGACTGGAGTATCCAGAGCCTCGCGTACAGCTTTGAGCCTGCATCCTGCTTCACCTCGAACCACCAGGTACCCGCACCGCAGCCACGGGCTGAGGTTCTTAGAGAAGGTTCCGAGCAGCACTACCTCAGCGCTCGCGGGAAGGGAAGCAACTGCCGGCAGGGGCATTCTGCTGTGACGGAATTCGCTGTCGTAGTCATCTTCAAGAATGAGCACCCCACGCTGGTCTGCCCACTTCAGGAGTCCCAGCCGTTCCTGAACGGCAATCCTTCCACCCAGCGGGTACTGGTGGCTGGGTGTAATCAGACCGGCGTCAGGGATGCCCGTAATGGCCTCCAGTTGCGAACTTCTCACGCCGTTTTCGTCGACCGGGACTGTCTGCAGTTGCGTGCCGGCCGCCCTCATGACTCGGCGTGCCGTCGGATAGCCCGGGTCCTCGACCCCGGGATTGGTTTCGGCGTGGAGGCGTTGCGATCGGTGATGATCCGGGTGATCACCGGGAGTCCCACCGTAGGCTTTAGGCCCTGGGCTGGCTACCTGCGGGTGTTGCTCTTCGCCGCACAACTTTGATCAAGGTGGCCCTCCCCCCCCCCAAATGGGCCCCAGCTAACCCCGGTTTTGAATAGTTTGAATTAGAAGCCCAGCGAAATGCCGCCGTCGACCCGAAGTTCAATGCCGGTGATGTAGGAGGACTCGTCGCTGGCCAGGAAGACCGCAGCGTTGGCTACATCCCAGGCGGTGCCCATGTGTCCCATCGGCACTTGGGCGTGCCGCTTCCTGAGCATCTCTTCCCGTTGCCCGGCAGCGTAGGCGCCTGCCAGTTCAGCTGACTCGGTGACAAACGGCGTTTCCATCAAGCCCGGGAGGATGGCGTTGATCCGGACTTTCCTTGCAGCGTACTCCGCGGCTGTTGTTCGGGTCAGGTGATTCAGCGCCGCCTTGGAGGAGTAGTAGGTGGAATAGGGCACCCCGGTCCAGCGGATGCCCGCCAGCGACGAGATGTTGATGATGGACCCGCCACCTTGGGCAACCATGTGCGGGATGACATGCTTCATGGTCAGGAAGGGGCCTTTGAGGTTGATGGCGTGCACCCGGTCCCACTCCGTCTCCTCGAGTTCAACAACGCCGCCCACCTTGGCGATGCCGACGTTGTTATCAAGAACGTCGATGCGGCCGAATTCATCGATTACCGACGCCACGGCGCTGCTTACGGCCGCGGAATCCGCGATATCGAAGGCCAAATGCCGTGTTTGGCCACCCTCAGCCATGATGAGGTCGCTGGTTTCCTTGGCCGCAGCCTCATTGACATCGGTGCAAACAACAGTGGCGCCTTCGCGGGCGAAAGCGAGGGCGGTGGCTTTGCCGTTGCCCATCCCCGGGCCGCTGGAGCCGGCTCCCACCACGAGGGCGATTTTTCCGTGCAGTCGGTTCGACATAGATGTTCTCCCTAGATCTTCGATTTTTCGTTGCGCCAAAAGGATTCGCGGATGTTTTTCTTCAGGACTTTCCCGTTCACGCTGCGCGGCAGCGCGGGGACCAGGTGGACGGCCTTGGGTGCCCGGATGCTCCCCAGTTCCTGCTTGCACAGGGCGATCACTTCGGCTTCCGTGACCGTGCAGCCCTCATTCAGTTCGAGGACGGCGGTCACCGCCTCGCCCCAGTCAGGGTGCGGGGAGCCGACCACGGCGCAATCGCGCACCGCCGGGTGGCCCCAGATGACCTGTTCTACTTCGCTGGGGTAGACATTGAAACCACCGGAAATAATGAGGTCCCGCCGCCGGTCAGTCAGGTGCAGGTAGCCTTCCTCGTCGAGGACCCCGATGTCGCCGGTGTGCAGCCAGCCGTCCTGCAGCGCCTGCGCGGTCTGTTCCGGGTTCTTGTAGTAGCCCTTCATGACCAGGTCGCCGCGGACGCAGATCTCGCCAGGCGTCCCCGCTGGAAGAGCCCGGCCGTCCTCGTCGCGGATCTCGACCTGGACCAGCGGATAGGGCCGGCCGCAGGAGGAGAGCCGGGAATCGGGAGCGATTTCGCCGCCCACGAAGTGCTCGTCCGGGCGCAGGAAGGTCACCGATGCGGGGGCCTCCATTTGTCCGTAAAGCTCCATCATGACCGGCCCGATGGTGGTCAGCGCCTGGCGCAGCTTTTCGACGGACATCGGGGCCGCCCCATAGATCAGGTAGTGCAGCGAGGAGAGGTCCCTCCGCTGTTCCTTGAGCACCTCGAGAAGACGGTAGATCACGGTGGGAGGCAGGAACAGGTCCGTTACCGCGTACTGCTCGATCGCGTCGAGGACGGCGTGCGGGTGGGCCTTTGGAAGCACCACCACTGTCCCGCCCCTGGCCGTCGCGGCCAAGCTTAGCAGGCCCGCAGTGTGCGTCATGGGCGCGGCGGCGAGGTTCACCACGGTGTCCTCGGAGCCGTAGTGGGCTGCCATCATCAGGTGTGTCACGAAGGCGGACAGGCTGCGGTTCGTGTTCATCACGCCTTTGGGCAGGCCGGTCGTGCCGCCGGTCGGGGCCAGGGAGACCACGTCTTCGGGGGCGGCGTTGACGTCGGGCTTGGTGGGCGGTTGGTCCGCAATCCACTGGCTGAACGGGAGGGCGGCTAACGACGGCGCCGTGGCGGTGCCTTCTGTGGTTGCGCCAAACCGGATCCACTGCCGGACGCCGGGCAGCCGGTCCTGAAGCTGTCGTGCCGTGTCGTCGAGGCCGGCGTGGAAGATCACCAATTCGGCGTCGAATCCGGCCAGAAGCTGTGCGGTTTCGCCCATGGGGCTCGCCGGGTTGGCCGGGATCCAGGTAAGCCCGGACCGCCAGATCCCGAGCACGCAGATCCAGGCAAGAGGGTCATTCGGGGACAGCACGGCCACCTTGGCCACGGACGAGAGGCCCGCGTCCAGCAGTGCGTTGGCGATGCGGCAGGACAGTTCGCCGGCTTCGGTGAAGGTGAAGGTAGTGTCTTCCTGCACGTAGGCGAGGCCGTGCGGGTTGCAGTTCCAGCCGTGGTCAAAGAATCCAATCGCGCTCACTGGGGCAGTCCCGTCTTGTAGCTTTCCTTAAGGCGCAGGAAGACCGCAGTGGTGATCGCCGCGAGGATGGTCAGGTACCAGCCGAAGGCGTCGATCATCTTGGCGTCTGCCAGCCAGGTCGCCACGTAGGGCCCGGTGCCGCCGACCAGGGCCACGCCCAGGGCGTACGGCAGGCCGATGCCGGCGGCCCTGATGCGGGCCGGGAAGAGCTCGCACATGACGGCCGAGGTTATGGATGTGTAGCAGGCGAGCAGCGTCAGTGCGGCCATTTGCACCAGCAGCAGGGACAGGAAGCTGTTCTGCAGTGCGTTGAGAAGGGGAATGGTCAGCAGCGTGAATCCGCCGCCGAAGGCCAGCAGCAGCGGCTTGCGGCCGATGCGGTCGGAAAGGACGCCCATCAGCGGCTGCAGGATGGCGAAGTAGGTCAGCGAAATCAGGCCGACGAAGAGGGCGTTCTTCATCTCAAATCCGACCGTGATGTGTGCGTAGGTGGGCAGGTAGGAGGAGAACACGTAAAAGTACAGTGTGGGCGCCGCGTTGATGGCAAACACCAGCAGGCATTCCTTCGGGTGGGTGCGCATGAACTCGAAAGCAGAGGGCCGGGCGGTCCTGGCGTTGCCTGCAGGTGCGGACGGATCAGCGGGGTCGTTGACGGCGAGCGTTTCTTCGGCGAAGCGGCGAATGAACAGACCAGCCACCGCTCCGAGCGTGCCGATGGCAAACGGTACGCGCCAGCCCCACTCGTGCATTGCACCGTCGGGCAGCACGGCGACGAGGAACGCGACGGAGGCGATCGCCGCCAAATTTCCGAGGGTTGCGCCGATGTAGAGGAAGCTGGAGAAGAAGCCCCGGCGTCCCTCCGGCGCTGACTCGACCAGGAAGGTCGAGGACGCCGCGAATTCGCCGCCGGTGGACAGGCCCTGCAGGAGCCGGGCCAGCACCAGCAGGACCGGTGACAGCACGCCGACCTGGTCGTACGTCGGGGCGACGGCAATCAGTAGGCTTCCGACGCCCATCAGCATGACGGTGGCGGTCAGTGCCTTCTTGCGCCCGAGGCGGTCGGCCACCATGCCGCCCAGCAGGCCGCCGAGAGGCCGCATGAAGAAGCCGACGGCGAAGATCGCCATGGCGCTGAGCAGCGGAACCACGGGGTCGCCGGTCTTGGGGAAGAATTGGCTGGAGAAGTACAACGCCAGCATGGAATAGACGTACCAGTCGAACCATTCGACGATGTTGCCCACTGTCGCGGCCGCGAGTTGGCGGGTCCTGCTGACAGGTGGTGCTGCGGTGATGACGCTCATCCGGTTGACTCCCAGATCCGATGGGCCCGGACTTAGTGACCCGCATCGGTCCGGGCCCCGGGGCGCGGCGGTCAGCAGTTCGTCCGGCTGTGATGCATACCACGCTACGGAGGCCTGCGCGTGCCGAACATGGAGTCAGATCAAAGGGAACCTGCAGGCGTTTGTGGATTTCTACAATGAGCCGCCGTCGGTCATTCCGGGCACGTCCCGGCAGCTTTCGAAGACCCAGCAGAGCTCCACAAGGGTGTCCGTTGCATCCAGCCGGGTGCCGGTGAGCTGCTCAAACTTCTGCAGCCGGTAGCGCAGCGTGTTTTCGTGCACAGACAAGGCCTTGGCTGCCACGGATATCCGGCGGTCGTTGGCCAGGTAGCGCCGGACCGAGTCCAGCACTATCCGGCCGAACTCGGCGTCGTCGGCAAACGGCGCCAGGTAGCGCTCGCGCAACACCGCTGTGACATACGGGTCGGCGGCCGCGGTGCGCCAGGTCAGGTCCTCCAGGCAGAACGAGCCACCTTCAGGACGCCGCCAGGCGGCCTCGAAGACGCGGTCGACAACGGCGTCTGACTGCGGCAGCTCTGCCAGCGGGCGGGCGGGTCCGACGGCAATTGTGGCGGTCTCCCGGCTGGCCGGGGGCCTGGCGGTAACGAAGCCGACGACGTCACCCACCTGTAGGGTGAGAACACCGTCGCCGCTCCGCAGCTGTGTTTCCAGCCCGCTGAGGAGTTCATCCGGGGAGGTCCCGGCGCGGGGGCGGGCGCGCAGGGCGCGGAACTGGCGCCGCGGATCAATGCCGAAGTCGGCGGACCGGGATACCAACTCTGGGCCTGCCAGAGTGCCAGCCAGTACCGCGCGCAGGTAGCCCTGGCGCAGTTCGTGATCACGCACAGCCTGCTGGACGCTGCTCTCCCGGTATGAATTCACAAGGGCGGCGGTGTAGGAGTCGCTGACACCCCAGAGCACCCGGTGCGCGGCGAGGACCTCACGGTCGCCGAGCTGAACCTCTTGGGAGATGTCGATGAAGCGGTCCTGGATCACGGCCATGGACAGGCGGTAGCCGCGCATTACGTCCTCAATCCGCAGGCCCTGGTGGAAGCGGACCTGGGCCACCCTGGCTTCGGGTGCCAGCTGCGACGACTCCGGGACGACCCCGGATTTCACGGCTTGGATGGCCATTCGCAGGTTTTGCTCGACGGAGGAGCTGATGTCCGCTTCCGCTACCCCCTGGTATCCGGCCACCTCGGTGACACAGCGCTCCACGCTGCGTGTTTTGAGGTATTGCAGATCCCTGATCAGCAGATCAGCCACGTACTCAATACTGTATTTAGCCACGGGCGACCTTGTACCAGGCATTTTTTTGAGGCTCATGCGATGGCTCCTTCGCGCTTTCGTAAATATGCGGGGCTCCTTTTCGGAGCAGGGGAGAGGCGGCCGTGAGTGCATTTCCGCTCCGTTGAGGTCCGGAACGCGATACGCGGCGGGGGTTATAGGAGTGCAGCGACTTTCCGGGCGGTTTTTTTGGCGGAGCCGGGGTTTTGTCCTGTGACAAGCCTGCCGTCGGCAATGGCGTAGGGAAGGAATGGGAGCAGGGCTTTTTCGTAGCGTGCGCCGCGGGTCTTGATCTCTTCTTCGGTGTTGTAGGGCACGAGTTTGTGGACCCCGGCAAGGACCTCTTCCTGCCAGGCGAAGCCGGTGACCTTGCGGCCGTCCACGAGGAGACTGCCGTCGGAAAGCCTGATATTGAGCAAGGCGCAGTATCCATGGCAGACAGAGGAAACGATTCCACCTTGCTCCCAGATCGCACGGGCGATCTGTTGCAGGCCTTCGCTGTCAGGAAAGTCGTACATCACTGCGTGGCCCCCAGTGAAATAGATGCCGTCAAAGTTCGCCGGGTTGATCTCATCCGGGCTGGCCGTGTTCTCAAGGAGGGCCATACGCGCCGGGTCTGCACGCCAGGACCTGGTTGCCTTGTCATTGCTGGGAAATTTCAGTGATCGCGGCTCCAAAGGGACCGGCCGCCTTTCGGGCTGATGAGGACTTGTTCGAACCCGTGTGCCTCGAAGACCTCCCAGGCATGAGCCAGTTCAGACAGCCACAGGCCGGTGGGATGAGACGAGCCGGCGTAGTGTCCGACGTTGGTGACAACGTGAAGGATGCGCCTGGGCATGTTAATTCTCCTTGGTTTCAGATCGAGCCGGGGGCGTCCGACCGCCCGAAGGGTGTGATGTTTGGCGACCAACTGCGAACACCGCTGCTGCAACAGACTGCACCCGGGCGGCGACTTCGTCATTGGGGTCTGGGCGGAACTTGCCATCGAGATGGAGGAATGCCAGCCCGTGCGCCATGCTCCACAACGCGGTCGACAGGCCCGGCACGTTCGCGTCGGGGAAGAGGCCCTCGATGGCGCGGGTCAGTACCTGGTGGAGGTCCCCAGCGGCCTGAACCCGTTCACTGTCCGCGTCGTCGCACTCGTTTCCGAACATCAGGCGGAATACGGCCGGCCGCCGCAACGCGAACGCCACATAAGCGACTCCCAGCGCCGTGAACACCTCCTCCGGCGCTCGCGGTTCCGCCTGGCCGGCCAGCGCCGCCGTCAGGTCCGCTCGTAGATCCTTAAATCCCTCTATGGCAACCGCGCTGTCAAGGGCTTTCCGGTCCGCGAAGTGCCTGTAGGGGGCGGTAGGGGAAACCCCCGCTTTCCGGGCCGCAGCGCGCAGCGAGAATGGCTCGCCGGCCTCCAGGCTTTCGATCGCGGCTGCGAGCAAGGCACTGCGAAGGTCGCCGTGGTGATAGTTCTTTTGCGATGTTGACGCCGCTAACTTTGCCTCCTCCGCTGATGTAAGCACCGCAAACATATCGCACAAAGGAAGCCATGTCACCCGCGCACATGAAGCCACGCGTGGGATCTCTGCCTGGGGGAATCCACGGTTGACTTTGCAGACAGTATTGGGCGCAAACGGCCAGGTCCCTGTGGAACTGGCCCGGGAACTGAGGAGCGGGTATACCAATGAAGCTGGCTCGCGAGCCGCAACCCGGTTGGGGTCAACGACACCGACACCCTGATGCCGGCCAACCTGCTCGACACTGCACAGCCGGATGCAGCCGTTGCCGGCAGTGACATCGTGTATTTCACGGCCGGGTTGCCGGCCGATACGCAGCTGTGGGAAGCGCAATTCCCCAGGATGCTGAGGAACGCGATTGACGCATCCCGGACGGCCGGGGCGAAGTTCGAGGCGGACTCTCATCTGGACCCTCGACGCGAGCCGGGCACTGGCCCTTCTGGGCAGCACGGCCGACGCATCGGACAGACCTGGCATCTTCCGGCCGCCAAGGACCACCCCACCTACCGGGAATTCGCGCTCATGGCCAGCGAAGCCTTTGGCAGTAACGCCGGCTACAGCGTATTGCCGCGGTCCTTGGTCAATGCCGCCGGCCTCTTCTCAAAACCCGTACGCGAGCTCACGGAGCTCCTGCCCCGCTACGGGCAGCACAACATCTTTGACTCAACCAAGTCCACCGCGCAGTTCCCGGACTTCAGGGTAACCGGCTATCGCGATGGACTCGCCACCATAAACCAAGAAGCCGACGCTGCACGGCGTGCGGGCACATCCCTGACGCCAATCAGGACCTTGGGTACGGACTCACAACCCACTTTTTCGATCGGCGGTAATTGAGATTCTATAGAGCCAGGGGAGTGGCTGACATCTAGGGTGTTGTCCGCGGGGCGATAGCATCCGCGCTCGTCAGGTTTGGTGAAAAGCGGTCCATGCTGCGCGGAAACGGCGGAGGCGCTTTTTCCCGATACTATCGACCGAAGAACGCCATGATTGGGTGTACTGACGGAAATAAAATGAATATGGACGGGACGGCTAAGCAGATGCTGACCGAAGGGAATGAGACGCGCAATTTGGGGTTGCGTGAGTATGGGCTGGCCGTGGGCGCGGACAGCCGTGTGCCGGTGGCGCTTGATGGCAGTGCGCGCAGATCACTGGACAACTTGGTCCGGCTGGCGGCCAGGGTTTGCGGGGTCCCGTACGCCGTGGTCAACGTCATTACCGCGGATCAGCAGTTGCAGATCGCCGCCTTCGGTCTTGACGCGGGCGTCTGTGCGCGCGATGACTCGATGTGCGCTCGGGTCTTTCTCAGGGGAGAAGCGACCATTGTTGCGGACGCTTCTGTGGACCCACGGTTTGCGTCCAGCCCGTTTGTCATCGGGGAGTTGGGCAACGTCCGGTTCTACGCGTCCGTACCCCTGG
The DNA here is from genome assembly GCF_044754945.1 of Pseudarthrobacter sp. NPDC092439. Taxonomy (NCBI): domain Bacteria; kingdom Bacillati; phylum Actinomycetota; class Actinomycetes; order Micrococcales; family Micrococcaceae; genus Pseudarthrobacter; species Pseudarthrobacter sp. NPDC092439. The sequence continues at coordinate 143,374 of NZ_JBIVQB010000001.1, forward strand.
AAACCTCGTCGGGGCTTGTCCTGGGTTCTTTGTGTGTCTTCTCGGAGAAGGCGGAGATGCCGGACGAGGAACAGCTCAGCCTGCTGAAATTTCTTGGACACCAGGTTGTCGAAATTTTAGAGCTTCAGCACCGCACCCTTCAGCTCAATGACGCCTTGGATGAGTTGGAGCGGAGCAACGCGATGCTCGCCGAATTTGCGAGCCGCGTCAGCCACGATCTCCGCACCCCTCTGACCACCATCTTGGGCTATGTGGAATTTGCCGAGGACGATCCAGACAGTGCGTCAGACCATCCGTCGGCCGAGTACCTGCGCCTTATCGGCAGGGGCGGACGCCGGATGCTTGAAGTGCTTGACGATGTCTTGGATTATGCCCGGGCCGGCGGCACCCTCAAACAGCAGCCGGTTTCTTTGCTGGCCGTCACTGCGGAGGCGGCACAAGACCTGGGCAGAGACCTGGGCCCAGTCACCGGTATCTTTTGCGAGGACGCCGTGTTTGTCGCAGACAGGGGCCAAGTGCGGACTCTGCTGCAGAATCTGCTGGCCAACTCGATCAACTACCAGAGCCCCTGGCGTCCATTGCATGTGGAGGTCACAGCCACCGCTGGTCCGCAGGGCATTACCCTTTCCGTTGCAGATAACGGCAAGGGAATCCCGGCAGCCGACCGGGAAAAGGCACTTGAGCCGCTGGGCCGCCTGAACCAGCCAGGCGACGGACCCGGAACCGGGCTGGGCCTGGCCACCTGCAGCCGCATCGCCCAGGCCCACGGCGGTCAACTGGTCATCAGCGATACCCCTGGTGGCGGCACCACCGTGTCCATGACTTTTCCCGCCTTGGACACATAGCGCCCGGCAGGAGCTACTTTGGGCGGCCTGCGAGGGCCGCGGCGAGGGCCTGCGCGGAGGAGACGCTGCTGTTGATGCGCCAGTCAGTTTCTTTGTTGAAGTGGAACCAAATGACGGCGGCGACGTCAGTCTGCGCCGACAGGTAGCTGATGAGGGAGGTGTTCCACTCGGCTTTGGAACCGCCTTGTTCTGCTGAGGCTGTTTCGGCAATCAGGATCTGCTTGCCGGGCGCCAGAGTTCGCAGCTGCGACAGCCCATCGCCGAAAAGCTGGGTTGGAGACTGCCAGGTACTCCACGATGCCGAGGTTCCCCAGTTATAGCCGTCAAGGGCTACCACGTCCACGTATGTAGACCCCGGGTAGAGGCCGGCAAGGGGTGCCGATCCCCAATAGGGGACGTTGGGGTTCCACACCCAGGCAATGTTCGTGGCCCCGGTGGACTGAACTACGTCATGGACGTGGCGCCAGGCAGCAGCGTAGTCACCTGCACCGTTCCCGTTGACCTGCTCAGACCACGGATACCAGTTCCCGTTCATTTCGTGGCCGAACCGGAGCAGAACTGGGTGCCCCCAGGCAGCCAGCGACTGGCCCCATTCGCGCAGGTAAGGGTCAAAGTCACCGGCCACGATGCGGTCCAGGGAATATCTCGGCTGCTCCGCACCGCCGCCCCAGGACCAGGGTTCCCATGTCAGGAGGGTCTTCGCCCCGCGGCCGCGAACGGCCTCGAGCTCGGCGATGGGCGGTGCTTGGTTAAAGTCCTTGTAGGAGAGAATGATCGACGGTGCCTCACCGGCAAGCGCCGTGACCTCGTCGATTTCCGCCCCTGCCAGCGGACCCCCTGCTGTGCCGACCCCGAACTGCAGCGGCGAAGGGTCCGGCGTGCCGGACGGCGAACTGGAGGTCAGAGCAAACGACGCCGAAGCGCTCACAGACCCGGAGACTGCCCGCACCGCTATCACCGGATCGACGGCTTCGGGCATAACTACATCGGCGGTGAAGTAGCCGGAGGCACTGGTCTTAAAAGCCACGCTTGTGCTGCCCGCACTGACGGTGCCCGAGGTCTTCTTGGGGAAGGCAGTCCCGGTGACGGTCACCTTGGTACCGGCGGGTCCGCTGCCGGGGCTTAGCTGAATCATGGCTGAGGCTGCCTGCGCGGGCGTGGCTATCCACACCCCGCAGCACGCGAGCAGCGCCAGAATGGAAAGGAACAAACGTAGCGGCTTCAAAGGACCCTCCTGTGAGTTCTGCGGACAGCGTACCGGCGGTGTTGGCAAGACAATATGAGCGAACAGAAACGGCCCTGCTACTGGCACAGGACCTCCCGGGTCGGCTAATGGGAATGGCGGGTCAGCACCCAAGTGTTGGTACTGTCCTGCCGCTCGAACGTCACGGTGGTAACCAGCGCCTGGATCAGTCGCAACCCGCGGCCGGACTCGTCGTCATCAGCGGCCGCTTTCGGCTCCATGAGGCCGAACGGCGGCTCGGCATGCAGGGCGCTGATACGGGCCTGAAGGCGGGCGGGCTTTACCGTGATTTCCACGGCCAGCTCCACCGGTTCCGATCCCGCCGGTTCCGCGTGCTGCACCACGTTCGACACCGACTCGATGACCGCAGTCGAAAAGGTCATCTGGTCTACGCCGCCCACGAAGGGGGCCTCACGCCACAGCCCCTCCAGGTCATCGTGGACGCACTCGACGGCGGACGCAGCGGCCAATCCGCGGAAACTGCTGGAGGCGACTACATCAGTCATTGAGAAACGCCTCCGCCGGCGTGGGATAGGCCTTGAGGACCCTATCCAGGCTGGTCAGTTGCAGGACCATTTGGACCTGGGGTTGTAGCGCTGCGATCCGGAGATCGCCTCCGGCCTGGCGAGCCGCCTTCAGGCAGCCGATCAGGGCGCCGAGACCTGAGGAATCCATGAACGAGGTGCGCTCCAGATTCACCACGACGCGGTTCGCACCGCCCTCGATCACGTCTGCCACGTATTCGCGGAGCTTGGGCGCGGAGACCATGTTGAGCCGTCCGCTGGCTGTAACTTCAGCGTACGAATCCTTGACCTCGTGGCTAAATTCCATTGACATTCCTCTCTCTGGGTTCCGCGGCCGGTTCGTAACCCTTGTACAGCACTGCGCGCACCAGGACGCTCATGACCAACAGGTCAAAAATAACCCACACCACATTCACCAGCGTGCCTAGAGGTTCCGCGATCCCGGCGGACAGGCGGATGATTCCGACCACCGCGGCCACAGCCAGCAGCACGGAAACCACGATTTGGGGCTGGATGAGGCTCCAGCTGGGTCCGCCGCTTTGGCGCGTTTTGGGGGTCACCGCAAATCCCAGGGGACGGCCGAACCAAACGTTACGGGCCGCCGTCGAACACGCCTTGATCCAGACCGGGAACAGCGCCAGGCTGTACTGCTGCCCCCGCCAAGTGGGGACGCCACGCCCGGCAACGACGAACAGGAGCTGGTTGACCAGCATGAAAGGAATGAACCGAACAAAGAACTCCCAGCTCAGGCTGCTAACCGGAAGGATGCCTAGAAGCAGGTAGATGATCGGCGCCGCGAAGTATACTACGGCTGCATATCCGCTCAGGTAGGTCCACATGGTCGCGAAGTACATCAGCCTCTGGCCGATCTTGAGGCCTCTCTGCAGCAGCGGATTTTCCCTCAACAACACTTGGATGGTGCCCTGTGCCCAGCGTAAACGCTGGGTCAGCATGGTCTTGAGATCCTCCGGCGCAAGGCCATAAGCGAGGACCTCGTGGTGGTAGACGCTCTGCCACCCCATGGCGTGCATGCGCATGGCGGTGGCCATGTCTTCAGTGACCGAGATGGTAGCCAGCGGCATGACGGGCTGGGCCTCGTCGTTGCGCTCCACGGAGAGCGCGTCCATGACCGCCTGCACGGACTCTGGTGCGCCCAGTGGCGACCAGTCGCGGCGGGACATTCGCTGCACGGCGTCGTCGGCCACCACGGGGACCCCGGCCTCGCCCACGTGGGCGATTTCCATGGCGGCGATCTCTTCGAGGTCGGACTGCAGGGCCTCGACGTCGGCCAGGACCAGGGTCTGCACGGCGGCGTCGACGCGGCGGCGAACCCGGTACGTGATCTCGCTGAGCGACTTCCCGGCGTCGAGTTCCTTTTGTGCTTCCCGGGTGGCCGCCTCCACTTCGTCCAGCACATCAGCCACCAGCGGTGACTCCATGGCGGTGGAGTTACGTGCCCGCTTGAGGGCCGAGCGCGAGGCGGCCAGGGCCCGCCGGACGCTCTTTTCGGTTTCCCTCACGTAGCCCACCAGGCCCAGCTGCATCAGCGCTTCACGGCGCAAAATGGCGTTGGAGCCGCAGAAGAAGGCAGCGTTCCAACCGTCCTTGCCCTGCTGGATGGGACCGTAAAATAAGGGGGCCTGACTGCCGAGCGGATCGTCTGCGGGGACGTTACTGAAGTACTGAGGAGTCTGAACCAGCGCCACTCGGCGGTTGTTGAAGTAACCCAGCGTCTTTTCCAAAATGTCCGGCTCCGGGATCTGGTCCGCGTCAAGAATGAGGAGAAATTCTCCGTAAGTTCGCATCAGGGCGTTATTCAGGTTGCCCGCTTTAGCGTGCCGGGGGACGTCTGGAGTCCAGTCATCACTACGGGTGACGTAGCCGAGGCCGTGCTCTTCTGCGAGCACTCTAAGTTCCGGCCGGGCACCGTCGTCCAGGATCCAGGTGCTATGCGGATGCCGGATCCTTTGCGCTGCCAGGGCCGTTGTCATCACCATGTCCAAGTCCTCGTTGTAGGTGGTGATGAAGACATCTACCGTGGCGTCGGCTGGCGGCAGGGGGGCACCCGTCCGTATTTTGAGCTTCCATACCGTCATGCCGAAAAGCATCACGTCGATGAGGCTGTAGGTCTCGGCCATGACCAACGGAAGGGCTATCCACCATGCTTCCCAGTTAAGGGAGGCCGCCCAGCGCCAGGCAATATAGTTGACGCCCGTAATGGCGGTGAGTACCACCACCAGGCGCGTCGAGAATCGCGTCACGACGCAATGTCCCGAGGCACACGCCGGACCACCACCACCGTAACGTCGTCCTCGGTGGTCTCGGCAGGGGCCAGGGCCAGGATGGCCTTGCTGGCTGCCTGCGCGGAAGGCTGGTTTTCTGTGGCCTCCAGAACCGCGGCAGTAAACAGCTCCACGGACTCGAATCTGTCCAGCACACCGTCGCTGACCACGACCAAGGAGTCGCCCGGCGCGAGCTCAAACCCGGACTGTGGCCATACCGTCCCCGGCCAGGCACCCACCGGCGGGCCGCCGGACGGAAGACACCTGGCCGTCCCGCCCGCCCGCACGTGCAGCGCCAGGCCGTGCCCGGCGTCGACATAGCTGATCTTCCCGGACGCCGCGTCGAGTCGGGCATGGAACAGGGTAACGAAGGAATTGGAGGAACCGAGGTCCCTCGCGATGGCTTTGCTGGCGGATCCAAAGGCAGCGTCGAGGTCCGGCCGGTGCCCGGTGGAGCGCATCACGGCGCGAACAGTGGCGGCGAGGAGTGCGGCACCCATGCCCTTCCCCATGGCGTCGGCGAAGGTCAGGTGCAGTCCGTCGGCTGTCTGGTACCAGTCGTAGAAGTCGCCACCCACGCTGCGGGACGGGCGGAACAGGCCCGCCACGTCGTAGCCCTCCAGACAAATGTCCTCCTGGGGCAGGAGGCTTTGCTGCACCTCCATCGCGTGCTGCACCTCGTCGCGCGCGGCGTCGTCCCGGGCGGCAACGGCGGGGCGGCGGCGGAACAGGGCGTTGATCCGGGCCTGCAGCTCGCGCGGGCTGAAGGGCTTGCTGAGGTATTCGTCCGCTCCGTTATCCAGACCGGTCAGCTTGTCCAATTCGCCGGCCCGCGCGGTCAGCATCACGATAAACGCGTCCGAGAACGCGCGGAGCAGCTTGCACACTTCCAGGCCATCGAGGTCCGGAAGGTTCAGGTCCAATGTGACCAGTTCCGGTTTGCGGCGGCGTACTTCTTCTACACCGGATAGGCCTGCTGTCGCGTGGGTTACGTCAAAGCCTTGTTTGGTCAGGATTCGAATCAGCAGTCCGCGAATGTCCGGGTCATCCTCGATGACCACGGCGCGCCGAACCTGAGGGGCATAATGCATAGGTCTACTTCTACCGTATATTTCGGGGTGGGGCGTTCAGTGCCCCTCGCGTTGGACTTGGCCACCCCGGTTCCCGGTCGCGGGTTTCACTTAGGATATTGCGCACGGCTGTTTCTGCCGTGGTCCGGCTGGGAGGAAACTTACCGTGAAGCGGGGATTCTTGCTGAGTTCGTGTACCCGTCGGCTCGCGGAACTGACCGCCCTCGTGGTGTTGATCCTGACCTTCTGCGTTCCCGCGGCCGGGGCAAGTGCCAGCGTCCCACTAAGGGACCCTTTGGTTCCCGAGCGGGCCTACTTCGGCGCGTTACTGAACTGGGGCAGCGATTCGGCCGCCGGATATGCGAAGCGCACAGGCATATCCGCGGCGCTCTACGGCCAGTCCGTACCGATGCCGATGAACAGCCAGGAGCAGGTCTACTTGAAGGCCTACTTCTCCCAGATTGCCGCTGAGGGCGCCCATGCGCTGGTGACGGTCGAGCCTCGCCAACCGCTCGTGGAACTGGATGCGGCGGCCGCAGCAACTTTCGCCCGTCAGGTCGCAGACGCCTCCGCAGGATTCAGCGGCGCCATTTATCTACGGTTCGCGCCGGAGATGAACGCCCCCTGGGTTGCCTGGGGTCAGCAGCCAGCAGCGTACCGTGCCGCATTTGCCGCAGTGGCTTCGGCCGTACGTCCCGCGGTAAACAACGCGGCGATGGTCTGGGCGCCTGCCGCTGGAGGGGACTACCCCTTCCGGGAGGCAACGACGGAACCTCCGGGCGGTGCTTCCATGCGTTCACTGGACACCAGCGGAGACGGAGTCTGGAATGGCGACGATGACGCCTACGCTCCCTACTATCCCGGCGATGAGTTCACAGACTGGGCGGGCCTCTCGATCTATCACGATCCAACAAACGGGGGACCGGCCAAGAACGCGTTGCCGGTGGAGGGTGGATTTGCCGCTGAGCTTGATCCCGCGGCCAGCGGACCCGGTGAGAACAACTTCTACCGGACCTACGGCGAAGCCCGCGGCAAGCCGCTCATGGTCGAAACTGGTGCCTACTACTCTCCGGGATCGTCCGGAGAAGCCGAGGCGGACATCAAGAACCGGTGGTCGGACCAAGTAATTACCGCAATGACGGACGGAAAACGACCGGCGCTGCGGGCGATGGTATGGAACGAGACCGTAGAAGCACGGGAAGGCGGCATCACCATTGACTGGCGCGTGGGACACGCCGCGGGGCTGGCCGCCGCCTTCCAGGCCATGATTGAAACTTCCAGCCTGACGGTGGGTCCGGTCACGGATCGGGCACAGAAGGTGGTTCCCGCCGTCGAAGCCCCCAGGGAAATTGCGGGCACTGTTCTCACCGGCTGGGCTGCCTGGGCTGCTGCTGGCGCGGCCCTTTTGGCGGTGGTCCTTCTCTGGGCAGTTTCCAGGCGGGCAATGGCCCGCGCCTGGGCGTACGACGGGTCGTTCGATGACCGGGACGCGCGCATCGACCTGATGAGGGGCGTCGCCATCGTGTTCGTGGTGGTCAACCACGTTGGAATCACATCGGCGTTCCAGCTCCTCACTCAGGAAACAATTGGCGTCGTGTCCGGTGCGGAGCTCTTCGTACTGCTCTCCGGGGTGGTCGTAGGGATGGTTTATGGTCCCCGCGCCCGCAAGGACCTGGGCGAAGTGGTGGATCGGACCAGCAAACGCGCAGGCAGGCTCTACGCGACGGCGCTCACGGTCGCACTGGCCATCTACGCGCTCAGCCTGCTGCCATTCGTCAACGCGACCGCAGTCACCACCTTCACAGACCAGAGCGACGTCGGCGTGACGGGGGCTATGGGCACGACGTACGACCTGTACGCCGGGATGGAAGGACTGCTGCAATTCCCCGTCCCACAGGGGCTGATTCCGGCCCTGCTGCTCCTGCAGGTTGGCCCTTGGCAGTTCAACGTCATCGGACTGTATGTCATCCTCCTGCTGGCCAGCCCGCTCATACTTGCCGCACTCACACGCGGATTCGCATGGTTGGTCCTTACCGTGAGCGCCGTACTCTACGCGCTGGGGTCAATATTCCATTTTCGGTTGCTGCCCTCACAATTCGAAGACTCGTTCCCGCTTCTGGTTTGGCAGGTGTTGTTCGTCTTGGGCACTATAGCTGGCTATTACCGCCACCCGCTGGTGGAATGGTTCTCGCATCCACGGCAGCGGGTGTTTCTGGGGACGTGCCTGCTGATAGCGGCTGGTTGCGCCGTCTTCTCCTGGACTGGCCCGTACCTGACAAATGACCTGGATGTGCGACTTGACCTGTTATCCGAGCAGTCATTCGGCCTGCTCTACGACGGCTTCTTTGACCGGACTTACCTTGGACCCGGCCGCCTGGTCAACGTACTGGTGGTGGGCATCGCGTCTTATGCCTTCATCACCGCCTACTGGAAGCCCCTCGACCGGGCACTGGGGTGGTTCCTGATTCCGCTCGGGCAGGCAACGCTCTACGTGTTCATCATGCACGTCTTTGTCATCATGGTCACAGCCAACATCCCGGCCTTGCGGCAAGGGAACGTGTGGTTGAACACCGCCGCCTACATCCTGCTTCTCGGACTGCTCTGGACCATGGTCAGGGCGCGCTTCCTGTTCCGCCTGATCCCGCGTTGATCCAGTCAAAGCAGTCGGGCCGTCGAGGAGAACCATGCCCACGGTGCGCGTCCTCGGTAGACGGTCTCCTCAGAGCCTCGGCACTTCTTTGGGCTGCATGAATGCCGGCTCCCTGCTACGTCCGGCGGCGGCGCTTCCCAGCGTCGGAAACTGCTACGCCCACGAGGGGAAGAACTGCGCCCACAGCGGCAACGAAGGCCGGGAGGAGGAAGCTCAAGCCCGCCAGGACCGCCAGGGCTACGATGCCGCCGAGATCGGATAGTCGGCGGTGGCCCAGAACCCGTCGAATAAACACTTTCCAATATCTCACGCTCGAGGCTTTGGAAGTAACACCACCAGATCGCGACGCTGCCGGCCAAGCTTACAGTCCCAGTCAAAAGTATCAAGGGGTCTTCCAGCCTCAAAGAGGGCCGGAAGACCCTATGCACAGGCGTAGGGACACCTGTAGGTCTTTGCATATGGGCGGTGGGGCTGGCCCGACGGTGTCTTCTCGGGGTAGACGTTCGGACAAAGTCCAGATTGGATGCGGGAAATTGAAAGCAACAGTTGTTTACGAATCGATGTACGGCAATACCCACAGCATCGCCCGGGCAATAGCAGAAGGACTGGGATCCGCAGGGGCCGCGGATGTGGTCTCCGCGGAAGAGGCAGCCCAAACGGATCTCAGTGGCCTTGATTTGCTGGTCGTAGGCGGCCCCACACACGCGCACGGCATAACGCGGGCACAGACACGTCATGCAGCCGTAAGTGACTCCATGAGCAGGAACAAAGGGCTGACCATGGATCCCTCGGCCAAAGGCTTAGGCCTGCGTGATTGGCTCGACTCTCTCGGGCCGGGCTCTGGCAAGGCAGCAGCCTTCGATACTCGGGTGGACATGCCGGCATTATTGACGGGGCATGCGTCCAAAGGTATTGGAAAGAAACTGAGAAGCCACGGTTTCGAGCTAGTGGCGGATCCGGAGAGTTTCCTGGTCAGTGGCGACAGTGGGCTCCTTCCCGGAGAACTGGACCGGGCACGGGCTTGGGGCCAGATGCTCGCCTCAACTGTGAAGGACGAGCATCGGCCCTCCAGCTAACGGAGCAGGTGCCGGCAAACCAGGAGAACGGGCATGACGTACTCTACGAAGATTTTTACTGTCGTCATCTTTACCATCGCATTGCTGCCGGGAGGACCACGGTGAAGGCCCGTTTCCTTGCAATGCTTATCGTGGGCGTTCTGTTTTCACTGATCGGCGCGGGCTTGGTCCTCGGCGGGATAGGAGCATACGCCGTACAGGACGACGATGGATACATCAGTTCACCCGTGGAAAGATTTGCGGTCGATTCGCGTGCAATCACCTTCGGCAGGGTCGAAGGCCTGCGGAACGAAGACGTGCCGGGACCCTTGCCGTTCGATGTCGGCAACGTCAGGATTCGCGCCGAGTCCGTTGGAGAAGGGAAGGAAATCTTTATTGGAATAGCCCCACAAGGTGAGGTAAAGCGGTACCTGTCCGGCTCAAACTACTCCGAACTGCTGGAAGTGAACCATCGCCCGTTCCGTGCCGAGTATGAGGAAGTGGAGGGATCCGCCCAACCGGGACTGCCCATGGAACAAGGCTTTTGGGTGGCTTCAGCATCAGGTTCGGGCCAACAGGACATTGACTGGAACATTCAGCCCGGGAATTGGTCAGTGGTGCTGATGAACGGCGACGCCACCCCGGGACTTGCGGTGGATCTGCAGGCCGGATTCAGCTCAGAACTGCTGGGTCCGATCGCTGTCGGGTTGCTGATCGGGGGTACCTTGCTCCTGGTCAGCGGCGTTCCGCTCCTGATTTTCGGGGCAATAGGGCTCGGACGGCAGCAGGCTACCCCATCAACCGGGCCTGCCTCCAGGATGGTGCCACCTCAATCTCCAGGACAAGGACTGCCTTCGCAGGGACCTGGCGTGCCGGCGCCTGCCGTACTGGGTCCAGCACTCCCAGAGTTCGACCCGGCCGGGGGTGAGTCGATGGATGCCCGAGCCGGCGGCGGATCTCCACCTGCCCGGTCCGGTTACAGCCTGCATCGCCTGGGACCGGGCGGCTACCCTTCCATGCTGCGGGGTGAACTGGATCCCGTCCTTTCCCGGTGGAAGTGGTTGGTCAAATGGTTCCTGGCGATTCCGCATTTCATCGTGCTGTTCTTCCTTTGGTTCGCGTTCGTCGTTGTCACGATCACGGCCGGGTTCGCGATCTTGTTTACCGGCCGGTACCCGCGCTCCCTTTTTTACTTTAACGTCGGGGTCCTTCGCTGGAACTGGCGCGTCGCATATTACGCCTACGCTGCTCTGGGAACGGACAGGTATCCGCCCTTTACCCTGGCCAAGACGGACTATCCGGCCGACTTCGACGCAGAGTATCCCGAGCAGCTTTCCAGAGGTCTGGTATTGGTAAAATGGTGGCTTCTGTCAATCCCGCACCTGCTGATCGTGGCGGCAATCACGGGGTCAAGTACCATCCGGTGGACCAACCTGGAAACCCCGGGTCTGAGGTATGAAACCGGAACAGGACTTTCCTTGGTAGGAGTGCTGGTACTCATCGCCGGCGTGACTCTCCTGTTCACCGGCCGTTACGTTCACTCCTTGTTCGACCTCATTCTCGGTCTCAACCGCTGGATCTACCGGACCATCACCTACACCGCACTCATGCGTGACGAGTACCCACCCTTCCGCCTGGATCAGGGCCCAACGGAACAGGAGCGGCGCGGCGCAGACGGAGTTGACCCTGGCCCGCCTCCAGCCTGACTGGACTGCCCCCGCTATTTGTTGGCCCCTCGATCTGGCGTGCCTGTGCTCGACGTTGGAGCGCTGGATCGCCATTGCCGAACGCGAGGAGACCGGGGCCTCACTCACGAATCCGGGGGCTCCGGCGACGATACCAAGCGATCCGGCCCAGCGCGGGAGGATGCAGCCTGAGTCGGTCGCCCGGTTCCATCCGGACATCTGGTGCCTGGGCAGTCCCTAGACACCGCCGAAATGAAGTGTGGCCTCTCCGCAGCTGGCGGGGAAGGCGGCGGCCCGTCCATCGGTCGCCAGCCTGCTGGGCAGGGCTGGGAAGTCGAGAAACTCCAGAATCGTTCGAGTGAGCCCTTAGATGCGTGCGGGCTCCCAATCCGGGGCGTCTCGCAGCACTACGGAACGCAGGAGCTCGGCAGATTTGCGGACACCTTCGCCGGAGTTCACAAGGACATCCTCGTGCTCGATATTCAGTGGGCCGTCATAACCAACCGACCGCAGCGCGTAAACGAAGTCAGCCCAAAAAGCAGCGCCTCCCGGATGCCCCAGGCCGAGGGTCACGTAGTTCCAGGAACGGTCCGCCGCGCGGGCCGGGGGCAACGTATCAAGGATGCCGTTGATGGCCGCGTTGGGCCTGTCGATGCGGGCGTCCTTGGCATGTACGTGGAAAATCGACGATCCCAGCTCCCGAATGACCGCAAGGATGTCTGCGCCCATCCACATGAGATGAGACGGATCCAGGTTCGCTCCGACAACATCGTCACCCACCATGCCCTGCAGCCGCTTCATCGTCGCCACATTGAAGACAAGCTGACGGCCATGCATTTCAACAGCCAGGCGGACATTATGGGCCCGGGCGAATTCAGCAAGACCCACCCAATAGGGCTCTGCAACCTCGGTCCACTGGTACTCAAGGACCTCAAGTGTCTCCGGCGGCCATGAAGTAGTGATCCAGTTCGGCACCTTGTCTCCCCGTGCGCCGGGCAATCCGGACATTAAGACAACGGTGGGCACCCCCATCTCGGAAGCCACCCTGATTGTGTCCCGCACGACCCCGTCGTGGGCAGGGCCGGTCACGGGGTGGAGCTGGTTGCCATTCGCATTCAGGGCGCTCAAGGTGAGTCCACGGGAGCTGATTGATCCAGCGAGAACGTTACGTGCCGTAGCGCTGCTTAGGAGCTCCTCGAGATTCACGTGCGGGGATTCGGACCAGTTTCCGGTGGCAATCTCCACAGTCTCCATGCCAAGTTCGGCGGCAGTGTCGAGAACTCGCTCAAGGGGATGGGCTCCCAGCGAATCAGTGATGAGTCCAAGCTGCATTATTGGTTCCTTTCATAGGCGACTGTGCGCGGGCCCACAATTGCCGGCTTAGAGCCTTGGATCCAAGTTAGTCTTAATGTCCTTACATGACAAGCGCGTCACGTCCGCCCGGACTGTCGCTGAATGGGCGACCGTCCAGGGATATGCCCATCTCTGGCCGCATGGGCAATCGGACGGCCGCCCTCAACGTCCCGGCTCGGTACTCATTGAAGTTCCGTGCGGTGTGGCTCCGCTCAGCCGAGGCCAGGGACCAGCAGGACTTTGCAGGCGTCCCCGGTGAGGAGTTCTACAGCTTCGTCAATCTGGCTGAGCTTCATTCGGTGGGTGATGAGCCAGTCGAGTTCCAGTTTTCCGGAGTCGAGCAGCAGCAGGCTTTGTTCCCAGGTTTCCCAGAGCCGGCGGCCGAAGATTCCGCGGAGCGTGATGCCTTTTTTGTTGATGTGGGCTGCGATGTCGACTTCCGCCGGGCGGCTGGGGTGCCCAACGGTGATGACGGTGGCCTCGCGGCGGACAGCTTCGAAAAGGGTTGCCAGGGTGCCGGGGGCGCCGGAGCATTCGAAGGCGACGTCGAAGCCGCCGCGGCGGCCGGTGAGTTCGCGGCAGCGTTCGACGATGCCGTCGTTGGGGTGCAGTGCGATGGCGCCGAGCTTTTCGGCCTGGGCGCGGCGGTAGGGGTTGGGGTCGACGGCGATGACGTGGGAGGCTCCCATGAGCAGTGCCAGGTTCACGACGACGAGGCCGACCGGTCCTGCGCCGCTGACGAGCACGGCGCGTCCTGCGACGGAGTAATCAGCCCGCTGGATGGCGTGGACGGCGACGCCGGCGGCTTCGAGCAGGGCGCCGGATTCCAGGGACAGGCCGGTGGGGAGTTTGACGCAGATGTCCTGGGGGACTGCTGCGTATTCGGCGAAGACACCGTCGATGTGCATGCCGAGGATGCCGGTCCGTTCGCAGGTGTGGGCATCTCCTGTGCGGCAGGGGAAGCATTGTCCGCAGGTCAGGTGGCTTTCGAGGGCGACCTGGTCGCCCACCTTGAGCCCCGTAACGCCCGCGCCGACTTCGACGACGGTGCCTGCGCCTTCGTGGCCGAGGATGACGGGGAGGTTGAGGTTGAAGGCCTGGGCGGAGGGGGTCCATTCGTAGAGTTCCCGGTCGGTGCCGCAGAGGGACGCGGCTCCTACCTGGATGACGACCGATCCTTCTGTGGCCTTGGGGTCTCCGGCGTCGGTGACGTACTTAACGCCTCGCTCGGCCGCGTTTTTTACTACTGCCCGCATTGGGGGCCGCCTTTCGTTGGTTCTGGTGATGCGTGGAGCAATTGCTTGTGGGTGTTACCCGGCGGTTTGGCCGGCGAAGCGGCGCAGGATGTCGGTGGGGCCCACCTGGCCGCCCTTGAGGACGAGCCGGCAGCCGGCGACGGCAGAGGCGCCATCGGGCTGCAGGATCGGCCCTGCGGTGACGAACTGGTCGGAGACCCGGAGTTCGCGGACACCCATGGCGATGAGTGCGTGGCTGGAGGTATCGCCGCCACAGACGGCGATGTCGCGGGTGAGCCCGGCGCCGGCCATCCGTGCCGCGACGCCGCCGATCAGCGCGCCCACGTAGCCGGCGTCCAAGGGTGCGGCAGTTCCGTAGCGTGGGTCCGCAGCGCCGCGGGTGGTATGGACGACGACGTTTCTCCCAGCCCGGAGGGCAGCGGAGACCTGCTCATCCAGGGCTGCCACGGCCGCCGGGTCGTGGCGCTGCAGCAAGCCGGCAGGGACGGGGACATCTTCCCAGCCGTGGGTGAGGGCATCGTTGATCTGCTCTGCTGTGGTGCTGGACGCTGAGGCGCTGACGGCCAGCACGGGTCCCGAGGGCCGCTGCGGTCCGGGGGTGCGTGGGGCGTGGTCGGAGACAGTGCGTGCCAGGGCGGCCATGATGCCGCCTGATCCTACGACGATGGAGGGCCCGTGGCCGTGCTCTTCGCGTGTCAGTGCTTCGGCGACGGCGTCCATGTGGTGTTCGTCCACGGCATCGACGACGAAGGCCTGCGCGCCAAGGTCCCGCCGGCGGTCCGCCCAGGCGTCCTTGAAGGTGCCGTCGTCGTAGGCGGGCAGGTGGATCGCGTCCGGTTCCTGGCTGCTGCCGAGTTGTTCGGCGAGGACCTGGCGCAGGTCGGCTTCGGCCATGGGGGTGGAGGGGTGCCGGGACATGACGGGATGGCGGTCCAGCCGGTAGGTCTTTCCGGCGTAGGTCGCGTAGTGGTTGCTGAAGGCGGTGTACCGTCCGAACCCCGGCTGGGCCGGGACCACGGGGATTGGACCGTGGAGGGGGAACTGCTCATGGAGAAGCTGGATCCCGCGGCCGATGCTGCCGACGGTGGTGGAGCTGTCGAAGGTGGAGCAGACCTTGTAGAGCACCACCTCGAGGTTCAGTGGTGCGATGCCTGCCAGGTCCCTGCGGACCAGTGTGTCGAAGGCTTCCCCGGCCAGGGACCTGGAGGGCCCGGCGATTCCGACGACGTCAGCATCGGCGGGCAGTGGCGCATCGCCGATAACGAGGACAGCTTCGAGGCCGTAGCGGTGGGACTGGGCCAGGACGTCGGCTGCTCCGGTGAGGTCGTCGGCGACGAAACCGAAAGCGGGCATGTCAGGCACCTTTCGCGAAGGCTTGGACTGCGTGCAGGAGCGCATCGTCCCCGGTTGAGGCGAGTTTGTCGGCGGCGGACTGCAACGGCACACCGTCCACTGCAGCTTCCCATGCCTGGCGCAGGCTGCGCACCCCGGCCCCGGGACCGTCAGGGTGCGCGGCGACACCGCCGCCGGCGAGCATCATCAGGTCCGTGGAGCCCACGGCCTCGAACGTGGGTCCGGGGGTGGTGACGTTCTGTCCGGAGGACAGGACCGGCAGCGGTGCGATGGTCTCACCCAGGGGTTCGAGCAGGCGCCGGATGTTCGCGGCGACCTCTTCGTCGAGTTCGTAGAACTTGCTGCCCAGTCCGCTGGCGTGCAGGTGGTCGGCGCCGGCGAGGCGGGCCATCTGCTGCCAGACCCGGTAGTCCATGCCCAGGGCCTTGGACCGCATCGAGGCGGCGAGGCCGGCGCGGTGGCCGTGGATCGGTACTTCGGCGAAGCTGCGCAGCATGGCCAGGGCGGGCAGGCCCATGACCGGGATGTTCAGCATCACGCAGCGGCCGCCGGCTTCGACCACCGTGTCGTGGCGTTTGCGCAGGCCGGCCAGGTCGCCGGTGATGTTGAAGGCGTACATGGTGGCGTGGCCGGTGACCTGCTCGGCGGCGCGGATCTCTTCGGTGGCGACGGCGACCCGGCGTTCCAGGGGCAGGTACGCGGGGTCGGTCATCAGTTCGTCGTCTTTGATCAGGTCGATGGAGGCCATCGCCAGGTCGCGGACCACGAGCCGGAATTCCTCTTCGGAGAGCCCGACGTTGGGCTTGACGATGGTGCCGACCATGACGCCCTGGACGTCGCTGATGAGTTTGCGGGTCCCTTCGATGCCGAATGCCGGGCCGGGGTGGGCCGCGACGAACTCCTCGGGCAGCCGCATGTCCTGGAGCCGGCAGGCGTAGAGATCGCCCAGTTCGAAGAGGTTGCCGGCGATGGCGGTCTGCAGGGTAGCCAGGTCCGTGCCGACGTTCTCCATGGGGAAATCGACGGTGACAAGGGCAGCCCGGACTTTTTCCGGGGTTGAACGGGATGGCAGGGAGGGTCGGCAAAAACCGAGCTCCTGCACATTCGCGATGCGTGCGGCGTGCCGCTCACGTATCCGGGCTGACTCGCCCGGTACCGGCAGGAACGTGCCGCTGGACTGCTCGCCGGCCATGATGGCTGCGGCCTTTTCGGGGTCGATTTCGGACTCCAGGTAGTAGGTGCAGCGCACCGAGCGCGGGTCGCGCATGGTTTCTCCGTCCGTAAAGGGGATATGCAAGGGAAGGTTCAGACTGCGGCGGTGACCGGGTCGGCCGGCTGCAGGCCCCCGGCCCGCTTCAGGGCCCAGGACGCGACGATCGGGGCGAGCAACGCTGTCACGAGGACGGCGGTGGCGGCCTGGGCCGAGGCGGAGGCGACGAAGGGTTCGAACCTCGGGTCCGCGACGGCGACCACCGCAGGGACGGCGACAGCGTTGCCGGCCGTGGTGCCGGCGGCGAAACCGATGCCGCTCTTGGAGCCGCGCCGCAGGATGAACCGGTACCCGAGATAGGTCAGGCCTCCGGTGAACACCACGACGATCAGGCCGAGGAAGATCCCGGCGAAACCGCCGGTGAGCACGGTCTTGAGGTTGATGCCGGTGCCAACGGCGAAGGACATGAACGGGATCACGATGTTCGGCACGTGGTCCAGGGCCTTCGTCCACTCGCGGTCCACGGCGCCGATGATCAGGCCGATGATGAACGGGATCAGTGCCGCGGCGAAGGCGAGTACCGGGATGTCGCCCAGCCCGGATGCGCCCAGGAAGATCAGGGCCAGGAACGGTCCGTCATCAAAGGCGCTGGCGACGTAGGCGCCCTCGTCCCGTTCGTCGCCGTACTGGCCGGCGAACGCCAGCCACAGGGCGCCGTTGCTGTTGCCGAAGATTGCCAGCATCGCCAGGATCGATACGCCTGCGATGCCGTCGATGCCAACCATCAGGCCCAGGATCACGGCAATCGTGGCCGGGATCAGGGTCTTGCAGACCAGCACCACGGTGGTGGTGGAGGCGGCGGCCTTGCCGCTGTGGCTTCCGGTGATCTGTGCGCCGGTGGCGAGGATCAGCACGGCGATCAGCGTCAGGGCGCCCTCCTTGAACAGCGCGGTGGTGAAGCCGCCTATTTTCAGGGCTTCGGGCGCGAAGGTGTTCATCAGTACGCCGAGTATGAGCGGGATCAGCATCATTCCTGCGGGGACCTTCTGGAGGAAGGCAAACATTGGGAAGCGTGAGCGCCCGGTCCTCAAGTGCATCTGTGTCATTTACTCGACCTTTCTACGTCATTGTATGTTCCAGTCGCCGGATCAAGTCCGTACAATTAGTACGTACATTACATGTGGTTTGAATCACCCGTCAAGCGGGAGTTGCCGAGGGCGGGGGCTAAGATGTGCTCGAACGGCAAAGGAGTCAGCGTGAGCGTGCAATCAACTGCGGCAGAGCCCCGGGAGCGGGCCAATGGCCTGAACCGGGAGGAGGGGCCGCCCCTCCATGCGCAGATTCGGGACATCCTGCATCGGCAGATAGTGGAACGGCCCCTGCTGCCCGGATCGCCCCTTCCCACCGAGGAGGAACTCCAGAAACAGTTTGGTGTCTCCCGCAGCGTTGTACGCCAGGCGTTGTCCGGGCTGTCCGACCTTGGATTGATCCGCCGCCAGCGCGGCCGCGGCAGCGTCGTGGCCGCAGCCCCGGTCCTCCGCCGGCATCTGCAGCGGGCCGGCGGGCTGGACGAACAGGCCGCCGCGCATGGCCAGCGCTTGCGGACCCACGTCCTTTCCGTCGAACACGCGGCCCCGCCCGAGCCGGCGGTAAACGCCCTGAACACCACGAACACCTGGAAGATCGAACGCATCCGCTACCTGGAGGACGTCCCGGTGGCATTCATGAGGACCTGGGTGCCACGCGACCTTTTCCCGCACTTCACCGAGGAGCTGCTGGAGAACGCCTCACTGCTTGGCCTCATGCGCGAGCACGGCTACCATCCGGCGGGCGGGCCCAGGCAGGTCCAGGCGGTGGCCGCAGATGCGGACCTGGCTCACAAACTCAGCTCGAGCGTCCGCGAACCCCTGCTCCTGCTGCAAGGCGTGACCCGAGATGCCCTGGGCCACGGCCTGGAATGGTTCAACGTCTGGCACAGCCCCAATACCGTCTTCGACGTGGACGCGCAGGTGACATCGCAACCGGGACGCGTATCCGAAGAACACATCCGGCGCCTGCGGAACCTGGCGCAACAGCTTGAATCCGAACTGGCTGCTCTTGAATGATGAGCGCAACGAGGTAATCGCTGCGGAACTCTTCACGCGTCACGGTGCAGCGCGTCCAGCCGCGCTTGTCGGGGTTGATGTAGCGGGTGTGCGGGTTTGCCGGGAAACCGTCCTTGATGGCCTGCGCCCAGCCGCAGCCCGAGCTGATGGACGTACCAACGAATTCCGTGGCCACAACCTGTGAGGCAGGAGCGGCGTGGTCTCGCAGGACGTCGTTGACGAAAGCGGCGTGCCAGTCGCCGGTGAGAATCACAGGGTTTGCCGGACGCTGTTGCGCAATGAAATTGGTGAGGCGGTTGCGTGAGACCACGTAGCCGTCCCACTGGTCATGGTTGACTGAAAGAGTCTCACCGGGGTCGTAGTCGTACTGGGCCATCATGGTCTGCTGGGCGATGACGTTCCAGCGGGCGGGCTAGGAGGCCAGCCGGTCGAACAGCCACTGCTCCTGCTCGTCGCCCATCAAGGTGCGGGAGGGATCGTACACGTCGGGGTGCTGCGGTCCGCCGGGGAAGTTCTCCGTGAGTTGGTCCGACCGGTACTGCCTGGTGTCCAGCACGTGGAAGCGGGCCAGGTTGCCGTAGTCCAGTCCGCGGTGCAGCACCATATCCGGGCCGGTGGGCCGTTGCGGCAGGCGGAGCGGAAGGTGTTCGTAGTATGCCTGGAACGCGTTCGCCCGCAGCTGGAGGAAACGCTCAGGATCGTTTGATGCCTCGTTGTCCGGCTGGGACACGCCGTCGGCCCAATTGTTCTCCACCTCGTGGTCATCGAACGTCACCACAAAGGGGAAATTCGCATGTGTGGCCTGCAGGTCCACGGAGCCCTTGTATTTGGCGTGGTTGTTGCGGAAGTCGGCCAGGGTCTCATGGTTCCTGCCCTCGTAGATGTAGTCGCCGACGTGGACTACCAGGTCGAGGTCCTCCTGGGCCATGGTCCGGTAGGCGGCGCAGCGGCCGCCGGCCCAGGACTGGCAGGATGCGAGCGCGAAAGTCAGCCGGCCGGGGTCCGTGCCGGCAGCCGGTGCGGTGCGCGTGTGTCCCACCGGGCTTTCCTCGGTGCCCACGAGGAAGCGGTACCAGTAGTCCCGGGACGGCAGCAGGCCACTGACTTCGGCGTGCACCGAGTGGGCAAGTTCCGGCGCTGCCTGCTCGCTGCCTGCCCTGACCACGTTTTGGAAGCCCTCGTCGGTGGCCACCTGCCAGGTCACCTGGATCTTGTACGGGGGCATCCCGCCCATGCCATCCGGCGCCTGCGGTTCGGGCGCCAGCCGGGTCCACAGCACGATGCCGTCGGGAGTGGGGTCGGGTCAGGCGGCCCCGGCCTGCCGCGGAGCCGCCGTCGTCCGCCGGGCCACCAGGTGAGGGGTCCGGACCACGTGTTCCGGCGGGACCGTCCCTTCGATCCGGGCGACGGCGCGGTCCACCGCTGCGGCCGCCAGCAGCTGCGCGTCCTGACTGACGGAGGACAGCTGTACGTAGCTCAACCTGGCGAACTGGCTGTCGTCGTACCCCAGCACTGAGACGTCGGACGGAACGCCCAGCCCGGCAGCCCGAAGGCTCTCCATGACGCCCAGGGCGCACCGGTCGTTGAAGGCGATGACCGCCGTCGTCAGGTTCGTAGGGATGAAGCGCCCGGCGCTGATGCCGTCCTCTTCGGTGGGGCCGCCGGGTACGGTCAGGGGCTCCAGGCCCCGGCGCAGCATCTCCGCGCTGAAGGCCTCGCGGCGCTTGTCCGCGGACACGGCCGTCCCGCCGTCCACATGGACGATATGGCGGTGCCCCAGGCCCGCGAGGTGGTCAACAGCCTCCCGGATTCCGGCGTGGTCGTCGCTGCTCACCGAATCAACTGAACGTCCGACGTCGTCACGCAGCAGGCTGACCACGGGCACCTGGGCAGCAAGCCGGGCCAGTTCCTGGTCGCCCAAGGTGGGGGAGACCAGGATGAGTGCCTCCGCCCCGACGTCGAGCAGCGCCTCTGCGGCGCGCGTCTCCGTGCGTCCGCTGGCCACGGCACTTAAGGCGATCTCGTACCCTTTGGCCGATGCCTCCGCGTAGGCGGCATCCACGATTTCGGCATGGAACGGCTGGGAACTCGAAAAGCTCAGGCCAAGGAGCCGTGTCCGGCTGCTGCGCAGCAGCCGCGCGCGCGAGTCCGGCCGGTACCCGAGGTCCCGGGCGGCCGCCAGAACTTTTTGGCGTGTGGTCTCCGATGCGCCGGGGGCTCCGCGCATGACGATGGACACCAGCGCCCGGGACACCCCGGCCGTCCTGGCGACGTCCATGAGTGTGGCGCGGCGGTGCTGCTCGGTCATATTTCCTCCTCCTTGAGAGCAGTCTATAGAACGATCTAGACACGTCCGCTCAGGCATGCCATAGTGAGCTGACTAGAACGATCTAGAATTCTGCAAGGAGTACGCAATGCCCTATGTTGAGCATCCTGTCAGCGCCGACAGGCCGGTCCGGATCGGACTGGTCGGGGCCGGCTGGATCGGCAACTTCCATGCCGAATCCGTCGCCCGGCGCGTTCCCGGCGCCCGCCTGGAAGCTATTGCCGATCCCGCGCTGCCTGCTCTCGAGGCGCTGGCCGGACGGATGGGGGTGGCCAAAATCAGCACGGACCCTGCCGACGTCATCGCCGACCCGGAGGTGGACGCCATCCTGGTTGCCGCCCCGGCGCGGTTCCACGCCGGGCTCATCGCTGAGGCAGCCCGGGCCGGAAAGCATGTGTTCTGCGAGAAGCCCGGCGGGCGCACCATCGAAGAACTGGACGCAGCCCTGGATGCCGCCGATACGTCCGGAGTGCTGGTCCAGTTCGGCTTCAACCGGCGCTATGCCAAGGATTTCGCCGCAGCCCGCGCATTGATCGACGACGGTGTGGTGGGCAAGCCGCAGCTGTTGCGGTCACTGACCCGGGATCCCGGCACCACACAGGGCATCGCCAACCCTGAACGGATTCCGCCGGGCACGATTTTCCTGGAAACACTGATCCACGACTTCGACACGCTGAACTGGCTTAACCCCGGCACGGTTCCCGTTCGCGTGCACGCTGTCGCCGACGCCCTGGTGGCCCCCGCAGCCAAGGCCACGGGGCTGCTGGACACGGCCGTCGTCACCATCACCTACAGCAACGGGGCCATTGCCGTGGCCGAAGCCAATTTCAACGCCCTTTATGGCTATGACGTGCGCGGTGAAGTGTTCGGCTCGGCCGGGATGGTGACGGCGGGCGGACCCCAGGCGTCCAGCGCCACCAGCTACACCGCCGCCGGCATCGGCATGGACACGGTCCGGCTCAACGTCGACCTCTTTCACGACGCCTACACCGCCGAAGTCGCCCACTTCGTCGAGGCGGTCAGGGAACGCCGCGACGGCAGCGGTGCCTTGGACAGCGCCGCTTCCCTTGGCATAGCCGGCACCCCTGCGCGTCCCGGCGGTACTGACGCCCGCAATGCCCTGGCACTGGCGCTGGCAGCCGTTCGGTCCGCTGAATCCGGGCTTCCGGTGGATGTCGCTTCCGTGGCGGAACTCCGCCCGGCGGAGCCGGAACTGCACCCGGCGGGAGGAGACTCATGAGCATGCGCCTGGCGGTATGCGCCGAGATGGTCTACGGCGAACTTTCCCTGATCGACCGCGTCAACCGTATCCACGAGCAAGGCTTCGACGTTGAACTCTGGGACACCCGCGGACGCGATATCGCCGCCCTCGCGGCCACGGGCGCGCGTTTCTCCTCCATGAGCGGCTACTTCGGCGGCAGCCTCACCGATTCCGCCAGCGCCGACGAAGTGGTGGCCTCTGCGGAGAAACTCATTCCGGTGGCCCTTGAGCTGGGAGTCGAGCGGATGGTGGTCCATCCGGCCGAACTCGGGGAGGGCGGCAGGGCGGTCAATCCCGTCCACCGATCCACCGGCGGAATGTGGCTCACGGGCCTGCGGACGCTGGAGCGCCTGGCTGAGCTGGGCGCCAGGCATGGGGTGACATTCGCGCTGGAAAACCTGAACACCATCGTGGACCATCCTGGCATCCCGCTGGCCCGGGCCAAGGACACCATGGCACTGGTTGAGGCCGTAAACCACCCCAACGTCAGGATGATGCTTGACCTGTATCACGCGCAGATCGGCGAAGGGAACCTGATACAACTGGTGGGGACCGCCCTGCCATTCGTCGGGGAAATCCAGGTGGCTGACGTGCCCGGCAGGTTCGAACCCGGTACCGGTGAAATCAACTACCGTGCCGTGGCGGACGCCTTGCGCGCGGCGGGATACAACGGCGTTGTCGGCCTCGAAGCCGGGGCCGCCGGAGGCCAGGGGCTGGCGGCCGGAGACGCCGCGCTTGCGGCGTTCAGGGCTGCTTTCGAAGCCTGACGCGGACAGCAGGTTTAAGGGAGCGCGGGTCGATCGCCTAAGATGGATGCTCGATGCCAGCTCCTGAAGAGTCTCTCCACATGCCGCTTTCCGCCCCGGGCGGGCCGATCTTCGTCGACGCCTCCGGGCGCAGGCTGCGCCGGATCAGGCTTCTTGGCCTGGCTGCGCTGGCGCTCGTGGCCGGATATGCGGTCCTGCTGGTGGTTGCCCTGGCGGGCGGCCCCAACGTCGGCGCGCCCTACCTGCCGCGGCCGGCCGGACAAGCAGCCATCGATGCTCCGGCCTCCGCGCCCAAGCCGGCGCCGTCGACGGCAGCCACCGCCGGGGGAGCCCCGTTGCCGGCTGGACCGGTCGCTGCACCGGCTGACCCGGCGCCCGACCCGGCAGGGGAGGTACCGGCGTCGGCCGCGCCCGCCCCGGCGCCCTCCACGCTTGCCGAAGCAGAGCCTGCGCCCGCCTTGCCGGGTGCGGCGGCTGCCGCGCAGGGAACGGATCCGGTCGATCCTGGAATGAGCGGGGCGGCTCCCGGGCAGGCAACCAAGCCAACGCAGCCGGCCCGCCGGTGATGTACCGCCGACGGAACAAACCCGGCGCTCCCCGCCCCCTCAGGGCCCACTGGTTCATCCTCCTGGCCGTTATGGGCGGCCTGGCGCTGGCTCTCACGGTGCAGGGCTATATGCACCACCTCGCCGGCGTCGGCCACCCGGCCGCGCCCATAGCGGGGCCGGCCACCTCCGTACCCAAGGACGTGCTCCAGGGCGGTCCGGTCATCGACGCCCGGGGCGGCGCGGTGCGCACTGTCAGCCCTTCGGACCGCACCCTCGCGCTCACCTTCGACGACGGTCCTGACCCGGTCTGGACGCCCCGGATATTGGACGTCCTGCGGAAACACGACGTCCAGGCCACGTTCTTCGTGGTCGGTTCCGCGGCCATCGAGCACCCCGACCTGCTGCGGCGCATCGCCGCCGAAGGGCACGAGATCGGCGTCCACACGCTCACCCACGCCGACCTCGGCAGCGCACCGGAGTGGCGGCAGCAGCTCGAAATCCAGGCGGACCAGCAGGCCATCGCCGCCATCACCGGGCGCACCGCCACCCTGCTGCGGCCCCCGTTCAGTTCCGCCAACGCGGCGGTTTCGGACGGCACCTGGGAGGCGGTCCGGGCCGCTGCGGACCAGGGCTACCTCACGGTGCTCTCCACCAAGGACAGCAAAGACTGGCAGCGTCCCGGCGCCGACGCGATCGGACGCAACATCGCCCCATCCGGGCCGGGCGGCCAGGTGCTGTTGATGCACGACGGCGGCGGCGACCGCAGCCAGACCGTCGCGGCCCTCGATTCATCCCTGGCGCAGTTCGCCGCGCAGGGTTTCCGGGTCACCTCCGTGGGCGACTCCGTCGGCATCTCCAGCATGCGCGAGGCCTCCGCGGAGGACCGGATCAGCGGCACGGCACTGTGGTGGGGGATCCGGCTCAGCGACATCGTCATCACCCTGATCTCCTGGGGGCTGGTGGCCGCCGGCGCAGTGACCTTCATCCGGGCTGTCCTGGTGGTGGGCGTCGCCGCGCGGCACAACCGGGCCGGCCGCCGCCTCCGTGCCTCCGCCCGCGGCCGGCGCCGGACGGACGTGGTGGTCCGGCGGGAGGTCACCGAACCGGTCACGGTCATCGTGCCGGCCTACAACGAGTCGGCCGGCATCGAGGCCGCGGTGCGGTCCATCGCCGCGTCCACCCACCCGGTGGAGATCATAGTGGTGGACGACGGCTCAACGGACGGGACGGCCGACCTGGTGGACGCCATGGCCCTGCCCGGCGTCACCGTGATCCGGAAGGAAAACGGCGGCAAACCCTCCGCCCTGAACGCCGGAATCGCCGCGGCCAGCCACAGGATCCTGGTGATGGTGGACGGCGACACCGTGTTCGAACCGGACACCGTCCGCGCACTGATCCAGCCCTTCGCGGAACCGGAAGTGGGCGCCATCTCCGGCAACACGAAGGTGGCCAACCGGGGCGGAATCCTCGGCGCCTGGCAGCACATCGAGTATGTGGTCGGGTTCAACCTGGACCGCAGGCTGTTCGACGTTGCGGAGTGCATGCCGACTGTTCCCGGCGCCATCGGGGCATTCCGCCGCGACGCCCTGCTCGCCGTCGGCGGCGTCAGCGACGACACCCTGGCCGAGGACACGGACCTGACCATGGCCCTCTGCCGCGACGGCTGGCGCGTTGTCTACCAGGACGATGCCCGCGCCTGGACGGAAGCGCCCGCCAGCCTCGGGGCGCTCTGGAAGCAGCGGTACCGCTGGTGCTACGGCACGCTGCAGGCCATGTGGAAGCACCGCGGCGCCGTCTTCCAGCGCGGCGCGGCCGGGAAGCTCGGCCGGCGCGGCCTGGGTTACCTGCTGGTCCTCCAGGTCCTGCTGCCGCTGTTCGCCCCTGTGGTGGATGTCTTCGCGCTCTACGGGCTGATCTTCCTCGACCCGGCCAGGATTGCGGTGCTTTGGCTCGTCTTCCTGGGTGTCCAGCTGCTCATGGCCGCCTACGCGTTCCGGCTGGACAACGAGCCGTTCCGGCCCCTCTGGACGCTACCGCTCCAGCAGTTCGTCTACCGCCAGGTCATGTACCTGGTGGTCATCCAGTCCGTGGTCACGGCCCTGGCGGGGGTGCACCTGCGCTGGCACCGGATGGAACGGTACGGCAGCCTGAAAGTACCTCCCTCCGAGAGCACCCCCGGCCGCGCTATGGTTTAGTCCAGACACATCCATCCGGGAGGACCCATGCCGTACGTTGTCGACTTCAGGGACGTTTCCACCACCGGGCTGGAGTCATCGCCGGTGGCGGACGCCCTCGCCGGGCTGCGCGCCAACGAGTCCCGCTACTACAAGAACAAGTACAACCACGACTTCGCCGTCAGCCCCGCGGCCGAGGTTCCCGGGACGGTGGAGCGGGTGGCACGGATCCTCAGGGAGGAGCGGGACATCGCCATCAGCTCCCGGCCCCTGGAAGCCAGCACCTTCGAAGTGGACGGCCTGCGGATGGACTACGTGTTCTATGAGTCCGGGCTGTCCATCAACGTCATGTACAGCATCACTGAGGGCGGGAAGCGGGCAGTGGGATTCAAGCTCTCCGAGGGCATGGAGGTCCCTGAAGAGCTGGCCGCTGCCGGTTTCAAGTTCGCCCGGCAGAAGTCCAGGCTCGCCGGAGTGATCCGCGGTTCATACTTTGTGATCAAGGGCGGGTACTGACCGGACAAGGCGTACGGCTGCCCCGCCCGGGCGCTACCTGTTGAGCCCCCGGGCGGCGACCCGCCAGCGGTCCACCACAGTTCCGCCGCGGACCACGGCCACCCCGTCCACCAGGTTCACGGCCACGCAGACATGGTTGGGAACCACCCGGAGCCTTTCGCCCAGGGCAGGCAGCTCCACTTCTGCCGGCCACTGCACCGTTGCGTGATGCTCTGAGAGCGCGGTAATGCGGGCATCCGGGCAGTCGAGGATCCGCCCGAAGCCCGTGGCCCAGGCGGGACGGTCCCCGCCCAGGATCTTGCTGCCGGAGTCCAGGATGATCCGGCGCGGCGCTGCCCCTCCGCCGTCGTGCCGGCTGACGACGGTGGCGGCCACGGTCAGGGCGATGTCCTCGGGTGTGCAGCGCCCCAGTTCCAGCTGCTGGGCGTCGCCAAAGACGTAGACACCGGGCCGTACTTCGGTCGCCTCGGCGGGGCCGGTCAGCATCGCAGTGGGAGTGGATCCGCCGCTGCGGCGGGAGATCCGGAAGCCGGCGGCCTCCAGCAGGGCGGCGGCGCGGGCGAGGGCGGACGCTTCCTGTTCCGCCGCGGCGGGAGCCATCCCCGGGGCATAGCTGTGGCCGGGGAACGTGAAAACTCCGGCCACGCGGAGCCCGGCGGCCGCCGCTGCCCGGGCCGCGGACACGGCGCCCTCCGGCAGCAGGCCGCTGCGGTGGTGGCCGCTGTCGATTTCCAGCATCACCGCCACCAAGCCGGCCGCATCGCCAAGCGCCGCGCCCATGGCCGCTGCCCCCTCTGCGGAGTCGACCCCTACCGAAATCCTGGCTGAGGCCGCCAGCCGCCGCAGCCGCTCCGCCTGGGCCGGCCGGATCCACAGGGGATAGGCGATGAAGATGTCCTGCACGCCGTCCGCGGCGAACACTTCCGCTTCGCCAAGGGTGGCCACCGTCAGGCCCACGGCACCCGCACCCAGCTGCAGCCGGGCGATTTCGAGCATCTTATGGGTCTTGGCGTGCGGCCGAAGCTGCAGGCCCTTCCCGCCCACCGCCTCCGCCATCCGGACGATGTTGCGGGCCAGCACGTCCCGGTCGATGAGGATTTCGGGCGTCTCGATGTCCGCGGGGACGGTCATGGCGGGCTCCTCCCGGAGGCGGTTTCGCAGGGTTCAGTGCCACTGCAGAGGCGGGCAAAGTGCAGAAGCAAGCGTACGACGGCGGGAGGTCCCGCCGTCGTACGCTCCGCTGTGTCAGGGCTGCTGGAACCTGCCCGCCTACTGCGGGATGGTCACCCCGGCGGTGTGGCTGCCGTGGCTCTGGTCATCGAACGCCGCCCCGCCCAGGCCGCAGAGCTGCGCTGCGGTCATGCCGGTCGGCGCAGCGCCCAGCGAGGTCTTCGCCGGTGTGCTGCCGTCCAGTGTGACCTGGCTCGGATAGAGCGAGTTCGTGGCTTCGCTGCAGACAAGCACGATCACCTTGAAGTCTCGGGGGTTGACGAAGGTCAGCGCAACCGTCCCGCCGGCCCCGACCACAGCCTGCTGGGGTGCGGCCGTGTCATGGCCCGCAGGCGTGGTGGTTTCCACTACCCAGTAATTGCCGATGGGGACATTGGTGAAGGAGCAGGTGCCCGCGGCGCTGGTGGTGCAGGTGGTGGCCGGAGTCACCGCCGTGTCTTCGGCACCCATCGCTGTCCCTACAGGCGCGGCGTCCTTGAAGAGCGTGAAGACTGCTCCCTGGAGTGCGGAGACGGGACTGTCGTCATCCACCTTGGTGACGTTGATGGTTCCGCAGCGGGACGCCCCGGCGCTGATGGGGGCGATGAAGTCCTTGACCGCAGACGTGAACGAATCGGAGGAACGGCTCTTCAGGTACGCGGACGCGAACGGGAGGCACGTGTTGGCGGGAATGATGCCTGAATCCGTCAGGTTGATGGCAGCTTCACCGAACGTGCGCACGCTCAAGGTCCGCGGTTCGTTCGGAGCGATCGGGTCCACCACCTCGACCGTGTTGATGGATCCCTCAAAGTATCCGCCCAGCGCATTCACCGTGCCCCAGCAGGGGAGGGTGTTCGAAGCCTCGCAATCCGTGCGGGGGTCCCCCGCGGTGATCCACTCGTGGTAGCCGAGGTCGGGATTGACGCCGCCCTGGGAGAGGTCGTACTTGACCAGGATGTCACCGGCCGTCCGGACAGGGGTGACGCCGTTGCCGGATGTCACCTTCGACTGGTTGAACTCGAAGTCCATGTTGGTGGTGCCGTTGGGTTCCTGGACGCGCTCCCAGGCAAGGTACAGGAAATCCTTTGAGTTTTCCTGGGTCATCTTGGTGTAGAACCGGAGCAGGTCGCTCTTATTGTTGGGGATGGAACCGTTCACCACGGTGGGTACCGGATCGTCCTCTTTCGTGCCGTTGCCGAACGAATTGTCGCCCTGCCCGGTGGGCAGGTCGATGCCACAGCCGCCGGTGGTGGTGGAACAGTCAATGCCGGCGTTGGCCCAGTCCATGGCCTCGTCATTGACCACGAGGTTTCCATCACCGGTGTCGAAGCCGCTCCCGGCCAGGTTCGCCTGGGAGGCGGGGGCGCCGCTGAGGGCAAGTGCCAGGACAGCCACGGCCACGCCGATCTGTGCCCGAATTTTTGTTTGCATGGTTCACTTCCAGAGTCCGGGAGGAGCTTTTCATCGGACCCCCAGTGTCCGGCGGATACTGCCCAGCCAGCGTAATAGGTGCAACTGTGTACGGTGCGCCAGGAAGCGGGTGCCGCGGAGCGAATCGGCATCAGGGATGTGGATCGGCCGGGGACGGGGTCCGGGCGCAAACGCAACAGGTGCGCCTGCACGTTATGGCGCGCATAGGCGCCGGCCCGGCCTGTGGCCGGGTCCCGCGGACCGCTCTGAGTGAAATCCGTGGCGAGGAACAGTCAACCCCCGCGCATATCGTAGCCCCGGCCGGGCCGGACAACAAGCACTATCTGAAGCCCCTCTTATTGCCATCCCGCGCCGGGCGGGAGTGCCGCCGCCCCGGAGGCACACCGCCCACCAGCAGGCGCAACCAACCTATTGCCTGGGCACAGCTACCGGCCGCGCAGCACCGCCAGCCGGGTGTGGTACTCGGACTCGTCGATCTCGCCGCGCGCGAAGCGTTCCGCCAGCAGGTCCTCGGCGCTGCGTGACGGCGGGGCCTGGTAGTTCTGGTGGCCCGGCGAGCGCAGTGAGCGTGCCAGCAGGACAACGCCGGCGATGATCGCACCCCAGAAGATGAGCATGCTGATGGTCATCATGACGTAGCCCCATATGCCCATATCGCCGCTCCAGCCGTACATCATTTCGGGACCTCCGCCCATCGGGGACGGGCCCGCTGCCCGCCGTGTGTACTTCCACTATTGCCGTCAGGGGGGCGGCCGGGCAGGGGCAAAGGTCCCGCGGATCCGCAGGCGTCCGGGGGAACCTGCGGGCAGGGGGCGAAGCCAAATGCCTGCTAAAAGCGGTTGCGCCGGAGCAGCTTCTCCACCCCGACCACTACGGACGCCAGCACGGCAATGCCCAGGATCCGCAGCCACGACTCAGCGCTGATGGGCGCCGTGTGGAAGAGACCGTTCATCGCGGGCGAATAGGTAATGGCGACCTGCCCGGCGGCCTGGGCCAGGACGCCCAGGACGATCCAGCGGTTGCTGAAGAAACCGATGCGCCAGGCGGACCGGGTGAAGGAACGGCAGCTGAACAGGTAGAACAACTCAACCGCGACGAAGAGGTTGACGGCGGCAGTCCGGGCCTCGGCCACGGAAGCCCCGGCGGCCACCTCCAGTCCGAAGATCCACCAGGTGCCGCCCACCAGCAAGGCGGAGACCAGCAGGACGCGGAGGGTCAGCGCCCATGTCAGGAGCGGCCTGGCCGGGTTCCGCGGCGGCCTGGACATCAGCCCGGGTTCCTTCGGCTCGAAAGCGAGCATCAGGCCCAGGGCCACGGCGGTGGTCATGTTAATCCACAGAATCTGTGTGGGCAGGATCGGCAGGGTGGAGCCCAGGAGGATCGCTGCCAGGATCACCAGGCCTTCGCCCATGTTCGTGGGCAGCGTCCAGATGATGAACTTGGTGAGGTTGTCGAAGACGTTGCGCCCCTCTTCCACCGCCGCTTCGATGGTGGCGAAGTCGTCATCGGTCAGGACGATGTCGGCCGCCTCCTTCGCCACCTCCGTCCCGGATCGTCCCATGGCGATTCCCACGTCGGCCTGCCGGAGCGCGGGAGCGTCATTGACGCCGTCGCCCGTCATGGCGGCCACATGGCCGCGCCCCTGCAGCGCCCCGATCAGCCGTAGCTTTTGCTCCGGCGAGACGCGGGCGAACACGCTGGCCTTTTCAACCGCTGCAGGGAGCGCTGCGGGGGACAGCGACTCGATGTCGGCGCCGGTGAGGGCGGTGCCGTCGTCGCGGGAGGCTGTCAGGCCTACGGCTGCGGCGACGGACACCGCCGTGCGCAGATGGTCGCCGGTAATCATCTTCACCGCGATGCCGGCCTGGTGGCAGGCGGCCACTGCAGTGGCGGCCGCCTGGCGCGGCGGGTCGTGCATGGCCTGCAGCCCGGTCAGCGACAGCCGCCCCCGAAGATGTCCATCCGTCAGCGGGCCGGGTGGGCCGTCCGGCAGCAGCGCCGCCGCGGTAGCCAGGACCCTTAGTCCGGTCCCGGCGAGCCGGTGGGCCTCGGCAAGGACCTCCGTGCGCTGGAGGGCTACCTGCCGGCCGCCGGCGTCCAGCTGGCTGCCGCATAAGTCCAGGATCCTTTCCAGTGAGCCCTTGGCCAGGACGGTGGCTCCGCCGTCCGGCGCTCCGCAGTGGACAGTGGCCATGTACTGCCGCTCGGAGGTGAATGCCAGCGTCGCTGTCCGCGGTGCCTCCGCCAGGAACGCCGGGCCGTCCACGCCGCCCTTGCCCGCGGCCACGAGCATGGCGGCCTCCGTGGGGTCGCCCTTGGCAGCCCAGGCGCCATCCTCGTGCACCACGGCGGAATCGTTGCATACGGCACCGGCCAGCAGGGACCAGCGCAGTGCCTCGTCACGCACCCCACGCTGTGCAGCGTCGTCCGGCCCGGCGGCGGGACACACCGCGCCCTCGGGTCCGTAGCCGGAGCCGGTGACCTCATAGCTTCCGGCCGGGGTCCACAGCCGCCGGACTGTCATCTGGTTTTCGGTGAACGTTCCGGTCTTGTCCGAGCAGATCACCGTGGTGCTGCCCAGCGTTTCAACGACCGGAAGGCGCCGCACCACGGCGCGGCGCCGGGCCATGCGCCGTACTCCGATGGCCAGGGTTACAGTCACTGCGGCCGGCAGGCCTTCCGGGATGGCGCCCACGGCGAGCGCGACGGCGGCCGTGAACGTGAGTGCGGCAGGCTGCCCCCGCGCCACGCCGGCGACGAACGCGACGGCGGCGAGCGCCAGGATTGCGACCGTGAGGGTCATGCTGAACCGGGCGAGTTTTTGGGTCAGGGGCGTGGCCAGGGACTTCACCGAACCCATGAGCCGGTGGATTTCGCCGAGCTCCGTCTCCCCTCCGGTGGCCACGGCAACGCCCGCGCCGGTACCGGCCGTGACCAGGGTGCCGCTGTAGGCCATATTCCGGCGGTCAGCCACCGGGGTGCCGGGCGGCAGGGTCACAGGATCCTTGGCCACGGGTTCGGATTCCCCGGTAAGGGCGGATTCGTCCACCTTCAGCCCCGCCAGCCGCACCAGCCTCAGGTCCGCCGGGATCTTGTCGCCCGCCTCCACCAGCACCAGGTCACCGGGTACCAGGTCCCCGGAGGGGACTTCCATTCGGTCCCCGGACCGGATGACGGTGGCCGGCGTGTGGACCAGGGACGCCAGGGCATCGAGGGCGGCTTCCGCCCGGACCTCCTGGACCAGTCCCACCAGGGTATTGATGAGCACCACGGCCAGGATGACGCCCGAATCCAGGTACTCGCCCAGGACCATCGTGACCGCGGCTGCTGCCAGCAGGACGTAGATGAGCGGGTTATTGAACTGGCGGAGGATTTTCCGCAGCAGCCCGCCATCGTCCACCGGAGGCAGCACGTTGGCGCCGAACCGGGCCCGCCGGGCGGTGACCGCTGCGTGGTCCAGTCCGCTTTCGGCATCGGTCTCCAGCAACAGCAGCACTTCGTGCGCCGGCAGGCCGTGGTGGGCCGCCTCGTTGCCATTGAAGTCGCTCAACCGCAGAACTCCGGTTCCATCCCTGCGTCCTCCTTAGCCGCCTTCAGGGCGTCGGCAGATGCGGGCCTACCCGTGCGGGCTTGTTTCCGGGGTATGGACCACCAGCACCGGGCAGTGGGCGTGCGCCACCAGGGCAGATGTGACCGAACCCAGCAGCATGCCGCCAAAGCCGCCGTGGCCCCGCTTGCCCACTACCACCAGGTCTGCGTGGCGGCTCGCTTCGATCAATGCGTCGCGCGGGTGCCCACGCACCAGGTGCGGATGAACATTCGACGGCGTGTCCCCGTCAAACGCAGCGGCCATCGCCTTCCGGAGGACAGCCCGCGCCTCCTCCTCGAATTCTTCGAAGCCCACGGCTACGTAGCCGGCGTACGCCTGCGGGTAGTCCCAGTATGCGGTGGCGTCCACCTCCGCCTGCAAGGCGGCAGCCAGCATGTGGCCCTGCCGCAAGGCCTCAAGGGAGGCATCAGATCCGTCCACGCCCACCAGGATGCGCTGGAACGGCTGTCCGCTACCCATGGCGGCCTATTCGAATCCGGCCCGGGTCACGTCATCGAGCGATGTGTGCCAGGCCATCGGGGCGGTCAGGTTGAAACGCCGTCCGGTGATTGAATCGGGGGTGATGCGGATCAAGTGCTCCTGGCCCACACCCTGCCAGGGGAACAGCCCGCGGCGGATCTGGTTGAGTTCCTCGCCGGTGGAGAGGGTGTCTTCCGCCCTGCCCTTGACCACAACGCTCCACGCGAGCCCAAATTCGGCGCTGAGGGCGTCCGCCTCCAGTGCCACCACGCTGTCCGCGGTTAAGGCCTGCTGCTTGGTGCCGGCGCCGGTACGGAACACGAGCGTGCGGCCGTCCACTGTGAAGTTCACGGGAAAGACGTCCGGATGTCCATCGGCAAGCACCGCCAGGCGGCCAACCTTGGCTTCCGCCAAGAGTTTCCAGCACTCGTCCGGGTCCAGGATTTCCGCTTCGGGAACCAAGTTCTTATTGCTCATGCCGCGAGCCTACGGGGGAGCGCTGTCCGGAAACAGGGCCCAAAGACCCGCATGGCAGTATGCCGGGCGGCTGCGTCTCTCCTAGACTCATCAGAGAGGATCGTTCGGGCTCCGCTGGATGGCGGCAACAGGAGGTCAGGTGTGGGCAACGAACTGCCATGGAGTTCTCCCATGACCAGGAAGGCCGAAGACCTCCTGCGCGAATTCGTGGCCAGGGCAGATGAGCTCCTGGATTCCCAGGAACGGATCAACGGCCTGCTCGCCGCCGTGGTTTCGCTGGCCGAGGACCTCAGCCTGGAGGCAGTGCTGGACCGCGTGGTCCAGTCCGCCTGTGTGCTGGTGGGCGCCAAGTACGGTGCGTTGGGCGTGATCGGGGAGGACCGGAAGCTCAGCCACTTCATCACCGTCGGCATCGACGAGGACGGTATCCGTTCCATCGGGGACTTCCCTACAGGACACGGTGTCCTGGGCCATCTGATCCGCGAACCCCGGCCCCTCCGGCTTCATGACCTCGGGGCCCATCCCATGGCTTCGGGCTTCCCGGCCAACCACCCGCCCATGAATTCGTTCCTGGGTGTCCCGGTGCGGGTACGGGACGCCGTGTTCGGCAACCTCTACCTCACGGAGAAGAGCGGCGGGCAGGATTTCAGCCCCGAGGACGAGGACCTTGCCGTGGCGCTCGCAGCTGCCGCCGGCGTGGCCATCCAGAATGCCCGGCTCTTCGAAGACAGTGGCCGGCGGCAGCGGTGGCTGGAAGCGGGCATGGAGCTCAGCAACCGGCTGATCACCGCCGGCGCCCCGGCAGACGCACGCACGCTGGACCAGGTGGCGGAAGCGGCCCTGAAGGTCTCAGCCTCGGCACTTGCGGTGATCGCCGTCGCCGGGTCCGACGGCGTACTTCGCTGCCGCTCCGCGCTCGGCGAGCAGGGGATGCAGTCCGGGCAGGAAATCGGATCCCCGGATGTAGTGGAAACCGTCATGGCGACGGGGGAGTCGCGGCTGGTCCGGGATCCCCGCATGGTTTTCGGCGAGGGTGCCGCGGAAAAGCTGGGGCCCGTGCTGGTCTGTGGTCTGGGCCACCGGGGAACAAACAACGGGGTGCTGCTCCTGGCCCGGCCCAAAGGCGCCGCCAGCTTCAACCAGGCGGACATCGACTCCAGTTCCCTTTTCGGCAGCAGGATCGGTGTTGCCCTTGACCTGGCTCATGTGAATGCGCTCCGCGAGCAGAACCTCCTGTTCACGGACCGGGAACGCATTGCCCGGGATCTTCACGACCTGGTGATCCAGCGGCTGTTTGCGGCCGGGCTGAGCATCCAGAGCCTGCGCCGCTACACCGCCGATCCGGTGGCGCATGAACGGATCGCCGCCGTCACCGGCGAACTTGATGACACCATTCGGGAACTCCGCGACACCATCTATTCGCTGCGCACCGGTGAGGTGGAGCGGGAGCCCCTGACCCGCCGCGTCCTCCGCGTTGTCCAGGAGGGCTCGCGCGGGCAAGCCGTCCGGCCCCAGGTGGCCTTCGCCGGTCCGGTGGACAGCTCAGTGCCGGAGGACGTGGCCGGCCATCTTCTGTCCGTGCTCTCGGAAGGGCTCAGCAACGCACTGCGGCACTCCGAGGCGGACGCAATCTCCGTTTCGCTCACCGCCGGCGGCGGCGGCGTGGACCTGGTGGTGGAAGATAACGGAAAGGGCTTCGACCCGCCGGAAGGCGAAAGCGGCCTGGCCAACATGCGCAGCCGGGCGGCGCTGCTGGGGGGATCATGCACCATCGACAGCACGCCCGGAGCCGGGACGCGGATCCGTTGGTCCGCTCCCGTCAGCTGACCTGCGGTCCGGTCCTGCCCTATCCGCTGGTCCTGGTGACGTAAACGGCCGCCTGGGTGCGGCGCTCGAAGCCGAGCTTGGCCAGGATGGAGGACACATAGTTCTTGACGGTTTTTTCGGCAAGGAACAGCTCTTCGCCGATCTGGCGGTTGGTCAGTCCGCGGCCGATGAGCGCCAGCACCTTCTTTTCCTGGGCGCTGAGGGCCTCGAGTCGTGGATCGGATGGAGCCTCGGTGAGCCCGTCGATAATCTGTTGCTCGACGCCCGGGGCGAAGAGCGATTCGCCGGCGGCTGCCCGCCGGATGCCGTCCAGGAGCGCGTCGCTCCGGATCTGTTTGAGGATGTAGCCGGATGCGCCGGCCAGGACCGCGCCGCGGAGGGCCTGTTCGTCGTCGTAACTGGTCAGGATCAGGCAGCGGAGACTTGGATCCAGGGACCGGACATCGCGGCAGACCTCGATGCCGGTGCCGTCCGGCAGGCGCCCGTCAAGGACCGCGATGTCGGGCTGGAGGGCCGGGATGCGGCGCGTGGCTTCGGCGGCGGAACCGCTTTCGCCTATCACAGTGAATTCCTCCCCTTCGAGGAGGTCCTTCAGTCCCTGCCGGACGAGCTCGTGGTCATCGAGGATGAACACCCGGATGCCCCCTTGCTGTCCTGCCGGTCCGGCCTGTCCCGCATCCTGCCTGTGCACGTGGTGCTCCCGTTCTTCCTGCCGGTCCATGCACACCGTGTGCACGGCCCTGATGGGCATGCAGTCCATTCTTCCCTTCGGAACGGGCTCCCGGTAGGGACCAAAGACCGCACCTGCGTGTCCAGGCTGCCAGGCGGGCTGCGGCTCCTGCAACCGGCTTCACGGTGCGCTCTTTCCGAGTCTGATCCGTGGCAGGATCAGGTATGCCTGACCGCCTGATGCTTCTGGACACCGCGTCACTGTACTTCCGTGCCTTCCATGGCCTGCCGGACACGCTGCGGCGCTCCGACGGAACTCCCGTGAACGCCGTCCGGGGCCTCCTCGACATGATCGCCCGGCTGGTGGCCGATTTCCGGCCAAACCACCTGGTGGCGTGCTGGGATGACGACTGGAGACCGCAGTGGCGCGTCAACCTGATCCCGTCCTACAAGGCCCACCGGGTGGCCCGGGCCCGGCCAAATGAGCCGGATCTTGAAATTGTCCCGGCGCAGCTGGAACAGCAGCTGCCCATGATCCGCACCGTGCTTGGCGCGGCAGGAATCGCCGTTGTGGGCGCGCCCGGGTTCGAGGCGGACGACGTCGCCGGCACCTATGCCAGCCACGCGGAAATGCCGGTGGACGTGGTCACGGGGGACCGCGACCTGTTTCAGCTTTGCGATGACGAGCGGCAGGTCCGCGTCCTTTACACGGCGCGCGGCATGAAGAACCTGGAGGTCATGACCGAGCTGTCCGTCGTGGAAAAGTACCGGGTGCTGCCCCGCCAGTATGCCGACTTCGCTACCCTGCGCGGCGACGCCTCGGACGGGCTGCCCGGCGTGGCCGGAATCGGCGAGAAAACCGCGGCGTCGCTGCTGCTTCGCTACGGCACGGTCGAGCGGCTGTTGGAAGCGGCCGCCGCGCCGGCAAGTCCGGTTGCGGCTCCCGTGCGGGCCCGGCTGGCTGCCGCGGCCGGGTACCTGAAGGCGGCACCCGCCGTCGTCCGGCTGGCCCGGGACGTGCCACTGCCCGGCCTGGAGGACGCCGGCGCGGCACTCAAGCCCCTTCCGGCGGACCGCCTGCGGGAACTTGAACGCCTTGCTGGAGAATGGAACCTGGGCGGTTCGGCGGGGCGCCTGATTGCAGCCCTGTCGCGGTTGGAGCAATAGGTAGTAAGCTTGCTGATCAATACCGTGGTGGCTGAGTGGCCGGCACGGGGAAACTTACGGACGCAGGGGGACGCCCATGGACCAGGACAGCGCTCCTGCAGTTGTGCCACGGCCTGCCGGCCGGGTGTTGGCGCCGGGCGGCCGGCGGGCCGCCCTCGCCTTTCTCGCCCTTCTCGCAGCGGCCGCCATCGCCATGGCAGCCATTCCGGCGCTGCGCAACGCTGAACCGAACGATACGGCCCTTCGCGGTCTCCAGATCCGCGTCCTTGCCCTCACCCAGGCAGCCGCCGAGAACCGGATAGACGGCGCCCTGGACGCCCTGGCTGCGCTCGAGCGCGACCTTGACGAGGCCGCCAGTTCCGGGCTCATTTCGGATGCCCGCTTCAAGGGCATCGACGCGGCGCTTGAGGCTGTTCGGGCGGACCTGATGCGGGAGGCCGACGCCGGAGCTGCCGCCGCCAAGGCCGCCGTCGCAGCCGTGTCTCCCACCCCCACTCCGACGCCCGCCACAGCACCCCCGGCACCGGCTCCGGTTCCTGAACAGCCGGTAGTGGTGCAGGAACCGGCACCGAACCCGGCAGCCAAGCCGGGGCCCCCTGCCGATGCCCAGGAACCCAAGGGCAAGGCGAAGGGCGCCGGAAAGCCCTGACTGCGTCCCGGGCAGGCAGAATGGACGGATGACTCCCGTGCGCCAGGACAGCCCAGCCCGGGGCGCGGCTCCCTTTGACCTCGACACCATCGGCTCGGGACTCGCCTTCGCCGGTTCCCTGCCTGCGTTGGCTTCCGCGCTGGCGGCGGGAGAGGGGGACGGAACCGGCGCCGCCGCTGTGGTCCAGGCCCCGCCCGGGACCGGAAAGACCACCCTGATCCCGCCGCTCCTGGCTAACCTGTCGCCGGACACGCGGGTGGTGGTCACCCAACCGCGGCGCGTGGCAGCACGGTCGGCGGCCCGGCGGCTCGCCGCCCTGGACGGCAGTACCCTCGGCAGCCGAGTCGGCTACGCGGTGCGCGGCGAGCGCAATGCAGGTCCCCAAACCCGGGTCGAGTTCATCACCCCCGGCATCCTGCTTCGCCGGCTCCTGGCGGATCCCGGCCTGGACGGCGTAGGTGCCGTGGTCCTGGATGAAGTCCACGAACGCGGCCTGGACACTGATCTCCTGATCGGCATGGTGGCCGAGGTCCGCGCCCTCCGCGGCGACCTCGCCGTCGTCGCCATGTCCGCCACCCTGGACGCCGGCCGGTTCGCCGCGCTCCTGGCAGGGGACGACGGCGGCGCCCCGGTCCCAGTCGTCGGCTGCCCTTCCGTCCTGCACCACCTGGAAACCCGCTGGCGTCCTGCACCCGGTCCACGGCTGGACGGCCGCGGCGTGGCGCGCGCGTTCCTGGACCACCTGGCCGCCACCGCCGCGGACGCCCACGCGCAGGCGCTGGCGGCCGACGGCAGCACCGACGCGCTGGTCTTCCTGCCCGGCGCGCGGGAGGTGGCACACGTGGCCTCGGCGCTCCGCGGAAGAACGGGCGGCACCACGGACATCCTGGAACTCCACGGGCAGGCGGGCGCCGCAGAACAGGACCGGGCGGTTTCCGGCCGGACGCCCGGCGGCCGGCCCCGGATCATCGTGTCCACGGACCTGGCGGAATCCTCGCTGACCGTCCCCGGAGTCCGGCTGGTGGTGGACTCCGGCCTCACCCGCGAGCCCCGCCGGGATGCGGCCCGCGGCATGAGCGGGCTGGTGACCGTCTCCTGCTCGCAGGCATCCGCAGTGCAACGGGCCGGCCGTGCGGCGCGGCAGGGTCCGGGCACCGTGGTGCGCTGCTACAGCGACCAGGCGTTCGGCGCGGCTCCCGCCCACGTCACGCCCGAAATCGCGACTGCGGACCTGGCGGGGGCCGCCCTCGTGCTGGCATGCTGGGGCTCCCCGCGCGGTGACGGACTCGCGCTGCCGGATCCGCCGCCGGGACCCGCGATGGACGAGGCCATGGAGCTGCTCCGGGAACTCGGCGCCGTGGACGCCGGCGGGCATGCCACCGCCCACGGCAGGCTCCTGGCCGGCATCCCCGCCGACCCCAGACTCGCCCGTGCCCTCTTGGATGGCACGCCCGTGGCAGGTGCCCTGGCAGCGGAGGTTGTTGCTGTCGTGGCCGGGGACCACAGGGCGGCCGGGGCCGACCTGGTCAGGCTGCTGAGCCGGCTTCGTTCCGACAACGGACCAGAAGGCCGCAGGTGGGCAGATGAAGCGCGCCGCCTCCGCGAAGTGGCGCGGCGGGCGGGGGAGCGTCGGGGGACCGGAGCCTCCGGTGACACCGCCGCCCTGGTGGGTGCCGTCGTCGCGCTTGCCTACCCGGACCGCGTCGCGCGCCGGGTGCCGGGCGACGGGCCCGAACGGTACCTGCTGTCCTCCGGCACGCGCGCGGGGCTGCCGGCCGGCAGCAGCCTTGCCGGGCACGAGTGGCTGGCCGTTGCAGAGGTAGCCCGGGCAGAGGGACGGGACGCGGCAGGTACAGGCGCCGTGATCCGCGCGGCGGCACCCCTCGGTGCGGATGCCGCCGAGTCCTGCGCTGCGCATCTGTTGTCCGAAGAGGTGGAAGCGGAAGTGGTCCAGGGCAAGGTTGCCGCCCGCCGGATCAGGCGCCTTGGCGCCATCGTGCTGGCGTCCACGCCGGTCCGCCCCTCGCCGGAGCAGGGGCGTGCCGCAGTGGCCCGGCTGCTGAGGCGGGACGGCCTGGGGTCACTGGAATGGTCGACGGCGGCAGCGGCCCTTCGCCGCCGGCTCGCCTTGCTGCGCCGCGAACTGGGGAAGCCGTGGCCGGTCGTCTCGGACGAGGCCCTGCTGGCGGATCCCGATGCCTGGCTGGGGCCGGAACTCGAAGCACTGGGCGGCGGTGCGGCTTTCGGATCCGTTGACCTGACTGACCCGCTCCGCCGGCTGCTGCCGTGGCCTGAGGCCGCCGCGTTGGACCAGCTCGCCCCCGAGTGGCTCACCGTCCCCAGCGGCTCACGGATCCGCGTGGACTACCCCGAGGCGGGGGACCTGGACGCCCGTCCCGTGGTGGCCGTCAAGCTGCAGGAATGCTTTGGCCTGGCGGAGACGCCGAGGGTCGCGGGAGGGAAGGTGCCTGTCCTGTTCCATCTCCTGTCGCCCGCGCGGCGGCCGCTGGCGGTCACCGACGACCTGCCGTCCTTCTGGTCCGGCCCCTACGCCCAGGTCCGCGCCGAGATGCGGGGGCGCTATCCGCGGCATCCGTGGCCCGAGGATCCGTGGTCCGCGCCCGCAACGGCCCGGACAAACCGGCGGAGATAGCCTGGTCCTCCTCCCCGCCCACGGGTGCCTCCTGTCCCGCCGGCCAGCGCGGGGTGAAGTCTTCGATACACAGCCGAAACCTGCAATCGATGCGTTGAAACATGCCCCCGTTACGCTCGTTGGCACCCGGACGTTGCCGTCCGGACCCAACATGGAAGGACAACGGAATGTTTCTCTTGAACAGCAGCAACTTCCTGACGGACGCCGGGGCAGGGCGGGACGATCAGCCGGCCGGCAGTGGACAGGCCGGCTCTGCCGAAGGGCGGATCACCTCGGCCGCCTGGGAAGGCTGGTGGTACGACGGCGCAGCCTGACCCCTGGCACGGTGCGCCCGGCTCAGGCTGGACGGGCGATGAACTCCGCCACCGGCGCAGCCAGGGACGCGCCAATTTCTTCGGCCGGCCGTTTCCGGCCGGCTGCCGCAAAGGAGTGGTCGCCGCCGTCGATCCACTGCAGGACGGCGCTGGTCCCGATCCGTGAGACAACGTCCTCGAGGATCTGCGGGGTGGCAAAGGTATCCCGGGTGCCCTGGAGGAAGAGCATGGGCAGCGTGAGCCCGTACAGGTGTTCGTCCCGCAGCTTCCCGGGCTTGCCGGGGGCGTGCAGCGGGTAACCCAGATACACCAGCCCCGCGGCGGGCATCCCTTCGGCCACCGCCATGGAGGCCATCCGCCCGCCGAACGATTTGCCTGCTGCCCACACCGGTCCGGTGTCGCCGTGCTGCTCTGCCTCCTTCGCCGCCGCGGCCATCACCGCACGCCAGGTTGCAACGGCTGCGGGCGGGCGGTCCGGGAAGCGCCGCCCTGCTTCGCGGTACGGAAAGTTGAACCGCAGGGTTGCCAGGCCCAGATCGTTGAGCCCTGCCGTGAATCCGGCCAGGAAAGGATGGTCCATGCCGGCTCCGGCACCGTGGGCCACAACGAGGGTGGCCGTCGGCGCCGCGGGGCGCTCGTAGGCAACGGACACTGTTGCCTCGCCCGCCGGCAGCGGGATGTGCAGTTCGGTCAGGGGCATGCCTCCATCATGCCGGACGGGGCGGGGTGTACGTTGTCCCCATGGCGAGCGAACAGACCACCATCACCGTTCCGGGCCCCAATGGGGAGCGCGAGGTACGCATTTCAAGCCCGGCCCGGGTCCTCTGGCCGGAGCTTGGCATCACCAAGCTTGACCTGGCCCGGTACGTAAGTGACGTCGGCGAAGCCTTCATCGCGGCCAACGGCGGCCGGCCGGTCTCGCTGCAGCGGTTCTCCGACAATGTGGACGGCGAGCAGTTCTTTTCCAAGAACCCGCCCAAGGGTGCACCGGAGTTCATCCGGTCGGTCAAGGTGGTGTACCCCAGCGGCCGGTCGCATCCGCAGCTGGTCATGGACGAACCGGCCGCCGCGGTCTGGGCTGTCCAGATGAACACCATCGTGTTCCATCCGTGGCCGTCCCGCGCCGACAACACGGACAATCCGGACCAGCTGCGGATCGACCTCGATCCCCAGCCCGGCACCGGATTCGAAGAGGCAGTCCCCGCAGCCCTGGTCCTGAAGGATGTCCTGGCGGAGGCCGGGCTCACCGCTTTCATCAAGACCTCAGGGAACCGCGGCCTGCACGTCTACGCGCCCATCCGGCCCGACCGGGAGTTCCTGGACGTCCGGCACGCCGTCATCGCCGCTGCCCGCGAAGTGGAGCGGCGGATGCCGGAGAAGGTCACCACGGCCTGGTGGAAGGAAGAACGCGGCACCAAGGTGTTCCTGGACTACAACCAGGCGAACCGTGACCGCACCATTGCCGGCGCCTACAGTCCCCGTGCCCTGCCGCACGCTCCGGTGTCCTGCCCAATTACGTGGGAGGAACTGCCGGACGCGGACCCCCGCGATTTCACGGTGCAGACCGTCCCCGGGCGGCTAAGGACCGTGGGGGACCCCTGGGCCGGCTTCGGCGATAAACCGGGCAGGATCGACACGCTGCTCGAATGGTGGGAACGCGACAGCAGCAGCGGGCTGGGCGAACTGCCTTTCCCGCCGGACTATCCCAAGATGCCCGGGGAGCCGCCCCGGGTCCAGCCCAGCCGGGCCAGGAAGCAGGACTAGCAGGACCTCACTCGAACCTGGACGGATCTCCCGTGCCACGGCGCACCACATCTGCCACACCGCTGGAGAAGTCCACCACCGTGGTGGGTTCGGCTCCGCAGTCGCCGGCGTCGATGACGGCGTCCACCACGTGGTCCAGGCGTTCCTTGATTTCCCAGCCCTGCGTCAGTGGATCCTCCTCGTCCGGCAGCAGCAGGGTGCTGGAGAGCAGCGGTTCGCCCAGTTCGGCCAGCAGCGCCTGCACCACCCGGTTGTCAGGAATCCGGACGCCCACCGTCTTCTTCTTCGGATGCAGCAGCCGCTTGGGCACTTCGCGGGTGGCCGGCAGGATGAAGGTGTAGCTGCCCGGGGTGACGGACTTGATGCTGCGGAACACGTCGTTGCCGATGTTGACGAACTGGCCCAGCTGTGCGAAATCCCGGCACACAAGTGTGAAGTGGTGCTTGTCATCCAGTTGCCGGATGGCCCGGATGCGGTCCAGCGCATCCTTGTTGCCCATTTGTGCGCCCAGCGCATAGCAGGAATCCGTGGGGTAGGCGATCAGTCCGCCGTCGCGCACTATCTGGACGGCCTGCGCGATGGCGCGAGGCTGCGGGTCCTGGGGGTGAACGTCAAAGTATCTGGCCATGGACAGAGCCTACGTCTCCCGCCCCCTGAAGCGCAGCCCGCCCCTACCCACCGCGTGCATGATGGGGCAGGATGTTGTCTGGTTCCATCAGTGCAGCACCCGTTTCCAGATCAAGGAGATCCGCATGCCCACCACACTGAACCCTTACCTCGGCTTTCGCGACAACGCGCGGGAGGCGATGACGTTTTACCAGTCCGTGTTCGGCGGAGAGCTGACGGTGAGTACCTTTGCGGATTTCCAGGCCAGCAAGGACCCGGCCGAGGCGGACAAGGTGATGCACAGCATGCTGACCACCACCCAGGGCATGGTGCTGATGGGCGCTGACACGCCCAACAGCATGGAACACACGCCGGGGTCAGCAATTTCCATCTCGCTCAGCGGCGACGACGAAGTGGAACTGCGCGGCTACTACGAGAAACTCTGCGCGGACGGCGGCTCGGTCACGGTCCCCATGGAGCGCGCCCCCTGGGGCGACATTTTCGGCATGTGCACGGACCGGTTCGGCATCGCGTGGCTGGTCAATGTCAACAACGGGCAGGCCTCCGCGGGCGCGTCCTGACCCCCGTGACAACCATCCAGTACTTCGTGGGCGCATCCCTCGACGGGTTCATCGCCACGCCCGACGACGGGCTGGACTGGCTCCTGCAGTTCGACGGATTCGACGGCGGCCAGGAAAGTTACGACTCCTTCATGGCCGGCGTCGGCTGCCTCGCCATGGGGCGGAGCACCTATACCTGGCTGCGGAAGCACGGCCCGGAGGTTTGGCCGTATCCCGGCATTCCCTGCTACGTCTTCACCCGGCACGAGCATGCCGCCCCGCCGGATTCGAACATCACCTTCGTGCGCGGTGACGTCCGCGAATTCGTGGATGACCTGAAGCAGGACGCACGCGGGCGGAACGTGTGGGTCATGGGCGGCGGGAACCTCGCTGCGCAGTTTGCCGAGGCCGGCCTGCTTGATGAGCTGATCGTGTCCCTGGTTCCTGTGGTACTGGGCGAGGGCAAGCGCCTCCTGCCCATGGCGGGCCCGACGCCGCCGCTTGAGCTGGCTGCCTCACGCACCATGGGCAGGGGCGTGGTGGAGTTGCGGTACCGCCTGCGGGCGGGCTAACCGGCCGGTCGCTGACCGGTGGGCCTACGTTCACCCGTTGGATTGTCCCG
Source organism: Pseudarthrobacter sp. NPDC092439 (assembly GCF_044754945.1). Lineage (NCBI taxonomy): Bacteria > Bacillati > Actinomycetota > Actinomycetes > Micrococcales > Micrococcaceae > Pseudarthrobacter > Pseudarthrobacter sp. NPDC092439. The sequence goes on from NZ_JBIVQB010000001.1 coordinate 187,614, forward strand.
CAGCAGGTTGGTGATCCGCGCCGTCGAGAGCCGCCTGCCGGCGCTGTCCGTCACCACTATCTCGTGCGTGGCCAGGGTGCGGCCCAGGTGGATGGCCCTGCACGTGCCGGTGACGGTGCCCGTGGAGATGGAGCGGTGGTGCGTTGCGTTGACCTCGATGCCGACGGCGTGGCGGTCCGGACCGGCGTGCATGGCGGAGGCGAAGGAACCGAGCGTTTCGGCCAGCACCACGTGGGCGCCGCCGTGCAGGATTCCTGCCACCTGGGTGTTGCCCTCTACCGGCATGGTGGCCACGGAAAGTTCGGGGTCCATTTCCACGAAGCGGATACCCATCTTCACCACCAGCGGGCCGATGCCGTAGCGTCCCAGCCAGCCGTGCAGGTGCTCGGGAACGCCGGCGGCGGCCAGCTCTGCCGCGAAGGGGCCGGGCGTGAAATTGTCCATCATGGCAACTAGGCTGGCACCTGTGAGTGAAACAACCAAACCGGCCCCCTTCCCCTCCCAGACCCTTCAGGAAGAGCCTGCTTCGCAGGGAACTCCGGTTTCAGCGACCGACGCCCCCGTGGTCCCGATGACGGGCCAGCCGCGGCTCCTGGTCCTGGACGGCCACTCCATGGCGTTCCGGGCATTCTTCGCCCTTCCGGCAGAAAAGTTCTCCACCTCGAACGGCCAGCACACCAACGCCATCCACGGTTTCACCTCGATGCTGATCAACCTGATCAAGGAACAGCAGCCCACCCACATCGCGGTGGCATTCGACGTCTCGGATGAGACTACGCACCGCAAGGCCGACTACAGCGAGTACAAGGGCGGCCGGAACGAAACCCCGCGCGAGATGAGCGGGCAGATCGACCTCATCGCCCAGGTCATGGAGGCCTGGGGCATCAAGACCATCAAAATGCCGGGCTACGAGGCGGACGACATCCTGGCCACCCTCGCGGCAATGGGTGAAAAGGCCGGCTTCGAAGTGTTGCTGGTTTCCGGCGACCGGGACGCCTTCCAGCTCATCACCGACAACGTGTTCGTGCTGTACCCCAAGAAGGGCGTCAGCGACATTCCGCGCATGGACGCCGCCGCCATCCACGCCAAATACTTCGTGGGACCCAACCACTACTCGGACCTTGCCGCCCTGGTGGGGGAGACGGCGGACAACCTCCCCGGCGTGCCCGGCGTGGGCCCCAAGACCGCCGCCAAATGGATCAATCTTTACGGCGGGCTGGAAGGGGTGCTGGAAAACCTCGATGCCATTGGCGGGAAAGTGGGCGATGCCCTCCGCGAGAACGTGGAGAACGTCAAGCGCAACCGCCGGCTGAACCAGCTGCACACGGACCTTGAACTGCCGGTCACCCTCGAAGACCTTTACCAGCCCCGCCCGGACCAGGCAGCCCTGGAAGACCTGTTCGATCAGCTGGAATTCAAGACGATCCGCAGCAGGCTTTTCGCCCTTTACGGCGACGACACCGCGCCTGCGGCTGAGCGCGAATCCATCGACACGCCCGCGTACGCCACCCCGGCTTCCGCCGCTGAGCTTCAGGCATTCCTGGCGGCGGGCACAGGGCAACGCTCAGCCCTGGCCGTTGACCTGGTCCCCGGCCGGATCGGCGAGGACGCCGCCGCAGTGGCCATCGTCCGCCCCGACGCGGCGGTGTACCTGGACCTGGCGGCCCAGGACGCGGAGACCGAAAGTGTGCTGGCAGCCTGGCTCCGGGATCCGGAGGCTCCCAAGGTCATGCACGGATTCAAGGCCGCACTGAAGGCACTTACTGCCCGCGGCCTGGAACTCGAAGGCGTTGTGGATGACACCTCCATCTCCGGATACCTGATCCAGCCGGACCGCCGGACGTACGAGCTCGCGGAACTTGCCCAGCACCACCTGAACGTCGGCATCCCGTCCGCAACGGCAAAGGCGGGCCAGTTGGAACTGTCCTTTGACGGGGACGATGCCGCCGCCGCGGACGCGCTGGTCCAGGCAGCCGCCGTCGTACTCTCGCTGAGCCGCTACTTCGAAGCGGAACTGAAGGAACGGCGCGCCGAGGAACTGCTCTCCACGCTGGAACTGCCGGTCAGCCGCGTGCTGGCGGACATGGAGCTGGCGGGTATCGGCATCGACATGGCCCGGATGGACGAACAGCTCGCTGACCTGTCGCGGGTGATCGACCATGCCCAGGAACAGGCGTTCGCCGCGATCGGCCACGAGGTGAACCTGGGTTCGCCCAAGCAGCTGCAGGCCGTCCTGTTCGACGAACTCCAGCTGCCCAAGACCAAAAAGATCAAGTCCGGCTACACCACGGACGCCGCCTCCCTGAAGAACCTCCTGGAAAAGACCGGGCACGAGTTCCTGGTCCAGCTCATGGCGCACCGCGAGGCCGCCAAGCTGCGCCAGATGGTGGAGTCACTGAAGAAGTCCGTGGCCGAGGACGGTCGGATCCACACCACCTACGCCCAGAACGTGGCCGCCACCGGCCGGATCTCCTCCAACAACCCCAACCTGCAGAACATCCCCATCCGCAGCGAGGAGGGCAGGCGGGTCCGCGGCATCTTCGTGGTCAGCGAGGGTTATGAGTGCCTGCTCTCCGCGGACTACTCACAGATCGAAATGCGGATCATGGCCCATCTGTCCGGGGACGAAGGGCTGATCCAGGCGTACAGGGACGGCGAGGACCTGCACCGGTTCGTCGGCTCCAACATCTTCCACGTGCCCACGGACCAGGTCACCAGCGCCATGCGCTCGAAGGTCAAGGCGATGTCCTACGGACTGGCATACGGGCTGACGTCTTTCGGCCTGTCCAAGCAGCTGGAAATCTCGGTGGACGAGGCCCGCACCCTCATGAAGGACTACTTCGACCGGTTTGGCGCCGTCCGCGATTACCTGCGCGGCGTGGTGGACCAGGCGCGGATCGACGGATACACGGCCACCATCGAAGGCCGCCGCCGCTACCTCCCTGACCTGACCAGCACGGACCGCCAGCTGCGGGAGAACGCCGAGCGCATCGCCCTGAACAGTCCCATCCAGGGATCCGCGGCGGACATCATCAAACGCGCCATGCTGGGCGTCCACGCCGAACTGCACGCGCAGGGGCTCAAGTCCCGGATGCTGCTGCAGGTCCATGACGAACTGGTGCTGGAAGTGGCCCCCGGCGAACGGGATGCCGTGGAGCGGCTGGTCACGGAACAGATGGCTGCGGCGGCGGACCTGCGGGTACCGCTCGAGGTGCAGATCGGCGTCGGTCCCAGCTGGTACGACGCCGGCCACTGACCCGACGCTGGCCCTTCCGCGGATCCGTGGCTAGGCTCGGGGCGTGGGAGATCCAGGGGTGGACTACGAAATCCGGCGGTTCGAACCGGCAACCAAGGGCAGTCCCGGCTATGCCGCCGCGGCTGCGTGGATGCAGGCTGTCGCGTTCGGTTTCCATGACGAGCGCCGTACGGACGCCCGCGTGGACCGGGGCCTGGAGATGCATCTTGTGGACCGGCGGATTCTCACGGGTGCTTACCGGACAGGGCCGGCGCCGGCCCATGCCCTGGGGCCGGACGTGCCCGTGGCCACCTTCGGCACCATGGACAAGACGCTCAACGTGGGCTTCGGCAGGCTCCTCGAAACCCGCCTGGTAACGGCCGTGACCGTGCGGACACCGCACCGCCGCCGTGGCCTGCTGCGCCGCATGATGATCGGGGAACTGGCGCTGGCCCAGGAACAGGGGCTGGCCATGGCGGCCCTCACCGCGTCCGAGGCCTCCATCTACGGGCGCTTCGGGTTCGGCGCGGCCACGTCCGAGCAGTCCATCAAGGTGGACACCCGTGCCCGGTTCGCCCTCGACCACGCGCCGATGGGCACCGTGGAAGTAGCCGACCCCAAAGTGCTGCTGGAGCTCGCGCCGCAGATATTTGAGCGTGTTCACCGCCTGACCCCGGGTTCCATCGGGCGGCACGAGTTTTACCGCCAGTTTGTCTCCGGCTCCGTCCGCCGGGAAGGCGAAGACGGGGACCCGAAGGTCCGGGCTGCCTTGCATTACGGGCCCGACGGCGGAGTGGACGGCTATGTGTCCTACCGGTTCTGCGGCTGGGACAAGGAGCCCTACACCATGGAAATCGTGGACCTGGTGGCTGCAACCCGGGACGCTTACCTGGAATTGTGGCAGTACCTTGCCGCGATTGACCTCGTGGAGCGGATCACGTGGGAGGAGGCGCCGGTGGACGACCCCCTGCCCTGGGCGCTGGCGGATTCCCGCTGCGTGGATGCCTCAACGCCCAGGGACATGCTGTGGCTGCGCATCCTGGACGTGGGGAAAGCCCTCGAAGCCCGGAAATTTTCCGCAGACGGCCGCCTCCTGCTCAAGGTGGCCGACCCTCTTGGCCTCGACGACGGAACGTTCGAGCTGAACGTCCAGGGCGGGGAAGCCACCGTCGAACGCGTTTCACCCGGTCACGAAGCCGACCTTGAGTTGGATATCTCCGCGCTCTCGTCGGTCTACCTCGGCGCCGTGCACCCGGTGACACTCACGGCCGCCGGGCGGATCCGGGAAGGCGCACCCGGAGCCGCCGCCCGCGCCGCCGCCATGTTCGCCGTCGAACGCCCCGCCCACTGCCTGACGCACTTCTGAGCCCTTTCGCTTTTGACCCGTGTTGTGCGCAGCGACTAGAATGAACGGGCGTGCACTACGCGCGCTCTTTGTAAAATCCACAAAATCAGGATGACCCGGAGGATCCGTCGGATTCACCGCGAATCGCGCCTGCGTTCCATGACGCGGGCGCGCCGGTTTGCCTGACCGACTAACTATCCACAACGGAGCCCCTACTACATGACCATCACCTCCACCGAGAAGCCCGGTACCCCCGTAGTCGCGATCAACGACATCGGTACCGCTGAGGACTTCCTCGCAGCTGTCGACGCCACCATCAAGTACTTCAACGACGGAGACCTCGTTGAAGGCACCGTCGTCAAGGTCGACCGCGATGAAGTCCTGCTCGACATCGGTTACAAGACCGAAGGTGTCATCCCCTCCCGCGAGCTTTCCATCAAGCACGACGTTGACCCCGGAGACGTTGTCTCCGTCGGCGATCAGGTCGAGGCCCTGGTGCTCACCAAGGAAGACAAAGAAGGCCGCCTGATCCTCTCCAAGAAGCGTGCTCAGTACGAGCGTGCCTGGGGCGACATCGAGAAGGTCAAGGAAGAAGACGGCGTCGTCACCGGTACCGTCATCGAGGTTGTCAAGGGTGGTCTTATCCTCGACATCGGCCTGCGCGGCTTCCTGCCCGCATCCCTCGTCGAGATGCGCCGTGTGCGCGACCTGGCTCCGTACATCGGCCAGCAGATCGAAGCCAAGATCATCGAGCTGGACAAGAACCGCAACAACGTTGTTCTGTCCCGCCGTGCATGGCTCGAGCAGACCCAGTCCGAGGTCCGCTCCACCTTCCTCAACAAGCTGGAAAAGGGCCAGGTCCGTCCCGGCGTTGTTTCCTCCATCGTCAACTTCGGTGCCTTCGTGGACCTGGGCGGCGTAGACGGCCTCGTCCACGTTTCCGAGCTGTCCTGGAAGCACATCGACCACCCGTCCGAGGTTGTCGAAGTTGGCCAGGAAGTCACCGTCGAGGTTCTCGAGGTCGACCTGGACCGCGAGCGCGTCTCCCTGTCGCTCAAGGCTACGCAGGAAGACCCGTGGCAGACCTTCGCCCGCACCCACGCCCTCGGCCAGGTTGTTCCGGGTAAGGTCACCAAGCTGGTTCCGTTCGGTGCGTTCGTCCGTGTCGAGGACGGCATCGAAGGCCTCGTGCACATCTCCGAGCTGGCTGTCCGCCACGTGGAGCTGGCCGAGCAGGTTGTCTCCGTTGGCGACGAGCTGTTCGTCAAGGTCATCGACATCGACCTGGAACGCCGCCGCATCTCGCTGTCCCTCAAGCAGGCCAACGAGGGCGTCGACGCCGACAGCACCGAATTCGATCCCGCTCTGTACGGCATGGCCGCAGAGTACGACGAAGAGGGCAACTACAAGTACCCCGAGGGCTTCGATCCCGAGTCCAACGAGTGGCTTGAAGGCTACGAGAACCAGCGCGCCGCCTGGGAGCAGCAGTACGCTGACGCCCAGACCCGTTGGGAAGCCCACAAGAAGCAGGTTGCCCAGCACGCTGCTGACGACGCCGCTGCTGCCACCTCCGGTGACAGCGACTCCGGCGCCACCAGCTACTCTTCGGAGCCCGCTGCCGAGTCCAACGCCGGTGCAGGCACGCTTGCATCCGACGAGGCCCTCGCCGCGCTGCGCGAGAAGCTGACCGGCAACTAATTGCCACCGGCCCTTCCGGGCCAACGCAGCGGACCCCCTGCCCACCGGCAGGGGGTCCGCTGCGTTTAAGGGCTGCAGGCGGTCAAAGCCCTACCGTGGCCAGGACGGTTCCGTCATCTTCCCCGGCCAGCGTGGCCCCCAGCCCGGACAGGAGCTGCTGTGCGGCCAGGTTACCGGCAAGGGTCCGGGCCCGCACCTGTGCCAGCCCCGCCTTCCGCGCCTCTGCCAGCAGCAGCGTCAGGGCCGCACCTCCGACACCGCGGGAACGGAAACTCCTGCCCAGCCAGATCCCTGCCTCGCCGGCGGGCTCCCTGCCCGTAACCTCCGTGCGTTTGAGCCGCACGGAACCGGCCACCTCGCCGCAGCACAGAACGGCCCAGGTCTTTTCGCCGGACCGACCGTCGAGCCCGTCCGCGGCAGCGCGGTGGTGGGCGCGGAACCAGGCGGTGCGTTCGGCGTTCCAGCCGGGCCCGCCCAGCGGGGGAGCCACCTCGTCCGGGGACGCGTCCCGCTTCGCGAGGGCCAGCAACGACTCCATGACGGCGTCGTCCACGTCCACCAGGGACACGTCAGGCAAGTGCGGCATCCACCCACTCCGTTCCCTCCGGGGCCAGCTCAACGCTGCCGGCTGTCAGCACCTGCAGCCGTTCCGCGGCAGCGGCGATGGCTTCGGCGTTATCGGCTACAGCCAGGCGCAGGACCGTGTCCCCGGCGCCGTAGCTGGTCCCTGCCATCACGAAGCCGGCGGCCCGGAGGTCGTTTTCCAGCCTGCCTGCTGCCGCGTGGGGTACCGCCGCGGAACAGATGCGCAGCCGGCTGCGCCGCACCAGGGGCACCAGTGAGAGCGCAGAGGAGACCGATTCCGAGTAGGCGCGGACCAGCCCGCCGGCGCCGAGCAGGATTCCGCCGAAATAACGGACGACGACGGCACTCACGTCGCTGAGGTCAGCCACCCCGGGTGCGGTCTCCCTTTTGGCCAGGGCGTCGAGCATCGGGATTCCTGCGGTTCCGGACGGTTCGCCGTCGTCGCTGGAGCGCTGGACGTCACGGTCAGGGCCGAGGATGAAGGCGGAACAGTGGTGCCGCGCGTCGTGGAATTCACGCCGGAGTCCGGCCACCAGCTCCCGGGCCTCTTCCTCGGTGCCGGCGCGGCGCAGGACCGTGATGAACCGGGAGCGCTTGACCTCGATCTCCTGCCGGAAATCCGGACCCGCTGCCAGCGTGGTGTAGGACGTGGTCCTGCTCTCTTGCGCATGCATCCGCCCCAGTCTAGGCCCCCCACCCACCGGCGCTGCATCCGGCCGGGACCTGCGGACGGTCCGGCTAGTAGGCTGGCGGCGTGTTGAAAATTGGACTGACGGGCGGGATCGCTTCGGGGAAATCGGTGGTAGCCGCCCGGCTGCGGGAACGCGGCGCCGAGCTGGTGGACGCCGACGCGCTGGCCCGCGAAGTGGTTGAGCCCGGGACCGAGGGCCTGGACCGAATCGTGCGTGAGTTCGGCAGCGGCATGATTGGCGGCGACGGCCGGCTGGACCGTGCCCGGCTCGGCGCGGCGGTCTTCGGCGATCCCGGCCGGCTCGCGGCGTTGAACGCCATCGTGCACCCCCTGGTCCGGGCCCGCGCTGCGGCGATCACGGCTGCCGCACCGGAGGACGGCGTGGTGGTCCAGGACATTCCGCTCCTGGTGGAAACCGGCCAGGGGGATGATTTCCATCTGGTGGTGGTGGTTGATGCGCCGGATGGCGTGCGGGTGCAACGGATGCGGGAGCACCGCGGGATGACCGAGGACGAGGCCCGTTCGCGGATGGCCGCCCAGGCCACTCGGGAGGACCGGATCGCGGCGGCGGACGTCGTGCTGGACAACGGCGGCAGCGTCGACGGGCTGCTGGAACAGGTGGACGCACTGTGGGATGACAGGCTGGTGCCGTTTGCCCGCAACCTGGCCACCGGCCGCCGCGCGCCCCGGACCGGCGGACCCATCCTGGCACCGCACCGTCCGGAGTGGGCCCGGCAGGCAGCCCGGACGGCGGCTCGACTGCGCGCAGCGGCCCCGGAACTCATCCTGGCCGTGGACCATATCGGCTCCACTTCGGTGCCGGGCCTGGCCGCGAAGGACGTCATCGACCTGCAGGTGGCAGTGCGGGACCTGGCCGACGCGGACACCCTCGCACCGGCGCTGGCGGCCGCCGGTTTCCCGTTGGTGCCGGGCATCGGGCAGGACGCCCCCAAACCATCGCAGTCCGATCCCGCCCTGTGGCAGAAGAGGTTCCACGCCAACGCCGACCCCGGCCGGCCGGTCAACCTCCACGTCCGGCCTGCCGGCTCTGCCGGCTGGCGCTTCGCCCTCATGTTCCGGGACTGGCTGCGGTCCGACGCGGCCGCCCTCACCCTCTACGCGAAACATAAAACGGGGCTGGCCGAGCGCTTCGCCGGCGCCGCGGATACCGAAGCCTATGCCGCGGCCAAGGAACCGTGGTTCGCCGGGGTCGCCTGGCCCCGGATGTCCGCCTGGGCCGCGGCGACCGGGTGGGAGCCGCCGTCGTACCCTCCCGCCCGGCTGTAGATTAGATTCATGAGCCTTGCGCAGGATATCAACCGTGTTGTAGCGCCCTTCGAGGTCATCAGCGACTTCAAGCCGGCCGGTGACCAGCCCGCCGCCATCGCCGAACTCACCGAACGCATCAGGAACGGCGAGAAGGATGTGGTGCTGCTGGGCGCCACCGGAACCGGCAAGAGCGCCACCACGGCCTGGCTGATCGAGCAGGTACAGCGGCCCACCCTGGTCATGGTGCAGAACAAGACCCTCGCCGCACAGCTCGCCAACGAGTTCCGGGAACTCCTGCCCAACAACGCGGTGGAATATTTCGTCTCCTACTACGACTACTACCAGCCCGAAGCGTACGTGGCGCAGACCGATACCTTCATCGAGAAGGACTCCTCCATCAACGAGGAAGTGGAGCGGCTCCGGCACTCTGCCACCAACGCGCTGCTCACCCGCCGCGATGTGGTGGTGGTGGCCACCGTGTCCTGCATCTATGGCCTGGGCACCCCCGAGGAGTACATCGCCGGGATGGTGACGCTCCGCAAGGGCGACGAGATGAACCGTGACCATCTCCTCCGGAAGTTCGTCGCGATGCAGTATGCCCGCAACGACATCGACTTCCACCGCGGCACCTTCCGCGTGCGGGGCGACACGGTGGAGATCATCCCCATGTATGAGGAACTGGCCATCCGGATCGAGTTCTTCGGCGACGAGATCGAAAACATCCAGACGCTCCACCCCGTCACCGGTCAGGTGATCCGGGACGAAGAAGAAATGTACGTTTTCCCTGCGTCGCACTACGTCGCCGGTCCCGAACGCATGGCCAGGGCCATCAAGCGGATCGAAGACGAACTGGCGGACCGGCTCAAGGTGCTCGAAAGCCAAAACAAGCTCGTCGAGGCCCAGCGGCTCCGGATGCGCACCACGTACGACCTCGAAATGATGCAGCAGATGGGCTTCTGCAACGGCATCGAGAACTACTCGGTGCACATTGACGGCCGCGAGCCGGGCTCCGCGCCGCACTGCCTCCTGGATTACTTCCCGGACGATTTCCTGCTGGTCATTGACGAATCCCACGTCACCGTCCCGCAAATCGGCGCCATGTACGAAGGCGACATGTCCCGCAAGCGGAACCTCGTGGACTTCGGCTTCCGACTGCCATCGGCCATGGACAACCGCCCGCTGAAATGGGATGAATTCCTGGAGCGCGTGGGCCAGACCGTCTACCTGTCCGCCACGCCCGGCAAGTACGAACTCGGCAAGGCGGACGGCTTCGTGCAGCAGATCATCCGGCCCACCGGGCTCATCGACCCGGAAGTGGTGGTCAAGCCCACCAAGGGCCAAATCGATGACCTCCTGGGAGAGATCAAGGAAAGGACGGAGCGGAACGAACGCGTCCTGGTCACCACCCTCACCAAGCGGATGGCCGAGGACCTCACCAACTATCTCCTGGGCCACGGCGTCAAGGTGGAGTACCTGCACTCGGACGTCGACACGCTACGCCGGGTGGAGTTGCTGCGCGAGCTGCGGATGGGCACATTCGACGTACTCGTGGGCATCAACCTGCTCCGGGAAGGCCTTGACCTGCCGGAAGTGTCCCTTGTCAGCATCCTCGATGCGGACAAGGAAGGATTCCTGCGCTCCTCCACCTCGCTGATCCAGACCATCGGCCGCGCCGCCCGTAACGTCTCCGGCCAGGTCCACATGTACGCGGACCGCATCACGGATTCGATGGCGCATGCCATCGACGAAACCAACCGGCGCCGTGCCATCCAGGTGGCGTACAACACCGAAAACGGCATCGACCCGCAGCCGCTTCGGAAGAAGATCGCTGACATCACGGACCAGCTGGCCAAGGAAGACGCCGACACGCAGGAGCTGCTCAACAACAACCGCCTGGCCAAGGGCGCCAAGAGGACCAGGTCCGCAGCCAAGGGTGCAGCCAAGGTCCGTTCCGACGGACTGGCCGCGGCGCCCGCCGAGGACCTGGTGGGCCTGATCGAACAGCTCACCGAGCAGATGCACGGCGCGGCCGCCGAGTTGCAGTTCGAAGTGGCCGCCAGGATCCGCGACGAGGTCAGCGAACTGAAGAAGGAACTGCGGCAGATGCAGGCCGCCGGGCACGCCTGAGGTAGAGTTAAGGCCACGTAGGGGAGTATCCCGAGCGCTACGATCGTCAACACGCAGGGCATGGTTGCCCCGCCGGGCGTAGCGGGCCGCCAATTCAGCACCAAGTGCGCCGGCAGGCCGGAGAGACTTACACCGCATCTCTGTACCCTGCGAAAGGCTGCCCTGTGCTTGAATTACCCGTGTGGTTCGAGGTTGGCTCGTTTGCCGTCCTCGGACTGATCCTCCTGATTGACCTTCTCCTGGTGGTCCGCCGTCCGCACGAACCCTCCATGAAGGAAGCCGGCCTGTGGGTGGCGTTCTACGTCAGCCTTGCACTGATCTTCGCCGGCGCCATGTTCTTCTTTACCGGCCCCGAATACGGCGGCCAGTTCGTGGCAGGCTGGGTCACCGAATACAGCCTCAGCATCGACAACCTCTTCGTCTTCATCATTATCATGGCCCGCTTCTCGGTACCCCGGAAGTACCAGCAGGAAGTGCTGATGGTGGGCATCATCATCGCCCTGATCCTGCGCGGCATCTTCATCATGCTCGGCGCCATCGTGATCGAGCAGTTCAGCTGGGTCTTCTACATCTTCGGCGCATTCCTCCTCTGGACCGCCTGGAAGCAGGCCCAGGATGAGGGTGAAGACGAGGAGGACCGCGAGAACCCCATGATCGCCGCCATCCGCAAGGTGATCCCCATGTCGGAGAAGTTTGACGGCAACAAGCTCCGCACCACGGTGGACGGCAAGAAGGTCTTCACCCCCATGCTGATCGTGTTCATCACCATCGGCCTCACGGACCTGCTGTTCGCAGTGGACTCCATCCCGGCCATCTTCGGCCTGACCCAGAGCCCGTTCATCGTGTTCACCGCCAACCTGTTCGCCCTGATGGGGCTGCGCCAGCTGTACTTCCTGCTCGGCGGCCTCATGAACCGCCTGGTCTACCTGAAGCACGCACTGTCCTTCATCCTCGCCTTCATCGGCGTGAAGCTGGTCCTGCACGCGATGCACGTCAACGAGCTGCCCTTCATCAACGGCGGCCAGCACATCGAATGGGCCCCGGAGATTCCCACCTTCGTCTCCCTGGCTGTCATCGTCGGCACCATCATCATCGCCGTTATCGCCAGCCTGATCAGCTCCAAGGCCGCTGCGGCCCACATTGACCCGCGGCTTGAGGAAGATGCCCGGAAGAGCCACAGCGACGTCGACTAGCCGGTTGGCTATGCTCAGAGCGTGAACATCAATACCGCTACGGCGCTGGACCCCCGCAGGGTCCAGCGCCGTACCGTTTTAATCCTCAGCGCCGCCCAGCTCCTGAGCGGGATCGGGAACGGGGCCAGCCTATCCGTCGGATCCCTCCTGGCCGTCCAGCTCTCCGGCTCGAACGCCTGGGCCGGCGCCGTCACCACCGTGATGACACTCGCCACGGCAGTGGCCGCCATGCCGCTGGCCGGCCTGGCAGAACGCCGGGGCCGCCGGGCAGGGCTCGCCACCGGAGTCCTGTCCGGAATGGCCGGAGCCATCCTGGTCATCGCCGCCACCGTAACCGGCCTGTTCGTCCTGCTGCTGGCCGGAGCGGCGCTCCTGGGGCTGGCCACCGCCGCCAACCTGCAGGCACGCTTTGCCGCGGTGGATCTCGCGGAACCGGATAAGCGTGGCCGGTCACTCGCCGTCGTTGTATGGGCAGTGACAGCCGGGGCTGTAGCGGGTCCGAACCTTATCCGTCCGGGCGCCCTGGTGGGGGAGGCCATGGGCCTTCCGGGCATTGCCGGGCCGTTCATTTTCTCCGCAGCAGGGCTGGGCCTCGCCGCACTCCTCCTGCTCGTGGGCCTGCGGCCGGATCCCCTTCTGCACGCCCTGGAACTGCGCGGCGAAGAGGCCCGTCCGCCCGGCCGCCAGAGGGGCGTGCTGAAGCGCGGCCTCGCTGCTGCCAGGTCCTCACCGTCCGCCAGGCTGGCCCTGCTCGCCGTGGTGACCGCGCACGCCGCCATGGCCGCCGTCATGTCGATGACGCCGCTGCACCTCCAGTTGCTGATGGAAGGACCGCCTGCGGCCGGGCAGGTCCATGCCCACGAAACCGGGACGGACGTGTTCGTGCTCATCGGGTTCACCATCTCGCTGCACATCGCCGGGATGTACGCGCTGTCCCCGGTGATGGGCTGGCTCACGGACCGGGCAGGACGGCTCCCCACGCTCATGCTGGGCCACGGACTGATCCTGGCGGCGGCAATCACGGCCGGGCTCGGAGCGGGCCGTCCTGGACTGGTCACCACAGGGCTGGTGCTGCTGGGGCTCGGCTGGTCGGCGGCGACCATCGCCGGGTCCACGCTTCTTGCGGAAAGCGTCGCCACCGGAGACCGCGTACTGGTCCAGGGCGTCTCGGACACGCTGATGAGCGGGGCCGGTGCCCTGGGCGCCGGGATTTCCGGACTGATCCTGAGCTGGGCAGGCTATACCGGGCTGAACGCCGGCGCTGCCGCTCTGGCCGCGGCAGTCCTGGTGGCCACCGCCCTCGCATTGCGGGGTGGAGCCAACCAGGCGTCAGCTGCCGGCTGAGCGGGCCATGCCCAGCAGCCTGGCAAAGATGCCTTCACCGTCATCGGCAATGCCGTCGTGGTGGAAGTCCCCGGTCTCCCAGACCTGCAGGCCCTTGACCCTGGCAGCCGTCTCCAGCGAAAGTTTCCGGTCCACATAGATATCGTCGGCGTAGACGGCAGCCGCCACGGGCACACTGTTGGCCGCCAGTCGGTCCAGGTCGTAAAGGTTCTTCCAGTCCTGCTTCGCCGCCAGCAACCGGGCGACGCCGGCAAGCGGTGCCAGCGCCGGATCCTGGCGGAAGTACCACGGGTACACCATTTCGCCGGTGAGCAGGAGCGGCTCGGCCTCCGGCCGGAATTCCGGGAATTCGTCCAGCACCCGCCAGGCGGCCCACCCCGTGGCCTGGCCCTGGCCGTAAATCGATTCGTGCATGAGCGCGTACAGGGGGTTGGACCGCCGCGACACCAGGCCCTGGACCTGGTCCAGGAACGTGTCCGAAAGCCTCGGCCCGGCCAGCGAACGGGTGAAGGCGTCCTCCAGGAGGCAATGGAGGCTGTCCACCCTGGTGTTGCCACCCAGCAGCGCACCGACCATCTGGAACCGCTCTACGGTGAGCGGGCCGCCGTCGGGCAGGACTTCAAGGGTGCCGCGGAGATGCTGCGCGATGCGCTCAACGATGGCCCGGTCCTCCGGGTACCAGCCGAAATACTCGGCGTTCCGGGCGGCGACGCGCTGGAACGTGGCCCGGTAGACGTCGTCGGCCGGTCCTGTGAGGGGCGCCAGGCCCCCGGTCACCAGGACCTCCTTCAGTCCCTCCGGCGCGAAGGAGAGGTACGTCAAGGCACAGAACCCGCCATAGCTCTGGCCGTAAACGGTCCACGGGCCGGCCCCGAGGGCCTTACGGATGTGTTCCGCGTCCGCCACGATGGAATCTGCCCGGAAGTGTTCAAGGTAGGCCGCCTGCTCTTCATCCCCGCCGCGCAGCGGCAGCGTGTGCCGGTCGCAAGGGGTGGACAGGCCGGTTCCCCGCTGGTCCAGCATGAGGATGCGGAACTCCCGCGCAGCGGCCTTTGCCCAGCCGCCGAGCGAACCCCAGCGGTTCCCGCGCCCGCCGGGTCCTCCCTGCAGGTAGAGCAGCCACGGCAACCGCTCCGCTTCCGCACGGCTGTGCTCTTCGGACACGTATTCGCGGGCGAAGACCGTGATGGTTTCGCCGCCCGCGGTGCCAACCGCAAAGTGGTCAAGGGGTACCCGGAATTCGTACTCAACGGTCCGCGTACCGCGGAACGCGTGCCGCGCCCGGACCCGGTGGCCGGTGTCAGCCATGCGACCCGGCGGCCACGGGGCTGCCGAACTGCGCCAGGGCGTCCCCGGCCAGCCGGAACGTCGACCACCCGTCCATGGGCCGTGCGCCCAGGCTGCGGTAGAAGTTGATGGACGGTTCGTTCCAGTCCAGGACGCTCCATTCCACCCGGGCATAGCCGTTGCGGACAGCGGTGGCAGCCAAATGCTGCAGCAGGGCCTTGCCGTGGCCCTCGCCGCGTGCTGCCGGGCTCACGTAGAGGTCTTCCAGGTAGATCCCGTGCACGCCTTCCCAGGTGGAATAGTTCAGGAACCAGAGGGCGAAGCCTTGAACCTCGCCCTCGGCGTTTTCCGCCATGGTGGCGAAGACGCGGGGGTTGTCCCCGAAGAGCACCCCGTGCAGCATTTCGGGAGTGTTCCGGACTGCGTCCGGCTCCTTCTCGTAATGCGCCAGCTCGTGGATCATGCGAAGAATGGCGGGGACATCATGGGGCGTTGCGGGTCGGATGGCACTCATTCCCTGAGCTTACCAACGGGACTGTCCCCTCAGAGCCGGTTGACGTCCGTCACCCGGACCACCGCGGTGCCCGTCTCATCGGAGGCCGCGAGGTCCACCTCTGCGGAGATTCCCCAGTCGTGGTCCGCGGCGGGGTCGTCGAAGATCTGCCGCACCTTCCAGACGCCCGGTTCCTCTGTGATGATGAGCAGGCCCGGCCCGCGTGCGGCCGGTCCGGTGCCGATGTCATCATGGTCATCGAAGTAGTCGTCCAGGGCGTCCTCCCAGCGGCCGGCATCCCAGCCTGCGGCGCCGTCCAGTTCTCCCAGGGCCCCGGCGTCCTCGTCCGCGAAGAGTTCCACGCGGCGGAACATCTCGTTGCGGACCATCACACGGAACGCCCGGATGTTGGACGTGAGCGACGGCGGGGGAGGCGGCGGCGCGTCATGCGGCGTGGGTGCCGCTCCGGAGGCCAGTTCCTCCCACTCATCCAGGAGGCTGGAATCCACCTGGCGGACCAGCTCTCCCAGCCAGGCCGTGAGATCCTCAAGGTCTTCGCGCAGCATGTCCTGGGGAACCGTTTGCCGCAGCGCCCGGAACGCATCCGCCAGGTACCGCAGCACAATGCCCTCGGAGCGGGCCAGCCCGTAGAACTGCACGAACTCCCCGAAGTTCATGGCGCGCTCGTACATGTCACGGACCACCGACTTGGGTGCGAGCTCGAAGTCGCCCACCCACGGCGCGGCCTTCCGGTATACCTCGAACGCCTCGCCCAGCATTTCCGCAAGCGGCTGCGGGTACGTCACCTCATCCAGCATGGCCATGCGCTGGTCGTACTCGATGCCGTCCGCCTTCATGGCGGCCACGGCTTCGCCGCGGGCCTTCTTTTGCTGGGCGGACAGGATCTGGCGCGGCTTCTCCAGGGTCGCCTCAATCACGGACACCACATCCAGGGCGTACGACGGCGACTCCGGGTCCAGGAGTTCAAGTGCAGCCAGTGCGAAGGGGGACAGCGGTTGGTTGAGTGCAAAGTTCGGCTGGAGGTGGACAGTCAGCCGGACGGTCCGGCCGTCCGGGCCCTGCTCGCCCGCCGGGATCCGTTCCACCACTTCAGCTGCCAGCAGTTCGCGGTAGATGCCCAGGGCCTTCTTCATCAACCGAAGCTGGGCAGGCCTGCTTTCATGGTTTTCCGTCAGCAGCCGCCGAGCGGCGGCGAACGGGTCGCCGGGGCGCTCCATCAGGTTCATGAGCATGGCGTGCGTCACGGTGAAGCTGGAGGCCAGAGGGTCCGGGACGGACTCCACCAGCCGTTTGAACGTGGGTTCGCCCCAGGAGACAAAGCCCTCCGGCGGCTTCTTCTTCACCACCTGGCGCAGCTTCTTCTGGTCATCCCCGAACTTGGCCACTGCCTTGGCCATGGCCCGGACATTCTCGGTGACGTGCTCCGGCGCCTGGACCACCACCGTCCCCGCCGTGTCGTATCCAGCCCTGCCGGCCCGCCCGGCAATCTGGTGGAACTCACGGGAGTTAAGCAGCCGGGTGCGTACGCCGTCGTACTTGCTGAGGGCAGTGAGGAGGACGGTGCGGATGGGCACGTTGATGCCCACGCCAAGCGTGTCCGTACCGCAGATAACCTTGAGCAGTCCGGCCTGGGCCAGTTGCTCCACCAGCCGCCGGTATTTCGGCAGCATGCCCGCGTGGTGCACGCCAATCCCGTGGCGGACCAGCCGGTTCAGGGTCTTGCCGAAACCGGCCGCGAACCGGAAGTTGGCAATCAACTCTGCGATCTTGTCCTTTTCCTCACGGGTGCAGACGTTGATGCTCATCAGGGTCTGGGCGCGGTCAATCGCCTCGATCTGGCTGAAGTGCACCACGTAGACCGGCACCTGCCTGGTGGAGAGCAGCTCCTCCAGCGTCTCGTGGACGGGGGTCTCGTGGTAGTAGTAGTGCAGCGGAATGGGCCGCTCCGCGGAGCTCACTGTGGTGGTGGCGCGGCCCGTCAGCGCCGTGAGGCCTTCCTCGAACCTGCTGACGTCGCCCAGCGTGGCGGACATCAGGAGGAACTGCGCCTGGGGGAGCTCCAGCAGCGGAACCTGCCAGGCCCAGCCGCGCTGCGGGTCCGAGTAGAAATGGAACTCGTCCATGATGACGGCGCCAAGGCTCGCGGCCGCGCCTTCGCGCAAGGCGACGTTTGCCAGGATTTCCGCGGTGCAGCAGATGATCGGCGCGTCCTGGTTCACCCCGGAATCGCCGGTGATCATCCCCACGTTCTCGGCGCCGAAAATTTCGCACAGGGCAAAGAACTTCTCGGAAACCAGCGCCTTGATCGGCGCGGTGTAGTAGCTCCGCTCACCGCGTGCCAGGGCCTGGAAGTGCGCTGCGATGGCAACCAGAGATTTACCGGATCCAGTGGGTGTTGCGAGAATGACGTTCGCCCCGGTGGCCAGCTCCATGATGGCTTCATCCTGCGCCGGATAGAGGGCGATTCCGCGGCTTTCGGTCCATTCGACGAATCCCGTGTAGAGGAGGTCGGGGTCGACGGCGGCGGACGGGTTCAGGGCGGACAGTCGGGGCAGCTGGTCAACGAGTTTCATTGGTTTCCAGCTTAGTGCCCTGCCGCAGCGCAGAATCCGCGCCCGGCCACGCTAGGCTACGCCGTAGCCTACGCATCGACCACCGTGGAGACAGCCGTGAAATGGGATCCAGCCAAGTACGTCCAGTTTGGCGGCCACCGCGACCGGCCCTTCTTCGACCTCGTTGCCAGGATCGGGGCCGGGCAGCCCCGCAGGGTGGTGGATCTCGGCTGCGGTCCCGGAAACCTCACCGCCTCCCTGGCCGGGCGCTGGCCGGAGGCGGACATCGTGGGTGTGGACTCGTCGGCGGAGATGCTGGACCGTGCCGCGCCACTGTCCAGGCAGTTCCCATCCCTGCGTTTTGAACTGCGCGACATTACCGCCTGGGAACCCGCGCCCGGAACGGACGTGGTGGTCAGCAACGCTGCGCTGCAGTGGGTCCCCGGCCATAGGGACCTGATGCGCCGCTGGCTGGCCAACCTGGCCCCGGGATCGTGGTTCGCCCTCCAGGTGCCGGGCAACTTCGGCGCCCCGTCCCACGTGCTGATGCGTGAGCTGGCGGCGTCGCCCGCTTGGGCTTCCCGCCTGGATGGAGTATTGACGGGAGGCGAGTCCGCGGGCAGTGCCGCCGACTATCTGGCAGTCCTGCTGGATGCCGGCTTCACCGCCGATGCCTGGGAGACCACCTACCACCAGGTCCTGCCAGGGCCGGACCCGGTGCTGGAGTGGGTGCGCGGAACAGCCCTGCGGCCAGTCCTCGCTGCGCTGTCTGCCAAAGAGGCTGCCAGGTTCGAGGACGAGTACGCGGCTGCGCTGAGGAAGGCGTACCCTCCCACCAGGCACGGGACCGTGTTCCCCTTCCGCCGGGTCTTCGCGGTTGGCCACAAAGAGGGGTGGGTCCATTCGTTGGATGATGTTGACGGCCCGAGTAATGTGGTGTGACAGCCGGCCGAACTTAACCCGGCCAACAATCACGGTATGGGCGTTCCAGGGGGCCAACGCCCGGCCCGGCGGCCACCGTCCCCCAGTGGAGGCAACTTGCTGATCGGGTTGATGGGGCGGATGCTCAAGGGCCAAAAGATCCCTGTTGCCGCCATTGTTCTGCTGCAGCTGGTCCAGGCCGCCGCCAACCTCCTGCTGCCCACGGTCAATGCAGCCATCATCGATGACGGCATTGTTGCCGGCAACACCGCTGTGATTTCCGGGCTTGGCCTGGCCATGGCCGCCGTCGCGGCACTACAGGCAGCAGCCGCCATAGCCGCGGGTTACCTCGCGGCCGTGGTGGCCATGCGGATCGGACACCGCCTGCGGGCAGAGACATTTGCCCGCATACAGACGCTTTCCACCCAGGACATTGCTGCCTTCGGCACCCACAGCCTCGCTACGCGGGCTACAAACGATGCGCAACAGATCCAGGCGTTTGCCGTACTCGCCTTCACCATGCTGGTGGCGGGTCCCGCCATGGGCGTAGGCGGCATCATACTGGCACTGCAACAGGACGTGGCGCTGTCGGGAGTGGTCATCGCCGTCGTGCCGGTCCTCATGCTGGTGATGTACCGGATCGTGCGCCGCCTTGTTCCGCTGTACCGCGAGGGGCAGGAACTGCTGGACCGGGCAGGCGGAATCCTCCGGGAGCAGATCATCGGCGCCCAGGCCATTCGGGCCTTTGTCCGCCAGGGCCACGAAATCCGCCGTTTCGGGCGGACCAACAGCAGCCTCACTGCGAACAACCTGCAGTCCGCGCTGCTGGTGGCAGGCATGCTTCCGCTGATCATGCTGGTGGTCAACCTGTCTTCGGTTGCCGTCGTGTGGTTCGGCGGCCACCGGATCCAGTCGGGGGAGATGAACCTTGGGGCGCTCACTGCCTTCATCTCCTATATCCTGCAGATCCTGCTGGCCATCATGATGTCCATGTACGTGCTCATGACAGCACCGCGGGCGTCTGTCAGCGCTGAGCGCATTGGGGCGGTCCTGGCGGCCGAGCCGTCCGTCCGGGACGTCCCGCTCCATGCCAGCGACCGTCCGGCCGGCGGCGCACCGGCGGCGGGCCCCGGCGGGCTCCTCGAGTTCCGCGGTGTGGGCTTCTCGTATCCCGGTGCCGAGGAGCCCGTGCTGGCGGACATCAGTTTCACCGCCGTCCCGGGAACCACCACAGCGATCGTCGGTTCCACCGGCAGCGGAAAATCCACCCTGCTGAATCTGGTTCCGCGCTTCCTGGACGCCACCCACGGCCGGATCTCGCTTGATGGAACCGACATACGGGAACTGCCGCTGGACACGCTCCGGGCGTCAATGTCGCTGGTTCCGCAGCATGCGCACCTCTTTACCGGCACGATTGCGGACAACCTGAGGATGGCGGCTCCAGAGGCCACCGAGGACGAGCTGTGGCAGGCCCTCGAAACTGCCCAGACAATGCGTTTCATGGCGCACCTGCCGCTCGGCCTGGACACGCCGGTCGGCCAGGGCGGCACCAACCTCTCGGGAGGCCAGCGCCAGCGTCTTTGCATTGCCCGCGCACTCCTTCGCAGCGCGCCCCTCTTCCTCTTCGACGACAGCTTTTCCGCGCTGGACTATGACACTGACACCAGGCTCCGCGGAGCGCTGGGAGGCGTGCTCGCTCCCGCTGCCGTCGTGGTGGTCGCCGAACGCATTTCGGCGGTCCGGCATGCCGACCTGATCCTGGTGCTCGACGACGGGCGGCTCGTGGCGCAGGGCACCCACCTGGAGTTGCTGGACACGTCGCCCGCCTACCGCGAGATCGCGGACTCACAACTCGCCCTGGACGGCCAGCCGTGAAGCGCCGGCCCGCGAAGCAGGCCGCCACCCTGGATACGGCCGTCAACTTCTGGCCCACCGCGGCCAGGCTCCTGGGGCTGCTCGCACCATACCGGCGTTCAATGGTCGGGGCCGTAGCTGCGACCTGCGCCTTCTCCGGACTGAACGTGGCCGCGCCGAAATACCTGGGAGACGCGACCGACGTCGTGGTTGACGGCGTCCTGAGGGGAGGCCTGGACGAGCGAAGGCTGGGGCTGCTGCTGGCACTCGTTGCGTCGATGTACATTCTCGCGTCCCTGTTCAACTGGGTGCAGGGCATCCTCACCGCCCGGTCCGTCCAGGGCCTCATGCACGGAGTCCGCGGCGCCCTGGAGGAGAAACTGCACCGCCTCCCATCGGCGTACTTCCAGGGAAGGTCCCGCGGGGACGTGCTGAGCCGGGCCACGAACGACGTGGACAACATCGCCCAGGCCCTTAACCAGTTGCTGACGCAGCTCATCATGTCGGTGCTGATGCTCTGCGGTTCGCTGGCCATGATGCTCTGGATCTCACCGCTGCTGGCCGCCATCGCCCTTGCGACCGTTCCGGTCTCCACCCTGATCACCGTGCTGGTGACGCGCAGGTCCCAGGCAAACTACGCCCGGCAATGGACGGAGACCGGCGAGCTCAACTCCCACGTGGAGGAGTTCATTTCCGGACACGAGGTCATCAAGGCCTTCGGCCAACGGGAGCGGGCAGCCGCTGTGTTTGCGCGCAGCAACGACCGGCTGGCGCGGGCGGCTGCCCGGGCACAGTTCTCCTCCGGGATGGTCCAGCCCCTGATGGTGCTGGTGTCCAACCTGAACTACATTGCGGTTGCCGTGGTGGGGGCCTTCCAGGTCATTGCCGGCGCCATGACCATCGGCGGGATCCAGGCCTTCATCCAGTTCAGCCGGCTTTTTACCCAGCCTGTCGGCCAGATTGGTGGCATGCTGACCCTCATCCAGTCCTGCGTGGCATCCGCGGCGCGGGTATTCGCGCTGCTGGACGCCGTTGAAGATCCGGCGGAGGGCCAGGCCGAGGAAGCCGTTCCGGCGGACGGGCGGATCGTGTTCGAGGACGTGACGTTTGGCTATCCCGGCGCCGGCCCCGCCGTCAGGAACCTCTCCTTTACTGCAGAGCCGGGACAGACTGTGGCGATCGTGGGCCATACCGGTGCCGGCAAATCCACGGTTGTGAACCTCCTGCTGCGCTTCTGTGAGCCGGACTCCGGCCGGATAACCCTTGGCGGCGTGGAACTGGGGGCGATCGCCCGGGACCGGCTGCGGGCCCGGTTTGGCGTGGTCCTCCAGGACGCCTGGCTGTTTGACGGAACCATCCGCGAAAACATCGCCTACGGGAATCCGGACGCTCCGGAAGAGGCCATTGTCGCGGCCGCCGAGGCCAGCCATGTGGACCGCTTTGTGCGTTCCCTTCCGGCCGGCTATGCCACCGTGCTGGAGAACGGCGGCGATCCCTTGAGCCAGGGACAGCGGCAGCTGATCAGTATTGCCCGGGCGCACCTGGCCCGGCGCGACATCCTGGTCCTGGACGAGGCGACAAGCTCCGTCGACTCCCGGACCGAACTCCTGATCCGGCAGGCGATGGAGCGGCTGCTCCACGGCAGGACCAGCCTGGTGATCGCCCACCGTTTGTCCACGGTGCGCAACGCTGATCTAATTCTCGTCATGGACCACGGACGCATCGTTGAACAGGGCACACACCGGAACCTGCTTGCCGCCAACGGCTACTACACCAGGCTCTACAACGCGCAGTTCACGCCCGGGAAGGACCGCACCGCGGCGCTGGAGGCCGGCTCTTGAGCGCCGCCGCCAGGACCGCTGCCCCGGGCTTCCCCGGTACCTGGAAGCCCAACCCCACCAGCACCGTGGCCTTGTTTGAGCAGCTTCGCCTCCAGATCATCCATCTCGTGGACAATTCAAACCTGCCCGCCGGCACCCGGCTGCCGGCGGTCCGTGCCCTGGCGGCGGAGCTGGATGTTGCACCGCACACCGTTGCCCGGGCCTACAAGGAACTGGAAGCCGCCGGGATCGTGGCAACCCGCGGAAGGAACGGCACCGTCGTCTGCGCCCGGGACGAACGGCTTGGCGGACTGTCCTCGGCCGCCGCCGCCTACGCCGCAGCTGCCAGGGCACAGGGCGCCACGTTCGCCGAGGCCGTCCAGCTCCTGGCCGCGGCATACGACGCCGGCCAGTAGGGAGACGCCGGCCAGGAGGGAGCTGAGGCCATCCTGCGTGGAGGTTCGAAGAAGTTTTCGATTAGCATGATGGAGTGCCTAAAGCCGTAGCTGAAGAAACCGCCTCCCCTTCCGTACTTTCCGCCGGTTCGGATGTTGTACCGCACCGGCCGGACCTCTCCCGGCTGGTCGTCAAGGGAGCACGCGAACACAACCTCCGCAACGTGGACCTGGACCTGCCGCGCGATGCCATGATCGTGTTCACCGGGCTGTCAGGTTCCGGAAAGTCCTCCCTGGCCTTCGACACCATCTTCGCCGAGGGCCAGCGCCGCTATGTCGAATCGCTTTCCGCCTACGCGCGCCAGTTCCTCGGACAGGTGGACAAGCCTGACGTCGACTTCATCGAGGGACTGTCCCCGGCAGTGTCCATCGACCAGAAGTCCACCAGCAAGAACCCCCGGTCCACCGTGGGCACCATTACCGAGATCTACGACTACATGCGCCTGCTCTGGGCCCGTGTGGGACGTCCCCACTGCCCCGAGTGCGGCGAGCCGGTCACCAAGCAGACACCCCAGCAGATCGTGGACCAGCTCCTCGAACTGGACGAAGGAACCCGCTTCCAGGTCCTGGCTCCCGTCGTCCGCGGCCGCAAGGGCGAGTTCGTGGACCTGTTCAAGGAACTCACGGCCAAGGGCTACTCGCGCGCCAGGGTGGACGGTGAACTGGTCCAGCTCAGCGAGCCGCCCAAGCTGGGCAAGCAGTTCAAGCACACCATCGAAGTGGTGGTTGACCGCCTTGTGGTCAAGGAAGGCATCAGGCAGCGGCTGACCGATTCCATCGAGACCGCCCTGGGGCTCGCCGAGGGCCGGGTGCTGGCCGACTTCGTCGACCTGGAAGCCGACGCCCCCGGCAGGATCAGGGCATTCTCGGAGAACCTGGCGTGCCCCAACGAGCATCCCCTCGCGATTGACGAAATCGAACCCCGGTCCTTCTCCTTCAACAACCCCTTCGGTGCCTGCGCGGCCTGCAGCGGCATCGGCACGCGCCTCGAGGTGGATGAGGAACTCATCGTTCCCAACCCGGAGCTTTCACTGTCCGAGGGCGCCATTGCCCCCTGGTCACTGGGCACCGCCACCACCGAGTATTGGAACCGGCTCCTGGAAGGCCTGGCCAAGGAAGTGGGCTTCTCCATGACCACCCCCTGGGAGAAGCTGGGCAAGGACGTGCGCCAGACCGTCCTTCATGGCAAGGACCACAAGGTCGTGGTGCAGTACCGCAACCGCTTCGGCCGCGAACGCAAGTACAGCACCGGATTCGAAGGTGCCATCCAGTACGTCCACCGCAAGCATGGCGAAACGGACTCGGACTGGGCCCGCGACCGCTACGAGGAATACATGCGGCAGGTCCCCTGCCCCGCCTGCAACGGCGCCCGCCTGAACCCGGCGTCTCTCTCCGTGCTCATCAATGGCAAGTCCATCGCGGATGTGGCTGCGCTCCCCATGCGGGAATGTGCCGCTTTCCTGAACAACCTCGTCCTGACCGGCCGTGAGGCCCAGATCGCGCACCAGGTGCTGAAGGAGATCCAGGCGCGGCTCACCTTCCTGCTGGACGTAGGACTGGAATACCTGAACCTGGAGCGGCCCTCCGCTACCCTTTCCGGTGGCGAAGCCCAGCGCATCCGGCTTGCCACCCAGATCGGCTCCGGTCTGGTGGGCGTGCTCTACGTGCTGGACGAGCCCTCCATCGGGCTCCACCAGCGCGACAACCGGCGCCTCATCGACACCCTCACCCGGCTGCGGGACATGGGCAACACCCTCATCGTCGTGGAGCATGACGAGGACACCATCCAGGTTGCCGACTGGATCGTGGACATCGGACCGGGCGCGGGGGAGCACGGCGGCCAGGTGGTCCACTCAGGTTCTTACCCGGCCCTGCTGGAGAACAAGGCTTCGCTGACAGGCGACTACCTTGCCGGCCGGAAGAAAATCGACGTGCCGGCCAAGCGCCGCAAGTACGACAAGAAGCGCGAGATCAAGGTGGTCGGCGCCAGGGAAAACAACCTGCTGAACGTGGACGCCGCCTTCCCGCTGGGGCTCTTCACCGCGGTAACCGGCGTCAGCGGCTCCGGCAAGTCCACACTGGTCAACGAAATCCTCTACAAAGTACTGGCCAACAAGCTCAACGGCGCCAAGCAGGTGGCCGGACGGCACAAGACGGTCCAGGGGCTGGAACACCTGGACAAGGTGGTCCACGTGGACCAGAGCCCCATTGGCCGTACGCCGCGCTCCAACCCGGCCACCTACACCGGGGTTTTCGACAACATCCGCAAGCTTTTCGCGGAAACCACTGAGGCCAAGGTGCGCGGCTATCTTCCCGGACGCTTCTCGTTCAACGTCAAGGGCGGCCGCTGCGAGGCCTGCTCGGGTGACGGAACGCTGAAGATCGAAATGAACTTCCTGCCGGACGTCTATGTCCCGTGCGAGGTGTGCCACGGTGCCCGTTACAACCGCGAGACGCTCGAGGTGCACTACAAGGGCAAGACCATTGCCGATGTCCTCAACATGCCCATCGAGGAGGCCGCAGAGTTCTTCGCTGCGTTCACACCCATCGCCAGGCACCTGCGGACCCTGGTGGACGTGGGACTGGGCTACGTCCGCCTCGGCCAGCCCGCCACCACCCTCTCCGGCGGTGAAGCGCAGCGCGTCAAGCTGGCCTCGGAGCTGCAAAAGCGTTCCAACGGCCGCAGCATCTATGTTCTGGATGAGCCCACCACCGGCCTGCACTTCGAGGACATCCGCAAGCTCCTCCTGGTGCTCCAGGGCCTGGTGGACAAGGGCAACACGGTGATCACCATTGAACACAACCTGGACGTCATCAAGAGTGCGGACTGGATCGTGGACCTGGGCCCGGACGGGGGCTCAGGAGGCGGGCAGATAGTGGCGTCGGGGACCCCGGAACAGGTCGCAAAGTCCACCACCAGCCACACGGCCAGGTTCCTCGCGGAAATCCTGGGCTAGCCCGCCGGCCCGGACACTGGAATATTCCTTAAGGGGAATGCGAGTTTCAGGCTTGTGTGCTCTCGTGAGAAACTAGCCCGGTGACTCAAACAACAGTGCCCGTGATCTTTGACCTGGACGGCACTCTTGTCGATCCGGCCGGTGGGATAACAGGGGGAATTTCCGCGGCCCTCGCCGAAACCGGGCTTCCCGTTCCCGCACCGGAACTCCTGGAGACCATGATCGGCCCCAGGCTCAGTGACTCGCTGTTGAATATCGCCAAGGTCCCGGCGGACAAGCTGGAGGACGTGGTGCGCCGTTACCGCGGGCACTACATGGTCAGCGGAATGGCTCAAAGCCGGCTCTACCCCGGGATCCGCGACGTGCTGGAATCCTTCGCGGCGTCCGGACGGCCCCTGGCGGTCGCCACCCAGAAACCCCAGGGTATGGCACGGAAACTGCTGGCCCTTCACCGCATCGACGGATTCTTCCGCGGCATCCACGGGGCGCCGGACGAGGAGGTTTCCTTCGATGGCGTTCCCGTCGGGAAGTCGGCAATGATCGCCGCCGCCCTCAGGGACCTGGACACCCGGCACGCGGTCATGGTGGGGGACCGGGCCCAGGATGTGGACGGCGCGGTGGCGAACGGACTCGACTGCGTAGGCGTCGCCTGGGGCTTCGCCGCCGAGGGTGAGCTTGAAAGCGCCGGTGCCGTCGCCGTCGTCCATACCCCTGCAGCCCTGCTGGAGGCTGTGGGCCGCCTCCAGGCCATCCACACCGCGGCCATGAGCGGGGTGACCAACGATGGAAATGTTTGATGCCGTTCGCTGGACCACGCGAAACCTGATCGCCGGCACCTGCCGTCCCACCGTCGAAGGACTCGAAAACGTCCCGGCAGACGGTCCGTTTATTGTCGCGCCCAACCACCTGTCCTTCTTCGACAGCGTGATCGTGCAGGCCCTCATGCCCCGGCCCGTCGCCTTCTTCGCCAAGGCAGAGTACTTCACCACCGGCGGCCTCAAGGGGAAGGCGATGAAGGCGTTCTTCGAATCCGTCGGCTCCATCCCGGTGGAGCGCGGTGAGCAGGCCGCCAGCGTCCAGGCCCTGAAGACGCTCCTGGACATCCTGGAGGCGGGCAAGGGCATCGGTATCTACCCGGAGGGGACCCGGTCCAGGGACGGCATACTGTACCGCGGCCGGACCGGCGTCGGCTGGCTCGCCCTGACCACCGGAGCGCCCGTGATTCCGGTGGGTCTCATCGGTACCGAGAACCTCCAGCGTGCCGGTGAGAAGGGCGTGCGGCCGCAGCACTTCACCATGAAGGTGGGGGAGCCGCTCTATTTCGACAGGACAGGACCGGACCACTCACTGCCGGCACGCCGTGAAGTGACGGACCGGATCATGGACGCCATTGCGGCCCTCAGCGGCCAGGAGCGGTCCACCAGCTACAACCAGAGCAAATCCGCCGGGTAGGCCCGCGGCGAACGGCGGCAAGGCACGGCCTGCCGGCTCAGTAGAATGGATAAGTGGCAAATCCAGCAAGTTACCGGCCCCGGACCGGTGAAATTCCCACCAACCCGGGGGTCTACCGGTTCAGGGACGCGCACGGCCGCGTCATCTACGTGGGCAAGGCCAAGAGCCTCCGTTCGCGGCTGAGCTCCTACTTCGCCAACCCAGCGGGCCTGATGCCCAAGACCTATGCCATGGTGCATGCCGCGAGCAGCGTGGAGTGGACCGTGGTGGGCAGCGAACTGGAATCGCTGCAGCTTGAATATACCTGGATCAAGGAATTCAAGCCGCGCTTCAACGTGGTGTTCCGGGACGACAAGACGTATCCCTACCTGGCAGTGACGATGGGCGAGAAATACCCCCGCGTCCAGGTAATGCGCGGCGACCGCCGGAAGGGCACCCGGTATTTCGGTCCCTACACGGCCGGAGCCATCCGGGAGACCATGGACACCCTCCTGCGCGTCTTCCCTGTCCGCAGCTGCAGCGCCGGCGTCTTCAAACGGGCCGAGGCCAGCGGCCGGCCCTGCCTGCTCGGCTACATCGACAAATGCTCCGCCCCGTGCGTAGGACGGATCTCGCCGGAGGACCACCGGGCCCTGGCCGATGATTTTTGCGCCTTCATGGGCGGTGAAGCCAAGCGGTTCATTGCCAAGCTGGAGAAGCAAATGGCCGAGGCCGTGGCACGCCTGGACTATGAACGCGCCGCGCGGCTCCGTGATGACATCACTGCCATGCGCAAGGTCTTTGAACGCAACGCCGTGGTCCTCGCGGAGGATACCGATGCGGACATCTTCGCCCTGCACGAGGATGAGCTCGAGGCCGCCGTGCAGGTGTTCCACGTCCGCGGCGGACGCGTCCGCGGCCAGCGCGGCTGGGTGGTGGAAAAGGTGGAGGACTCCACCACTCCGGACCTCGTCGAGCACCTGCTCCAGCAGGTGTACGGCGAAGACGGTGACACGCAGGGCCGGCTTCCCCGTGAAGTCCTGGTTCCGGTGGAACCGAGCAATGCCGCGGAACTGGCCCGGTGGCTCGGTGGGCTGCGCGGCGCGAAAGTCGATATCCGGGTCCCCCGCCGCGGCGACAAGGCCGCGCTCATGGGAACGGTGCGCGAGAACGCCGAACATGCCCTGAAACTGCACAAGACGCGCCGCGCCGGTGATCTCACCGTCAGGTCGCAGGCCCTGCAGGAACTCCAGGAGGCCCTGGACCTGCCGGTGGCCCTGCTGCGGATCGAATGCTTCGACGTCTCGCACGTGCAGGGAACCAACGTGGTGGCTTCCATGGTGGTGGTGGAGGACGGGCTCCCCAAGAAGGCGGATTACCGCAAGTTCTCCATCACCGGGGCCGCCGCTGCGGATGACACCGCCGCCATGCGGGACGTCCTGACGCGCCGGTTCCGGCACTATCTGCAGGACAAGACGGCGCAGGTGGACGGGACGGCGCAGGATGGGCCGGTGTCCGGTGCCCCCGATGCCCTCCTGGACACCACCACCCCCGCCCCCAAGGCAAAGTTCGCCTACCCGCCCAACCTGGTGGTTGTGGACGGCGGCAAGCCGCAGGTGAACGCGGCCGCCAGGGCCCTGGCGGACCTGGGCATCGACGACGTCTACGTGGTGGGGCTGGCCAAGCGGCTGGAGGAGGTGTGGCTGCCGGAGAGCGACTTCCCGGTCATCCTGCCCCGGTCATCCCAAGGCCTCTACCTTTTGCAGCGCATCCGCGACGAAGCCCACCGGTTCGCGATCTCGTTCCACCGGCAGAAGCGCGGCAAGGCCATGACCGTGTCCGCGCTGGACAGCGTGCCCGGCCTGGGCGCGGCCAAGCGCAGGGCCCTCCTGGCGCACTTCGGGTCCGTCAAGGGCATCAAGGCTGCCACAGCCGAGGAGCTTGCCACGGCCAAGGGAATCGGGCCGGCGCTGGCCGGAGCGATCGTCAGCCACTTCGCGGCCGCCGGGGCCGCGCCGGCTGCGCCCGCCATCAACATGACCACCGGCGAAATCATCGAAACTTAGCTAGGGTAAAGGCGGGGGACTGCCGGTGCGGCCACCGGCAGTAAGACGAACGGAAACGGGGACTTGATGGCAGGCACAACGGCGGAATCCGGCGCAGGGCAGGACGGGATGGAACCCGTCAAGCCACTGGAGGCGGAGCTGCTGGTGGTCACCGGGATGTCCGGGGCAGGCCGGAGCACTGCCGCGGATGCGCTGGAGGACCACGGCTGGTATGTCGTGGAAAACCTGCCCCCGCAGATGCTCGGCACCCTCGCTGAACTCGTGTCCCATGCGCCCCAGTCCATTCCGCGGCTTGCGGTGGTGGTGGATGTGCGCAGCAAGGGTTTGTTCGCTGACATCCGGGCCGCCCTGGGCGCCCTCGAGGCCAGCGGCATCACATTCCGGGTGCTCTTCCTCGATGCCAGCGACAACGTCCTGGTCCGCCGCTTCGAACAGGGCCGCCGGCCGCATCCGCTGCAGGGTGGCGGCAGGATCCTGGACGGCATCGCCGCCGAACGCGAGCTGCTCCAGGAACTCCGCGACAGCTCCGACGTCGTAATTGACACCTCCAGCTACAACGTCCACGGACTGGCAACCGCCATCACCGAGCTGTTCAGCGAGTCCGGTCCCGTTGCGTTGCGGATCAACGTGATGAGCTTCGGCTTCAAGTACGGCCTGCCCGTGGACGCCAACTACGTGGCCGACGTCCGGTTCATTCCCAACCCGCACTGGGTGCCGCAGCTGCGCCCGCACACCGGCCTGGACAAGGACGTCAGCGACTACGTCCTCGAGGCCGAGGGGGTCAAGAGCTTCGTAGACCGCTACGTGATGGCGCTGGAACCGGTGCTGGACGGCTACCGCAGGGAGAACAAGCACTACGCCACCATTGCTGTCGGCTGCACCGGCGGCAAGCACCGCTCCGTGGCCGTGGCCATGGAAATTTCGAAGAAGCTGGCGCAGTTCCCACGGGTCACCGTGACCACCACGCACCGGGACCTGGGCCGGGAATAATGGGGCTGTTTACGGGAGCCCTGCCCCTGGTGCCGGCGCCGGCCGGCGGTTTCGGCGGCCAGCAGGACAAGGGCCCCAACGTCGTTGCGCTTGGCGGCGGCCACGGCCTGTCGGCCTCCCTGTCGGCGCTGCGCCTGCTCACCTCGGAGCTCACGGCCATCGTCACGGTAGCGGACGACGGCGGCTCTTCCGGGCGCTTGCGGGAAGAGTACGGCGTCCTCCCGCCGGGGGATCTCCGGATGGCACTTTCCGCCCTGTGCGATGACACGGACTGGGGCCGCACCTGGCGGGACGTCATGCAGCACCGGTTCCAGCCGGGCAAGGGCCCGGGCGGATCGCTGGACGAGCACGCCATGGGAAATCTGCTGATCGTTACGCTCTGGGAACTGCTGGGCGACGCGGTGGGCGGGCTCAAGTGGGCCGGCGCGCTGCTGGGAGCCCGCGGCCAGGTCCTGCCGATGTCCACGGTGCCCCTGACCATCGAGGGAGAGGTGCGCGCCACCGCCCCGGACGGCAGCTCCGTCCTGCAGACGGTGCGCGGCCAGGCAAAGTGTGCGGTGGCCGGATCGCTGGAGCACGTCAGGCTGCTGCCCGAGGATGCGCCCGCATGCGTCGAGGCGCTGAGCGCCATTGAACTGGCGGACTGGGTCATCCTGGGCCCGGGGTCCTGGTACACCTCGGTCCTGCCGCACCTGTTGCTGCCAGAAATGCGCGAGGCGCTCTGCAGCACACCGGCCAAAAGGTGCCTCACCATGAACCTGGCCACGGACACCAAGGAAACCATGGGCATGTCCGCTGCGGACCACCTGCACGCGCTCCGCCGCTACGCCCCCGGCTTCGGAGTGGACGTGGTGCTGGCTGATCCGGCCTCCGTGCCGGACCGGCTGGAGTTCGAAAGGGCCGCGGGGATGATCGGTGCGGAGGTTGTCTTGGGTAAAGTAGGGGCGTCGGGTCGCCGGCCCGTCCATGACCCCCTGCGTCTGGCAACGGCGTACCAGGACATATTCGGGAACAGTTAGGAAGGTGCCATGGCACTGACAGCATCAGTCAAGGAAGAACTGTCCCGGCTGGACATCAAGAAATCCTCCGTCCGCAAGGCCGAGGTCTCGGCCATGCTCCGGTTCGCCGGCGGCCTCCACATCATCTCCGGCCGAATCGTCATCGAGGCGGAAGTGGACCTGGCGTCCACCGCGCGCCGGCTCCGCGCCGCCATTGCCGAGGTCTACGGGCATCAGAGCGAAATCATCGTGGTTTCGGCCGGGGGCCTGCGCCGCGCCAGCCGCTACGTGGTTCGGGTGGTGCGCGACGGTGAAGCGCTGGCGCGGCAGACCGGCCTGCTTGACGGCAGGGGACGCCCCGTCCGGGGGCTGCCCTCCGCCGTCGTCAACGGATCGGCGGCGGACGCCGAAGCAGTGTGGCGCGGCGCCTTCCTGGCGCACGGCTCGCTCACGGAGCCCGGCCGCTCGTCCTCGCTTGAGGTCACCTGCCCCGGTCCGGAGTCGGCGCTTGCCCTGGTGGGTGCTGCCCGCCGGCTGGACATCCAGGCCAAGGCCCGCGAGGTCAGGGGAGTGGACCGCGTGGTCATCCGCGACGGGGACACCATTGCCGCCCTGCTGACCCGGATGGGCGCCCACGACGCGCTGATGGTCTGGGAGGAACGCCGTATGCGCAAGGAGGTCCGCGCCACGGCCAACCGGCTGGCGAATTTCGACGACGCCAACCTCCGCCGCTCCGCCCAGGCAGCCGTCGCGGCGGGAGCACGCGTGGAGCGGGCGCTGGAAATCCTCGGCGACGACGTCCCTGACCACCTGAAGTACGCCGGTGAACTGCGCGTGGCACACAAACAGGCCAGCCTGGACGAATTGGGCCGCCTGGCGGACCCCGTGATGACCAAGGACGCCATCGCCGGAAGGATCCGGCGCCTGCTGGCCATGGCGGACAAACGCGCCGTTGACCTCGGGATTCCCGGCACGGATGCCAATGTGACGCCCGAAATGCTGGACGAGTAGCGGGCCCATAGAATCGAAATAATTCCGGGCGCCTGACGTCCGGATGCACAATCCGAGAGAGACCAACCGGACCGAGAGGTCCACGATATTGGAGGATTTTGTGACCGAGTACGTTTTGCCCGAACTCAGCTACGACTACGCCGCCCTTGAACCGCACATCTCCGCCCGGATCATGGAGCTGCACCACAGCAAGCACCACGCCGCCTACGTCACCGGCGCCAACAACGCCCTGGCCCAGCTGGCCGAAGCGCGCGAGAAGGGCGACTTTGCCAACATCAACCGCCTGTCGAAGGACCTCGCCTTCCACACCGGCGGCCACGTGAACCACTCCGTGTTCTGGAACAACCTCTCCCCGGACGGCGGCGACAAGCCCGAAGGTGAGCTGGCGGCGGCCATCGACGATGCGTTCGGCTCCTTCGACGCCTTCCGTGCCCAGTTCTCCGCTGCGGCCCTCGGCCTGCAGGGTTCCGGGTGGGGCTTCCTGGCCTACGAGCCCATCGGCGGCAACCTCGTCATCGAACAGCTTTACGACCAGCAGGGCAACGTGGCGCTCGGCACGACGCCGCTGCTCATGCTGGACATGTGGGAGCACGCCTTCTACCTGGACTACGTGAACGTCAAGGCTGACTACGTCAAGGCATTCTGGAACATCGTCAACTGGGCAGATGTCGCCAAGCGCTTCGAGGCAGCACGCACCAACGCCACGGGACTGATCACCCTTCCGTAGTGACACCGGCGACACCAGCGTGTAACAAACTTCACATTCGGACTTAAAACAGCCGCGATGTGGACCGTCCGCCCCCGCAGTTGCGGGGGCGGACCCAGTTAAACGTAAGATGGGTCACGGAAGGCGGTCAGCCTTCAGCAATGAGGCTGGTCGTCCTCCGGTATGTAAATTATCTCTGCCCAATGGCGTGCGGGATCTGTTAGTAGGCTTCATCGCCCGCTCAACTAGTAGTGCTTTTCGAAAGCACCAAGGAGACTGAAAAAGTGACGACCCGTATTGGTATCAACGGCTTTGGCCGCATTGGCCGCAACTACTTCCGCGCAGCACTCGCACAGGGCGCGGACCTCGAGATCGTTGCCGTCAACGACCTCACCAGCCCCGAAGCCCTCGCGCACCTCTTCAAGTACGACTCCGTGGGCGGCCGCCTGAAGGAAACCATCGAGGTCAAGGACGGCAACATCGTCGTCAACGGCAACGTCGTCAAGGTCCTGGCCGAGCGCGACCCCGCCAACCTGCCCTGGGGCGAGCTGGGCGTGGACATCGTCATCGAATCCACCGGCTTCTTCACCAAGGCCGCGGCTGCACAGAAGCACATCGACGCCGGCGCCAAGAAGGTCCTCATCTCCGCACCCGCATCGGATGAAGACATCACCATCGTCATGGGCGTGAACCACAACCTCTATGACAACGCCACGCACCACATCATCTCCAACGCCTCCTGCACCACCAACTGCCTCGGCCCGCTGGCCAAGGTGGTCAACGATGAGTTCGGCATCGAGCGTGGCCTGATGACCACCGTTCACGCCTACACCGCAGACCAGAACCTCCAGGACGGCCCGCACAACGACCTGCGCCGCGCCCGCGCCGCAGCCATCAACATGGTCCCCACCTCCACCGGCGCAGCCAAGGCCATCGGCCTGGTCCTGCCCGAACTGAAGGGCAAGCTGGACGGCTACGCCATCCGCGTTCCCGTTCCCACCGGCTCCGCCACGGACCTCACGGTCACCGTGTCCCGCGAGACCACCGTTGAAGAAGTCAACGCCGCGCTGAAGCGCGCCGCGGAGTCCGAGGAACTGCAGGGCTTCCTGACCTACACGGACGAGCCGATCGTTTCCTCGGACATCGTGGGCGACCCCGCGTCCTCCATCTTCGACGCCGGCCTCACCAAGGTAATCGGCAACCAGGTCAAGGTTGTTTCCTGGTATGACAACGAATGGGGTTACTCGAACCGGCTCGTTGACCTCACGGAGCTTGTCGCATCCAAGCTGGGCTAGGGTTAGACACATGACATCTCACACCCTCAACGAACTACTCGCTGAAGGTGTCCGCGGGCGGTACATTCTGGTTCGAAGTGACCTTAATGTGCCGCTCGACGGCTCTACAGTCACTGACGACGGCCGCATCAAGGCCTCCCTTCCAGTGCTGTCAAAGCTCACGGACGCCGGTGCCCGCGTGCTGGTAACAGCCCACCTCGGCCGCCCCAAGGGTGCGCCGGACGAAAAGTTCTCGCTCAAGCCTGCCGTGGCCCGGCTGGCCGAACTGGCCGGCTTCAAGGTCACCCTCGCCGGTGACACGGTGGGCAGCTCAGCCCGCGAAGCCGCAGCAAGGCTGCAGGACGGCGAAGCCCTCGTGCTGGAAAACGTGCGCTTTGACGCCCGCGAAACCAGCAAGGATGACGCCGAGCGGGGTGCCTTTGCCGACGAGCTGGTAGCGCTCACCGGTGACAACGGCGCCTTCGTGGACGACGCGTTCGGTGCCGTCCACCGCAAGCACGCATCCGTGTACGACGTCGCCACCCGCCTTCCGTCGTACCTGGGCGACCTGGTGCACACCGAAGTCGAGGTCCTGCGCAAGCTCACCGCCGACTCCCAGCGCCCCTATGTCGTGGTGCTGGGCGGTTCGAAGGTTTCTGACAAGCTGGCCGTCATAGACAACCTGATCGGCAAGGCGGACACTATCCTGGTGGGCGGCGGCATGCTGTTCACGTTCCTGGCGGCTGCCGGCCACAAGGTTGCCGGCAGCCTGCTCGAGGAAGACCAGATCGCCGTGGTCCAGGACTACCTGAAGCGCGCAGCCGACGCCGGCACGGAGTTCGTCGTGCCTACGGACGTGGTGGTGGCAGAGAAGTTCGCCGCCGACGCCGCGCATGAAACGGTCGCCGCGGACGCCATCGAGTCCAGCAGCTTCGGAGCCAACGGAATCGGCCTTGATATCGGACCGGATTCCGCGGCCTCCTTCGCGGAGCGGATCAAGGGCGCCAAGACCGTGTTCTGGAACGGACCCATGGGTGTCTTCGAATTCGAGGCCTTCGCCCACGGGACCCGGGCCATTGCCCAGGCCCTGACCGAAACCGGCGCGTTCACGGTGGTTGGCGGCGGCGACTCCGCAGCGGCCGTCCGTACCCTCGGCTTCGCCGATGACCAGTTCGGCCACATCTCCACCGGAGGCGGGGCAAGCCTGGAATACCTTGAAGGCAAGGAACTGCCGGGACTGAGCGTCCTCGACCGCTAACGGACGTCCGGTAACAGTCCGCCCGGCACACGATGCCGGGAGTGCATCACCTTTCGGCCGGCCGGTTGCCTCGGCAGCCGGCCGGCCGGTCCCATACCCAAGACATTTACGGAGCAAACGTGACTACGTCAACCAACGGCGCCTTCGACCGCAAGCCCTTCATCGCGGGCAACTGGAAAATGAACATGGACCACGTCCAGGGCATCACGCTGCTGCAGAAGCTCGCATGGACCCTCTCGGACGCCAAGCACGACTACGGCCGGGTTGAGGTGGCTGTCTTCCCGCCGTTCACAGATCTTCGCGGCGTACAGACCCTGGTTCAAGGCGACGACCTGGACATCGCCTACGGCGGCCAGGACCTGTCCCAGTTCGACTCCGGCGCCTACACCGGCGACATCTCCGGCCAGTTCCTTGCAAAGCTGGGCTGCAGCTACGTGCTGGTTGGCCACAGCGAACGCCGCACCATCCACCAGGAGACGGACGAGGTCCTCAACGCCAAGGTAAAGGCGGCCTTCCGCCACGGCGTTACGCCGGTGCTCTGCATCGGTGAGGGCCTGGAGATCCGCCGGGCAGGCACCCACGTGCAGCACACCCTGGACCAGCTCCGTGCCGGCGTCGAGGGACTCACCAACGACCAGGCCGCCGAACTCGTCGTCGCCTACGAGCCCGTCTGGGCCATTGGCACCGGAGAGGTGGCAGGGCCGGAGGACGCCCAGGAGATGTGCCAAGCCATCCGCGCCGAGCTTGATTCCACCTTCGGCCCCGACGTGGCAGCCAGGACGCGGCTGCTGTACGGCGGTTCGGTCAAGGCTGCCAACGCTGCCGCCATCCTCCGTGAGCGCGACGTGGACGGACTGCTCGTGGGCGGCGCCAGCCTGGACCCGGCCGAGTTTGCTAATATTGTCAGGTTCGAGAGCCACCTGGTCACGGACTAGTCCGGACCCGGTAAACGCTCCCGCATCCCAACTCCTGAAAGGCCGTCGTGGACGTTCTTCAAGTCATCCTCCAGATCCTCCTGGGCATCACCAGCCTCCTGCTGACGCTGCTCATCCTCCTGCACAAGGGACGGGGCGGGGGACTCTCGGATATGTTCGGCGGCGGCATGAGCTCCGGACTGAGCTCCTCCGGAGTGGCCGAGCGCAACCTGAACAGGTTCACCGTCATCCTTGGCGTCACCTGGGGCCTGGTTATCATCGCGCTCGGCCTGATGATGCGGTTCGCGGGAGCAGGCGACTCCTGATCCCGCACTGCACCGCACACTAACCGCACGGCTCTGCCGCCGTGCGGCGAAGCCAACTAAACTGTGGCTGTCGGATACCGACAGCCACAGTTTTGTTTAACGAGGCAGGAGAACCCGATGCTGCATCCGTCTTCCGGTTTCCGTGGTACCAGGGCCGGCGTTACCGAAGGCACAGGGTCGAGCCTGGAGAACGGGGACCCCGGCAAGTCCGTCCCGAGGATGCGTGTAACCTACACGTGCGCCAGCGGACATCTCACCCAGCCGGTATTCTGCGAACTTCCGGAGGACCAGATCCCGGCGGAGTGGGAATGCCGCCGGTGCGGGGGGCCGGCCACCAGAGACGGGCTGCCGCCGGACGCTCACGCTACGTCCGAAGAAGGCTACAAGACCCACCTGGAATACGTTAAGGAACGGCGCTCCGGCGAGGACGCCGAAGCTGTCCTGGCCGGAGCGCTGGAGAGGCTACGCGCCCGCGGCGTCCTTCCGGACGAGCTGCTGCGGGACACGTGAGGCCGCATTCTCGTCGATAAGCCACAGCGTCCGGGACGTGCCGCGTGGCCCTGCTGCCGGCACCTGGACGGGATTGGCCCCGGCAAGGGCGAGCCCCACGGCGCCGGCCTTGTCTTCGCCGGCCACCACCATCCATACTTCGGCAGCGGTGTTGATGGTGGGCAGCGTCAGCGATACGCGAAGCGGCGGCGGCTTGGGGGAGTTGCGAACCCCCACTACCGTGAGTTCCTTTTCGCGGATGCCTGCCTGCTCCGGGAAGAGCGAGGCGACGTGCGCGTCCGGACCCACGCCCAGCAGGACAACGTCCAGCCTTGGCAAGCTCCCAGGGTTCTCAGGCCTGTCGTCCGACATGTCCGCAGCGTGCTCGGCGGCGGCTGCGTCCCGAAGTTGCCGGGCGTAGTCCTCGGCAGCTTCCTCGGGGGTGGCAAAGTCGTCCGACGATCCCGGCTGATGCACGCGGTCCGGGTCCACCGGAATGTGGGACAGCAGGGCGTCAAAGGCCTGCCTGGTGTTGCGGTCGGCGTCGTCGGCCGCGACGAACCGCTCGTCGCCCCACCAGAAGTTGACCTTGGCCCAGTCCACGGCAGGAGCGGCCGGGGAATCGGCAACAGCCTTCAGCGTGCCGATGCCGACAGTGCCCCCGGTCAGGACCACGGTGGCTTCACCGTGTTTGTCCTGCACGTCGACAAGCTTGGTGATCAGGCGGGCCGCGATGGCCGCCATCAGTACGGACGAATCAGGGTGGATGCTTACTCGTGGCTCAACGCTCACTGGGTCGGACGCTCCTTAGATTGGTACGTGGCAGTCCAATAGTAATCACTTCGCCGAACACTTCGTCCGGGTCGAGCCGGCGGAGTTCCTCCGCAAGGCAGTCGCGGAGGCTCCGGCGCGGCAGCGAGATCCGCTGTGCGGGCTGGCCTGGCTGGGTCAGCTCCGCCACGGACAGGCCCGGGCGGAAGAGCTGGACGTCGCCGCCGGGACGGGTGAGCCGCACCCGGCGGATGCCCGTCCCCGCCGGATCCGCCACGATGGTGACGGGTGCCTCCAGGGTCAGGGTGAGCCACGCGGCCAGCAGGATGGTGCTCGGCGAATCCGAGGCGCCTTCGACCGCCACGGCGGTCACGGGGGAGGGATCCGCCTGGTCCAGGACGGCGGCCAGCTGGATCCGCCAGTTGGTCAGGCGCGTCCAGGCGAGGTCCGTGTCCCCGGCCTTATAGGTGCTCCGGATGTTTTCCAGCGCCGCGTACGGATCCGCCTCGTTGGCCGAATCGGTGATGCGGCGGTGGGCGATCCGGCCGATGGAGGTCTCGCACGCGTTTTCCGGTGCGCCGTGCGGCCACCAGGCCACGATCGGTGCGTCGGGCAGGAGCAGTGCCGCTACCAGGGACTCGCTCTCGTGGGCGAGTTCGCCATAGCCGCGGAGGACGATGACCTCGGAGGCTCCGGCGTCGCCGCCGACACGGATCTGCGCGTCGAGGCGGTCCGCGTGCTCCTTGCCGGCATCGGCGAGGACGATGATGCGGCAGGGGTGCTCCCGGCTGGCCTCGTTGGCGGCCTCGATGGCGTCTTCCTCCTGGCCTGACTTGGTGACCACCACCAGGGTCAGGACCCGGCCCAGGGCGATCACGCCGCCCTGCTCGCGCAGGGCCATGATCTTCTTGGAAACCTTCGAGGTGGTGGTGTCCGGCAGGTCT
The DNA here is from genome assembly GCF_044754945.1 of Pseudarthrobacter sp. NPDC092439. Lineage (NCBI taxonomy): Bacteria > Bacillati > Actinomycetota > Actinomycetes > Micrococcales > Micrococcaceae > Pseudarthrobacter > Pseudarthrobacter sp. NPDC092439. The sequence continues at coordinate 226,639 of NZ_JBIVQB010000001.1, forward strand.
ACAATCATGGCCTTCTCCAGGTTCGTCCGTCGCGTGCCAGCAGTTCGTCAGCCGATGGCGGTCCCCAGCTGCCCGGCGCATACGGCTCGGGCTGTTCGTTCAGCTCCGCCCAGTACTCCTCGAACGGGTCGAGGATCTTCCAGGACAGTTCCACTTCCTCATGCCGCGGGAACAGCGGCGGTTCGCCCAGCAGCACGTCCAGGATGAGCCGCTCATACGCTTCGGGGCTGGACTCGGTGAAGGAGTGGCCGTAGCCGAAGTCCATGGTCACGTCGCGGACTTCCATCTGCGTGCCGGGCACCTTGGACCCGAAACGGATGGTCACGCCCTCGTCGGGCTGGACGCGGATCACCACCGCGTTCTGGCCGAAGTCGTCCTCGCTGTGGTCGCGGAAGAGCAGGTTGGGGGCGCGCTTGAACACTACGGCGATCTCGGTGACGCGGCGGCCCAGGCGCTTGCCGGCGCGAAGGTAGAACGGCACACCCGCCCAGCGGCGGGTATGGATGTCCACCCGGATCGCGGCGAAAGTCTCGGTGGTGGAATCTGCCGGGATGCCGTCCTCCTCCAGATAGCCCTGGACCTGCTCGCCGCCCTGCCAGCCGCCGGTGAACTGGCCGCGGGCCGAATGCGCGGAAAGGTCATCCGGAAGCTTGACGGCGGCCAGAACCTTTTCTTTTTCGGCGCGCAGGTCATCGGCGTTAAAGGAAATAGGCTCCTCCATCGCGGTCAGGGCGAGCAGCTGCAGCAGGTGGTTCTGGATGACGTCGCGGGCCGCGCCCACGCCGTCGTAATACCCCGCCCGGCCGCCGGTGCCGATGTCCTCGGCCATGGTGATCTGGACGTGGTCCACGTAGTTGGCATTCCACAGCGGCTCGAACAGCTGGTTCGCAAAGCGCAGGGCCAGGATGTTCTGGACCGTTTCCTTGCCCAGGTAGTGGTCGATCCGGAACACCGCATCCGGCGGAAACACGGATTCGACGATGTCATTCAGCTGCCGGGCCGACTCAAGGTCGTGCCCGAACGGCTTCTCGATGACCACACGGCGCCACTTGTCGCCGTCGGCCTGCGCCAGGCCGTGCTTGGACAGCTGGCGGCAGACCTGCTCGAACGCCTTCGGCGGGATGGACAGGTAGAAGGCATGGTTCCCGCGGGTACCGCGCACCGAATCCAGTTCATCGATGACGTTCCCCAACCGCTCAAAGGCATCATCGTCGTCGAACTCGCCCTGCACAAAGCGGATGCCCTCAGACAGCTGGTTCCAGACCGCCTCGTCAAACGGGGTCCGCGCGTAGGCCTCCACGGAGGTCCTCACCTGGCCCGCGAAGTCCTCGTCGCTCCAGTCCCGCCGGCCGAAGCCCACCAGCGCGAAGCTGGGCGGCAGCAGGCCACGGTTGGCCAGGTCATACACCGCGGGCATGAGCTTCTTGCGGGCAAGGTCACCGGTGACGCCGAAGAGCACCAGCGAGGACGGACCGGCAATCCGGTTCAAACGGCGGTCCCGCGGATCCCGGAGCGGGTTCCGCAGCGGTTTCCCGGGACGCGCCCCGGTTGTTCTGCCGTATTCAGTTTCTGGCATTGTTCCTTCGGTGCCTTAGCTTTCGGTAGCGGATGCCCGTGCGGTGAGGGCAAGGATGATGTCCTGCAACTGTGCCACACCTGCGGCGCGGTCCGTGAGGTGCAGGCGCAGGACGGGCCTGCCGTGCTGCTCCAGGACCTGGGCGTCACCGGCCGCCTGGGCTGCGATCAGTTCACCGAAGGTGAACGGCCGGTCCGGAATTGCGAGGTCCTCAGCGGCCTGGGCCGTCACCTGGAGGAACACACCCACGGCCGGCCCGCCCTTGTGGAACTGCCCGGTGGAATGCAGGAACCTCGGGCCCCAGCCGAACGTCACGGGGCGCCCCGTCACGGCGGCCAGGCCGTCGCGGATGCCCTCCAGTGGAGCGAAGGCCAGCCGGTCGAAGTAGGCCTGGACGCTGAGGTAGCTGTCGTTGTCCAGCGTGCCCAGGAGGGCGGTGACCGCCCCTTCGGCGGTGGCGGCGTCACCCAGCCAGTCGCCGCCGCGCACCTCGATGGCGCCGTCCACGAACGCGGCCGGGGTGGGCTCAGGCTGCGCGTCCAACAGGCCGCGCGCGGCAACCTTGGCCGCCTCGACGTCGGGCTGGTCGAAGGGGTTGATCCCCAGCAGCCGGCCCGCCACGGCGGTGGCGAACTCCCACACCATCATCTGCGTTGGCAGCCCGCCGGCGATTGCCACCTGGTTTTCGCCGGGTTCGACGTCGGCGTCCGCGGCTACCAGCCGCACCACCAGGACGTCGGGGGCGCCTGCGCCCACCTCGGGGGAGGCGGGACCGGCAACCACCGGGAGGACTCCGGTCCCCAGCTTGCCGGTGGATTCCGCGATGAGCTGTTCCGCCCAGTCGGCGAAGCCCACGATGCCGGAACCGTCCTCGGCAATAACGATCTTGTCCCGCAGCGGGATGGTGCCGCCGAGGGCCGCACCCAGGGCGAGGCCGATGTTTTCCGGGGCGTCCTCGTTGAGGATTTCCGCGGCCTCCTCGGCCTCGTCCAGGAACGCCTGGATGTCCACGCCGGCCAGGCCGGATGGAACCAGTCCAAAGGCAGTGAGGGCGGAGTAGCGCCCGCCGACGTTCGGGTCCGCGTTGAACACGGCACGGTAGCCCGCTTCACGCGATGCCTTGTCCAGCGGGGAACCGGGATCCGTCACGATGATGATGCGGCTCCTGGCATCGATCCCGGCTTCGTTGAACGCGTGCTCGAAGATCCTGCGCTGCGAGTCGGTCTCCAGGGTTGAACCGGACTTGGACGAGACCACGACGGCGGTCTGTTCCAGCCGGTCCGCCAGGGCAGCACGGACCTGGTCCGGGTCCGTGCTGTCCAGCACAGTCAGCTCAACGCCCGCCGTGCCGGCGATCACTTCCGGGGCGAGCGAGGAGCCGCCCATGCCGCAGAGGACGATGCGCGTGATTCCCTCCGCCCGCAGGTCGTCGCGGAGTTCCAGGATCTGCGGCACCAACGGCTGCGAGACGGTGGCCGCATCCACCCAGCCGAGCCGGATCGCGGACTCCGCTTCGGCGTCGGGCCCCCACAGGGTGTGGTCCTTGGCGAAGATCCGTGTGGCTACACGGTCCGCCACCAAGGCGGGAAGGTGCTGTTCAACGGCCCTCTGGGCGGCGCCGGTGGCGTCGTAGCTGAGAGTGCTCATAGGGGCTAGGAGGCCTTCCGTGCAGCGGCGAGGGCGCCTTCGACGTCGGCCAGGAGTTCCTTCCAGCTGGCCACGAACTTATCCAGGCCTTCGGATTCCAGGATGGCGACGACGTCGTTGTAGGAGACGCCGAGCTTCTCGAGGGCATCGAGGGTGGCGTTTGCTTCCGCGTAGGTGCCGGTGATGGTGTCGCCGGTGACGACGCCGTGGTCGAAAGTCGCGTCCAGGGTCTTCTCAGGCATGGTGTTGACCACGCCGGCGGCAACCAGGCCGGTCACGTAGAGGGTGTCGGGGTAGGCCGGGTCCTTGACGCCGGTAGAAGCCCACAGGGGCCGCTGGGGGCGTGCGCCCGCTTCGGCGAGCAGTGCCCAGCGCTCCGTGGCGAAGAGCTCCTCGTAGACCTGGTAGGCCAGGCGGGCGTTCGCGACGCCGGCCTTGCCCTTGAGTGCCTTGGCTTCCTCGGTGCCGATGGCGTCGAGGCGCTTGTCGATCTCGGTGTCCACGCGGGATACGAAGAAGGACGCCACGGAGTGGATCTTCGACAGGTCGTGGCCGTTTTCCCGGGCCTGCTCCAGGCCGGACTGGAAGGCGTTGATGACGGCGCGGTACCGCTCGAGGGAGAAGATCAGCGTCACGTTGACGCTGATGCCCTCGGCGAGGGTGGACGTGATGGCTTCCAGGCCCTCTAGGGTGGCGGGGATCTTGATCAGGACGTTGTCCTTGTTGACCTTCTTGTAGAGGTGTTTGGCCTCGGCGATGGTTCCGGCGGTGTCCCAGGCGAGGCGGGGGTCCACCTCGATGGAGACGCGGCCGTCCACGCCGTTCGTGGCTGCGGCTACCGGGGCGAACAGGTCGCAGGCATCGGCCACGTCCGTGGTGGTGATTTCGAAGATGGTCTCTTCGATGGAAGCGCCTGCTGCGGCCTGCGCCGCGATGGTGGCGTCGTAGTCCGTGCCGGCCGTGATGGCGGCGTGGAAGATGGACGGGTTGGTGGTCACGCCGACCACGTTCTTCTCCTCGATGAGCTTGCGGAGCGTGCCCGTTTCGAGGCGGCCGCGGGAGAGGTCATCGAGCCAGATGGAAACGCCGGCGTCGGACAGCTGCTGGGTGGGAGTAGTCATGTTCTTGTCTCCTGGAAATCGGGTTAGGCCTGGAGGCCTGCGAGGGAGTCCTTGGCGGCGGCGGCCACGGCCTCGGCCGTGATGCCGAACTCCTGGAAGAGCCGCTTGTAGTCGGCGGAGGCGCCGTAGTGTTCCAGGCTGATGGAGCGGCCGGCGTCGCCGACGAATTCCTTCCAGCCCAGGGCCAGACCGGCCTCGACGGACACGCGCGCCTTGACGGCGGCCGGGAGGACGGATTCGCGGTAGGCGGCGTCCTGCTTGTTGAACCACTCGACGCAGGGCATGGAGACCACGCGGGTGGCGATGCCTTCGGCCTGCAGCGTTTCGCGGGCCCGGACAGCCAGCTGCACCTCGGAACCGGTGGCGATCAGGATGGCATCGGCCGGCACGGTGGCGCCGTCCTTCGACGCCTCGGCCAGGACGTAGCCGCCCTTCGCCACACCTGCGGTGGAAGCGAAGGTGTCGCCGTCGGCGTCGCCCGTTCCGCGTTCCCAGGTGGGGATGTTCTGCCGGGTGAGCACGATGCCGGCCGGGTTGCTGTGGTTCTCCAGCATGGTCTTCCATGCGGCGGCCACCTCGTTGGCGTCGCCGGGGCGGACCACGTCCAGGCCGACGATGGCGCGCAGCGAAGCGAGCTGCTCTACGGGCTGGTGGGTGGGGCCATCTTCGCCGAGGCCGATCGAGTCGTGCGTCCAGACATACAGCGACGGGACACCCATCAGCGCACCGAGGCGGATCGCGGGGCGCTGGTAGTCGGAGAAGATCAGGAACGTGCCGGAGAACGCGCGGGTCCGGCCGTGGAGGCTGATGCCGTTCACGATCGAGGCGGCTGCGTGCTCGCGGATGCCGAAGTGCAGGACGCGGCCGTACGGGTTACCGGACCAGGCATCGGTCTGCTTGGAGGCGGGGACGAACGACGGCGAACCTTCGATCGTGGTGTTGTTGGACTCGGCGAGGTCGGCTGAGCCGCCCCACAGTTCCGGCATGACCGGGCCGAGTGCGTTCAGCACTTTGCCTGACGCGGCGCGGGTGGAGACGTCCTTGCCGGCGGGGAACACAGGCAGGGCCCCGTCGATGCCGGCGGGCAACTCCTTGGCTTCGATCCGCTGCAGGAGTTCGGCGCCTTCGGGGTTCGCCGCCTGCCATGCGTTGAAGGACTCTTCCCATTCCTTGCGGGCAGCGGCACCGCGCTCCACGACGGAGCGGGCGTGGGCCAGGACTTCCTGGTCCACCTCGAAGGATTTCGCCGGGTCGAAGCCCAGGACCTCCTTCAGCGCGGCCACTTCCTCGGCGCCAAGGGCGGAACCGTGGATCTTGCCGGTGTTCTGCTTCTTCGGCGCCGGGTAGCCGATGATGGTGCGCAGTGAAACGATGGACGGCTTGCTGGTCTCCGCCTTCGCGGCAAGGAGGGCCGAGTACAGCTCCTGGACGTCTTCGACGTACTCGCCGGTCTTGGTCCAGTCCACGCGCTGGACGTGCCAGCCGTAGGCTTCGTAGCGCTTGAGGACATCTTCGGTGAAAGCGATGTCGGTGTCGTCCTCGATGGAGATGTGGTTCTCGTCGTAAACGACAACAAGGTTGCCCAGCTCCTGGTGGCCGGCCAGCGAGGAAGCCTCAGCCGTGACGCCTTCCTGGAGGTCGCCGTCGGATGCTATGACCCAGATGGTGTGGTCGAACGGGCTGGTGCCGGGAGCGGCGTCGGCGTCGAACAGGCCGCGCTGGCGGCGCTGGGAGTACGCGAAGCCCACCGAGGAGGCCAGGCCCTGGCCCAGGGGGCCGGTGGTGATTTCCACGCCCGCCGTGTGCTTGTATTCGGGGTGGCCGGGCGTGAGCGAACCCCAGGTGCGCAGCGACTCGAGGTCCTTCAGTTCCAGTCCGTAGCCGGAAAGGAACAGCTGGATGTACAGCGTCAGCGACGTGTGGCCGGGGGAGAGGATGAACCGGTCACGGCCGATCCACTCGGGGTTCCGGGGGTCGTGGCGCATCAGCTTCTGGAAGAGCAGGTACGCGGCCGGAGCGAGGCTCATTGCCGTGCCGGGGTGGCCGTTGCCCACCTTCTCCACGGCATCGGCAGCGAGGACGCGGACGGTGTCCACGGCGCGCTGGTCCAAGGTGGTCCATGACAGTTCTTGCTCTTCCAAATGTGGCACGAAAACCGGGCCCCTCTCTGTGCTGATGGCAGGCGGCACACCGGGTCCGTGTGAAGGCACGTTGCATGGCGCCTGCTGCGGTGTGTACCAGCCGTTCACCATCGAAACGTTGATCTATCACTCAGCCACCGGCCAGCCCGGGACGCGCTTTAAAGCTGTTCCCGGCTGCGTGCTGATCTGGTGACAGCTTAGCTCTATTCCACCTTGTGGGCCGCGCAAATCTCACGTTCTGGACGCAATTTCCCCTTTTGTGAATGAGGTTTAAGTGCGGCTGAGTTAATCTGCTCGAAACGCTGCGCGCACGATCACCAGAGGCTATCGGCGGGCGGCCGGAAGGGTGCCGGCGCGGTATGATACTTGGAGGCCTCCGCCGGAACGCGCGCCTTTCTCAGGCGCCACGGCATTTCCCTATGCCGCACAGAACTGCCACACAGAACGGGTGACTGCCACCGTGAGCACAACAGATACGCCGCTAAACGCTTCCCGGGCACCACGTGCCGGGTTTGCACGTAAGGCAAAGGCGTATCTCGCCCTCACCAAGCCGCGCGTCATCGAACTCCTCTTGGTCAGCACCCTGCCCACCATGATCTACGCGGAGCGGGGCTTTCCGTCCATCGGCCTGATCCTGGCCACCCTGGTGGGCGGCGCCTTCGCCGCGGGCAGTGCCGGAGCGTTCAACTGCTATATCGACCGGGACATCGATAAACTGATGCACCGCACCGAGAACCGCCCGCTGGTGACCGGCGAGGTCACACCCCGCGAAGCGCTGGTGTTTTCCTGGCTGCTGGGAGCGGCTGCCATCATCATCCTGTGGTTCGGGGCGAACCCGCTGTCCGCATGGCTCGGCCTCGGTGCGATCTTCTTCTACGTGGTCATCTACACGATCATCCTCAAGCGCCGCACCGCACAGAACATCGTCTGGGGCGGCGCGGCCGGCTGCTTCCCGGTGCTCATCGCCTGGGCGGCCGTCACCAACTCGGTGGAATGGCCCGCCATCATCCTGTTCATGGTCATTTTCCTGTGGACCCCGCCGCACTACTGGCCCCTGTCCATGCGGTACGGCGAGGACTATCGAAACGCCAAGGTGCCCATGCTTGGCGCCATTGCCGGCGCGAAGGTGGTCTCCGTGCAGGTAGTGCTCTACGCCTGGGCCATGGTGGCGTGCTCGCTGCTCATGGTTCCCGCCGGCGGCGCCGGCTGGGTCTACACCGTCACCGCCGTGCTGGCAGGCGCCTGGTTCCTCTACGAATCCCATGCCCTGTACAACCGCGCACAGCGCGAGGACATCCCGGACAAGCGCGCAATGAAGGTCTTCCACGGCTCCATCAGCTACCTGACACTGCTGTTCCTGGCGCTGGCCGTGGATCCGTTCGTCGGCCCCGCTGTGATGGCCGGCTGACCCTCTCTCACTTAATGCAGGCCCTGCGTCGACCCTCTCTCACTTAATGCGTTACTTGGGCGGACCCTCTCTCACCTGATGCGTTACTTGGGCGGACCCTCTCTCACCTGATGCAGGCTTTCCACGGATCCTCTCTCAGTTAGCGTTTGCCGCAGCACCTTATCTGAGAGAGGGTTGCCCGGAAACCGGCAGGATCTGAGAGAGGGTTGCCGGCGGGAGGGGTGAGTCTGGTCAGCTCTCGCGCGGGCCTGGTCTTGGGGCCGGGGGTGTTGCGTTCCCGGATGTGGCACGGACACCTCCGATTTCGACGCGCATACGTGTTTTCGACCCGCCCATCCGCTGGCGCATCCCATATACGAGGCGCGAAACCGCACGGGCGCGTCGAAAACCAAGGTGCGCGTCGAAAGCGCGCGGCTACTTGGCCGGGCTCCAGCGGGCCAGGTCCCAGGTGTTGGTGGCCGCGGCCATCAACAGTGCGGCGCCAAGCATGTGGGTCCCCACGAGCAGAGCCGGGATGCCGTTGTAGTACTGCGTGAACCCGATGACGGCCTGCAGCACCGTGACGGCAAGGAGTCCCAGGACTGCGGCACGGAAGGGCCCGCGGATGCGGCGCATCATGACCACGGCCAGCGCCACGGCTGTTCCCGCGGTCACCAAATAGGCCGGTACTGCGTGGATGTGGGAGAACAGGTCCCAGTCGAGGCCATTGCGCGGCGCCTCAGCGTCACCGGCATGCGGCCCCGCGCCCGTCACGGCGACGCCCAGCACGACGGCAAGGGAAGCAAAAAGCGCGACGGCGGCAGTCACCGGCCGCATCATTCCGGGCAGAGCGGGCAGCGCCAGCGTCTGGAACCTGCCGGTCCGGCCGAAGGCGCGGTTCACCAGCAGCGTGGCGAAGACAACCAGGGCCATGGAGACCAGGAAGTGCAGTCCAACCACCCATGGGTTCAGCCCGGTAAGAACCGTGATCCCGCCGATGATGGCCTGTGCCGGGATGCTGGCCAGCAGGCCGAGGGCCAGGAGGAACAGGTCGCGGCGTTCCTTGCGGAGATTCCACAGGTAGACGAGCATCAGGGCCGCAACGGCCGCCAGGGCGAACGTCAGGAGGCGGTTGCCGAACTCGATGAAGCCGTGGATCCCCATTTCCGGTGTGTTGACCAGGGAGGTGTCGGTGCATCGGGGCCAGGTAGGGCAGCCCAGGCCGGAGGAGGTGAGCCGGACGGCGCCTCCGGTCACGACGAGTATCGTCTGGCCCACGAGGGAAGCGACGGCAAGTCCGCGGACCCGCTTGTCAACGGTGCGGGGCAGCCGCGACACGAAGCGGCCGGCGAACTGGGGGAGGCGTGAAGCCGTACTCACGGTTATCTCAATTCCACTTGAACCAACGGATGGCTGCCGCTCCGGCCAGAACCGTCCAGAGCACCAGTATGAGGGCGGCCCCGGTATTAAGGGAGCCGCTGAGGAAAGCCTCGCGCAGGGCTTCGCCCAGGGCGCCGGACGGCAGCAGCGTGACTACGCCCGCAGCCGCCCCCGGCAGGCGCTCCGCCGGCATCATGATCCCGCCCAGCGCGGCAAGGAGTATCCACAGCAGATTGGTGATGGCGAGGGTGGCTTCGGGGCGGACGGTGCCCGCCACCAGCAGGCCCAGCGCGGTGAATGCGGCGGCTCCCAGGACCAGCAGTGCCAGGCCGGGAAGCCAGCCGGCCGCGAGCGGCCGCCAGCCGAGCGCGAACGCCACGGCGGTCACCGCCGCGGTCTGCAGGACGAGCACTGCCAGTACGGAGAGCGCCTTGCCGGCCAGCAGCCCGCCGCGGCCCAGGGGAGTGGTGGACAGGAACCTCAACACGCCGTACCGCCGGTCGAATCCGGTGGCGATGCCTTGGCCGGTGAACGCCGTGGACATGGCGCAGAGGGCCAGGATTCCCGGCACGGCGACGTCGATGCGGCTCGCGCCAAAACCGTCCAGGAATGGAGTGACAGTCAGGCCTATGAGTGCCAGCAGCGGCAGGACGAGGGCCAGGATGAGCTGTTCGCCGTTGCGAAGCATGGCCAGGGCTTCGTAGCGGCCCTGCAGCAGGATCCGGCGGCCCAGCGATGCCGGCGCGGCGGGAACGGCGGCCGGGGTGGCGGTCATCGGATGTCCTTTCCGGAGATGTCAAGGAAGACGTCTTCCAGGCTGCGGGCCTGCAGGCTCATGGCGGCGGGCATGATGTCGTGGGCTTCCCACCAGGCCGCCAGGGCGGCCAGGTGGCGGGGCGCCAAGGCTCCGGTCACGCTGTAGCTGCCGGCCCGCGGCTCGGAGATTTCGACGTCGGCCGGCAGTACGCCGGCCAGGTCCAGTCCAGGGGCTGCGTCGAACACCAGCGTCCGTACATGCTCGGCGCCTTCTTCCACCTCGGGACTGCGCTGGAGCAGTTGCTGAACGGTTCCTTCGGCAACGTTCCGCCCGCCGTCGATGATGTACACGTAGTCCGCAAGGCGCTGTGCGTCATCCATCAGGTGCGTGGTGAGGACGATGCCCATGCCGCCGTCGCGCAGTTCAGCGATGAGGTCGAAGACCAGCTGGCGGGACTGCGGGTCCAGGCCGGCGCTGGGTTCGTCAAGGAACAGCACCTCCGGCCGGCCTACCAGGGCGGCCGCCAGTGCCAGGCGCTGCCGCTGCCCGCCGGACAGGCGCCGCACGGTGGTCCGGGCGAACGCCCCGATGCCCAGCCGGTCCGCGAGCTCGTCCACGGGCCATGGACTGGCGTAAAGGCCGGCAATGTGCCGGAGCAGGGGAAGGGGACGGGCCGACGGCGGGAGCCCGCCATCCTGAAGCATCACACCGACGCGGGCGCGCAGGGCCGCCCCTGCCGAGGCCGGATCCTGGCCCAGCAGCGAGATGGTGCCGCCACTGCGCCTCTGCAGGCCCTGGGCACATTCGAGGGTGGTGGTCTTGCCGGCTCCGTTAGCCCCCAGCAGGGCCGTCACCTGGCCGGGCTCGGCGTGGAGGGAGACGCCACTGACCACGCGCAGCATTTTGCCGTCCAGCGCGGCCAGCGGGCCGACGTCCTTAATCAGCCCATGGATGGACAGGACGGGGGAGATGGGGGATCGCACCCGAGTATTCTACGGGACGTAGTATTCTTCGCAGTATTGGGCGCACAGGCCGCCGGGCAGGTCAGGCCAGCCTCGCCTTACTGGAGACACGGACTAAATTACGACATGATTGTGTTGTGTATTCCATGACTACTGCTTCCGCCGTGCCCTTGGCCGGGCCGGCGGCCGACGCCGACGAGCGGACCCGGGACCGGGTCCTCTCCGCTGTCCTGGAACACGGCCCGGTCAGTGCCGCTGAGCTTGGCGAGCTTCTGGGCTTTACCCCCGCTGCCGTGCGCCGCCACTTGGACCACCTTTTCCGCGCCGGTGTCATCGAAGTCAAGCGCGTAGCCCGTGCAGGCGGCGGTGCCGGGCGCCCGGCCCGCCGGTATGTGCTCAGCTCCCAGGGCCAGTCCACCCTTGGCAATGACTACCTGGATATCGCCGCGCTGGCCCTAAAGGAACTCCAGTCGATCGGTGGGCCGGACGCGGTACGGGCATTCGCCGTCGAACGCTTCGCCGAAATGGAGGCGCGCTACGCCCCTGAGGTGGAGGCCGCAGGCCCGGAAATCGCAGACCGGGCCAAGGCGCTGGCGGCAGCCCTCAGCCGCGACAATTTCGTGGCCTCTGCTGCCTCCATCGAGGCCAAGGCGCCCCTTCCCGCAGCCCTTTCCAGCGTGCAACTGTGCCAGGGCCACTGCCCCATCCAGCAGCTCGCCGCCCGGTTTCCCGTGTTCTGCGACGTCGAGACGGAAGTTTTCTCCCGGCTGGTGGGCGTTGACGTACGCCGCCTGTCCACGCTGGCCCGCGGCGGCCATGTCTGCACCACCCACATACCTACAGGCAGGCTGCCTGTGCGGGAGCCTGCCGGCTCCTCAGCAGTCCCCGCCCGCCTGGACGACGAATCCAACCATCAGTAAGAAAGGCCGTGATGACGGACCAACTATCAGAGAAGGCAGCCGAAAACACTGTGATCTCCGAGATTCTGGAAAAGAATCCGGAGCTCCACGGCATCGGCACCTACGAGTACGGCTGGGCCGACAAGAATGATGTCGGCGCCAATGCCCGCCGTGGGCTTGACGAAGAGGTTGTCCGCGACATTTCGGCGAAGAAGAGCGAGCCGGAGTGGATGCTGGACCTGCGCCTCAAGGGCCTGAAGTACTTTGACCGCAAGCCCATGCCCACCTGGGGTGCGGACCTGTCGGGGATCGACTTCGACAACATCAAGTACTTCGTACGCTCCACGGAAAAGCAGGCAGCCACTTGGGAAGACCTGCCCGAAGACATCCGCAACACGTACGAGAAGCTGGGCATCCCGGAAGCCGAGCGCAGCCGCCTGGTCTCCGGCGTTGCCGCGCAGTACGAATCCGAGGTGGTCTACCACCAGATCCGCGAGGACCTCGAGGCCCAGGGCGTCATCTTCCTGGACACTGATACCGCGCTGAAGGAACACCCGGAGATCTTCCAGGAGTACTTCGGCACCGTCATCCCCGTGGGCGACAACAAGTTCGCTTCGCTGAACACGGCGGTGTGGTCCGGCGGATCTTTCGTCTACGTTCCCAAGGGCGTCCACGTGGACATCCCGCTGCAGGCCTACTTCCGCATCAACACCGAGAACATGGGCCAGTTCGAGCGGACCCTGATCATCGCGGACGAAGACTCCTACGTGCACTACATCGAAGGCTGCACCGCCCCGATCTACACGTCGGACTCGCTGCACTCGGCCGTGGTGGAAATCATCGTGAAGAAGGGCGCCCGCGTCCGCTACACCACGATCCAGAACTGGTCCAACAACGTGTACAACCTGGTGACCAAGCGCGCCGTCTGCGAAGAGGGCGCCACCATGGAATGGGTCGACGGCAACATCGGCTCCAAGGTCACCATGAAGTACCCGGCCGTCTACCTGGTGGGCGAGCACGCCAAGGGCGAGACCCTGTCCATCGCGTTCGCCGGCGAGGGCCAGCACCAGGACACCGGTTCCAAAATGGTGCACATCGCACCGAACACGAAGAGTTCCATCATTTCCAAGTCCGTGGCCCGCGGCGGCGGCCGTGCAGCCTACCGCGGCCTGGTCCAGGTCCGCGAAGGCGCCAAGCACTCGGCCAACACCGTGCGCTGCGATGCGCTGCTGGTGGACACCATCAGCCGCTCGGACACCTACCCGTACATCGACATCCGCGAGGATGACGTCGTGATGGGCCACGAGGCAACCGTTTCCCGGGTCAGCGAAGAGCAGCTCTTCTACCTGATGTCCCGCGGCATGCGCGAAGACGAGGCCATGGCGATGATCGTCCGCGGCTTCATCGAGCCCATCGCCCGTGAGCTCCCCATGGAGTACGCACTCGAGCTGAACCGCCTCATTGAACTGCAGATGGAAGGGTCCGTCGGATAACGATGACTGAAATCACTACTGAAAAGGCACGCATCGGCGCGCCTTCAGCCCAGCCGTTCATCAACGGCTTCACGGAGGAAGGCGAGAGCCTTTCGCCCATCAACGCCGCGGATGCCAAGGCGCCCCTGGCCGGAGCCTCTGCCAAGAGCCACTCCCACGGCGGCGGTGTGGGCATCCCTGACAGCTCCCGCGCCGGCCGCCTCACCTCCTACACGCTTGCAGACTTCAAGGCGCTGACCGGCATGGAGGAGGACTGGCGCTTCACCCCGCTCAAGCGCCTCCGTGGCCTGCACAGCGAAATCCTGTCCGGTACCGCCCCCGCCGTCACGGTCAGCGGTCCGGAGCAGGTACGTGTTGAAACCGTGGGCCGCGACGATCGCCGCATCGGCACGGCCGGGATCCCCGAGGACCGCGTGTCGGCCAACGCATGGGAGAACTTCGGCCAGGCCACCGTTGTCACCGTCCCGTCGGAATTCGAGGCGCTCACCGAGGTGAGCGTTGACATCGAAGGTTCCGCCGGCGAGGCCGCCGCACAGCACCTGGTGATCGTCGCGGAGAAATTCTCCAAGTCCGTCGTCGTCCTTAACCACCGCGGTTCCGCCGTGCTTTCGCAGAACGTGGAAATCGTTGTCGAGGACGGCGCAACCCTCACTGTCATCACGCTCCAGGAATGGAACGACGATGCGGTGCACGCTTCCTCCCAGCAGGCGAAGATCGGGCGCGACGCCAAGTTCAAGCACATCATGGTGAGCCTCGGAGGCGACCTGGTCCGTGTTACCCCGTCTGCCCGCTTCACTGCCCCCGGCGGCGAAGCCGAGATGTTCGGCCTGTACTTCGCCGACGCCGGCCAGCACCTGGAGCAGCGCCTGTTCGTTGACCACGCGGTGGCCAACTGCAAGTCCAACGTGCTCTATAAGGGGGCACTGCAGGGCCGCAACGCCCACGCTGTCTGGGTCGGCGACGTCCTGATCCGCAAGGAAGCAGAAGGCACCGACACGTACGAGGCCAACCGCAACCTGCTGCTCACCGACGGCGCCCGCGCCGACTCCGTGCCCAACCTGGAAATCGAGACCGGCCTGATCGAGGGTGCCGGCCACGCCAGCGCCACCGGCCGGATGGATGACGAGCACCTGTTCTACCTCATGGCCCGCGGCATCCCCGAGGATGTTGCCCGCCGCCTGGTGGTCCGCGGCTTCCTGAACGAGATCATCCAGCAGATCAAGGTTCCCTCCATCGAGGAGCGGCTCACCGACGCTGTGGAGCGCGAACTCGCGCTGACGGACAACTGAGGTACGGGGTCATGAGCAACCAGCCAAAGGGTGAGCTCGTCTGCAAGGCGGATGAGATCAAGCCCAAGCAGGCGCTGCGGATCCTGATCGACGACTACCCGGTCGCCGTGGTCAAGGATTCCATGGGCGAAATCCACGCGATCGGGGACACCTGCTCGCATGCTGATATTTCGCTCTCCGAAGGCGACGTTGAAGGCTGCGCCATCGAGTGCTGGGGCCACGGTTCCCAGTTCGACCTGCGCAGCGGCCAGCCGCTGCAGCTGCCTGCTTATGACCCCGTTCCGGTCTTCGCCGTTGAGATCCATGGCGACGAGGTGTACGTGGACGTCACCAACGTCCTCAATGGCGCCTCCGTCACCGGCTAGCACCCAGATTTACGAAACTACTTCCAGATAAAAGACCGCACCGCGCCGGGAGGCACGGTGCAGAGGAGAACACGGACACATGTCTACTCTTGAGATCAAGGACCTGCACGTCAGCATTGAGACGGAGCAGGGCACCAAGGAAATCCTGAAGGGCGTCAGCCTGACCATCCGCACGGGCGAAACCCACGCGATCATGGGCCCCAACGGTTCGGGCAAGTCCACCCTTGCTTCCACCATCGCCGGTCACCCCCGCTACAACGTCACCAGCGGTTCCATCACGCTCGACGGCGAAGACGTGCTGGAAATGAGCGTGGACGAGCGCGCCCGCGCCGGCGTCTTCCTCGCCATGCAGTACCCCGTTGAGGTTCCCGGCGTGAGCATGACCAACTTCCTGCGCACGGCCAAGACCGCCATCGACGGCGAAGCCCCCAAGCTGCGCACCTGGACCAAGGATGTCAAAGATGCCATGCAGAAGCTGCGCATCGACGCCGACTTCGCCCAGCGCAACGTCAACGAAGGCTTCTCCGGCGGTGAAAAGAAGCGCGTGGAAATCCTGCAGCTCGAGCTGTTCAAGCCCAAGTTCGCCGTCCTGGACGAGACCGACTCGGGCCTGGACGTTGACGCGCTGAAGGTCGTCTCCGAAGGCGTCAACCGGGCGCACGCCGAAGGCAACATGGGCACGCTGCTCATTACCCACTACACCCGCATCCTGCGCTACATCAAGCCGGACTTCGTGCACGTGTTCGTTGATGGCCAGGTTGTCGAGGAGGGCGGCCCCGAGCTGGCCGACCGCCTGGAAGAAGAAGGCTACGACCGCTACGTCAAGGGTGCCGGCGCTGCTTCCGTGACCGCTGCCGCTCCGGCCCAGTAAGGACCAGCCATGACCGAAATCACGCCGGGCCAGACGGCCCTGGAGGATGTCGAAGAGGCACTCAAGGATGTCATCGATCCCGAGCTGGGCGTGAACATCGTGGACCTTGGGTTGCTTTACGGCCTGAAGTACTCGGACGACGACGGCGCGCTGCTGATCGACATGACGCTGACCACCGCCGCGTGCCCGCTCACCGATGTGCTCGAGGAGCAGGTGGGCAAGGCACTGGACGGCGTCGTGGACGACTGGCGCCTCAACTGGGTCTGGATGCCGCCGTGGGGTCCCGAGCGGATCACCGATGACGGCAAGGACCAGATGCGGGCCCTCGGCTTCAACATCTGATCAGGCACGTACGACGGCGGCCGGTCACCTTCACTGCGAAGGTGACCGGCCGCTCCCGTTAGAAGGATATTCAGAGCGTGCGGGCCGCGAACGTGTCGCACTGCCTGATGTCGCCGGACTCATAGCCACGGCTGAACCAGCGCTGGCGCTGCTCACTGGAACCGTGCGTCCAGGCCTCGGGATTAACCTGCCCCGTGGTGGACTCCTGGATCCGGTCGTCGCCCACGGCGGAGGCGGCGGACAGGGCGTCGTTCAGATCCTGCTGCGTGAGCGGCTCAAGGAACGGCTGGCCCGTGGACGGATCCGGCACCGTGGTGGCGTGCTTGGCCCAAAGTCCCGCGTAGCAGTCCGCCTGGAGCTCAACGCGCACGGCGCCGGACTCCGGCCCCTGCGGATCCTGCTGCGCCCGGTTGATGTCGCCCAGGACGTTCTGCACGTGGTGACCGAATTCGTGCGCCACTACGTATTCCTGCGCCAGCGGTCCGCCGGATGAACCGAAGCGGTTCACGAGTTCCTGGAAGAAATCAGGGTCGAAGTAGGCCGTGGTGTCGGCCGGGCAGTAGAAGGGTCCCACTGCGCTGGTGGCGGAGCCGCAGCCGGTGTTGGTCCCGCCGGTGAAGATCACGGTCTCCGGCTGCGGGTATTTCACGTTGTATTGCGCAAGGTATTCCGGCCAGAACTCGTTCAGGCTGTTGACGGTGCCGGTGATCCGGCAATCCACCCGCTGG
This sequence comes from Pseudarthrobacter sp. NPDC092439, assembly GCF_044754945.1. NCBI lineage: Bacteria > Bacillati > Actinomycetota > Actinomycetes > Micrococcales > Micrococcaceae > Pseudarthrobacter > Pseudarthrobacter sp. NPDC092439. Next base: position 243,597 of record NZ_JBIVQB010000001.1, read on the forward strand.
TCGGCGTCCGCGCCGGTGCTGCAGGCCGGCGCTGTTCCCTGCTCCTGCCCAGGGGGAGCCTGGCCGGCCCCGGCCAGCCCTTCCAAAAGCTGGGGATTGACGCCGAGGAGGGCTGCGATAAGGAGGATGAGCCCGCCGCCGATGCCGCCGCCCACCTTCACACCGCGGCCCATGCCGCGCCGGTCCTGGACCTGCGATGGATCCAGCTGCACGTTGTCATTGAAACTCATAAGGTCACAATAGCCGCTGGCCCTCCGTGGGGAAGGGGCCCGGCCGGTAAAGTTGATCCGATGCCTTTTCTCAACAAGCTCCAGCGCTGGGCCGCAGAACGGCCCCACGACACCGCCGTCGTGATCGCGGGCCGCCGCCTGGACTGGGCGCAGTTCCGTGATGAAGCGGCCTCCCTGGTCGCGGAAACCAAATCCGTGGCGGCCCTGTGCGAGCCCAACTCGATCGGCTTCGCGGTGAAATTCGCCGCCGCAGTTGCAGGCGGCCGGCAGTGCGCAGTGCTCGATCCCGCCTGGCCCGTCCTCCTGCAGGAGGAGATCGTGCACCGGGTCCACGCCGCTGCGCAGGCTGTGGCCGTCGCGACCGATGATGCGCTGGAGGACGGCCCGGGGGACTCCCCGTTCCTGATCGGCCTTACCTCCGGCACCACGGCGGTCCCGAAGGCCTTTACCCGGTCGAGACGGTCCTGGCAGGAGTCGTTTGAGGCCTCCATCGAGTTCTTTGGCCTTCGCCAGGATGACGTCACGCTGGCGCCTGGGCCGCTGGCTGCGAGCCTGAACCTGTATGCCCTGGCCGAGTGCCTCTACGCGGGATCCGAATTCCAGACCCTCGAAACTTTCGACGTCGGGAACGTGCACTCGGCCATCACCCACGACCGCGTCACCCGCCTGGTGCTGGTGCCCACGATGCTCCGCATGCTCAGCGAACGGGGGCTGACCGGTTGCGTGGATGCCTCCGGAGTGCGGACCATCATTTGCGCGGGTTCCAAGTTGGATGCGCGCACCCTGGAGGCGGCCCGCCGCTGGGCGCCGAACGCCACCATCTACGAGTACTACGGCGCCTCCGAACTCAGCTTCGTTTCCGGCGCGGGGCTCCCGGCCGGCGCGGCGCCGGCCCTGGGCGGCACCGGGATCGGGCGGCCTTTCCCGGGCGTGGCGGTGCAAATCATGGACGACGGCGGGTCCCCGCTTCCCGACGGCCAGCCCGGCAATATCTGTGTCCGGAGCGCCATGGTCAGCAACGGCTATCTGTGGGGCGACGACGGCGAGGCGCTTCGCTCATTCGACGGCTGGTTCACCGTAGGGGACCAGGGATACCTTGACGCCGGCGAATTGCACATCCTGGGCCGGCGTTCGGACATGATCCTTACTTCAGGCAAGAACGTCTACCCGCACGAGGTTGAGTTGGCACTGGGGGCCGTTCCCGGCGTGGCTGCTGCCGTGGCAGCGGGCATGCCGGACGATCTGCGCGGCCAGCGGGTAGTGGCCGGCGTAGTACCGTCCCACGGTGGCGTCACGGCCACCCAGCTTCGTGCCGGACTTGCGGACATCCTGGCAAGGGACAAGCGGCCCCTGCAGTTCTATGCCCTGGCGGAGCTGCCGGTGACGGACCGCGGCAAGGTCAGCCGCAGCCTGCTCCTCGATTGGATCGACGCGCGGGATGCGCGGGTCCGAAGCCTTGGCACCTGATCTCCTCCCGCCCGGCCGGCAGCCGGTCATCATCGCCGCCCGCCGCACTCCCGTGTGCCGCACGAACGGTGCTCTGCGTGGCCTGCGGCCCCATGCGCTGCTCGCGCCGGTCCTGCGGGAGTTGGTGACGGACGCGGGTGTCGACGCCTCCGCCGTGACGGACGTGGTGGTCGGCAACGCCGTGGGCGGCGGCGGGAACGTGGCGCGCTACGCCTTGCTGGAAGCCGGATTCCCGGTAGGCGTGCCGGGGCTCACCGTCGACCGTCAGTGCGGCTCGGGACTGGATGCCATCGTGCTGGCCGGCGGCCTGGTTGCCGCCGGCGGCAACCCCCTCTATCTTGCCGGAGGAGTGGAAAGCACCAGCACGGCGCCCCTTCGCGCCTACCAGGACGACGACGGCGTTCCTGAGTTTTTTGCGCGCGCCCGGTTTGTTCCGGCAGACTTCGGCGACCCGGATATGGGAGTCGCGGCGGAAAACGTCGCCAAGCGATTCGGCGTCGGCCGGGAGCGGCAGGACGGGTTCGCATTACGGAGCCACCAGCGGGCCCTTGCGGCGGCCGCTGCAGGCCGTTTTGCAGCCGAGACAGTGCCCCTGGCCGGTCCCGGGGGAACAGTGGCCGCCGATGACGGTCCCCGCCGCGGTCTCAGCCCGGCCGTAATGGCGAGGTTCCCCGCCGCCTTTGTGGAAGGAGGAAGCGTCACGGCCGGAAACTCGTGCTTCGACGCTGACGCCGCGTCCGCCGTCGTTATCACTTCCCTGCGGCGCGCCAGGGAACTGGGCGCTTCAGACGGCCTGCTGGTCGTGGGCACAGCGACGTCGGGCGTGGAACCGCAGCTCCTGGGCGTGGGCGCGGCCGCGGCGGCGCGCAAAGTGCTGGCAGCGGCAGAAGTAAAGCCCGGCCGGCTTGACCTGGTGGAGTTCAATGAAGCGTTTGCCGCACAGGCGCTGGCCAGCCTGGACCTGCTGGGAATCGATCCTGCAGCGGCCAACCTCGACGGCGGCGCCCTCGCCCTGGGCCACGCCTATGGGGCGTCCGGCGCCGTCCTGGTCACCCGGCTTCTTGCCCAGGCCCGGGAGGCGGACCGGCCGGGACTGCTGGCGCTGGCCATGATCAGTATTGCGGGCGGGATGGGCACGGCGGCGCTGATGCAGTACGTGAAGCTCAGGGACTGACTTCGGCCCCCTCGTCGGGCTCGCCCAGGCCGCGGGCGGCCAGTGCTTCGCCGGTCTGGCGGGCAAACGCCACCGAGGTGATGAAAACGGGCAGGACCAGTGCCCGCGGATTCCGTTCCAGGCCCCTGGCCCGGGCCGAATCGCGGACGTCCGCGAAGGTTCCGGCGATGTAGGGGATGCTGCGCAGCATGACGCCAATGGTGAGGGCAAAGCGTTCGGGATCGGCGCCAAACCGCTTGAACGGTCCGGCTGCCTTTACTACCGCGTCAAGGATCTGCTGGACAGGCGTGGTGGCGGACAACAGCGATGCGGCCACCACGCAGATCAGGATGTTCAGCACAATGCGTGCGGACGCCGGGCCGCCCAGCTGCCACCACTGGAAAGCGCCGATGACCAGCAGCACGGGCACCAGCGGACCCACCGCCGCCCAGAGCCGCTTGGGACCGGCTCCCGTGCTGAGGAACAGAACACACAGGGCAGCCAGGCCGGCACCGGAAACCCTCCAGTCCACCACGATGAACGATGCCAGCCCCGTGGTGAACACGAGCACGAATTTCAGTCCGGCCGGCGCCCGGTGGAGCACTGAGCTGCCCGGAACGTAGTTGGCCAGAAGGAAGCCGTGGCCCCTCATCGGGTACCTGTTCCGGGGCCGGCAGTGGTGTGGAGGCACAATTCCCTGTAGGCCGCAACGGCAGCGGCCGGCGGGCCGTCAAAGTGAACGCGGCCCGCTTCGATCACCAGGACCCTGTCCATCTCGAGTGCGAGGTCAAGGTCGTGGGTGGACATGATGATTTGCTGGTCCAGGCCTGCCAGGGTGAGGCGCAGCAGTTCCCGGTTGCGCAGGTCCAACAGGGTGGACGGTTCATCGAGGACGAGGACACCGGGATCGACGGCGAGGACGGCGGCGAGCGCCATCAGCTGGCGTTCGCCGCCGGAGAGCTCGTAAATGCTCTGGTCCGCGAGGTGAAGCAGGCCCAGCCGGTCCATTGCGGCCTCTGCCTGCCTGCGCCGCTCTGCACCGTTCCGGACCGAGCGGCGCAGGGACAGTTCCACGTCCTCCCGGCCTGTGGGCATCACCAGCTGGGACAACGGATCCGTGAAGACGAACCCAACCGTGCGCCGGACGGCGCGGACGGCGCCAACGGTGTCCGCGCCGTCCACCGTTACGCTGCCGGACGTGGGCTGGACCAGGCCGTTCACCAGGCGCAGCAGGGTGGACTTGCCGGAACCGTTGGCGCCTATGACTCCGATCCGTTGGTCGGTGAGCCGCAGGGTGATGTCGTCCAGCAGCACCTTCGGGACGGGGGAGTGCTCCACCGGGACGGACACCGTCACCTCGTCGAAGCTCACTGCGGGCATGGTGGAAACCTAGTCCCGGATCTGCATGGGAGCCGTACGGAGGGTGCGCCGCACCAGGATGTCCGGGAAGGCGCGGTGCAGGGCAACGGCGATGAGTCCTGCGAGGACATTCTTGACCAGGTCTCCGGGGTAGAAGATGAGGTCGCTGAGGAATGCCTGGCCGATGGTTGCCTTCGTGTTCATTGCGATGCCGAGAATGCCCAGTGAGTGGACTACCACCACGCTGGTGACAGTGGCGGCGAGGAAGAACCCGAGGGCACGGACCTTGGCGGTGCGGCGGATGACGACGGTGGCCAGCCATCCCACCACGCCTGCGGCAATGGGGAATGCGATGATGTAGCCCACCGAAGGGCCGGCCAGGATGCCCAGGCCGCTGCGGCCCTGGCTGAAGATCGGGAGCCCTGCCAGGCCGAGCAGGACGTAAAGGCCGACGGCGGCGAAGCCGCGGCCCGGGCCGAGCACCAGGCCTGTCAGCATGACGGCGAGGGTTTGGAAGGTGATGGGGACGCCGAACCCGTTGACGGCGAGCCCCGGAACGAGCGCGGAGCCGGCCACGAGCGCCGCGAATACGGCGATCAGGCCGAGATCAGTGGCGTTCCAGGTGCGGCGCAGCGCTGGCTTGGGTTCTGCGGAGGTGCGTGTGTTGCCCATGGTGGTCCTGTCGCTGGTGTACAAGGAAAATGTGATGTGCTCCCGACGTTACCGGGGCATTGGCAGTGCAGTTTTGTGGGGGACCTACTAACTGGATGGCATGCTGCTGAGCGCTGTTCACAAATCGATGGCTTTGGCCACTCATCGTCCGGCCGACTGTGTGCTGTGCTACAGAACCCGAGGAGTCGGGCGCCTTAGGGTGGACACCTGCCCTAACCCTCGGGCCAATTGCGAAAGGAACACGATCATGGTCAAGGCCATCTGGAACGGCGCGGTTATCGCCGAATCCGACGACACAGTGGTTGTGGAAGGAAACCACTACTTTCCCCGGAAGGACGTCAATCCGAGCTACCTCCAGGACAGCGACATGTATTCCTTCTGCCCCTGGAAGGGACAGGCCAGCTATCACACGCTGGAAGTCAACGGTCAGCGGAATGTGGACGCAGCATGGTACTACGCCCACCCAAAATCCCGCGCCCAGCCCATCAAGGACCGCGTCGCGTTTTGGCGCGGTGTGACCATCGAGGATTAGCCGGCTGCTGTGTAGCCCAGTTCACTGAACCGCTCCAGGGGACAGGCAAGGCTGAACTGGTAAGCACAACTTCGAGGAAAGGAATCATCATGGCTTCCGCTTCAGCACTTCCACACCACCCCACGGCTACCCAGCTCGGCCGGAGGATCGTAGCCGGTGCGGCCGGCGGCCTCGCAGGCGGGCTGGTGTTCGGCATGCTTATGTCCCTCATGGGCATGCTCCCGATGGTCGCATCCATGGTCGGCTCCGACTCTGCTGCAGTGGGTTTTGGCGTGCACATGGTGATTTCCGTGCTCATCGGCTGGGGCCTCGTCATACCCTTGGGGGGCATGCTCTCCGCCTCGTATGCCAAGGGCGCAGTAATCGGCCTCGCCTATGGTGCGATGTGGTGGGTTCTGGGCCCCTTGGCCATCATGCCGGCCATGCTCGGAATGCCTCTCTTCGCCATTGACGCGATGGCCATGTTCAGCCTCATGGGTCATCTGGTATACGGCGTTATTCTGGGACTGGTGGCGGTCCGGATCCTCAAAGGCCAGGTATGACCGATATTTGCCGTGCGGACGTGGCAGCTGCCGTATCAGGAGACCTGCGACCATGGTCCCCCCGACAACGAGAGGCCAATCCCCTGACAGCAGGACCAGCCGACGCATTTGCTTGCCTGACCGAGGTGGATCTCTTCGCCGACCTCACGCCAGAGGAGATGGGGGCCATGGAGCTCATGGCCCCCGCACGCAGATTCCGCCGGGGAGAGCTGCTGTATAGCCAGAGTCAGCCACTAACAGCGTTGTTTATCCTCAAGAGCGGACGGGTCCGGGTATTCCGCGTGACCGAGGACGGCAAGGCACTGACCATGGCCATCCTTGAACCAGGAGCCGTTTTTGGCGAGATGGTGCTGATCGGCCAGCGTATGTATGACAATTACGCCGAGGCCATTGAGGACTCGGCTGTTTGCCAGCTCAGCGTTGAAGAAGTGGAACGCTACCTGCTCGCCGACCCGAGGATCGCGGTGCGTATCTCCCGACTGCTCGGTGAGCAGGTTGCCCGGCTGGAGGAGCGGCTCACGGACCTTGCGCTTCGGCCGCTGGCAGCACAGGTTGCCTCCACCCTGCTGAAATTGGGTGATACCGCCTCCCCAGGACGGTTCGGACAGGGACCGACCATCCACCTGACGCACGAACAGCTCGCCGGGCTGCTCGGTGCTTCACGGGAAGCGACAAGCAAAATCATGAGCGACCTTGCGGCTCGACGGGCCATCCGGCAGGGGCGCGGCCGGATTATCATCCACGACCGCGCCCTGTTGAACAGAATCGCCCGTAGCTCCGCCGGGTAGGCCCACAAAGCCATCTTCACCACGTAATGACCACGCTGAACCGCAGGCGCCATCAACCGTTGTTCATGTGGCTGTCGCCAGCGAGGATGCCAGCTCAGGGAGCGTGGCCGCGGTGTAGTCGGGCGCCCGGAAGTAGTCGGGGTATGGGCCGCCGGACCGGTTAAGCCAGGCCGTGGCGAGTCCTGCGCGGGCAGCGCCGTGGATGTCCCAAGGGTGCACGGCCACGAGCAACATCTGGTCAGGGGTGGCCCCGCAGACCGATGCAGCGTATTCGTAGGAGGCGGGGTTCGGTTTCCAGGCCGGAGCGTCCTCGACGGAGAGCAGCCGTTCGAACCTGTCCCGGATCCCGGCATCGGCAAAGAGCTTCTCGGCCACTTGCGTTGACCCGTTGGTGAGCGTGACGAGCCGGTAACCTGCTGCGCCGAGGGCTGTCACGCCGTCTGGGACGTCCGTGTGCACTCGAAGGCCGGAGAAGCCTGCCATGACGTGCTTCACGGCCAAGTCCGCATCCTGGTTCAATTCGGTGCCCGCAAACAGGCCGTGCAGTGCTTCGGCGCCGATGGCGGCGAAGCTTCTGTTGTCACCGGAGGCCGTCAGGGCAAAACCGTCCCGCAGCAGCGTGGCAAACCACAATTTTGCCAGCTGTGCGGGTGCACCGACCTCGACGAACCGCTGGCCCATGGGGGACATGTCGGACAGTGTCTCGTTGACGTCAAAAACGATGACCGAAGGTTTCAACCGTGGATCTCCTTTTTGTTCGCATGTGATTCGCTGCCGGGACCAGTTTTCCTTGCGGTACTTGAATTTGTCGAGGAAGGCGTGATGGAGCCATTCCCCGGCGAAGCAGGGGCAAGTCCGCCGCGGTGATGCGTCTGGAGCAGGCTCATGTTGCGCAGCAGGAAAGCCGGGAGATGTCCGTGGTGTAGGACTGCGCGGCGATCTTGATCCCTTCGGCCATTGTCAGGTAAGGACTCCACAGGTTCGCCACCTGGTCGACAGTCATTCCGGCCGCCAGGATATACACGCCTGCTGCCGCAATGTCTCCAGCCTCCTTGCCGACCGCGGTGAGCCCGAGAATCCGGCCGGTCCCGGTCTCGGCCACGAGCTTGATGAAGCCGCGCGTATCCCGGTTTACCAGTGCCCTGGGTACGTATTCCAGCGGGAGGACGCGGCATTCACAACTGATGCCGCTACTTCGGGCTTCCCTGTCGGTCATACCAACGGCTGCCATTGCGGGGCTGGTGAACGCCACACGTGGCAGGTGCCGGTAGTCCACTTTGCGCCCGGCGCCAGTGAAGGCGTTTTCAGCAACAAGTGCACCGTGCGCGGATGCCACATAAACAAAGTTCGTGTGACCGGTGACGTCACCGGCGGCCCAGATGCGCGGATTGGTGCTGGCCATCGTGGCCTTAACGACTATTTCACCGGTGTCTCCGGTTTGCACTCCCACGCCGTGCAGGTTCAGCCCGTGGGTGGCAGGACGCCGTCCGGTGGCCATAAGCAGGCGGCTGGCGCTGAATTCTTCCTTCGCTCCGGCGACATCCGCAATTGCCCGGATTCCTCCCGTTGCCGCGTCCGGGCCTACTGACTTTATGGTGGCACGGCGGACTACACGGATCCCCTCGTCACTGAAGACGCTCATCAGGGCCCGCGCGGCCTCCGGTTCCTCGGCCGAGGCCAGACGGGAGCGGACCAGCATGGTCACTTTGGTTCCCAGCCGCGAGAACAGCTGGGCCTGCTCGATCGCCACGTACCCCCCGCCGACCACCAGCATGGACTCGGGAACCTCTTCCAATTCCATGGCCGTGGTGGAGGTCAGGTACTGCGTCTCCCGGAGTCCGGGAACTTCCGGGACCCATGGCGCTGATCCGGTGGCCACCAGGTAGTGGGCCGCGGCTACTGATACCTTTTCGCCGTCCGTGGCGGTGATCTCCAGGGCGGGGTCCTCCGGCGTACCGGTGAATGAGGCGTCTCCGTTTCTGAAGTCCCAGCCGTAGTCAGTGATCAGGTCAACATACTTCCCGGTCCGCATTTCCGCTATCAGGGAACGCTTTCCGACAATCAGGCCGTGCATGTCCACCGGGCCTGCGGAGGCGTCTATGCCGCGGAATCTCGAACCGGCGTCCAGCGCCACGTGACGCGCTTCAGCAGCTGCAAGCAATGCCTTAGATGGGACACAACCCGTGTTCACGCACGTCCCACCCGTGGTTGATCGGTCCACCATTAATACCGACTTGCCAAATTTTGTTGCCCGAATGGCGGCTGCGAAGGCTCCGCCGCCGGAGCCGATAATCGCAAGGTCTACATCAATGTCTGGTTTGGCGCTCATGGCGCTCCCTTCGGGAGTGGTCTCGGCCACCCTACTCTTCACCCGTCCCGATAGGGGAAGGTCCAGGCATGCTTGAAGGAGGATCATTCACGGGCCTGCGACAGCCCGAAGGAGTGCACTACCCGGCAAGGAGAGGTGTCAGATGTTGATTGGCCAGGCCGCCGCGACGGTGGGCATGACCACCAGGGCGGTCCGCTTCGACGGGGGTGAAATGCATGCCCGCTGCCGGTCGTCATGGCCCTGGTGAAGCAACTGCACGAAGGACGGATACATCAACGTCGGCGGCAGCCGGGACAGTACAGGGCGGGGTAGTTCCAAGGCTGCTGTCCAGGACAACAGATAATCCGCTTGGGCGGCCAGGCTGATATCCGAATTCCTACCCTCCACGATGCTATGCCCCTAACCCCGCATCTCCCGGCACAGCGCCCGGCCCCGCAGGAGCGGAGTCACATGACGCCAGAGCCGGGGCGAGGTGGGTATTCGCGGTTCCTGCCACCAAACGCACCCGGTAGACTTGAAAAGGCCGTTCTCCGGCCATTCTCCCCAGCTGTCCTGCAATATCTGTGCGTGGCTGCGGCGTTCCCTGTTGTGAAAGGCCTTACCTGCTGTGATTACCGTCCAGGATCTTGAACTGCGCGCTGGCGCCCGGCTCCTCATGGACCAGGTGAGCTTCCGCATTGACAGGGGAGACAAGATCGGGCTGGTGGGCCGAAACGGTGCAGGCAAGACCACCCTCACCCGCGTCCTCGCCGGCGAAGGCCTTCCGGCTGCCGGCAAAGTGACCCGCAGCGGCGAGATCGGGTACCTGCCGCAGGACCCCCGCACCCCGGACATGGAGCAGCTGGCCCGGGACCGGATCCTCTCGGCCCGGGGCCTGGACATCGTGGTGGGTAAGCTGCGGAAGGCCCAGGAGGAGATGGCCAGCGACGACGCTCAGGTCCAGCGCAAGGCCATGAACCGGTATGACCGGCTTGAGGCGGAGTTTCTTTCTGCCGGCGGGTACGCCGCAGAGGCGGAAGCGGCCTCGATCTGCTCAAACCTGGCACTGCCGGACCGTCTGCTGAACCAGCCGCTCAAGACACTTTCCGGCGGCCAGCGGCGCCGCGTCGAGCTGGCCCGCATCCTCTATTCAGATGCGGAGACCATGCTCCTGGACGAACCCACCAACCACCTCGATGCCGACTCCATCGCGTGGCTGCGGGACTTCCTCAAGAACCACCAGGGCGGCTTGATCGTGATCAGCCACGACACCGAACTGCTCGAAGCCACAGTCAACAAGGTGTTCCTGCTGGACGCGAACCGTGCGCAGATCGACTTCTACAACATGGACTGGAAGCGGTACCTGCAGCAGCGCGAAACGGACGAGCGCGCCCGCAAGCGGGAACGCGCCAACGCCGAAAAGAAGGCCCAGGTCCTCATGGACCAGGCAAACAAGATGCGCGCCAAGGCCACCAAGGCTGTAGCCGCCCAGAACATGGCCAAGCGCGCCGAGCGGCTGCTCAGCGGCCTGGAAGCCGTCCGCGAGCAGGACCGGGTGGCAGCGCTGCGCTTCCCGGACCCCGCGCCTTGCGGAAAAACGCCGCTCACCGCCGATGGGCTGAGCAAGTCCTATGGTTCGCTGGAAATCTTCACCGATGTCGACCTGGCCATCGACCGCGGTTCCAAGGTGGTCATCCTTGGCCTGAACGGTGCGGGCAAGACCACCCTTCTGCGGATGCTCGCGGGGGTGGACCAGCCGGACACCGGCGAGGTCATCCCGGGCCACGGTGTCAAGGTTGGCTACTACGCCCAGGAACACGAAACCCTGGACGTCAACAGGACAGTCCTCGAGAACATGCGCTCCGCCGCCCCGGACATGAAGGACGCGGAAGTCCGCGGCATCCTGGGCTCATTCCTGTTCTCCGGCGACGATGTGGATAAGCCCGCCGGCGTGCTCTCCGGCGGGGAAAAGACGCGTCTGGCCCTTGCCACGATCGTTGCCTCCAGCGCCAACGTCCTGCTCCTCGACGAACCCACCAACAACCTCGACCCGGCCAGCCGCGCCGAAATCCTTGGCGCACTGCGGAACTACTCCGGCGCCGTCGTCCTTGTCAGCCACGATGAAGGTGCCGTCGAAGCCCTCAACCCCGAGCGCGTCGTTCTGCTGCCGGACGGCGTGGAAGACCACTGGAACGAAGACTACCTGGACCTGATCACGCTCGCGTAGCGTTCTCCGGGGCGCCGTGACAGGTTTTGCTGCGCGGCGCAGGCCGCTTCAGCGCACCGGCAACTCCAGCGCTCCGGTGATTCTCCGCAACTCCTTGTAGGTGATGCTGAACATCGTGGTGTGGTCTCCTGCTCCTGCCCAGAGGAGGTCCTTGGTTTTCAGGGAGTCGTCCAGGAGGGTTCGGATTCTTTTGGGGTGGCCTACAGGGGCTACTCCGCCTACCTCCTGGCCGGTATGTTCCAACACGAAGTGGGGTGAGGCGCGGCGGATCTTTTCCGATCCCAGCTGGCGGGCCACCAATGCCGTGTCTACCCGTGCGGCGCCGCTGGCGAGGATCAGCAGGGGCTCGCCTGCCAGGTCGAACACCAGGCTGTTGGTAATCGCCGAGATGTCGCACCCCAGCGCCTCGGCCGCGGCGGCGGCGGTGGGGACACCTGCAGGGAAGTGCCGGACCGTGTCGCCGACGCCGGCGGCGACCAGCGCGGAGCGCACCCGGGCAACGGGACCGCCGTCGTTCTTCACCATCGGTCAGTACCCTTGCGCGTCCAGGAGTGCGTCTTCCTCTTCTTCGGCCGTTGGCCGCTTCCGTCTCCGGGGCGGGGCCGGACGACGGCGCGCGGGGACGGCAGAGTGCACGGTTCCGGACGCGTCCGGCTCGCCGTCGTCCTCCGCGTCAATCGCCGCGTTGCGCGCCTGCTGCCGCGCCGCGTAGCCGAAGCCCACAAACATGAGCACGCCAAATGCGAACCACTGTAGCGAGTAGGACAGGTGGGTGCCCTCCTCGACGGACGGCTTGGGGAACGGATAGGGCATCCCCGCCGCCGGCGGGGTTTCCGAGGCCAGCTGGCCGTACGCGCCGGTGAGCACCGGATAGGGCAGTTGGGCGGCGTAGGCGTTCAGGTCGATGGAGGCCAGCTGGCCTTCCGGGGCGCCCCGCTGCAGTTCCGGCTCGGGGTGCTTCAAACGGACGACGGCGGTGACCTCGCCGGCCGGGGGAGCGGGCACCGAATCAGGGCTGCCCGGGTTCTTATTGCCGATGGGCAGCCAGCCGCGGTCGATGATGACGGTCTCGCCCGAGTCCAGGCGGAAGGGGACCAGCACCTCGTAGCCGGGCTGGCCGTTGAGCGGGCGGTTGCGGACAATGCGCTGCCCGCTGGGGTCATAGGAGCCCTTCAGCTCAACCTGCGCCCATTCTCTCTCAGGGTCCAGCACCCGGAACTGGTCCCGGGCCTGCGCAAACGGCACCGGGGCAGCCGAATAGTTGCTGACCACACGGTTGATCTCAGCAAGCGTTTCGGCCCGGCGGTCCATCTGCCAGCGGCCCAGGAAAACGCAGGCGGAGGCGAAGATCACGGCCAGCAGAAGATAGCCCAGCCATTTGCTGGAAAAGAGGAACCGGTACATTCAGCTGTCCTGCTCCCGGGCGCCGTCCGGGGCGTCCAGGGGAAGGGTCTCCTTCCACAGGCCACGGGTCTGCAGGTAGTCCTCGAGCCACTCCCGGTGTTCCCCGCAGGCAAGCCAGGTCTTGCGGCGTTCAGGCGTATGGATCTTGGGGTTGTTCCAGAGCAACTGCCAGGAGGCTCCGGCACGGCAGGCCTTGCGCGAGCAGACTGCTGCATCCTCCGGGAACGCGGGATCAGAACCCGCGGCGAAATCGAAAATACTCATGATGCCCGCCGCTCCTCCCCGGCGTTGGGGTTGTCTGTTCGGCCGCCCGGGTCCGTGTCATCGACCAGTTCACCCTGGAGCAGCGCACTGCCCGGCTCATCACCGCTGCCCGGGAGCGCGGGCGCCTCAAGTTCGGCAAGCGGCGCGGAGTCCAGCAACAGGTCGCTGTGGCCTTCGGCGAGGTCGCTTCCGTTTGCGATGATAACTGCGATCCAGGGCAGGAACACCGCCCCGGCCACGGGAATCAGCTTGAACCAGCCGTCAACCACGAAGATCAGGATCAGGCACACCATGCGGATGCCCATGGCCAGGGCGTACTTGACCATGCGCTTATGCATGTCCACCGAGTGGGCTGCGGCGGCATCCGTAATGCTGTGGACTTCTGCGTCACCCGAGAACCGGCCGGGTTCTCCGGGCGCGGACTGTCCTGCATGGTTTTCAAGGGTCACGGTGGTTGATCACGCTCCAAAGGCTTGGGTTAATTCTCTCACCATCGGCAGTGGCACCCAAACCCGGCCCGGGCCGTTCGCTAAGATCGGAGGCAGTCCCAAACACCACCTTGCTACCGCGGCGCCGCATGCCGCAGAGAACCGGAGTCCGTCAATGACTGAAGCAGTTTCCGCCCCCCGCAGCGTCCTGATCACCGGCGGCAACCGCGGCATCGGCCTGGCCATCGCGGAAGCCTTCCTGGCCAACGGCGACAAGGTGGCCGTCACCTACCGCAGCGAAACCCGGCTGCCCGAGGGCATCCTGGGCGTCAAGGCGGACGTGACCGATGAGGCGTCAGTGGATGCCGCCTTCAAGGAGGTCGAAGCCGCGCACGGTCCCGTGGAGGTCCTGGTTGCCAACGCCGGCATCACCAAGGACACGCTGCTGCTGCGCATGAGCGAGGACGACTTCACGTCGGTCATCGACACCAACCTCACCGGTGCTTTCCGCGTGATCAAGCGCGCCTCCAAGGGCATGATCCGGCTCCGCAAGGGCCGTGTTGTCCTCATCTCGTCCGTCTCCGGCCTCTACGGCGCCCCCGGCCAGATCAACTACTCCGCCTCCAAGGCAGGCCTGGTGGGCATCGCCCGCTCCCTGACCCGCGAGCTGGGGTCCCGCGGCATCACCGCCAACGTGGTGGCCCCCGGCTTCATCAACACCGACATGACCGCCGAGCTCCCCGAAGCCACCCAGAAGGACTACCTGGCCAGCATCCCAGCCGGCCGTTTCGCTGAAGCCTCCGAGGTGGCAAACGTGGTCCGCTGGATCTCCAGCGACGAGGCCGCCTACATCTCCGGCGCGGTCATCCCGGTGGACGGCGGCCTGGGCATGGGTCACTAGGAGGCCCTTGCGGGAACTAGTGCGGCCGGGCTTCTTTGTTGGACCCGGACAAGGGAATCGCCGCTGTGCGCTGGCATGATGGTCTGCAGACCAACAGCGAATTAGACGTTTCGAACAAAGGAAGTACGTATGGGACTGCTGGATAACAAGACCGCCATCGTCACCGGATCCTCACGCGGGATAGGCGCCGAGGTGGCTAAAATCCTCGCAGGCGAGGGCGCGTCCGTCGTCGTCAACTACCGCCAGAAGGCGCCCCGCGCCAACAAGGTGGTCCAGGGCATCGAGGCCGACGGCGGCCGTGCCGTGGCGGTCGGCGCGGACCTGACCACCCAGGAAGGCGTCCAGGCGCTGGCCAGCGCAGCAATGGAGAACTTCGGTTCCCTGGACATCCTGGTCCTCAACGCCTCCGGCGGCATGGAGACCGGCATGGGCGAGGACTACGCGCTCAAGCTCAACCGCGACGCCCAGGTGAACATGCTCAACGCCGCCGTGCCGCTGATGAAGGAAGGCTCGCGGGTCGTCTTCGTGACCAGCCACCAGGCCCACTTCATCAACACCGTGCCCACCATGGACGCCTATGAACCGGTGGCCCGCAGCAAGCGCGCCGGCGAGGACGCGCTGCGTGAGCTTATCCCCAACCTGGCGGAAAAGGGCATCTCGCTGGTGGTAGTGTCCGGCGACATGATCGAAGGCACGGTCACCGCCACCCTGCTGGACCGTTCAGCCCCGGGTGCCATCGAGGCGCGCCGCGCCGAAGCCGGCAAGCTCTACTCCGTGGAGGAGTTCGCCCAGGTGGTGGCCGGCATGGTTACCGCAGACGTTGAGTCCGGCCACACGGAATACGCCGGCGGCGCAGACTACTTCGGCAAGGGCGCGCAGTAGGTCTCAGCTTCCACCCCAACCGCGAGATGACACTTCGCGGCAATGTTCCTCCCGGACACTGCCGCGAAGTGTCATCTCGCGGTTAAGGGTGTTCAGACTCCGGCGATGTGCCGGACGGCGTCCAGGTACGGCATGTTCAGGGCGGCGTCGGCCACAGCCCGCACGGCCGGCTTGGCGTTGAAGGCCACGCCGATGCCGGCGGCGCCCAGCATGTCCAGGTCGTTGGCGCCGTCGCCCACCGCGATGGTGTGCTCCAACGGTATGCCCTCGGCGGCGGCCCACTCGCGCAGGTACTTCTCCTTGGCGGCGCGGTCCACCACGGCACCCAGCACCTTGCCGGTCAGCACGCCGTCAACGATTTCCAGCTCGTTCGCCTGCCAATAGTCCAGGCCCAGTTCCTCGGCGACCGGCCGCAGGATCTGGTTGAAGCCGCCCGACACCACGGCCACCACATGGCCGGCAGCCTTGAACGCGGCCACAAGGTCGGCGGCCCCTTCGCTGAGCTGCACTTCTTCACGGACGGAATGGACGACGCCGGCGGGCAGCCCCGCGAGTACGGCCACCCGGGCGTGCAGGCTCTGGGTGAAATCCAGTTCGCCGCGCATGGCTGCTTCGGTGACGGCGGCCACTTCTTCGAATTTGCCCGCATAGGCGGCAAGGAGTTCGATGACCTCCTGCTGGATCAGGGTGGAATCCACATCCGTGATCAGGAGCTTGCGGGGGGCGGACCGCAGGCCGTCAGGAACAAGGGCGGTGTCCTGTCCGTCGATGCCGGCTTCGGCTACGGCCCGCCGGAGGGCGGCGAGGCCGGCGGCGGTGGCATCCGGAAGGGCGAGTTCCGCCACCTGAACGCGGTAGCGTTCGTCACCCAGGGAATCTTCCCGCAGCACCTCGGCGCCGGCGGCGGCCAGGACGGAACGCAGCTGCTCCAGCCCGTATGGAGTCATATTTTGGCCGTAGCTGACCGCAGTCACGTTCGAAGTCATGCCTGCAATCTTAGCCAGCGGGGCAGCTGTGCCCTGAATTCATTGCGCCGGAAGCAGGCGCCCGGACCCTGGCCGTGACGGCCGGCACGCGCCCACGCCGGAGCGTCCCTCACCGGTTATCAGTCGTCCTCTTTTTTGTCCTAGTGTCTACTCCTATGAGTGATGTTCTGGAATTGGCCTCCGTCAGTGTTGTCCGAGGCAAAAAAACGCTGCTGGACAAGGTGGACTGGCAGGTTAACGAGGGCGAACGCTGGGTCATCCTGGGTCCGAACGGCGCCGGCAAGACCACCCTCCTCCAGATCGCTGCGGCACGGCTGCACCCGAGCAGTGGAACCGCGGGAATCCTCGACGAGACGCTCGGCCGGGTGGACGTCTTCGAACTCCGGCCGCGCATCGGGCTCTCCTCGGCCGCACTGGCTACCCAAATCCCCGAACACGAGACGGTCCTGAACGTGGTGGTTACTGCCGCCTACGGCGTCACCGGCCGCTGGCGTGAGGGATACGAGCGCGACGACGAACGCCGAGCCTTCCGCCTGCTGAACGATTGGGGCATGGGGCCACTGCTGAACCGCTCGTTCGCCTCGCTCTCCGAAGGGGAACGCAAGCGGGTGCAGATCGCCCGCGCCCTCATGACGGACCCTGAACTGCTGCTGCTGGATGAGCCGGGTGCCGGCCTTGACCTGGCCGGCCGCGAGGACCTGGTCAGCCGCCTGAGCGAACTGGCCATGGATGAAGCTGCGCCGGCCATGGTCCTTGTCACCCATCACCTCGAAGAAGTGCCGCCGGGCTTCACGCACGCCATGCTGCTCCGCGACGCAGGCGTGGTGGCCACCGGGCCCATCGCCGAGGTGCTGACCGCGGAGAACCTGGGCCGGACTTTCGGCCTTGAGCTGGACGTGACGGTCAACGGAGGCCGCTACACGGCTGTCGCACGCCGCTAGCAGTAGCCACGGTGGATCTGTTCAGCGGCACCCTGGTGTCCATCGCCGGCCTGTGGGCCGGCACCATCAACGCCGTGGTGGGCTCCGGTACGCTGGTCACCTTTCCCGTGCTGATCGCCCTCGGCATCACCCCCGTGGTCGCTTCCATGAGCAATGCCATGGGCCTGGTGGCCGGCGGCGTTTCGGGAGCGGTGGGCTACCGGCGCGAGCTCAAGGGGCGCGGCCGGCAGTTGCTGCGGCTCCTGCCGGCATCCCTTTTGGGCGGCATTTCGGGTGCCTGGCTGCTGCTGCACCTGCCGGAAGCGGTGTTCCACTACGTGGCACCGTTCCTGATCGTCCTGGCGCTGCTCATGGTGGTTTTCCAGCCGCGGCTGCAGGCCTGGGTCCGGAACCGGGAGGAGAACCCCGAACACGCCGTCCGCGACAAGCGCCACGGCGTGCTGCTGGTGGTTTTGGTGTACCTGGCAGGTGTCTATGGCGGCTACTTCGTGGCGGCCCAGGGGATTCTGCTGGTGGGCATCCTGGGTGTCTTCCTGACCGGCACCATGCAGAACGCCAACGCCATGAAGAATATCCTGGTGCTTGGCGTGAACGTGGTGGCCGCGGTGTCATACCTCCTGTTTGCCTTCGACCGGATCAACTGGACGGTGGTGCTGCTCATTGCCTTCAGTTCGGCCGTTGGCGGCGTTCTGGGCTCGAAAATCGGCCGCCGGCTCTCGCCGACCGTGCTGCGTGCCGTGATCTTCGTCCTGGGGCTGGTGGCCCTGGGCGTCATGACCGCCAATCTGCTGCAATAATCACCCGGTGACAATCCACTATCTTGAGTCCGCGGACGATCCGCGCGTGGCGGACTATACCCGCCTCACCGACGTCCACCTCCGCAAGCTCCGCGAGCCGGCGGAGGGCATGTACATCGCCGAATCCTCCCGGGTGCTCCGCCGCGCCCTCGCCGCGGGTCATCGGCCGCGCTCATTCTTCCTCGCCGAAAAGTGGCTGGCGGACCTGCAGGACGTCTTCGCCGCACACCCGGATGTGCCGGTGTTCGTCGGCAGTGCCGGCCTGCTCGAGGAGATCACCGGTTTCCACCTGCACCGCGGCGCGATGGCGGCCATGGAGCGGCCGTCCCCGGTCCCGCTGCCGGAGCTCCTCGAAGGTGCCCGGCGCGTCGCCGTGCTGGAGGACATCGTGGACCACACCAACGTCGGCGCCATCTTCCGTTCGGCGGCGGCCCTGGATATCGACGCCGTTCTGGTCTCGCCGCGCTGCGGGGATCCGCTGTACCGCAGGAGCGTCCGGGTCAGCATGGGGACGGTTTTCCAGGTCCCCTGGGCCCGCCTGGAAAACTGGCCGGAGGACCTCCAGGTGCTCAAGGACCACGGGTTCACAGTCGCCGCGCTCGAACTGACCGAGGATGCCCAGGACGTGGACGCCGTTGCGGCAGAAGACCCGGACAGGCTGGCGTTGGTGCTCGGCACCGAAGGCGCCGGAATGAGCGCAGGCACCCTTGCCGCCGTCGACCTCGCCGTGAAGATCCCCATGCGCAACGGCGTGGATTCGCTCAATGTCGCTGCGGCTTCCGCTGTGGCGTTTTGGGAGTTGCGGTCCCGGCGCTGATTGTTCGCGCCCGCCGCGTGCATCCGCTATGATGGATAGCTGGTTGTCCTGCCGCCGAAGCCCGGCTGACGCGGGGACAGCTATCCCATTCATACCTGGCAGCTGGCAAAATCCAGTTGTGCGAACAAAGGTCCCATTATGAAGTCTGAGATCCACCCGAAGTACGAAGCTGTTGTTTTCAACGACCTGGCTTCCGGCGTCAAGTTCCTGACCAAGTCCACCGTGTCTTCCTCGAAGACCATCGAGTGGGAAGACGGCAACACCTACCCGGTCATCGACGTCGAAATCTCCTCCGAGTCCCACCCGTTCTACACGGGCAAGCAGCGCATCATGGACTCGGCAGGCCGCGTCGAGCGCTTCAACGCTCGCTTCAAGGGCTTCGGCGGCAAGAAGTAATCCACTTCCACCGAGCTTCCTGAAGGCCCGCACCGGCAACGGTGCGGGCCTTTCGCGTTTCCAGGGGCCAAGTGCGCCTTGACGCCGGACCACGGTGCGCAGGGACTGTCCCTGTGCACCGGGCCCTCATCACTGCGCAGGACGGGTACGGAGCAGCCGCGGCGGCTACCGGGCAGTTGCTTGCACGACGGCGGCCTGCGCCGTGAGCGCGCGCAACAGGTGGCTGCGCTGCTCCAGGATGATGCGGCGCAGCGCGCGGGGGGCGTCGGCGTGTGCGGCCAGCCAGTCATCGGTCCTGCGGAGTACAGGGTGGTCCGCAGGTGCCATGCCTTCCGCGAGGTCCTGGTCCAGGGGGAACAGCCCGCGGACAATCCTGCTGGCGATTTCGATGCTCCGCCCGTCCCACACGTCCCGCAGGCACTCAAAGTAGGGTTCCACGTACGGATCCAGGAGGCCGGCCGGGGCAGTGGTGAAGCCGCTGATGGTGGCGCTGAGCTGCTGGTTGGAGAGTGTGGTGCCGTGGACGGCTTCCTGCCACGCGGCGGCCTTGACGGCGGGGTCCGGCCGCGCCGCAACGGCTGTGGCGTGGCCGGCGCGCCCGGATGCGGTGGTGTCGCGCGCCAGTTCGGCATCGAGTTCGGCAAGGGTGGCCTGGCCGTTTGCCGCGAGTGCGTGCCAGAGATGCCAGCGGAGTTCGGCGTCCACCGCCAGGCCCCCGACGGGTGCCGAACCGTCCAGCAGTCCGCGCAGGCGGGGGATCAGGGCGGCGTCGTGCCTGCTGAGCGTGCCCACCGTCCTGGCCCACGCCAACTGGTGGTCGGACCCGGGGACGGCACGGTCCAGCTCGGCAGCGACGGCCGCCAGGAACGGGGACCGCACACCGTCGCGTCCGGCCGGGGGAGTGTAGCGTTCGACGGCGGTGCAGGCGTTCTCGAGGATGTTCAGCAGGACCCCGATCCCGGTTTCCGCCGGACCGAACGCTGCCACCGCATCCAAGTAGCGTGCCGCCGGGCTTTCCCCGTCCCGGGCCGAGTTCCACAGCGCCGTCCAGCACAGGGCCCGCGCCATGGGGTCGGTGATCCTGTCCAGTGACTCCAGGACAGTGTCCAGGGAGACCGGATCAAGCCGGACCTTGGCGTAGGTCAGGTCGTCGTCGTTGAGGAGCAGCAGCGCTGGCCGCGGCTTGCCCGCCAGGTCCGGAACGGGCGTGGAGGAGCCGTCCGCGTCCGTTTCCACGCTTCCGGTGCGGACCAGGGCGCCGGAGGCGTCGAAATCGTACAGCCCCACCCGGAGCCGGTGCGGCCGGGGCTCGTCCCTTCCCGTGACGGGGTCCGTCGCCTGCTGGACGATGGCCGCACCGCCGATGGCGGCGTCGTCCGTTGCGTCCGGCGTGATCTCCAGGGCGAGGGTGGAGATGCCCGCGGTTTGAAGCCACTGCCGCGCCCAGCCGGACAGGTCCCGGCCGGAGGCGGCACTGAGTGCCTCCAGGAGGTCAGCCAGGGTGCTGTTGGAGTAGGCGTGCTTGCGGAAGTACTCCCGCGAGCCTGCGATGAAAGCGTCAAAGCCCACGTACGCCACCAGTTGCTTGAGGACCGAGGCGCCCTTGGCGTAGGTGATGCCGTCGAAGTTCTGCTTCGCGGCCTCGAGGTCCGGAATGTCCGCCACGATGGGATGCGTGGTGGGCAGTTGGTCCTGCACGTAGGCCCACGCCTTGCGTTTGTTGGCGAAGTTCACCCAGGCAGTGGCCCAGTCTGTGGCCCGGTCCACGCCCAGGGTGCCCATGTAATCCGCAAAGGATTCCTTGAGCCACAGGTCGTCCCACCACTGCATGGTCACGAGGTCGCCAAACCACATATGCGCCATCTCGTGCAGAAGGGTGTTCGCGCGGCCCTGGTACTGGGCGTCGGTGGCGCGGGAGGTGAAGACGTAGCTTTCGGTGAAGGTGACGAGGCCGGGGTTTTCCATGGCGCCCAGGTTGTACTCGGGCACGAATGCCTGGTCGTATTTTCCCCAGGGGTACGGGAAGTCGAAGAGCCGGTTGAAGAACTCCAGGCCGTTCTTCGTGAGCCGGAACAGCTCATCCGTGTCGAAAGACGCGGCCATGGACGCCCGGCAATAGAGGGCCAGCGGCACATCCATCGCCGTGCCGTCGTCCGGCGTGGCCAGCCACCGGTCCTGGGCCTTGAAGTAGGGTCCGGCAAGCACGGTGGTGATGTACGTGGACATGGGAAGCGTGGGCGCGAAGTCCCACCGGGCGGCGGCGGGGTCGTCGGACAGGGCTGTCCTGGCGGTCTGTTCACCGTTGGACGCCACTTCCCAGCCGGCCGGCGCCGTGACATGGAACGTGAAGGACGCCTTGAGGTCCGGCTGCTCAAAGTTGGCGAAGACGCGCCGGGCGTCTGCAGGTTCATATTGGGTGTAGAGGTAGCACTGTCCGTCCGCGGGATCGACGAAACGGTGCATGCCTTCACCGGAGCGGCTGTACAGGGCGATGCCGGTCACTGTCACCTCGTTGTTCCGCTGCAGGTTTTCCAGCCGGATCCGGGGCCCGTCCACCACGTCGTCGACCCGGAGGGACTCGCCGTTCAGGATGACGCTGTGCACGCCCCCGTGGATGAAGTCCAGGAACGTGGTGGTGCCCGGCTGGGCGGCACTGAAGACGATGGTGCTGCGGCTCGGGTAGCCGGTGGAGCCCGGGTCGGCGGCTTGCCGCACGTCGAGCCATACGTCGTAGCTGGCGGTGGTGATCAGGGCTGAACGTTCCGCCGCTTCATTGCGGCCCAGATTCTCAAGAGACACTCCGCCATCCAATCACAGGTCAGGCGGTGATCAGCAGCGCGGCCGCCAGCCCAAGGGCGGCGATCAGCAGCCATGACGCCAGGGCTGCCAGCAGGGCCCGTCCTCCCGTCAGCAGGAGCGTACGGATGCGCACGGCGGAGCCCAGCCCAAAGAGTGCCGCAGCCAGGAGCAAGTCCTGCGCCAGGGCACCGCCGGCCAGCCAGTTTTCCGGCAGCCAGCCGGTGGAGCGCAGGGCCACCATGGCCACGAACCCAACCACGAACAGTGGCAGCACGGGCGGCAGCCGGGTCCCCGCGGCCGCGGCCCCGGGTGCTGTGTTAAACCGGTGGTGCGCCCCGGCTATCGCGGCCACGGGGGCCAGGAGCAGCACCCGCGTGAGCTTGACGACGACGGCGATCCCCAGCGCCGCCGTTCCGGCCGTTTGCGCAGTGGCCACCACCTGCCCTACGTCGTGGACGGATGCTCCGGCCCAGGCACCGAACACCGTGGCGCTGAGCCCCAGGGGGTGCACCAGCAGCGGCAGGACGCCGATGGCCAGCGTGCCGCACAGCGTCACGAGCGCCACCGGCAGCACCGTGTCCGTATGCCGGATCCGCCGCACTGCAGCCACGGCCCCGATGGCCGACGCCCCGCAAATGGAGAAACCGGCGGCCACCAGGAGGGACGTCTCCGGTGGAAGCCGGAACAGCCGTGAGATGAAGTACGTTCCGCCGAACCCGGCAGCCACCACGGCCGCGATCAGGACCAGCGCCAGCCAGCCCAGCCCCAGGACGTCCATGACGCTGACCTTCAGGCCGAGCAGTACGATGCCGGCCCGCATGAGGTGCTTACCCGCGAAATCCAGGCCGCGGCGCGCCCTTCCCGCCATCCACGCGGCGGAGCCGGGAAGGTTCGCCGCGAGTAGGCCAAGGACCACCGCTGCGGTCATTGCAGGAAGCGCAGGCAGCAGGCCATGGACCAGGAAGGCCGCGGCTACGGCGGCAGCGGCGAAGCCAAGGCCGGGAAGCACCGGCCCGGCTGCCGGTGAGCGTCTGCTGAGTGGCACCTGACTACTGTGCCGGATAAGGTCCCTAAAGCACGAACCGCTGCCCGGCCGCCAACACGCCATTGTGGAGGGCAGTATGAAATCGAACCCAAAAGATGGTTGGCTATTGCGCATGTCAGACCTATTCCAGGATTACTCCGAGGCCGCCGGCAGGACCGGCGCCTACGACGAGATGTTTGCGCCCGGGCAGCAACCGCGGGACTCCTACGGGCAGGTTGCGGACGCCCTAAGCAAACTCTCACTGGCGGACGTCACCGCCCGGGCCGATTCGATGGCGCGCACCTTCCTGGACCGCGGAGTGACGTTCGATTTCGCAGGGGAGGAGCGGCCCTTCCCCCTGGACATCGTGCCGCGTGTGATCCCGGCGTCGGAATGGGAGGTCCTGGAGCGGGGCGTTGCGCAGCGCGTGCGTGCCCTGGAAGCCTTCCTCAACGACGTTTACGACAAGATGACGGTAGTGGCCGACGGCGTGATCCCCCGCCAGCTGGTGACCACCAGTGCCCACTTCCACCGCCAGGTCCACGGATTCGAGCCGGCCGGCGGGGTGCGCGTGCACATTTCCGGGATCGACGTGGTCCGGGACGCCGCCGGGACTTTCCGCGTCCTTGAGGACAACGTCCGGGTCCCGTCCGGCGTCAGCTACGTGCTGGAAAACCGCCGCGCCATGGCCAAGGGCCTGCCCGAAGCGTTCGGCCAGCAGCTCATCCGGCCCGTGGAGGAATACCCGCGCCGCCTGCTCTCCGCCCTGCGCAAGACGGCACCGGCAGGCGTGGACGATCCCACGGTGGTGGTCCTGACCCCGGGCGTCTTCAACAGCGCCTATTTCGAGCACACGCTGCTCGCAGGCCTGATGGGCGTGGAACTGGTGGAAGGCCGTGACCTGATCTGCCGTGGAAACCGCGTCTACATGCGCACCACGGCCGGCGAACAGCGCGTGGACGTCATCTACAAGCGCATCGATGACGACTTCCTTGATCCGCTCCAGTTCCGCTCCGACTCCATGCTGGGGTGCCCCGGCCTGGTCAACGCGGCCCGCGCAGGCGGAGTCACGATCGCCAACGCGGTGGGCAACGGCGTCGCGGACGACAAACTGGTCTACAGTTACGTTCCTGACCTGATCCGCTACTACCTCAACGAGGAGCCCGTGATCGCGAATGTGGACACGTACCGCCTCGAAGAGAAGGAAGCCCGCGAGTACACCCTGGACAACCTTTCGGAGCTTGTGGTGAAGCCCGTGGACGGTTCCGGGGGCAAGGGCCTGGTGATTGGCCCCGACGCTTCGCCGGAGGAGCTGGAGGCCCTGCGGGGGCGGATCATCGCCGACCCCCGGGGCTGGATCGCCCAGCCGGTGCTGCAGCTTTCCACGGTCCCCACCCTCAGCGGCGACAAGTTCGGACCCCGGCACGTCGATCTTCGCCCCTTCGCGGTGAACGACGGCGACAACGTCTGGGTGCTCCCGGGCGGCCTGACGCGTGTGGCTCTCAAGGAGGGCTCGCTGATCGTCAACTCGAGCCAGGGCGGTGGCTCCAAGGACACCTGGGTGCTGGCCGACTCGCCGCAGATGCCGGTGGAGACGGTTCCGCGCCCCTCCATCACCGTCCGCGAGCGGGTCTCTGTGTGGCCGGTGGAAAGCAACTGGCGCGACCGCCAGCCGGAGCAGCAGCAGTGAGCCGCGCCGCCGTCGTGCCCTTGTGCCTTGCCGTGGGCTTGCCCTTTCCCGTTCCGTCCCGCGTGCAGGAGGTAGCCGCACATGCTTAGCCGCATCGCCGAATCCCTATTCTGGATTGGCCGCTATGTGGAGCGTGCCGACGGCACGGCCCGCATCCTTGACGTTCACCTGGAACGGCTGAACCACCTGCCGATGGAAGAACGCAGGAGCGTGGCCCAGGAACTGCTGGCGGTCATGGGCGCCCGGCCGCAGAGCGAGGACTTCGGGCTGCCCGAACTGCTGCATGCACTGGCCTACGACAAGACCAGCGCCACGTCCATCGCCGGCTCCCTCGGCGCCGCCCGCGAGAACGCCCGGCGGGCGCGGGAGACCGTGTCCTCCGGACTGTGGGAAAGCCTGAACACCACCTACTACGGGCTCAGCCAGCACCGAAAGGATGTGGTGGGCACCTACCGGTTCTGCAACTGGACGCTTGAGCGCACCGCCATGGTCAGCGGCCTCGCGGACACTACGGTCAGCCATGATGAAAGCTGGCTCTTCCTCGTCCTGGGCCGCTCCCTCGAACGGGCCGACATGACCGCCCGCATGCTGTCCACCCGGGACGTCCTGTCCGCGGGCATGTCCTGGGTCAACATGCTTCGCTGCGCGGGTGCTTACGAGTCGTTCCTCCGGACCCGCCGCGCTGCGTTCGGGGACCAGCACGCCGCTGAGTTCCTGCTGCTGGACCGGCTGTTTCCGCGCTCCATCGTCTACGCCCTCCGCGATGCAGACGAGTGCCTGGCCAAGCTGGACCCCTCCGCGCAGCGCGTGGGCTTCATCAATGACGCCCGGCGCATCGTGGGCCAGGCCCGCACCTTCCTGGAGTTCCACCGGACAGACGACCTCATGTCGGAACTGCCCGAGCACATGGAGCGCGTGCAGAAAGCCGTTGCCCAGGCATCCGACGCCATTTCCCGTAAGTACTTCAATCAGGCGGACGAACTGGCCTGGGTGGGAGAAGTTTCATGACCCGGCTGAGCATCAACCACCGCACGGCGTACAAGTACAACAAGCGCGTCACCCTGTCCTACAACGAGGCCCGGATGACGCCGCTGACCGACTCCCAGCAGGTGGTCCTCGAGTCCGTGGTCAAGGTGTCCCCGTCCCAGGCGGCGGTCAGCACTTACCGCGACTACTGGGGCACAAGGGTGACAGCCTTTGACATGCAGATGCCGCATGACCACCTCGAAGTGCTCTCCACCATCCTGGTGGAGGTGCATCGCACGGAAAAGATCCCCTCCGGGGCGGACATCGTCGGCTGGGACATCCTTGCCGCTCCGGAGACACTGAGCGCGTTCAGCGACTGGCTGCCCCAGTCGAGGCTGAGCGGCCCCGGGGACGAGGTCCTGGGCATCATTCCGGGGGTGGTGGCGGGCAAGAATCCGCACGAGGCGGCCATGGCCATCTTCGAGTGGATGCGTGGGGAAATGACGTACATGTCCGGCTCCACCGCCGTTACTACCAACGCGGAGGAGGCATGGGGGCAGCGCCAGGGCGTGTGCCAGGACCTGGCCCACCTCGCCATCGGTGCGCTGCGCAGCTGCGGGATCCCGGCCCGCTACGTCTCCGGATACCTGCATCCGCGTTCCAGCGCCGGCATCGGGGAAACGGTAGCCGGGCAGTCGCACGCCTGGCTGGAATGGTGGGACGGAGACTGGCGCAGCTGGGATCCCACCAACCACAAGCCCGCCGGAGACTTCCACGTCACCGTGGCCCGCGGACGGGACTACCGTGACGTGCCGCCGCTGAAGGGCATCCTCTCCGGCGGGGGAGGGTCGGCCCTTAGCGTCAGCGTGGAAATCACGCAGCTCGCCTGAGCGGCTTTACTCCTGGGGACTCTTGACGGCGCCGCTCAGCTGGGTCCACCAGGTCAGCGGTGCTGTTACCTTGAACCGGCGCCCTGTCAGCGTGCTGGGTGTGATCCTGATGAATGTGTCCTTGTGGCCGGCCTGCCATGGGAAAAGGTACAGCGCGGCGGTGTCCAGGACATGCTCGGTGCCCGTCACTACCTCCGCGGTGCCCTTGGCCACCACGCTCCAGGCCAGGCCGGTCTGTGCATCCACGCCGTCGGCTTCGACGGCTACCTGCGCGCCGCCTGAGGCGGCTGCGAGCTTGGTGCCTTCGCCGGTACGGAACACCAGGGTCCCGCTGTCCACGGTGTAGTTGATCGGGAAGATATCCGGGTGGCCATCCGCCAGGACAGCCAGCCGGCCCACGGAGACCGTCCGCAGCAGTGCCCAGCAGTCGTGGTGTTCGAGGTTTTCAACGTCGGGGGCTGACTCTTTGCTCATGCCGTGAGCATACGCCCATCACCAGGGGCTGGGCTTGTAGTCCTTCAGGAAAACACCGTACTGGTCCTCGCCCGCCTCGCCCATGACGATCGGATCGTAAACCCGGGCTGCGCCGTCCACCAGGTCCAGGGGAGCGTGGAAGCCTTCCTCCATGAGGCGGACCTTCGTGTAGTGCGGGCGCTCATCCGTGATCCAGCCGGTGTCCACGGCCGTCATCAGGATGCCGTCCGTCTCCAGCATTTCCTGTGCACTGGTCCGCGTCATCATGTTCAGCGCTGCCTTGGCCATGTTGGTATGCGGGTGGCCCGGGCCTTTGTAGGCACGGGAGAACTGGCCCTCCATGGCGGAGACGTTGACGATGTACTTTCGGCGGGCGGTCGAGCGTTTCATGGCCTCCCGCAGCCGGCTGACCAGCAGGAACGGAGCCGTGACGTTGCAGAGCTGCACTTCGAGCATCTCCAGCGGATCCACCTCGTCCACCACCTGCGTCCAGCTGTTGATTGTGGCGAGGTCCGGCACCAGCCCGCCGGCGTCAATCGCCGTTCCGGACGCGATGCGTTCCAATGACGCCGAGCCGGTGGAGAGTGCCAGCGATGTGATGGCGTCACCGGCCAGCACCGGATGTTCCGTGACGCTGCCTGCCAGGGCAAGGGGGTGCTTGTCGTGCGCGTGGCCGAAGGTCAGCAGCTCCGGACCGCCGTTGGCCCGCTCCAGCGCCGCGGGCAGGGGCTCGTCCTCGGCATCGACCAGCGGCTTGTAGGCGTTGCCGGAGCGGCGGACGGTCTGCGCCGCGTTGTTGATGATGATGTCCAGGGGCCCGGCCTCGTTGAGGGAGTCGGTGAGGGCCATGACCTGCGCGGGGTCGCGGAGGTCGATACCCACAATGCGGAGCCGGTGCAGCCACTCTGCGCTGTCCTCCATGGCCGCGAACCGGCGTGCGGCGTCCTTGGGAAACCGGGTGGTGATGGTGGTGTGGGCGCCGTCCCGCAGCAGTCGCAGCGCGATGTACATGCCGATCTTGGCGCGGCCGCCGGTCAGTAGTGCACGCCTGCCGGTCAGGTCGGTGCGGGCGTCGCGCTTGCTGTGGCTGAATGCAGCGCAGTCGGGACACAGCTGGTGGTAGAACGCGTCCACCTGGGTGTAGTGCTGCTTGCAGATGTAGCACGGCCGGGACCGGATCAGGTGTCCGGCCACCTTGCCGGTGGCCGAGGGAGCCAGCTTGTTGCCCCGGGTTTCGTCATCGATCCGGTCCGGCGCGGCGGTGGCCGTCTGCGCGATGACCGCCCGGTCCGCTTCGGAGATGAGGTCCCGCTTGGTGACCCTGCGGTGGCGCTTGACGGCCTTGAACATCTTCCCCGTGGCACGGCGCACCGAAATGTAGTCGGGGTGCTCCTCGTCGTACGCGTGGATGGTGTTCAGGACCTTGAGGCAGGCCTGGATTTCCTCAGGGGTCAGGTCGGGGGAGCTCATTGGACTGATTTTACAGCCTTCCGCCGCCTGGCCCCGGCCGGGACCGGTCCCTTGATACTGCCGGACAGCCGCTAGGACCTATGCACGCCGGGCACGGCTTCGGCCGCCGCCGATGCATGGGCCCCCGCTGCCCGTTCCACCGATTCACGCACGTCCGGGTAGTCAGCAGTTGCCGCTTTTACCGCGTTGGGAACCAGATGCAGGTTGTTGGCCGCAAGCTGCCGTTCCTGTTCGCTGGGTTCGGGAACCTGCTGCCCCTTCGCCAGGACGGTGATGCCGGACTCGGTGACCTTGAAGCCGCGGGCACGGTCCAGTTCCGGATCCATTCCGATGGCGGCCCCTGCGGGAACCCTGACGTTCTTGTCCAGGATGGCGCGGTTGATGACAGCCCCTTCGCCCACGTACACCTTGTCCATCAGGACCGAATCGATGACGCGGCTGCTGGTCCCGACGAAGACGTCATTGGACAGCACCGAGCCTTCCACGACACCGCCGGAAATGACCACTCCGCTGGACACGATGGAATCCAGCGCGGTTCCGACGGTGTTCTTCTGGCCCCGGACGAATTTGGCCGGCGGTGAGATGCTCTGCCGGGTGTAGATGGGCCACTCGGAGTTGTACAGGTTGAAGACCGGCAGCGGCGAGATGAGGTCCATGTGGGCGTCGTAGAACGAGTCGATGGTGCCCACGTCGCGCCAGTAGGTCCGGTCGCGCTCGGTGGATCCGGGAATGTCATTGAGGGTGAAGTCGTAGACGCCGGCCTCGCCCTGGTTCACGAAGTAGGGAATGATGTCCCCGCCCATGTCGTGCTTGGTGTCCAGCCGCTCGGCGTCAACGTGCAGGGCCGCCACCAAGGCGTCGGCGTCGAACACGTAGTTGCCCATGGAGGCCAGGAACTGGGAGGGATCCGCTGCCAGGCCCGGCGTGCTGGCCGGCTTTTCCACGAAGGCCGCGATCTTCTGGGGGTCGCTCCGGTCCACTTCGATGACGCCGAACTGGTTGGCCATGTGCAGCGGCTGGCGGACAGCAGCCACGGTGGCCTTCGCTCCGCTGCTGACGTGCTGGGCCACCATCTGCGCGAAGTCCATTCGGTACACGTGGTCCGCGCCCACCACCACCACGATGTCCGGACTGGCGTCCTGGATCAGGTTCAGGGACTGGTAGATGGCGTTGGCGCTGCCCAGAAACCAGCTCTTGCCCACCCGCTGCTGGGCCGGCACGGAGGCGATGTAGTTGCCCAGCTGGGTGGACATCCGCCACGTTTCCGAAATGTGCCGGTCAAGGCTGTGCGACTTGTACTGCGTGAGCACCACGATCTGCAGGTAGCGGGAGTTCACCAGGTTGGACAGCGCAAAGTCGATCAGGCGGTAGCTGCCGGCGAAAGGCACGGCTGGCTTGGCCCGGTCTGCCGTCAGCGGCATCAGCCTGTTTCCCTCGCCGCCTGCGAGGACAATGGCCAGGACTTTCTTGTTCAACGGCATAGTGGTCGCTCCTGTACGCCTTCGTAACTCCCCAACAGTCCGGTCTGCCCGGACTTCTTCACAGTAGAACAGTTCAGCGTGAAGGACTACCTTGGGTCTTGTGCGAATAGACATTGTGACTAAAGAATTCCCGCCGGAGATCTACGGGGGAGCCGGGGTGCACGTCGCCGAATTGAGCAGGGTGCTTAGTAAGCATGTTGACCTGCAGGTTCGGGCCTTTGGTGCGCCACGGGACGCCGATTACCACGGTGCGGCGGTGACGTCCTATTCCGTCCCGGAAGACCTTGGTGCGGCCAATGCGGCCGTGCAGACGCTTGGCGTGGACCTGCGCATCGTTCCGGACGTCGCAGGCGCCGACCTGGTCCACTCGCACACCTGGTACGCGAACATGGCCGGACACCTGGCCTCCCTCCTGCACGGCATCCCGCACGTGCTCAGCGCCCACAGCCTGGAGCCGCTTCGGCCCTGGAAGGCCGAGCAGCTGGGCGGCGGCTACGCCTTGTCCTCATGGGTAGAGAAGACGGCCTACGAAGCGGCCGCCGCGATCATCGCCGTTTCGGAGGGCATGCGCCAGGACATTCTGCGGAGCTACCCGGCCGTTGATCCGCAGAAAGTCCGGGTTGTCCACAACGGCATCGACGTGGAGTTGTGGAAGCGGGATGAGAATGACGACGCCGTCCGCGCCCTCGGCATCGACCCCGCCAGGCCCAGCGTTGTCTTTGTGGGCAGGAACACGCGGCAAAAGGGAGTCCCCTACCTGCTCCGCGCGGCAGCAAAGCTGCCGGCCGACGTCCAGCTCGTCCTCTGCCTGGGCGCCGCTGACACCCCCGAGCTCGCGGCCGAAACAGCCCGCCTCATCGAAGACCTGCAGCGTGAACGCACCGGCGTGGTGCTGATCGAGCGGATGCTGCCGCGGCAGGAATTGATCCGGGTGCTCAGCCATGCCACGGCGTTCGCGTGCCCTTCTATCTATGAACCGCTCGGCATCGTCAACCTCGAGGCCATGGCCTGCGGTGCGGCGGTGGTGGCAAGCGCCACCGGTGGTATTCCGGAAGTGGTGGAACACGGCCGCACAGGCCTGCTCGTGGACCTGGAGCAGGTCACGGACGGCACCGGCACCCCGCTGGACCCGGAGAAGTTTGTTTCCGAGTTCGCGGCAGCGCTGACGGAAGTCGTCTCGGATCCGGAACGCGCACGCGCCATGGGCGAGGCCGGCCGCCGCCGCGCCGAAGAGCATTTCTCCTGGGAGTCCATCACGCAGACCACCCTTGAGGTATACCGGTCGGTGCTCCCCGGCTGACCATCAGCCCCGCCACGGCGGCCACGCACGACGGCGCCGCTCCCCACGTGCTGGAGCGGCGCCGTCGTGCTGTATTGCGGATGGCGCCCTAACCGCGCCGGGCCCGGTCCGCGGCGGGCTGCAGGAACTTCTCCTCCACCGGTGACGTGCCGCTGGCCCGGCGGGCCCGGAAATAGGCGCGGGCTTCGTCCTGCCGCTGCTTCTCCGCTCCCGTGGCGACGGCGGACCGCACGTGCTCGTCCTCGTAACCGAAAGCGTCCACCAGGTCCAGGGCATGCGGCCGGATCCGGGCCAGGAGCCGGTTGATGTAGCCGCCCACCGTCCGGGCGCGCTGCATGGAGAGCCTGCCGTTCATGAGGTACCAGGCCAGGTTCTTTTCGATGAGTGAGAGGCCGAACAGGTCCCGCAGCCAGGTCAGGACAACTTTTGTGCCGGCGTCGTCCATCTCGCGAAGCGCTTCCGTGAAGGCTTCCCACTGCAGCAGTTCCGCATGCGCCTGGGCCGCTTCGATGAGCTCGTTCTGGTGCCGGTTGAACACTGCGGCGCCTTCCGGCTGGGAAAGCCGGGCTGCACCCTTCAGCTCCGAGGCAACCTCTGCCACCATGGTCTGGACGCGGTCCGTCAGGAGTGCGCGCTGGCCTTCCTCGTCCCGCAGCGCGATCGCTGCCCTCTGCACCGATCCGGTGTCGGCCATGAACTGTGCCACCTGGCGCAGGCCCGTGCGGTGCAGTGCCGCACCTGTGGCCTGTCCCACCACGTAGCGGGCCAGCACTCCGAAGTCCACATTGCGGAACTCCTTGGCGTAATCCGCCAGCAACCGCTTGGCCACCAGCTGGAGCAGGATGGTGTTGTCGCCCTCAAAGGTGGCATAGATGTCCAGGTCGGCACGCAGGGAGGCGAAGCGGTTCTCGATCAGGAAGCCGGCCCCGCCGCAGGTCTCGCGGCATTCCTGCAGCGTGTCCAGGGCATGCCAGGTGCTTAGTGGCTTGAGGGCAGCGGCCAGGGTCTCCAGGTCCTGGCGGTCCTCGTCAGTGTCGTGGGCTCCGGAAAAGACGTCGTCGAACTTTGCCAGGAGCTGTTCGTGTGCGAACCCGGCCGCATAGGTGGTGGCGAGGCGGGTCAGCAGGCGCCGCTGGTGCCGCTGGTAGTCCAGCAGGACTTCCTCGTCCGTGGCGGACGAAGCGTTGAACTGGCGACGCTCGCTGCCATACTGGATGGCCGCCTTAAGCGCCACTTTGGAGGCGGCCACTGCGGCGCCGTCCAGTGAGACCCGTCCCTGGACCAGTGTTCCCAGCATGGTGAAGAACCTGCGTCCGGGACTGGCAATCGGCGAGCTGTACGTGCCGTCCGGGGCGACGTCCCCGTACCGGTTGAGCAGGTTGGTCCGCGGGATACGGACACGGGTGAAGTGCAGCCGGCCGTTGTCGATGCCGTTGAGTCCACCCTTGATGCCGTCGTCCTCGCCGCCAATGCCCGGCAGGAAGGCCCGGGTCTGCGGATCCCGGAGGTCCACGTAGAAGGCATGCACACCGTGGTTCACTCCCTTGGTCACCAGCTGGGCAAAAACCACGGCGGCCAGGCCGTCCACGGCTGCGTTGCCGATATAGTCTTTCCACGCCGCGCGGAACGGGGTATGGATTTCGAACTCTTTGGTGTCCTGGTCATATGTAGCGGTGGTGGCAATGCTGGCCACGTCGGAACCATGCCCGGTCTCGGTCATGGCAAAGCACCCGGGGATCTCCATGGCCATGATGCCCGGCAGCCACTTGGCGTGGTGTTCAGCCGTTCCCAGATGCAGGACTGCCGACCCGAACAGGCCCCACTGCACACCCGCTTTGATCTGCAGGGACGGGTCCGCCACCACCAGCTCCTCGAAGCCGGCAACGTTGCCGCCGTGGTCATCGGTGCCGCCGAACTCCGCCGGGAAGGCGCGGTGGACGGCGTTGTTGTCCACCAGGTACATCAGCTGCCCGGTCACGCGTTTCCGGTGATCCGTGTGTGTCAGGCCCTCGATTTTCCGCAGTTCCGGGCGTGCGGCCAGGCTGCGGGCCTGCAGGCGGACGTCCGCCCAACGGCCCAGAAGCTGCCTGCCCAGGGCTTCCACGTTGACGGCGGCCTGTTCGCCGCGTCCTCCTGCGGCTGGCCCGGGCAGCGTCGCCTGGTCACGGCGCTGGTTCCCGCGCGCGGCGCGGTCCGCGAGTTCAGTCATGTCCATGTCCTTCGTTGGTGCTGACAGATTGTTTGGTGCTGGAAAGTTGCCTTGTGCCGGACTGGCTGAGTTCAGGAGCGATCCCTACGCACAGCCACGCCGTAATATGCCGCGCCATGACTTCCTGGCCCGGCTTGGCGGGCGAGTCCGGTGTGTTCAGCCATTGTTCGCCGGCGTTGCGGACCAGCCCGATCGCTGCCTTGGGCCAGTAACCGATGACAGTTTCGTTGCCGCCTCCCAGGTGCGAGCGCATCGGGGTGGCGATCATTTCCGCCACGGCCTCGAAGAAGTGCCCCAAGGCGCCGGAGTCCGTTGCGGAGGCGGAGGACCCGTCCGCTTCGGGGGTCCCCTGGCGGGTGACGAACGTATAGACGCTGGGACTGGTGGCGGCCATCTGGAGGTAGGCGCCCACCATGGCCAGCAGGCCTTCACGCGGTGTCTGTGCGGTCTGCGCTGCCTCCCGGATCCGGCGTTGCATCTGGTCCAGGACAACCTCGCCCACCGCCTGCTGGAGTCCGGCCTTATCGCCGAAATACCGGTAAAACACGGACTTTGACGTTCCCGCCGCGCCCGCGATTTCCTCCATGGATGCGTCGCTGCCCAAAGCATGGACGGCCCGGCGTGCGGACTTGATCAGCTCGCGCCGCCGCTCCTCACGGTGCGTCTGCCAGCGGGAGGACCGCCCGTCCATGGCCGCGCCGGAGGAGCGGGAAATTGCTGGATCCTGGATGTTCACGATACCCAGCGTATCAGGTACGCTGGGTATCGGTAATCGTTGATCAGAGGAGATCCAATGCCCGTTGAAGGACAGCCCACCGCCGAAGCCGCTGCGCCGGACGCCCGGCCCGTTGCCCCTTCCGCCCGGAAAGCGGTGGTCATCGGAGCCAACCGCGTCCCGTTCGCGCGGTCCGGCGGCGCATACGCCAAATCATCCAACCTGGACATGCTCACCGCGGCGCTGGACGGTCTCATTGCCCGGTTTGGCCTGCAGGACGAGCGGATCGGGGAGGTTGCCGCCGGCGCCGTGCTCAAGCACTCCAGGGACTTCAACCTCACCCGCGAGGCAGTCCTGGCTTCGGCACTGTCTCCCGAAACCCCCGCCTACGACCTCCAGCAGGCGTGCGCCACCGGACTGGAAACAGTGGTAGGCCTCTCCAACAAGATCAAGCTGGGCCAGATCGATTCGGCCATTGCCGGCGGCGTGGACTCAGCCTCCGACGCCCCCATCGTGGTGAGCGAGGGACTCCGGGAGGTAGTCCTGGACCTGAGCCGTGCCAAGACGCTTGGCCAGCGATTGCAGGCCATTAGCCGGCTGCGTCCCAGGGACCTTGCTCCGCTGGCCCCCGGCACGGCAGAGCCCCGTACCGGCCTCTCCATGGGCGAGCACCAGGCCCTGACCACGGCGCAGTGGAAGATCACGCGGGAGGCCCAGGACGAACTGGCCTACAACAGCCACCGCAACCTGGCCGCGGCCTATGAATCGGGTTTCTTTGACGACCTCATCACGCCGTATCGCGGCCTGGCCAGGGACGGCAACCTGCGCGCAGACACGTCCCTGGAGAAACTGGCCACCCTCAAACCCGTCTTCGGCCGGAACCTCGGCATGGATGCCACCATGACGGCAGGAAATTCAACTCCGCTGACAGACGGTGCGTCCGCTGTCCTGCTGGGCTCCGAAGAATGGGCCGACTCCCACGACCTGCCCAAGCTCGCGGCGGTTGTGGACGCGGAAGCCGCAGCAGTGGACTTCGTGCATGGCAAGGACGGCCTCCTCATGGCGCCCGTCTTCGCCGTACCCCGTCTTCTGGCCCGCCACGGGCTCACGCTGGACGACATCGACTACTTCGAAATCCACGAGGCCTTCGCCGCCACTGTACTCAGCACCCTGGCAGCCTGGGAGGACGATGAGTTCTGCCGCACCCGCCTGGGACTGGAGGGCGCCCTCGGCAGCATCGACAGGAGCCGCCTGAACGTGAACGGCTCCTCCCTGGCCGCCGGCCACCCCTTCGCAGCCACCGGCGGAAGGATCGTCGGATCTCTGGCCAAGACGCTGCACGCCAAAGCGTCCGACGGCGGCCGTCCCGTCCGCGGCCTGGTGTCAGTTTGCGCCGCGGGCGGCCAGGGCGTGGCCGCTATCCTCGAATCACTCTAGGGAGGCAGCCATGACGGACACCTACGCACAACTGGTCAGCAAGGGCCCGGCGAAAAAGATCGCCCGGAAGCTGGGCCTTCCGCAGCCGGCCGCCCTTCGCCGCTACGAGCCCGGGCAGCCGCTGCTCACCGGCCCCGTGCTGGTGCAGGGCAGCTCATCCGGTGCCGACGAACTTGCCGCGGCCCTGCTCGGCTGGGACCTGGACGTCCGGCGCCACGCGGTGCCGCGGGAGAAGCTCGCCGCAATCGTCCTGGTCCTGGATACCATTTCCAGCCCGGAGGATCTTGAAGCGCCGGTTCTGGCGGCAGCGGCTTCATTGCGGGACCTCGCGCCCGGCGGCCGCGTCATCACAGTCTCCCGGCCGGCGTCGGACGGTGTATCGCCGGCCGCCGCTGCCGCGCGCCAGGGCCTGGAGGGACTGCTCCGGTCCCTGGCCAAAGAACTCCGGGCAGGTGCCACCGGCAACGGAGTCCTCCTGGCGGGAGACGTTGCTCCAGCCAGTCCAGGTGCACTGGCTGCCCTGCGGTTCTTTCTTTCCGGCAGATCTGCCTTTGTCGACGGCCAGCTCCTGACCGTCAGCACCGGCGACGGCGCGGTCCCTGGAAATTTCGACAAACCGCTCGCCGGAAAGACCGCCGTGGTCACCGGAGCCGCGCGGGGCATCGGCGCTGCAATTGCCCGGACGCTGCACCGGGACGGCGCGAACCTGGTCCTGGTGGACGTCCCCGCCGCCGGCGACCATCTCGCCGCTGTGGCCAACGAGGTCCGTGGAACCGCGCTGCAGCTGGACATCAGCATTGAGGACGCCGGGCAACGGATCATCAGCCACGCCCTGCAGCGCCACGGAAGCCTGGACATCATGGTGCATAACGCCGGCATCACCCGGGACAAGCTCCTGGCCAACATGGACCACGCCCGCTGGAGCTCCGTGATCAACATCAACATTGCGTCCCAGCTGCGCATCAACGATGCCATTCTCGCCGATGACCGGCTCGGTAAGGCGCCCCGGATCGTCTCTGTGGCGTCCACCAGCGGCATCGCCGGAAACCGCGGACAAACGAACTATGCGGCGTCCAAGGCAGGCGTCGTGGGGATGGTGAGGGCCACCGCGCCGCTGGCGGCAGCGGCAGGGGGCGGGGTGAACGCCGTGGCCCCGGGCTTCATCGAAACCGACATGACGGCCCGGATTCCCTTCGCCGTCCGGGAAGTAGCCCGGCGCCTGAACTCGCTGCAGCAGGGTGGCCTGCCGGTGGACGTGGCAGAAGCAATCGCATTCCTGTCCAGCGACGCGGCCAGCGGCATCAACGGCCAGGTACTGCGGGTGTGCGGACAGAATCTGGTGGGCGCATGACCGCGCCGCAGCCGGTGATTTTGGGCGAGATGCCCTCGCTGTCCAAACTTTATGTCAATGCTGCAGCCCAGGCCGCGCGCCGGCGCCTGCTGGGGACCCACGATTCCGCCGACCTTCCCGGCGCCGGCCACGAGGTGCGGGACGTCACGGTGGATGTTGCCACCCTCACCGCCTACCAGCACCTGGTGGGCGAGACGGCGAGCGACGTCCTTCCCGCCGGCTTCATCCACGCCCTGGCGTTCCCGGTGGCCATGAGCGTGATGAACCGCGATGACTTCCCGCTGCCGCTTCTGGGCATGATTCACCTGCGCAATACGGTCGAGCAGCGCTCTTCGGTGCTGTTCACCGACGTCCTGGATATTGCGGCGTCGGTGTCCCACCTTCGGGGCCACCGGGCCGGAACCCAAGTGGATGTCGTCACCGAGGTGAGGCTGGCCGGAACAGCCGAGCCCTGCTGGCGGGGCGTCTCCACCTACCTTGCCAAAGGGGTGTTCCTGCCGGGCATCGACAAACCAACGGTTCATGTACCACGGCAGGACTTTTCGGCGCCGGACCCTACGGCAGTGTGGCAGCTCGGGGTGGACACCGGCCGCGCCTACGCCGCGGTGTCCGGGGATTTCAATCCCATCCACCTCAGTTCCCTTTCAGCGAAGGCGCTGGGCATGCGGCGTTCCATTGCCCACGGCATGTACCTTGCCTCCAGGGCGCTGGCAGATGTCGGCCCGGCGCGCGGCGAATCTTTCGTGTGGGACGTCACATTTGACGCCCCCGTCTTCCTGCCGGGCCGGGTGGCGCTGGAAATCAACACCGCACAAGGCAGTACCGGGAGCTGGGAGCGGTCGGACTTCGTGGCCTGGAACCCGCGGTCCGGCCGAAGGCACTTTAGCGGATCCGTGGCAGCGCTCTAAGCGGCAGACTGGGCCTCATCCGGGGCCTGCAGCGCGCGCAGGATGCGGTGCAGGCTCAGGATGATCGATTCGGAGGCCGGTACCCCACGTTCATCCGGCGCGCGCTCGGCGGTGGCAGCCACGCAGGCTTCCACCGCCGCCAATGCGGTCTTGTAGGACTCGCGGTGCATCTGCCCGTCCGGTTCGTTGTAGGCCTTAAGCAGTCCGCCGGTCGCGGACATGGCGTGGGCCAGGGGATCAGTGTCCTGCTGCGGCAGGACGTATGGAACATCACTTTCCCAAATCACGTCCGAGAGGACGTCAGTGATGTCCTGGATGTGGAAGGTGACCCGCTCCAGCTCGCGAAGGTTGCGGTAGTCACGGTCGATGTCGCGCGGGTGCAGCTTTCGGCGCGGATTGGCCCTGCGGCTGGCGTCCGCCTCTTTGACCAGGTGCCGCACGGACCTTGCGGCGGCGGAAAGATCGTCCGAGCGGCGGGACCAGTCCTCATGTTCCGGCGGCCATTTTTCCTTGACGGCCTCCGCCATATCCGTCAGCTGGGTCCCAAGGGCAACGCGCAGCTCTTCGATGCTCGCGGCGGCAGCCTCGAGGTGGAGCGGGGGGAAGATCAGGAAGTTGACGGCGATTCCCACCACCACCCCTACGCCCATCTGCACGAGGTAGCCGAACGAGTAGTCGTCGGCATTGTTGCCGCCGACCAGCAAAACCAGAAGCGCCGCCGTCGGAATCCAGTCGCTGCCGGAGCCGATCTTCGGCAGGCCTCCAAGGAGTACCCCGACGCCCATGAAAACCGCCACGGTTAACGGAGACGGATCGGTAATGTTCACCAGCAGGAAGGCAAGGCCAATGCCCATGGACAGGCCCACCAGAGTTTGTACGCCCTGCCGGACCGAGCCCGCGACGTTGTGGTACATCGCCACAAGGGCGCCCAGGGGGGCGTAGTACGGGTATTCGGCAGCCGAGCCCGGCATGAACGGCGCTACGGCAAACGCGATGCCCGCCGCTATGGCAGCCTTGGCAGCAAGCTGAAGGCGCTGGGCGGCAAAAGCCGCCGAAAGCCCGGCCAGCGACTTTTTCAGGAGCCAGGCAGTCCGGGCCTCCCGGTGCGCATCAGGCTGCGGCACCGTGGCCTGCTGCCACTTCTTCGCCCGGCCCGACCGGTCCCGGCGGAGTTCCGTTGCCGAAAGGACGCCCGCCCAGCGACTCGCGTCCGTGGTCCTCGAGCCAGCCCGACAGGTCAGGCCCCGCGGGCACGATCCCGGTGGGGTTGATGTCCTCGTGGACGATGTAATAGTGCTGCTTGATCTGCACAAAATCGATGGTGTCCCCAAAGCCCGGGGTCTGGAACAGGTCGCGGGCGTAGGCCCAAAGAGCAGGCATCTCGGCAATCTTCTGCCGGTTGCACTTGAAATGGCCGTGGTAGACGGCGTCGAACCTGGCCAGCGTGGTGAACAGCCGAACGTCCGCTTCCGTGATGGTGTCGCCTACAAGGTACCGCTGCCGGGACAGGCGGTCCTCGAGCCAGTCAAGCGCGGTCCAGAGACGGGCGTAGGCGGCGTCGTAAGCCTCCTGCGAGCCGGCGAATCCGCAACGGTACACGCCGTTGTTGACCTCCGTGAAAACCCGCCGGTTGACCTGGTCGATCTCCTCCCTGAGGTGTGCCGGGTAGAGGTCCGGGGCGCCCGGCCGGTGGAACTCCGTCCACTCCGTAGCGAAATCCAGGGTGATCCGGGGGAAGTTGTTGGTGACCACGGCTCCGCTGGGGACATCCACGATGGCGGGAACGGTGATACCCCGCGGATAGCCCGGGAAACGCCGGAAGTATGCGTCCTGAAGGCGTTCGATGCGCAGGACCGGATCCACTCCGCCGGGGTCAAGGTCGAAAGTCCAGGACCGGGCATCGTGGGTGGGCCCGGGCTGGCCCAGCGAGATGGCGTTTTCGAGTCCCAACAGGCGGCGGACAATGACGGCGCGGTTGGCCCAGGGGCAAGCCCGCGCAGCCACCAGCCGGTAACGGCCTGCTTCCACCGGCCAGCCGGGTTCGCCGTTATCGCCGGGCCTGCCGTCACGGGTGATCCGGTCCTCTATGTAATTGGTGTCCCGGGTGAACTCTGCACCGCCGGTGACATAGGCTCCACGCGTGCTGTATTCCCCTGGTGATGCTGCGGTTTCCTGCCGGGTAATTTCGCTCTGCTGGTTCATGCCCCCAGCCTATGTGCCGCCCGGCACGATCAGCGATACCTGCTGCCAGACTGTCAGCCAGGCAGCGGCCACCACGCCGCTGAACAGGAGAATCCAGATAAAGGACGGGATGGCCGTGGCGCGAAAGAGCAGGTAGGCGTCCGAAGTCGCCAGCCTGTCCCGCCGGCGGAGGTGTACGTGCACTAGCTTGGCGAGGTCCCTGACGGCTGCAACCAGCAGCGCCAGGCCAAGGACAACCACTATGTGGCCCTGAAACGGTGCCGGCACCAGCGTGACCAGCCCCGCGCAGGTGGCAATGGCGCCAGCGGTGATGAGGAACCCGGCCAGGTTGC
Source organism: Pseudarthrobacter sp. NPDC092439 (assembly GCF_044754945.1). Lineage (NCBI taxonomy): Bacteria > Bacillati > Actinomycetota > Actinomycetes > Micrococcales > Micrococcaceae > Pseudarthrobacter > Pseudarthrobacter sp. NPDC092439. The sequence goes on from NZ_JBIVQB010000001.1 coordinate 283,939, forward strand.
GCAGGAAAACGAGAGAGGCCGCCAGCAGCAGCGCCGAAACGGCGACCGCAGCGGGAGCCCATCCATTCAGTCCCGCCCAGACCAGGGCCGCGCCCGCGACGGCCGGCACCGGGTAGCCCCAGAAACACGACCATGTGGCCGCAATCCTGCTGCGGCTGTAGGTGGTCGTGGTCCCGGAGTGGTCCAGGCGCAAACGTATGCCGGACAGCCGCTGGCCCGAGGTAAGCGCCGCAAACGCATGTCCCAGCTCATGCGTAACCGTGGCGAGGAGGCCGAAATAGCGCCACGAACGCCGGGGGACCGCCAGGCCGGCCGCCGCGGCCACAACCATCAGCAGCTGGATCAGGCTGACAGCTGGAGGTTCGGTCCGGGACAGCAGGTCCGCCCCCTGAGCTAAAAGATTGCCGTAATCGTTCACTGGAGCCTTTCGCCAGGACCGGAGTAACTCACGGGCATGGTCCAAACGTGACGGTTAAAGCCGAAAGGCACGCCGCAAGGCGGGCGTGCCTTTACCCGAAACGGGCGGCAAGCGGCGGGCAAATGCCCGCCAGGTTCAGAACGTCAGCCTTCGCACTCGGTGCAGTAGCTGTGGCCGTTCTTCTGCTTGGCGATCTGGGAGCGGTGGCGTACCAGGAAGCAGGAGTAGCAGGTGAACTCGTCCTCGGCCTGCGGGATGACCTGTACTACAAGCTCTTCGGCAACGAATTCGCCGCCGGGAACGCCGGCACCGTCCAGTCCGTCCGCCTCATCGAGTTCCAGGACAACGCTGCGGGCATCCGGAGCGTTGGCAGACTGGAGCTGCTCGAGGGAGTTGTCCTGCGATTCCTTGACGTCGGAACGCAGCTCATCATAATCGGTTGCCACTTTGGGTGCTTCTCTTTTCTTTGGTTCGTCTGTCGCGTATGAAACGTACAGCATCAAGCTGGTATTCCCCAAGAGGCGCAGCATATTCGTCCCCGGTATGGGTAGGGAGGCAAGAGAAGCACGACGGCGGCGGAGCGTCCGAGCGCCGTCCATCGTAAGTGGAGACCGGGGCACCGCCCGGGCCTCCCATGCACCTGGGGGGAGCCTCTTGAACCAGCTCACGGCGGAATTTGGCGGCGCGCGCCGCGTAGGCACGGGCGTTGGGCCGGTTTTGGAGAAGTTCAGCGGCGTTCGGAGGATTGCAGTCCTGCGGGGCGGGGGACTGGGCGACCTGATGTACGCCCTGCCTGCGGTAAGTGCCCTGGCGGCGGCCTACCCTGAGGCGGAAATCACATTACTCGGCACCCCCATCCACCAGGAGGTGCTGGCCGTAACGGACAGCCCCGTGACCGGGGTAGAGGTCCTGCCGTATGCCGTGGGAGTGCGGCCGGGCGAGGAGGACCCGGCAGCCGTGGAAGCTTTCTTCAGGCGGATGGCGGGCTTGGACCTGGACCTTGCTGTACAGCTGCATGGCGGGGGACGTTACTCGAACCCCTTTCTGCTCCAGCTGGGCGCGCGGCACACCGTGGGCACGAGGACCCCGGATGCGGCGCACCTGGAGCGCAGTGTTCCGTACCTCTACTACCAGCACGAACCGCTGCGCGCCCTTGAGGTGGCAGGGTTCGCCGGCGCCTATCCCTGCGACCTCGAGGCCCGGCTGGCGCCCGCGGGCCAAAAGGCGGACAACCTTCCATCCGACGACGGCGCCAGCGCACCCCTGGTGGTAATTCATCCGGGAGCAACGGATCCCCGGCGCCGCTGGCCGGCCTCGCGGTTTGCTGACCTCGCGCGCGCGTGCGCGGCCGAGGGCTTCCGGGTTGATGTGGTGGGGGACCGCAGCGAACTGTCCCTGGCGGAGGACATCGTCGCGGGAGCCGGATCCAGCGGCGTCCGGTCCGTGGCGGGATCCCTGGACATGGAGCAGCTCGTCGTTTTACTGTCCTCGGCTTCGGTGGTTGTTGGCAATGACAGCGGCCCACGGCATCTCGCCCAGGCCCTTGGTGTTCCGACGGTGGGCATCTACTGGGCAGGCAACATCATCAACGCGGGTGCGCTCGGACGAAGCCTGCACCGGCTGCATGCGTCCTGGGTGACTGTCTGCCCCGTCTGCGGCATCGACGTCACGCAGGTGGGATGGACGGCACCGCGTTGCCCGCACGATGAATCCCTCGTGGCCGGGATACCGGTGGAAGGTGTCCTCGATGATGTCCGCAGCCTTGCCGCGACTGGCGGAACCGGGTGGCAGGTTTGACCGCCGCCGGGGCGGGAACCGAGGCAGCGGGTGTTGCGGCTTTGTCCGGCCACCGGCCGGAACTGCTCGTGCTTCGCGCATTGAAGCTGGGGGATCTGCTGGTGGCCGTGCCGGCCCTGAAAGGACTCCGGCGGGCCTTCCCCGAACACCGGCTTTTGTACGCCGCGCAGGGATGGCTTGCGGAGGCACTGGACCTGGTGGGCGGCTATGAACTGCTGCCTACGCAAGGGCTGGAGCAGCCCTTGGCCAAGGAACCCGGCGCCGTGGATGTTGCCGTCAACCTGCATGGCGGCGGACCGGAGAGCCGGGCGAGGATCGACGCCCTAAAGGCGAAGCGCACCATCGCTCATGCGGGCCCCAAGCATGAAGGACCTCCGTGGCGGGACGATCTGCACGAGCGCGAACGCTGGGTACGGTTGCTCGAGTGGCACGGAATTGCTGCCGATCCTGCGGACGTGGGAATCGCCCGTCCCCAGGAAGCCGGTCCGGCTCCGGGCGCAGCCGTCCTGCACGTCGGCGCGGCATATGGGAGCCGGCTGTGGCCCGCCGGAAGGTTCGCGGAGGTGGCATCGGTGCTCGCCGCTGCGGGCCACCGGGTGGTCTTTACCGGAGGATCGGCAGAAGCGGCGCGGGCGGTGGAGGTGTGCCGGCTGGCCGGGCTTCCGGCCGAAGCCGTGCTGGCCGGACGGCTGGGGCTTGCCGCCTTTGCCGCGGCTGTGGCGGAAGCCTCGGTCGTCGTCTCCGCTGATACGGGTGCCGCACACCTGGCTTCGGCGTACGGGACGCCGTCCGTGGTCCTGTTCGGGCCGGCGCCGCCGGAAATCTGGGGACCTCCGCCGGGCCCCCACGTGGTACTCACGCGCCCGGAGCTTCGGCGCGGTGATGCTTTTGCTGCCGACCCTGACCCTGCCTTGCTGGGCGTCCAGGTCTCCGACGTGCTGGCAGCGCTGCGGGGACTCGGCGTACTCTGAGAGGCAATGGTCGTTAAAAGCCGAACACCCCGGTCCAAAGACCGGGGTGTTCCCTGATGAATCAATTCATCTTTTGTGCGCGGAGGGGGACTTGAACCCCCACCCCCTTTCGAGGACTAGCACCTCAAGCTAGCGCGTCTGCCATTCCGCCACCCGCGCAGGTGGTATTTCGGGAAGCGTTCCCGCTTTTCAGCGTTTCGCGCCTCTCCGAAGCAGCGAGAAAAACTCTAACACGAACTTTCCGGAAACATGGAATCGGCCCTCTTGGGTAGTCTGGGGGCAGCAATCCAGCCGGTGACGTTGCCCATCAAAAGGAGTTCGCATGCCTGACATCCTGCCCGAGGACGAGGTCGTCCGGATTTGCCAGGAACTCATCCGGATCGACACTTCCAACTATGGAGACGGCTCGGGTCCGGGGGAGCGGGCGGCTGCTGAATATACGGCCGGGCTGATCGCGGAGGTCGGCATGGAGGCCGAGATCTTCGAATCGGCACCCGGCCGGGCCAATGTTGTCACCAGGCTGGAAGGGCAGGATCCTTCCGCCAGCGCCCTGGTGGTGCACGGCCATCTCGACGTTGTCCCCGCGTTGCGTGACCAGTGGTCCGTCGATCCGTTCGGCGCGGAACTCAAGGACGGCCTGATCTGGGGCCGCGGCGCCGTGGACATGAAGGACATGGATGCGATGATCCTCTCCGTCCTGCGCAGTTTCGTCCGGTCCGGCACAAAGCCGAAGCGGGACATCATCTTTGCGTTCTTCGCGGACGAGGAAGCCGGCGGCGCTTATGGCGCGCGCTACGCCGTGGAGAAGCGCCCCGAACTCTTCGACGGTGCCACCGAAGCGATCTCGGAGGTCGGCGGTTTCTCCGCCACCATCGGAGGCCAGCGGACTTACCTCCTGCAGACGGCCGAGAAGGGCATTTCCTGGCTGCGCCTCGTAGCCCATGGCCGGGCTGGGCATGGCTCCCAGATCAGCACGGACAACGCCGTTACCCGGCTCGCGGCAGCGGTCACCCGCATCGGCGAGTATCAGTGGCCCATCGAACTGACTCCCACCACGCGGCAGTTCCTGGACGGGGTGACGGAACTCACGGGAGTGGAGTTCGACGCCGGTAATCCGGACCTCCTGCTGGACCAGCTGGGTACGGTGGCCAGGTTCGTCGGAGCCACCTTGCAGAACACCACCAACCCCACGCTTCTAAAGGGCGGCTACAAGCACAACGTCATTCCGGAGTCGGCTGAGGCGCTGATCGACTGCCGCACCCTCCCGGGCCAGCAGGAACAGGTGTTGGAGATTGTGCGTACCCTGGCCGGTGCCGGAGTGGACGTCAGCTATGTGCACCAGGACGTGTCGCTTGAAGTGCCGTTTGCAGGCAACCTGGTCGACGCCATGATCGATGCCCTTCACTCCGAGGACCCCGGCGCGAAGGTGCTGCCGTACACGCTCTCCGGCGGTACGGACAACAAGTCATTAAGCCGCCTGGGCATCACGGGTTATGGCTTCGCACCGCTGATGCTGCCGGACGACCTGGATTTCACCGGCATGTTCCACGGCGTGGATGAGCGCGTACCGGCCGACAGCCTGAAGTTCGGCGCACGGGTACTGAACACGCTGCTGACGAACTACTGACGGCACGGGCGGGAGCTAAACGGTCCGCTGGACCTGCATCACCCTGCGGCGGAGCCAGAAGCGACGGCCGCCGCCCATGTACAGCTTGCTGCGCTCCAGTTCCCACTTGCCGTATTCGGAGTGCTCCACCAGGCGGCGCCGGGCTTCATGCAGGGAATCGACGGGGCTGACCGTCAGTACGAGGTACTCGTACTGCCTCAAATAGTCCCGTTCCCGCCGGACCGAGCTGGTGAGAAATTGTTCCTTCATTGCCCTCCATTTTCGTCCTTTTCCGGCTAACGTGAAGTCATGAGCATCGATCCGCGTGTCGCGCTTCAGTCCCTGACCACCGCTTTGGAAGAACACCTTATAGCAGCATCCAACCGCCGCGGGGACGGTGATCCGTCCGTGGAAGCAGCGTTTTTCGCCGTGGCGGACGCCTTCGAAGTCTACGAAGACGCCCTCTATGAGGCCTACAACGAGGTGACTCCGCTTCAGGTCTTCGACGACGAGGACGATGAAGAAATGGACGTGGACGACGACGAGGATCTGGAGATCGTCGACGAGTAGCCTGTGTGCGCAGCCCTAGGCGGCCGAAACGTCCTCAAGTGCCAGGGAGATTTCCGGAGGCAGGGGAACGAGCTGGGCGTCAAGCACTTCCTTGAGCTGGGCCGGGGTCCTGGCGCCCACCACCGCAGTTGCCACGCCGGGCTGTGCCAGCAGCCAGCTGAGTGAAACGTCCAGGGGGGTACGCCCGAGCCCCTTGGCAGCCATGCAGACCGCATCCACCGTCCGGGTCGGCGCCTCGCCGAGGTACCGTTCCACGTAGGAGGCCTCGGTGGCCGAAGCAGCACGCGACCCGGACGGAATCCCCCCACGGTACTTGGCTGTCAGCACGCCGCGCCCAAGAGGGCCCCACGCCATCAGCCCAAGGCCCGCGTCTTCGACGGCCGGTATCAGCTCCGGCTCCGGAGCGCGGTTCAGGAGTGAGTACTCGGCCTGGGCCGCCACGAGGGGGAACCGGGCCAGGGCCGCCGCCTTGGCCGCCTGCCAGCCTGCGAAATTGGCAATGCCCGCGTACCGCGCCCGGCCCGTCCGCACCGCGAATTCCATGGCCGAAAGCGTCTCGTCGAGGGGAACGTTGCCGTCCCACGCCTCGGCAAGCCAGACGTCAACGTAGTCCGTCCCCAACCGCGCAAGGCTTGCGTCGAGTCCGTTGAGCAGGGCGCCGCGGGAGGTATCGATCCTTCGGCGGCCCCCCGCCGTCGTCATTCCTGCCTTGGTGCTGATGGACACTTCGGTCCGTGCAACCACGTCACCGAGCAGCGACCCGATCAGGGCCTCGGCCGCGCCGTCGCCGTAGGAAGCCGAGGTATCGATGTGCCGGCCGCCGCCGTTGAGGAACGTCTGCAGCAGCTCGGAGGCATCCTGTTCATCCGTTTCGGCGCCCCAGGACATGGTGCCGAGTGAGAGGGCGGAGACCCGCAATCCGCTGTTGCCGACGTAACGCTGCTGCATAGCAGCAAGCTTACGGCCAGAATCCCTGGCGGCCATGACGTAGTGTCGTAGCGTGAACTGGTTTGAGGCGGCCCTGTTGGGCCTTGTGCAGGGACTGACCGAATTCCTACCCATTTCGTCCAGCGCCCACCTGAGGATCGTCGGGCAGTTCCTCCCCAACGCTGCCGATCCCGGCGCCGCCTTCACCGCCATTACCCAACTGGGCACGGAGACCGCCGTTCTCGTCTATTTCTGGCGTGACATCGTCCGCATCGTGAAGGCCTGGGCGGGCTCGCTGGCCGGGAAGGTCTCCCGCCAGGATCCGGATGCCCGGATGGGCTGGCTGGTGATCCTGGGCAGCCTTCCCATCGTGGTCCTGGGGCTCCTTTTCCAGGACCAGATCGAATCGGTGCTGCGCAGTTTATGGATCGTCGCCACGATGCTGATCGTCTTCGGTTTGATCCTCGCTGTGGCTGACGCCGTAGGCCGGCAGGAACGGGAGCTCAGCCGCCTGACGTACAGGCACGGCATTCTTTTTGGCTTTGCCCAGGCCCTGGCTCTGATCCCCGGGGTTTCACGGTCCGGCGGAACCATCACGGCCGGGCTGCTCATGGGGTACACGCGTGAGGCCGCTGCCCGCTACTCGTTCCTCCTGGCCATTCCGGCGGTGTTCGGCAGCGGGCTCTTCCAGCTCTACAAGGTGGTGTCCAAGGACGGCGTAAGCGGCCCCTTCGGACTGCCGGAGACTGCGCTGGCTACCGTGATTGCCTTCGTGGTGGGCTACGTCATCATTGGCTGGTTCCTGAAGTTCGTCTCCACGCGCAGCTACCGGCTGTTTGTCTGGTACCGCATCGGCCTGGGACTCGCCGTGTATCTGCTGCTCGGTTTCGGCGTCATCAGCGCGTAGCACTAGGCTTGGCATGTGAAATCCTGGACTTCCCGCCCCGTCCCTGGCCTGCCCGGCGCCATGCCTTCCATCCGGCTGTTCGACACTGTCGCGGGCCGCGAAGTGGAACTCGACGGAGGCGCAGAACCGTCCATGTATGTCTGCGGAATCACGCCGTATGACGCCACGCACATGGGGCATGCCGCCAGCTACGTTGCCTTTGATCTCCTGAACCGGGCCTGGCGGGACGCAGGCAGCCAGGTGGCCTACGTGCAGAACGTGACGGACGTGGATGACCCCCTCCTGGAACGGGCAACTGCCACCGGTGTGGACTGGCGCGACCTCGCCGCCAGCCAGATCGAGCTGTTCCAGACCGACATGGAGGCGCTCAACGTCCTGGCGCCGGACCGATACATAGGCGCCGTCGAATCGATCGGCCTGATTGTGCCCGAGGTTGAACGGCTGCTGGACATGGGCCTGGCCTACCGGGTTGCCGGCACCGGCGGGGAGCCGGACGGGGATGTTTATTACGACGTCGAGGCGGCCGGCAAACAGTCCGTGGCGCCGGACGCCTGGACCCTGGGCTCCGTCTCAGGCCTCAGCGAAAGTGAAATGCTCGAACTCTTCGCCGAACGGGGCGGCGATCCCGGCCGCGCCGGCAAACGCCAGGCCCTTGACCCGCTGCTGTGGCGGGTGGAGCGCGAGGGCGAGCCCAGTTGGCCCGGAGGATCCCTCGGTGCCGGACGCCCGGGATGGCATATTGAGTGCACCGTCATCGCTCAGCGTTATCTCCCGGCGCCCTTCACAGTGCAGGGCGGCGGATCGGACCTGATCTTCCCGCACCACGAGATGGGCGCGGGACATGCGTATTCCCTGGCCGGCGTGCCGCTGGCCCGGCACTACGCCCACGCAGGCATGGTGGGGCTGGACGGCGAGAAAATGAGCAAGTCGAAGGGCAACCTGGTCCTGGTCTCAAAGCTACGGGCAGCCGGTGAGGATCCGGCGGCAATCCGCCTGGCCATCCTGGCCCACCACTACCGCTCTGACTGGTCCTGGACCGACGAAGGGTTCGCCGCAGCCAAGCGGGACCTCGAGGTATGGCGGCGCGCCCTGGAGCACGCCCCGCAGGGATCTGCCGTGCCGCTTCTTGCCGCCATGCGCACCGCGCTGGCCCAAGATCTGAACGCACCTGCCGCCATCGCCGCCGTTTCGCGGTGGGCTCGTGAGGCAATGGACAATGCCGGGCCCGCCAGCGGGACCGACCGCGACCTGGTGGCAGATGCGGTGGACGCACTCCTGGGAATCAGGCTCTGAGTTTTAGGACGTCCGGCTAGGGCCGGTCCTGGCCGCGCCGCTTCAGGTACCGCTCGAACTCGCGGGCGATGGATTCGCCGGTGGCCTCGGGGAGATCCGCCGTATCCTTGGCCTCTTCCAGTTGCCGCACGTAAGCGGCAATTTCCGGGTCCTCCGTTGCGAGCTCATCCACGCCGCGTTCCCAGGCGGCCGCTTCCTCAGCGAGCTCGTGGGTGTCCAGCGGAACCTGGAGCAGTTCCTCAATCCTGTGCAGCAGCGCCAGCTGGGCCTTAGGTGACGGAGCCTGCGCCACGTAGTGCGGCACGGCCGCCCACAGCGAAACGGTGGGAATTCCCGCGAGCAGCGCAACCTCGGCCATCACGCCAACGATGCCCACGGGCCCCTCGTACTGCGAGGCTTCCAGGTTCATGCGCTCACGGAGTGCGGCGTCGTCCGAGGAAGTGCTGACCGGAATGGGCCGGCTGTGCGGCACATCCGCGAGGAGCGCTCCCACCAGCACCAGGTATTCGACGTGCAGGGCCTCGGCGTGCACCAGCAGTTCGGCCGTATAAGCCCGCCACTTATAGGACGGTTCGATCCCCTGGACGAAGATCACGTCTACGTTTGAGTTCGGGACGCTGGCCTTGAAAATCCGGGTGGAAGGCCACTTGATCTTGCGTTCACCGGCTGCGTTGCGGCGCACCGTGGGCCGGGTGAACTGAAAATCGTAGTACTCATCGGCATCGATGGATGCGACCTTCTTGCCGCCCCAGGCCCTGTTCAGGTAGCGCAGTGAATCGCTGGCGGCTTCCCCTGCGTCATTCCAGCCCTCGAACGCCGCAAGCATCACGGTTACGCGCTGTCCCTCAGCCGCCGGCTGCAGGAACCGTTCCCGCCCGGGTTCGGCACCTTGCCCGCTGGTGTCTTCCTCGAAGCTATTCATTTCTTCACCCTACGTCCAAGACGCGCCCTTGCGCAGGGATTGCAGCGCGCCCGCCCCTCTGCGCGCCATGGGCGGCACTGCGGCGGTACGCCCATGGCGTACCTGCCGGAAAGCCCTCTGGCTCCCACCGTAGACTTGACCCATGGAACCCACACCCGCCCACGCCCCACTCAAAGCCGTCCTGTGGGACATGGATGGAACCATCGTGGACACCGAGCCATACTGGATCGCGGCCGAGCATGCCCTGGTGGAAGCCCATGGTGGAACCTGGAGCCATGAGCAGGCAATGCAGCTGGTGGGGCAGTCGCTGAGCTACTCTGCCGGGGTGCTCCAGAAGGCCGGTGTGGCGCTGGAGATCCGGGAAATCATCGACACCCTCACGGAAGCGGTGGTCGGCAGGGTCAAAGAGCAGGTGCCTTGGCGTCCCGGGGCCCGCGAACTCCTCGAGGAACTGCACCACGCCGGCATCCGGTGTGCACTCGTGACCATGTCCGAGGGGCCGCTGGCCCGCCAGGTGGTGGCCAGCCTGCCCCGGCCCTACTTCGACGTCGTGGTCACCGGAGACACCGTCACCCGGGGCAAGCCGCACCCCGAGGCGTACCTGACCGCCGTCGACCTGCTACGGGAAATCGACGCCCCCCTGGAAATCAGGCACTGCGTGGCACTGGAAGATTCGGCACCGGGGGTCGCGGCAGCCGTGGCTTCCGGCGTCGCCACCGCCGCCATTCCGCACATCGTGCCGCTCCCCGAACACGACGCCTATACACTGTGGGATTCGCTGGCCGGACGGTCCGTCGCAGACCTCCGGGAACTGCTGTCCGCTGCCGGCAGCAGCGAAACGGACGCTGAGGCGGCTTCGCTTGGGACCGCCCATGGCTAATCCCCAGCCGGCTGGGCGCCGCGAGGGCATTCCGCTGGGACGGATCGCCGGCGTACCCGTCATCCTGGCCTACTCGTGGTTCATCATTGCGGCCTTCACCGTGATCATCTATGGCCCCATGCTGCTCAGGAACAACCCGGCGCTTGGCTTCAGCGCATACCTTGTGGCCTTCGCCTACGCCCTGCTGCTCCTGGTTTCGGTGCTGGTCCATGAGCTGGCCCACGCCCTGACCGCCCGGATTTATGGCTGGCCCACGCAGAAAATCGTCTTGAACCTGTGGGGCGGGCATACGCATTTCGAGAGCTTCACGGCCACCCCGGGCAGGTCTGTCCTGGTGGCGCTGGCCGGGCCGGCCGCCAACCTGCTTCTGGCGGGCGGTGCCTGGGTCGTGTTGAGCACCGCGAACCTGGCCAGTGTCGCCGAAATCCTCACCAATATCTTTATGTGGGCCAACTTCCTGATCGGCATTTTCAACGTACTGCCGGGACTGCCGCTGGACGGGGGACGCCTGGTGGAATCCGCCGTGTGGAAGGTCACCGGCAGCCAGGCCAGGGGCACCGTCGCTGCCGGCTGGGCGGGGCGCGTAATCGTGGTCGCCATCGGCTACTGGTTCATTGGCAGGCCGGTGCTCGCGGGCAGCCCACCGGATTTCTCGTTGCTGATGATTTCGCTGCTTGTAGGCGGCTTCCTGTGGGTGGGTGCCTCTGCGGCGATCCAGCAGGGCACGCTCCGCGGCCGCCTGCCCCTGGTCACTGCGGCGGGCCTGTCGACGCCGGCGCTTGGCCTGCCTGCGACAGCTTCCGTTGACGAGGCGCGCCGGTACGCCGGGCAGGCGGGCGCCGTGGTGGTCTGCGGACCGGACGGCCGGCCGCAGGGTGTGGTTGACCCCGCGGCGCTGGCTGCCGTTCCGGCTGCTGTGTCGCCCTCGACGCCGGTCACTGCGGTTTCGTACGCGCTGGCGCCCGGCGCCTACGTCCCCGAGTGGTCCAGGGGCCAGGAGCTGGTGCAGTTCCTTTCCCAGGTGGAGGGCCGCCAGTATGCCGTGGTGGATCACAACGGCATCGTGACCGGTCTCCTGTCCCAGGAAGCGGTGGTCGCTGCCATCACGGGCAGGCGGCAGGCAGCAGACAGGCGCGCTAAGGGCCGGAACGGGTAGAGTTACCTGCCGGTCGTGCATTGCCGCAGCAGCCGCCACACCATCATCCGGGTGCCGGCCTGCACAGGCATAAAAGGTTTACAGGAGCGAGGAAACATCATGAGCAGCGAAACTGCCGTCAACGACGCCCACGGAGCAGCCCGGGCCGGTGCTGCCGCCGGAGGCTCGCAGCCGGTGGGCGCTGCCCGCCGCCGAGGCCCGTTCCGGGAAGGTGAGCGCGTCCAGCTCACCGATGAGCGCGGCCGGATGAACACGGTCACCCTGGAGCGCGGCGGAGCCTTCCACACCCACCGGGGTTTCCTGAACCACGATGACATCATCGGCAAAGTGGACGGCTCCGTTGTGGTCAACAACGTGGGCCAGCAGTACCAGACCCTGCGACCGTTGCTGTCCGATTTTGTGCTGTCCATGCCGCGCGGTGCCGCCGTCGTCTACCCGAAGGACGCCGGCCAGATCGTGACCATGGCGGACATTTTCCCAGGCGCGCGGGTGGTTGAGGCCGGTGTCGGCTCCGGCGCACTGTCCATCTCGCTGCTGCGGGCCGTGGGGGACAACGGCTACCTCCACTCCTTTGAGCGTCGGGAAGAATTCGCTGACATCGCACGCGGCAACGTGGAAACCATCTTCGGCGGCCCGCACCCCGCGTGGCAGATCTCCCTGGGCGACTTCCAGGAAGAAGTGGTCCGCAGCGAAGCACCGGGTTCAGTGGACCGCGTAGTGCTGGACATGCTGGCGCCCTGGGAATGTCTGGACGCAGTGGCTACCGTGCTGGCGCCTGGCGGCGTCTGGATCAACTACGTGGCTACCGTTACCCAGCTGTCCCGCACCGCAGAGGCAATCCGCGCCGACGGCCGCTTCACGGAGCCGGACGCGTGGGAGTCGATGGTCCGCGGCTGGCACCTGGAGGGACTGGCTGTCCGCCCGGACCACCGAATGGTGGCCCACACCGGTTTCCTGCTCGTGACCCGCCGGCTGGCGGACGGCGTCACGGGCATCTCCGTCAAGCGCCGGCCTTCCAAGACGGAGTTCAACGAAGAGGACGTCAACGCCTGGACGCCCGGCGCGGTGGGCGAGCGTGCCGTGTCGGACAAGAAACTGCGCCGCGCAGCCCGGGACGCCATTGCCGGCACCAACGTCAAGGACGCACCCGAGGTTACGAACTAGTCCACATTTCGGGAGTCTCCCCGTCCTACCTGCCTTCTTGGGACTAATGTCTTAAAGAGAAGCGCAGGAAGGGGCTGATACATCATGGAGACGCCGAACCAGGACTCCGGACGTACACCGGCAGAGGAGTCTGCCGCCAATGACCTCTCGGTCGCCGACCGCCAGGTCAACATCCTCCGGGACAAGCTCAGGCACATTGACCGCCAGCTGGCGGCGGCAACGCAGAACAACTCCAAGCTGGTCAACATGCTTGAGACGGCGAAGGCCGAAATCCTCCGGCTCAAGAACGCCCTGGACCAGGAAGGGCAGCCGCCCTACAGCTTTGGCACCGTCCTGCAGCTGAACCCGCGCCGCCAGCCCTCGCCCGGCGCCAGCGGCCAGGCGGCCACCGAAGAGTCCGTTGACATCTTCAACGCCGGCCGGAAAATGCGCGTGGGAATCAGCCCGCTGGTGAACATGAACCAGCTTGCCGTCGGGCAGGAGGTGCTGCTGAACGAGGCACTCCTGATCGTGGCGGGCCTGGGCTATGAACGTGCCGGCGAGCTGGCCACACTGAAGGAGATGCTCGGGTCCGACCGGGCCCTGGTGGTGGGCCGTGCCGACGAGGAACGGGTAGTGCGCCTCTCCGGGGCCCTCATGGCCGAGCAGCTTCGGGTGGGGGATGCGCTTTCGGTCGACTCCCGCACAGGCTACGCACTGGAAAAGGTGCCGCGTTCGGAAGTCGAGAACCTGGTGCTGGAAGAAGTCCCGGATATTACGTATGAGGACATCGGCGGCCTGGGACCGCAGATTGAGCAGATCAGGGACGCTGTGGAGCTGCCTTTCCTGCACCCCGGCCTCTACCGGGAGCACGGGCTCAAGGCGCCGAAGGGCATCCTGCTCTACGGGCCTCCGGGCTGCGGTAAGACGCTGATTGCCAAGGCCGTCGCCAATTCGCTGGCCGCCCGTGCCGCGGAGCGGTCGGGAAACGTGGACCTGAAGAGCTACTTCCTGAACATCAAGGGCCCGGAACTGCTGGATAAGTACGTTGGCGAGACGGAACGCCACATCCGGCTGATTTTCTCCCGCGCCCGTGAGAAGGCATCTGACGGCAGCCCCGTAGTGGTGTTCTTCGATGAGATGGACTCCCTGTTCCGGACCCGTGGCACAGGCATCTCATCCGACGTCGAGACCACCATCGTGCCCCAGCTCCTGAGCGAGATCGACGGCGTGGAGCGCCTGGACAACGTCATTGTCATCGGCGCGTCCAACCGGGAGGATATGATCGACCCCGCGATCCTGCGGCCCGGCCGCCTGGACGTGAAGGTCAAGATCCAGCGCCCCGACGCGGAGGCCGCCGCGGACATCTTCAACAAATACATCACCACGGACCTGCCGTTCCATGAGTCCGACCTGGCGGAGCATCACGGAGATGTCCAGGCGACGGTGGACGCCATGGTCCAGCGCACGGTGGAGGCCATGTACTCCACCGACAAGTCCAATGAGTTCCTGGAGGTCACCTACGCCAACGGCGATACTGAAATGCTGTACTTCAAGGATTTCAACTCCGGTGCTGTGGTCCAGAACGTGGTAGACCGGGCCAAGAAGTACGCCATCAAGGACCTGCTCACCACCAACCAGAAAGGCCTGCGCATCGAGCACCTGCTGCGGGCGGTGGTTGACGAGTTCCGCGAGCACGAGGACATGCCGAACACCACGAACCCGGATGACTGGGCAAGGATCTCCGGCAAGAAGGGCGAACGGATCACGTACATCCGCACCATCGTCCAGGGCAAGGCCGGCCAGGAGCCCGGGAAGTCCATCGAAACCATGCCGACCACCGGACAGTATCTGTGACGCCTGCAGCTGAGCCCGCCGGCGGGGAAGCGCTCCCCGCCGGCGGGGCCATGCGCGTGATGGGGGCGGAGACCGAGTACGGCATCCACGCACCGTCGGCGCCCTCTGCCAACGCCACCATGATGAGCGCCCGGGTAGTGCAGGCGTACGCGCAGGTAACCCGCCAGCGTGCCGCCGGGGGAGCGGAGACCCGCTGGGACTACACGGACGAAGAACCCCTCCACGATGCCCGCGGCTGGACCCTCGAGAGGTCCGCCGCCCATCCCAGCCAGCTGACGGACCAGCCGCCGGTGCTCGACGCCGAAGCCGTGGCCCTTGCCTACGGCCAGGAGGACCTGGAACTCGACGGGGAGGACGAGTCCGGTACCCTGCTGATGAATATGGTCCTGGGTAACGGCGCACGCCTGTACGTGGACCACGCCCATCCCGAATATTCCAGCCCGGAAGTCACCAACCCCCGTGACGCCGTCGCCTGGGATGCCGCCGGGGACCTGGTGGGGCTTGCGGCTGTACGCCGCCTGGCGGCCGACCCGGACCTGCCGCCGGTGAACCTCTACAAGAACAACACGGACAACAAATCGGTCTCTTACGGGTCGCACGAGAACTACCTGATGCCCCGCTCGGTGCCCTTTGGCGAGATAGTGCGTGGCCTGACCCCCTTCTTCGTCAGCCGGCAGGTGATCTGCGGTTCCGGCAGGGTGGGCATCGGGCAGGACAGCTCCACTCCCGGCTACCAAATCAGCCAGCGGGCGGACTTCTTCGAGGCTGAAGTAGGGCTTGAAACCACCATCCGCAGGCCCATCATCAATACCCGCGACGAACCGCACGCCACCGCTGATAAATACCGGCGGCTGCACGTGATCATCGGCGACGCCAACCTGAGCCAGGTTTCCAATTACCTGAAGTTTGGCACCACCGCCATGGTGCTGAGCCTGATCGAGGCCGGGCTCGCCCCCAGGATCGGGGTCCACGAACCGGTCGCGGCGCTGCAGGCGATCAGCCATGACACCCTGCTCACCACAAAGGTCCGCCTGCTGGACGGCAGACGCGTCACGGCGCTGGATCTGCAGTGGATGTACCACGAGGCAGCGGCGAAGCTTGCCCAGGACACCGGGGTGGGCGATGCCGCCTACGGTGACGGCCACACCCATGACGTCCTGGACCGCTGGGCAACAGTCCTCACCCAGCTGGACATGGACCGTGCGGCAGCAGCAGGTTCGGTGGAGTGGGTGGCCAAGCTTTCCCTCCTGAATGGCTACCGGGACCGCGACGGACTGGAGTGGAACGATGCCCGGCTTGGCCTGGTGGATCTCCAGTGGGCTGATCTCCGGCCGGAGAAGGGTCTCTACTACCGGCTCCTTGCCCGCGGCCGTATGCAAAGGATCGTGGACGACGCCGGCATCGCGGCTGCAGTATCCGAGCCGCCACCGGATACGCGCGCCTTTTTCCGGGGGAGGTGCGTGAGCAGCTTCGGCAAGAACGTGGTAGGCGCCAGTTGGGACTCGGTCATCTTCGATGTGCCGGGATCCGGACGCCTCCAGCGCGTGCCCACCAGGGAGCCCCTGCGGGGAACCAAAGCGCTCACCGGCCCGTTATTCCAGCGCCACCGTGAAGCCGGCCCGTTCCTTGCGGAACTGCTGGGGCACAAATCTTCTCCGCCTGCGGCGTAAACCCTTCCGGAGGGGCGCCACCGTGGCAGGATGGGCTTATCGCCGGATCCACAGGGTCCGGCTGGGAAGAAAAGAGGGTAGAAATGGCAGGCCAGGAGCAGCAGCAGCCGCAACCGCGGGACAGTCAGGTGGAAGAGGAGCTCCCCGAAGCCCCTCCCGCCCCGCCCGAGGCCCAGGCCTCGGCGTCCACGGAAGGTGTCGATGACCTCCTCGACGAGATCGATGGTGTCTTGGAATCCAATGCCGAAGAATTCGTCCGGGCGTTCGTCCAAAAAGGCGGCCAGTAGAAGGCAGCCCGGAGGTGGCGGAAGCCGCAGACTGCCGGGGGCTGGACCGACGCTGAGTTGAACCACCACGTTCTAGGAGTGCATGAGTGCAGGAATCATCCGCCAACCAAGTAGCTGCCAACGCCACCTCGTCCTTCACTGAACACCTGCAGCGGGACCGTCCTGACCTTCTGCCCTACAACCGGCATGTCCAGCACGGTGCTCCAACTGCGCCGCTGCAGGCGCCGCACGCCACCACCATCGTGGCGATGAGCTACGGGGGCGGCGTGCTGATGGCAGGAGACCGGCGCGCCACCATGGGCAACATCATCGCGAGCCGGCACATCGAAAAGGTCTTTCCTGCAGACCACTACTCGGTCCTGGGCATCGCGGGAACTGCCGGCATCGCCATCGACCTGACCAGGCTCTTCCAGGTGGAGCTGGAACACTACGAAAAAATCGAAGGCACACAGCTGAGCCTCGAAGGTAAAGCGAACCGGCTTGGCGCCATGATCCGCGGGAACCTGCCCATGGCCCTTCAGGGCCTGGCGGTGGTACCGCTCTTCGCCGGGTTCGACACCGGCGCGGGCGTGGGACGGCTGTTCTCGTACGATGTCACCGGGGGCCGGTATGAGGAACGCGAGCACCACACGGTCGGCTCCGGCTCAGTCTTCGCCCGCGGCGCCCTGAAGAAACTGTGGCGGCCCAACCTCAGCGAAGAGGAAGCCGTGGCCATAGCGGTGGAGTCCCTTTACGACGCAGCCGACGACGATTCCGCCACGGGCGGTCCGGACACCGTCCGCCAGCTCTGGCCAGTGGTGTACACGGTGGATGCCTCCGGCGCACGGCGCGTCTCCGAGGAGCGGCTTGCCGCGGCGGCCCGGAACGTGATCGAAGCGCGGACCATCGCCGGACGGGAGGCCTAGGATGACGCAACAGTTCTACGTCTCGCCTGAACAGCTCATGAAGGACCGGGCGGATTTTGCCCGGAAAGGAATTGCCCGCGGACGGTCCGTGGTGGTCATCAGCTGTGCGGACGGCATAGCGCTCGTGGCCGAGAACCCTTCTCCATCCCTGCATAAGATCGGGGAGATCTACGACAAGATCGCGTTCGCCGCGGTTGGAAAGTACAACGAATTCGAAAGCCTCCGCCAGGCGGGCGTGCGCTACGCTGACGTCCGGGGCTACTCCTACGACCGTGAAGACGTCACCGCGCGTGGGCTGGCAAGTGTCTACGCCCAGAGCCTCGGAGCCGTCTTCACTGCCGAACAGAAGCCCTTCGAGGTGGAGTTGGCCGTCGCCGAGGTAGGCCGGACCCAGGCCGAGGACCACCTATACCGGTTGACGTTTGACGGTTCCATTGCGGACGAACACAGCTTCGTGGTCATGGGCGGGCAGGCTGAGAAGGTCTCCGCCGCCATCGAGGGCGGCTGGCAGGCGACGCTTGGCTTTGCCGACGCCGTGCGCCTGGCCATGTCCGGCCTGGCCGCCGCAACGGAGTCCGAAGGGCCGGCCGTCCCCGTTCCCTCCCGCGCCCTTGAGGTTGCCGTCCTGGACAGGCTCTCGGAAACCACGCGCGGCACCCGTCGCGCGTTCCGGCGGCTCAATGACGCGGACATTACTGCAGTGCTGGCCCGGGAGGACTGATGGACAAACGGATTTTTGGCATCGAAACCGAATTCGGGATCTCCTATTCGAGCCCGGATTCCCGGCCCCTCGCCCCGGAGGAAGTGGCGCGGTACCTGTTCCGCAAAGTGGTCAGCTGGGGACGCTCCTCCAATGTGTTCCTCACCAACGGGTCTCGCCTGTACCTCGACGTCGGCTCGCACCCCGAATATGCCACGGCGGAATGCGACGACCTCGCACAGCTGATTGCCCATGACCGTGCCGGTGAACTGATCCTGGACGACCTGGTGGATGAGGCCCAGGCGCGGCTGGCGGCCGAGGGTTTCAACGGCACCGTCTACCTTTTCAAGAACAACACGGATTCGGCGGGCAACTCCTATGGCAGCCATGAGAACTACCTGATCCCCAGGCGCGGCGAGTTTTCCAGGCTTGCCGAGATCCTGATTCCCTTCCTGGTGACGCGCCAGCTTATTGCCGGCGCCGGCAAAATCCTCAAGACCCCGCACGGGGCCACCTACGCGTTCTCCCAGCGCGCGGACCACATCTGGGAAGGCGTCTCTTCCGCCACCACCCGGTCCCGCCCGATCATCAACACCCGTGACGAACCCCATGCGGATGCCGAGTTCTACCGGCGCCTGCACGTCATCGTAGGGGACTCCAACATGTCTGAGACCACGGCCCTGATGAAGGTGGGCACCGTGGACCTGGTGTTGCGCATGATCGAGGCCGGGGTCATTATGCGGGACATGCGGATGGAAAACCCCATCCGGAGCATCCGCGAGATCTCCCACGACCTCAGCGGCAGGGCGCTGGTGCGGCTCGCCAACGGCCGGCAGCTGACCGCACTCGAAATCCAGCAGGAGTACTTGTCCAAAGTCACAGCCTTCGTCCACGACCACGGCGCGCACAACCCGCATGTGCCCCTGATCCTGGACCTCTGGGAACGGACGTTGAAGGCCATTGAATCCGGCGACACCCGCGGCATCGAAACCGAAATCGACTGGGCCATCAAGAAGAAGCTGATGGACTCCTACCGGGAACGCCACGGCCTTGGCCTGGATGCACCGCGCATCGCCCAGCTCGACCTCACGTACCACGACATTTCCCGTTCCCGCGGCCTCTACTACCTTCTGCAGTCGCGGGGCGCCGTCCGGCGGATCGTGGACGACACCGTCATCAAGGACGCCGTCGACGCCCCGCCGCAGACCACACGGGCCAAACTGCGCGGCGACTTCGTCCGCCGTGCCCAGGAACTGGGCCGGGACTACACCGTGGACTGGGTGCACCTGAAGCTCAACGACCGGGCCCACCAGACCATCCTGTGCAAGGATCCCTTCCGGAGCGTGGATGAACGCGTGGATGCGCTCCTGGAGACTATGGGCTGACTCCCAGCTTTAGGGGCTATTCTGGACAGGGCCGTTTTCCCGGCCCCTGGCGACGCCGGCCGCGTCCTGCGGTCCCGTCGCATCCATCCTGCCCCAACGAAAGTTTTCTTACGTGCGCCGACTACTAGCAATCCTTCTCCCCGGCCTCCTGATGCTCACCGCCTGCAGCGGTACGGCATCAGAGCCGGAGCCCACCAGCCAATCGGCCGGGGAGACTGCAAAGTTCGACTCCCTCAAACTGACGGACAACGGGGATAAGAAAGCCCCCGGCGTCGAGTTCGACAAGCCCCTGGAGGTCGCAGAGCCCACCGTCAAGGTGGTCGCCGAAGGCAGCGGTGAACCCCTCAAGGCGAACCAGGTGGCAAACATCTCCATCCTTGCGCTGAACGGAACCGACGGCAGCACCCTGGAGGACACCTTCCCGAATGATCCGGAACCGCTGGAGCTGAACGAGGAGCTCAAGACCGGCAGCGCCGTGATCTACAACGCCTTTGTAGGTGCCAAAGTCGGCTCCAGCCTGGCCCTCGCCGTGCCCGGCCAGGCCGGTGCTGAAGGAGCCCAGGCGCAGCCCACGCAGCTGCTCGTCATCAAGGTCGTGTCCGCAAAGGATGTCACGCCTGCCCTCGAGAAGCCCGAAGGTGAGGCTGTAACTCCGCCTGCCGGCCTGCCCACTGTCACCGAAAAGGACGGCGTCCCAGAAATCTCCGTAAAGGGTGCTTCCGCTCCAAAGAAGCTCGTGGCACAGGACCTGATCAAGGGCAAGGGGGCCGTGGTCAAGGCCACCGACACCCTGACCGTGAACTACGTGGGCGTGAACCTTGAGGGCGGTGACAAGTTCGATTCGAGCTTCGACCGCGGCGAACCTGCCTCCTTCGCGCTGAACCAGGTCATCAAGGGCTGGACCCAGGGACTGGCCGGCAAGACTGTCGGATCCCGCGTCCTCCTGGTGGTCCCCAAGGACCTGGCGTACGGCGACGCCGGCCAGGGCAAAGCAAAGGGTGACCTGGTGTTCGTAGTGGACATCCTCGGCACCAAGTAGCCAGACTGGGTGCAGCGCGGCCCGTGCAGCGAAGCCAGGCACCCGCAACAAGGACCCCACAAGCACAGCACCAGAACAAAGGAGCAACCATGTCATTTGGACAGCGCGAATTCGACCGCCAGAAGCCTGAGATTGATTTTCCGGAAGGTGACGTCCCCACGGAACTCGTCATCACGGACCTGATCGAAGGCGACGGGCGCGAAGCCAAGGCCGGAGACACCGTGTCCACGCATTATGTGGGTGTCGCATGGTCCACCGGCGAAGAGTTTGACGCTTCGTGGGGCCGCGGCGCACCGCTGGACTTCCGCGTAGGCGTTGGCCAGGTCATCCAGGGCTGGGACCAGGGGCTCCTGGGCATGAAGGTCGGCGGCCGCCGCCGGCTGGAAATCCCGTCCGAACTGGCCTACGGCTCCCGGGGCGCCGGTGGAGCCATTGCGCCCAACGAAGCCCTGATCTTCGTGGTGGACCTGGTGGGCGTGCGCTAAACGCCCTCCCGTCCGGCAAGCGCGGCAGCTCCAGGCGACATTGTCGCCCGGTGCTGCCGCGCTTCCTGCGTTCCAGGGCCAGGTTTAGTAACGTAGCGAGCGTGCCTGTATCGCGTACCGAACGTCTCCTGAACCTGCTGATAGCGCTCCTCAATACCCGCTATGGCCTGGGGCGCGATGACTTGCGCGAGAAGGTCTACCACGACACGTCCGGCAATGACGTGGCATTTGGCCGGATGTTCGAACGGGACAAAAACGACCTCCGCCGGATGGGCTTCGAGGTGGAGACCCTCACCGACACCGGCTGGGCAGAAGATGACAGCACCACCACGCGCTACCGGATCGGCAAGGATTCGAACCGGCTCCCGGAAGTCCAGTTCGGACCCGAGGAATGGACGGTCCTCCTTCTGGCATCCCAGCTTTGGGAGCGCGCGGCGCTGGGCACTGCCGCCCGCAGCGCCGTCCGGAAACTCCAGTCGTCCGGAAGCCTGGCTGCCGTTGAGCTGCCCGCAGGCGTCCAGCCACGCATCAAACCCGCCGGCCAGGCGTTCGACGACCTCGTCGCCGCCATGCATGCCCGCCACCCGGTCGCCTTCACTTACCTGGCCGGAAGCACCGGCAGGGAAGAACTCCGCACCATCGAGCCCTGGGGGCTGGGCAGCCGGTTCGGCCAGTGGTATCTCATGGGTTATGACCGGGCCCGGCAGGCGCCCCGCCATTTCCGGCTGTCGCGGTTCACCAGCGCGGTCACCACGCTGGACAAGGACACCTACACCCCGCCTCCCGGTTTCAACATCCGCGAAGAACTGGACCGCCTCCCCGAATTGCCGCTCCGCACCGCCGTCGTACGCGTCAGGAAAGGCCGCCTGCTGGCACTCCGCCGACGCGCCGCGGATGGCAATGGCGTCCCGCCCGCTCCAGCGGAGGAAACAGACGACGGCGGCTACGACACTTTGGGCCTTCCGTTCCGGGACCCCGAGGTGCTCGCCGAGGAAATCGCATCCTACGGTCCGGACGCTGTTGCGGTGGCACCCGGGGAGCTTGTTGCCGCCGTCCGGCGGCGGCTGCGCGCTGCAGCGGAATTCAGCGCTTCCCCGAAGCCGCGCTACGAATTTCCCGGCGCCGGCGCCGGTGCCCGCAGCACCGGCAAGGGGACTTCGGAAGACCAGTTGCAGCGGATGCTCCAGCTGGTGCCGTTCCTCGTCCATAACCAGGGCCTCCGCATCGAGGAGGTGGCCTCGCACTTCGGGATCAGCCGGCGCCAGCTGGAGAGCGACCTTCACATCCTCATCTGCTCGGGCCTTCCCGGCGGTTACCCGGATGACCTGCTGGATATCCAGTGGGAGGACGGGCGCGTCTATATCAGCCAGGACCTGGACCTCACCCGGCCGGTGCGGTTCACGGTAGAAGAGGCATCGGCGCTGCTGACCGGGGTGGAGACCCTGCGCGGGCTGCCGGGAGTGGCCGGGGGAGGGGCGCTGGAGGCGGTTGCCCTAAAGCTCAGCGCCGCTGCCGGCGAGGAGGGACGCCGCGCGGCCGCCCTGTCCGGCCCCCCGGTCACCCCGGCAGCCGCGGATATGCACGGCACCGTCCGCGACGCCATCGCCGGCGGCCGTCAGTTGCGGCTGACTTATCTTTCACCTCAGCGGGACAGCCTGACCGTCCGCGACGTTGATCCGGTACGCCTCTATTCCCAGGACGACGTCTGGTACTTCGAAGCGTATTGCCACCTGGTGCAGGGGACCCGGAATTTTCGGCTGGACCGGGTTCAGGAACTGGAGCCCAACGGCCGCGAGGTCTCCGCCACGGTCCCTGCCGCGGGGGGATCACCAGACAGGCTTTTCACGCCGAACAACGGCGACACCACCGTAACGGTGCAGCTCACCCGGCAGGGCCGCGGGCTGGCGGAGGATTACTACGCCGAGCGGGTGGCGGAATTGCCCGACGGCGGGATGGTTGTGGACATCCGGTTCGGCAACACGGCGTGGCTGCCGATGTTCGTCGCCCAGCACGGCGGTACGGCCAGGATCCTGGCGCCGGACGAACTCGGTGATGCCGCCCGGCACTGGATCGCCGACGCGCTGGCCAAATACGACGGCTAGACTTTTCAGCATGCCTTGGTGGTCGTGGATCCTGATCTGGGTGTCTCTCGTGGCACTTGCCCTGCTGTTCTATGTCCTCCTGGGCATCCGCCTGTTCCGGCAGTTCATGGCTGCCATGGCGGACCTCAGTGCGGCAGGGGAACGGCTGGGCAGGCTTGGGCCCCTCGACCCCGGGGCGGAGGTGGCAGGCACCGGCCAGGCGGTTCCGGGGTCTGCTGTTTTTGCCCCGCCCGCGGCGATGCGACATGATTACGAGGCATCCAAGGCGGTCCGCAGCGATGAACGGCGCCGGCGCCGGGTGCAGCGCAAAGCTGACCGCGGCCAGCCGCAACGGCTAAAAGATCTGGACCTCGCCTAGAGGTAGGATGTATGCAGACGAAAGGATTTAGACAT
Organism: Pseudarthrobacter sp. NPDC092439; assembly: GCF_044754945.1. Taxonomy (NCBI): domain Bacteria; kingdom Bacillati; phylum Actinomycetota; class Actinomycetes; order Micrococcales; family Micrococcaceae; genus Pseudarthrobacter; species Pseudarthrobacter sp. NPDC092439. Next base: position 307,352 of record NZ_JBIVQB010000001.1, read on the forward strand.
GAGGCTTGAGGGCTGGCACCTGATCATCATTATCGTTTTGGCGCTTGTGCTGTTTGCAGCGCCGAAACTGCCCGGAATGGCGCGGAGCCTGGGGCAGTCCATGCGCATCTTCAAATCCGAAGTGCGCGAAATGAAAAAAGAGGGCAAAACGGAGGACACCTCCGGACAAACGGGTCCCGGACCGGTGGAGGGCAGGGTTGTCAACCACCCCCAGTCGAACGCCGGCGGTCCCGCGGACGGCACTGACGTTCCGCCTTCATCCCGCGCCTGACACCACGTGGCCATAGCGATGGGGCGGCAGGCAAACCCCGAGGGCCGCATGCCGCTGGTGGACCACCTTCGGGAACTGCGGAACAGGCTGTTCAAGTCCGCCATCGGCGTCGTCCTGGGAACGGTCGCGGGATTCATCCTCTACCAGCCCATGCTTGCGGCCCTGATCAGGCCGATTACGGACCTCAATGAAAAAGAGGGTCGACTGGCGAGCCTGAACTTCGACGGGGTTGCTAGCTCCTTCGACCTGATGGTTCAGATTTCGGTGTTCATGGGTCTCATTTTGGCCAGCCCGGTTTGGCTCTACCAGCTCTGGGCGTTCATCGTTCCCGGGCTCCACAAAAAAGAACGGCGTATGGCCCTGGGCTTCGTGGCAGCCGCCGTTCCCCTGTTCGTCGGCGGCGTGGTGCTGGCGTGGCTGGTCCTGCCCAACGCGGTGCGGGTGCTGACGGACTTCACTCCCGCCGGTGCGTCCAACTTCATCACAGCCCAGGTGTACCTGTCTTTCGTGACCCGGCTGATGCTGGCCTTCGGCATCGCCTTCCTCCTGCCCGTAGTCCTCTTCGGACTCAACGTGGCAGGCCTCCTGCGCGGGGCCCAGCTGGTGAAAAGCTGGCGCATTACAGTCTTCCTGGTCTGCCTGTTCGCTGCCATGGCGGCGCCGGGCGCGGATGCCATGAGCATGTTCTACCTGGCGGTCCCCATGCTGGCCCTGTTCTTCCTTGCCGTGGTCCTGTGCCTGATGAACGACAAACGGCGGGACCGGCGCACGGCAAAACGCGCAGAGGAGACGGAAGCCTCGGCCAACATCGCCACGCCAGGCAGCGAGCTCAAGAACCTCTGAGCTCCTATTAGGCTTGGGGTATGTCCTCCAATACCGGGCCGATTTCTTCCGGGCCCCCGCCCGGCGGTCCCAGCGATCCCGAAGAACTTTCCCCGGCCGAAAGGTACCGTGCCAGCGCCGAGCGCAGGGCGGAGGCGGCCACCTACCTGGGTTCCTTTATCCGGACACTGGACTTTGAGCTCGACGACTTCCAGCGCCAGGCGTGCCGTTCCCTGCAGGAGGGCAGGGGAGTCCTCGTGGCTGCGCCCACCGGAGCCGGAAAAACCATCGTGGGCGAGTTCGCCATCTACCTTGCACTGCAGCGCGGCCTCAAGGCGTTTTACACCACGCCCATCAAGGCGCTGAGCAACCAGAAGTTCAGCGAACTGGGCGAAAAATACGGCGCAGAAAATGTGGGACTCCTCACCGGCGACACCAGCATCAACGGGGATGCCCCGGTAGTCGTCATGACCACCGAAGTCCTGCGCAACATGCTCTACGCGGACTCGGAAACGCTGTTCGACCTTGGCTACGTGGTGATGGACGAGGTGCACTACCTCGCGGACCGGTTCCGTGGCGCCGTCTGGGAGGAGGTCATCATCCACCTTCCCAGTGAAGTGCAGGTGGTTTCGCTCAGCGCCACAGTCTCCAACGCCGAGGAGTTCGGCGCCTGGCTGGACACGGTGCGGGGCGACACGGACATCATCGTCTCCGAACACCGTCCGGTGCCGCTGTGGCAGCACGTTATGGTCGGCCGCCGGATCATTGACCTGTTCGCCGGTGAAACCACCTTCGACGAAATCGCACCGCCGGTCGACGGGGAGCGCGCCGGATCCGCCAGGGAAGTGCAGCCGGGGCGCGGCTTCGACGTCAACCCGGACCTGCTGGCGGTGGCCCGCAGCGAGGTCCGGCAGGGTTTCCGGAGCAGGCCCGGGCGGCGGGACCAGCGCGGCCGCCGCGGCAACGAGCGTCCCGCCCCCCGCGGCCAGGACGGGTCAGCAGTACGGCGGGCCAGCCGTCCGCAGGTCATCGCCAGCCTGGACCGGATGGACCTGTTGCCGGCCATCACATTCATCTTCTCCCGGGCCGGCTGCGATGCCGCCGTAGCGCAGTGCGTGGCTTCGGGCCTGTGGCTGACCACCGAAAAGGAGCAGCGCATCATCGCCCAACGGGTGGACGAGGCGGCCCTGGAAATCCCATCCGATGATCTGGACGTCCTCGGCTTCTGGAGCTGGCGGGACGGACTGCTCCGCGGATTCGCTGCCCACCACGCCGGCATGCTGCCCACCTTCAAGGAAGTCGTGGAAAAGCTCTTCGTGGACGGCCTGGTCAAAGCTGTCTTCGCGACCGAAACGCTCGCTCTGGGCGTGAACATGCCGGCCCGCTCCGTGGTCCTGGAGAAGCTGGACAAGTTTAACGGCGAATCCCACGTGGACATCACGGCAGGGGAATACACACAGCTCACGGGCCGGGCCGGGCGGCGGGGCATCGACATTGAAGGCCATGCCGTGGTCCTGTGGCAGCCGGGAACCGATCCCACCGCGGTGGCCGGGCTCGCCTCCCGGCGGACGTATCCGCTGAACTCCAGTTTCCGTCCCACCTACAACATGAGCATCAACCTGCTGGCCCAGTTCGGGCGGGCCCGGGCGCGTGAGATCCTCGAATCCTCGTTCGCCCAGTTCCAGGCGGACCGTTCAGTGGTGGGACTTGCCCGCCAGGTCCGGAGCCGCGAGGAGTCCCTGGCCGGCTACGCCAAATCGATGACCTGCCACCTGGGGGACTTCACCGAATACGCTCGCCTGCGCCGCGAACTCTCCGACGCGGAAAACGCCGGCTCCCGGTCCATGTCCCGCGCGCGGAAGTCCCTCAGCGCTGATTCCCTGGCCCGCCTGCTTCCCGGCGACGTGGTCAACATTCCCGGCGGCAGGGCGCCGGGACCGGCCGTCGTCCTCAGTGCCGACCACGGCAGCCGGGATCCCCGTCCGGCCATCCTGACCCTGGACAGCCAGCTGCGCAGGATCGGCACCGATGATCTCGAAGGTCCCATCACCCCGGTGACGCGCATCCGCATCCCCAAAGCCTTCAACGCCAAGGTTCCGAAATCCCGCAGGGACCTGGCCTCGTCCGCACGGAACGCTCTGCGGGAGAACAGGCCGCCGTCGCCCGGGAACAACCGGAGCAACGACTTTGGACGCGCGGCGGGATCACCCAACCAGGAGAAGCGCATCACCGAGCTGCGCCGCGCCCTGCGTGCGCACCCCTGCCATGGGTGCAGCGAACGGGAGGACCACGCCCGGTGGGCGGAACGGTGGTGGAAGCTCCGGCGCGAGACGGACGGGCTGGTTCGCCAGATCCAGGGCCGTACCAATACCATTGCCAAGACATTCGACCGTGTGTGTGACGTTTTGGCCGCCTACGGATACCTGGAGGCGGCCGGCGACGGCGGGCTGGCGATCAGCCCCCACGGCCAGCGGCTGCGCCGGATCTACGGAGAGAAGGACCTGCTGATTTCGCAGTCCCTCCGGCTGGGCGCTTTTGATGACCTCGACGCCGCAGAGGTTGCTGCCCTTGCCAGCGTGCTGGTGTACCAGGCCAAGCGCGAGGACCGGGGCCTGCGCCCGCGGATGCCCAGCGTATCGCTGGAGACGTCGGTGGATATCGTGGTCAGGGAATGGTCTGCGCTTGAGGACGTGGAGGAAGACCACAAGCTTCCGCTCACGGGGGAGCCGGAGCTCGGGCTCGTGTGGCCACTCTACAAATGGGCCCGCGGCCGCCATCTCCAGGACGTCCTGAGCGGCACCGACCTCGCAGCCGGCGACTTTGTCCGCTGGGTGAAGCAGGTGGTGGACCTCCTGGACCAGCTGGCCAAGATCCCCGGCCTGGATCCCCGACTTGCCCGGCTGTGCGGTGACGCCATCGCCCTGGTCCGCCGCGGCGTCGTAGCTTATTCGTCTGTTCTCTAACCCGCCGGTCTCATTGGCCGGCGCGCACCCAGGAGCCTTTCCTATGACCCAATCCACGTCCGCCACCCGCCGCGCCCCGGTCCTCTACCGGAACGGCTCGGTTTACACTGCCGCTGACCCCTTCGCCACAGCGATGCTGGTGGACGGCGACACCGTCGCCTGGGTCGGCTCCGAGCAGGCCGCGTCCTCCATTGCAGACAGCTCCATGGATGTCATCGACCTGCGGGGAGCCCTCGTTGCTCCGGGATTCGTCGACTCCCACGTGCACCTGACGGAGACGGGCCTTGCCCTGGATTCCCTCCAGCTCGGGACGGTGCGTTCAGCGCGCGAGCTGCTGGACGCCGTCGCGTCCGCCCCCGGTGAAGGCCCTGTCCTGGGGCACGGGTGGGACGAGACAACCTGGGGCGACGCTGTTCTCCCGGACGCCGCGGAACTGGAGCGCGCCGCCCGCGGCAGGCACGTTTACCTGGCCCGTGTGGATGTCCACTCGGCGCTGGTGTCAGCGTCCCTCGCCGACGCTGCGGGGCTGGCCGGGCAGGCCGGGTACGACGGCGGCGCGCGGGTATCGCGCGCGGCGCACGCGGCCGCGCGCCAGGCCACACGGAGGCTGCCGGAGCACGAGCTGCGCCGCCACCAATCGCGTGCACTGGCCGAAGCCGCCGCCAATGGATACGTGGCGGTGGCTGAAATGGGTGCACCGCACATCGGCGGTGAGGCCGACCTGCGCGTCGCTGCCGGCTGGGACGGGACTGGCCCTGCCGCCGGTCCTGGACCATTCCCCGAGGTGCTCCTTTATTGGGGCGAGCTTGCCGTGTCCGAAGACCATGCCCGGCACCTTGCCGCCCAGTTCGGCGGCACCGTACGCGGACTCGCCGGAGACCTGAACGTCGACGGATCCATCGGTTCGCGCACCGCCGCACTGCGGGACGGGTACGCCGACGCGCAGGGGGAACGGGGCAGCCTGTACCTGTCCGCGGAGGAGGCTGCGGCTCATCTGGCTGCATGCTCGCTGGCGGGGCTTCAGGGCGGCTTCCACATCATCGGTGACGCAGGCCTCGATACTGCGCTGGAGGCACTGGACCTGGCGGCCGCCGAGGTGGGCGGGCAACGGATCCGCGCGGCGGGACACCGGTTTGAACACGTTGAGATGATCGATGCGGCCGCCGTGAAGAAGCTGGCCCACTATTCCGTGACCGTCAGCGCACAGCCGGCCTTCGATGCGGCGTGGGGCAACCCGGGCGGTCTGTACGGGAAGCGGCTGGGGGAGCGGAGCCACGGCATGAACCCGTTCGCCACGCTCTATGCGGCCGGCGTCCCCGTCTGCTTTGGCAGCGACAGCCCGGTGACCCCGCTGCGGCCCTGGGCCAGTGTCCGCGCCTGCCTTGAGCACAACACGGACGCGGAACGCATATCCGCCCGCGCGGCGTTCCTGGGACACACCCGGGCCGGTTGGCGGGCAGCGAGGTACAGCAACCCCATGGCGGGACAACTTGTCCCGGGCGCCCCGGCGAGTTTCGCCGTGTGGGATGTTGAGGAATTGATGGTCCAGGTGGCCGACGGCCGGGTGCAATCCTGGAGCACGGATCCGCGGGCGCGCACGCCGCTCCTGCCCGCACTGGACACGGGGGCGGATCCGGTCTGCCTCCAGACTGTCCGGGACGGAGCGGAGCTGTTCGCCAGCCCGGCGCTCCGTTCCTGACAACGGATCAGCCGTCGCCCGCCCTATAATGGATAGTTGCGCCTGCCGCTCATCCCCTGACGGCCAGGCGCCCCGACCGCTCCCACCCGGAAAGGCCCTCAGTGCGCGTCCTTACCATCATCCCCACCTACAACGAGCTGGAATCGCTGCCCAAGACCCTTAAGCGTCTTCGGGACGCAGTGCCGGCGTCGGATGTCCTGGTGGTTGACGACAACAGCCCTGACGGTACCGGCAAGCTGGCGGACACGTTTGCCGCGCAGGACGCCCAGGTCCATGTACTGCACCGCAAGGGCAAGGAAGGGCTCGGGGCTGCCTACATCGCAGGTTTCAAATGGGGCCTTGACGCCGGATACGACGTTCTCGTTGAGATGGACGCGGACGGCTCCCACCAGCCGGAACAGCTGCCGCAGCTCCTCGACGCCATCGGGCAGGGGGCGGATTTGGCCATGGGGTCCCGCTGGGTACCCGGCGGCAGCGTGGTGAACTGGCCGCTCTACCGTCAGGCCATTTCCCGCGTTGGCAGCACCTATGCGCGCCTGATGCTGGGCCTGAAGATCAAGGACGTCACGGGCGGTTACCGCGCGTTCCGGCGCACCACGCTGGAAAAGCTCAACCTCGACCAGGTGGACTCTGTCGGCTACGGCTTCCAGGTGGACCTCGCCTGGCGCGTGGCCAAGCTGGGCCTGCGGATCGAAGAGCGGCCCATCACCTTCGTTGAGCGGGAGCTGGGTGCTTCCAAGATGAGTGGAAACATCGTCGTGGAGGCAATGGTCAATGTCACCAAGTGGGGCCTGCTGGCCCGCTGGAACACCCTGACCCGGGGGAAGGCCGCCCGTCGGTAGGGGTTCCTGCCACGCGCAAGGGGCGGCGGCTGCATCTGCAGCGGCCGCCCCTTTTTGCGTTAGGCATATGTTCCGGTGACGGAGCCTGGTTCCTAGGCGCTGCGCCGTTCGCCGCGGCGTTCCCGCAGGATGGTCAGCCGGTCCTCGAGGATCTGCTCAAGCTCAGGCAGGGAGCGGCGTTCCAGCAGCATGTCCCAGTGCGTCCGGACAGCTTTGTCGTTGCTTGTGTCAGGGCGTTCGCCGTCAACCAGAAGGGCTTCCTTGCCGGTCTTGGAAACCCATACCGGGGGAATCTCTGCCTCGGAGGAGAAGGTGACAAACACCTGCTCGCCGTCCTCGCAACGGTATTCAACGCGCTGGCGCGGAGCCGGCTCAACTCCGGACTCGGTCTCCATGCTCTGCGCACCAAGGCGCATGCCCCGCAGGCTGCGATCGCTCATGATTTCTCCCTCTGGTCGGTTCGCGGAGCAGGACTCCGCGGCAGCCGGCGGCGCCGGGGCGCCACCGGACTATCGTTTGCGCTTTGCTGCATCATAGGATTCAACGCATCGCCAAGCTCTCTTGTTCCAGCGGATTTGCACCGGCCGGACAAATACCCCATTATACGGGCGTATATGGCTGTGCGGCAAAAACAGGGGGCCGGCAATTCGGATACCTTCCGGTTCCGCCGGCCCTTGCCCGCGGCGCGCTTAAGGTTCGGCCCGGTCCACCACGGGATCCGCCGGCTTGGCGCCCACCTCATCGAACAGTCCACCTGATGCGCCGGAGCTGGTCCCGCCCAGCGCGTTCCCGATTCCCTTCAATGCCTCGCCCACTTCGCTGGGAATGATCCACAGCTTGTTGGCCGAACCCTCGGCCAGTTTGGGCAGGGTCTGCAGGTACTGGTACGCCAGGAGCTTCTGGTCGGGATTGCCGCGGTGAATGGCATCGAAGACCTTCTGGATGGCCTGCGCTTCACCGTCCGCCCGAAGGATGGCCGCCTTGGCGTCGCCTTCGGCGGCGAGGATTGAGGCCTGGCGCTGCCCTTCCGCCGTGAGGATGGCCGACTGTTTGGTGCCTTCGGCGGTGAGGATGGCTGCCCGGCGGTCGCGCTCGGCGCGCATCTGCTTTTCCATCGAGTCCTGGATGGAGTGCGGCGGATCGATGGCCTTCAGCTCCACACGGGAGACCCGGATGCCCCAGCGGCCTGTGGCCTCGTCGAGGACACCCCGCAGCTGACCGTTGATCTGGTCGCGTGAGGTAAGCGCCTGCTCGAGGTTCAGGCCACCCACCACGTTTCGAAGCGTGGTTGTGGTGAGCTGCTCCACGGCCTGGATGTAGTTCGCGATCTCATAGGTGGCCGAACGTGCATCGGTGACCTGGAAGTAGACCACGGTGTCGATGGACACCACGAGGTTGTCCTCGGTGATCACCGGCTGGGGCGGGAAGGAGACAACCTGCTCCCGCAGGTCCAGGAGGGGAAGCAACCGGTCCACGAACGGGATGAGGATGGTCAGCCCCGGGTTCAGCGTGCGCTGGTATTTGCCCAGCCTTTCCACCACCCCTGCCCTGGCCTGCGGAATGATCCGTACCGAACGGACCAGGACGATAATCACAAAGACGATCAGGACCGCGAGCACTATGGTCAGCGCGGCACCTCCGGCGTTACCCATGCATTCCTTCTTCCCAATCCATTGTGGCTGTGGCGGTACCGGCTATGCCGGGGCGGTCAGGTACCCGGAGGCGGCGGCGGTTCCACGGCGGATACCACGGCGGTGGCTCCCTCGATGGCGGAAACGACCACGCGCTGCCCGGCCGGCAGGACGCCCGAGGTGGAACGCGCAGTCCAGATGTCGCCTCCGATCTTGACCAGGCCGCCGTCGGACGTTATGGGTTCCATCACCACGGCTTGCTCACCGATCAGCCGGTCGATGTTGCTCCGCTGGGCCGCCGGCCCGCTTTTAAGGTGCGCCAGGGCAACAGGGCGGACGAAACCGATCATCAACAGCGACACCACGCAAAAGGCCACGATCTGGAGCCAGAGGTCCGCCCCCGCGAAGTCGGCGATGAGTGCTGCCAGAGCGCCGCCGCCGAGCATGATGAAGAAGAGGTCCAGGGTGATCATCTCGACCACGGCAAAGGTCAGGAAAGCGGTGAGCCACAATGCCCACCAGTTTTCGCCCAACCACTCGAACAATTCGTGCCCCCTTTGCAGCGCGTCTGCCGTGTGTGCCGCCCGTGCCTTTCTTCCCATCGTAGGCGCGGCCGCCGCAATGTGGGCAGGATCATACGGCCGGGAGCTTCACCGTGGCCAAGTCGTTACCGCAAGGCTGCCGTTCCGTGCTCACGAGGCGTGTCAGCGGAGCGTGAAAACCGACACCTGGAACCGTGCGTCGGCTGCCAGGGGTTCCGCCACGGCGGCGAGGCGCGCTTCAACGCTGTTCCTGTCCAGGTGGTGCCCTGCCGGACCCATGAGTGCCAGGTGGGCGGCGTCCTGGCGGGAGAGCTGCAGCGGAATATCCACAGCGGTCGAACCCTGGGTGTCAAAGTATTCCGCCATTGCCTGGCCCAGGCGGTCCTCCTTGCTTTCCTCGATCCCGAGCATGCCGGTCAGCGCCGCGATGGCGGCGAGGTGCCCGCGACGCGGGGTAACCACCACGAGCCGGCCGCCCGGCCGTAGGACGCGGGCGAATTCGGCGGGATTGCGCGGTGCGAAAATGACCGTAACGGCGTCCACTGAACTGTCCGCCAAGGGCAGCGGCCGCCACACATCCCACACCAGATTCAGGGCTTCGGGGTTCAGGCGCGCGGCGCGGCGAAGCCCAAACTTCGAGATGTCCAGGCCCAGCGCGGCGACCGGCCGGCCCGTTGCCGCAGCAGCATCCAGGACGGCCCTCAGGTAGTGGCCGGTTCCCGTCCCGGAGTCCAGGACTGCCGGGTGTTCACCAAGGGAAGGAACGACGGCGGCCGCCACGGCTTCTGCCAACGGATCATAGTGCCCGCGGGACAGGAAGTTCACGCGCGCCTCCACCATCGCGGCGGAGTCGGGTTCAAAGGGTGTGCCCTTGCCCACCAGGAAGTTGAAGTAGCCTTGGCGAGCGGCATCGAAGCTGTGGCCGGACGCGCAGGAGAGACTGCGCGGAGCGGTCCCGTCCCGATCGGGGCTGAGGGGCCCGGAGCACACCGGGCACAGCAGAGGCAGGCCCAGGTCAGGCACGGAAGTCTTCCCGGGAACTGCTGATTCCGGCCGGTGCGGCTTCAAAGCCGAGTCCCTCCTGTGCCTTGCTGATTCCGGCCTCGGCCCAGTGCGCGGCATACTCGGCATTGGTGCTCAGGGAACGGAGCTGCGCCCGGTCAACGTAGAGAACTCCGTTCAGATGATCCGTCTCGTGCTGCACGATGCGGGCCTGCCAGCCGGAAAACTCCCGCCGCTGCGCCACGCCGTCGGGCGTCTGGAACTCCAGCAGAACCGACTCGGGGCGCGCCACCACCGCCTGGAGGCCATTGAGCGAGAGGCAACCTTCATAGAAGGACGCAGTGGCCGATCCGGCGGGGCTGTAGCGCGGGTTCAGGATGGCCAGGAACTCCAGGGGGCTTCGGCGCCGCAGGGCAGCTGCCTCCGGATCGACGTCGAACTGGTCCTCGAGCACCGCAAGCTGCAGGGGAATGCCCAGCTGGGGTGCCGCCAGCCCGACACCGGGGGCTTCGTGCATCACCTGCCGCATAAGTGCGATGAGCCGGTCCAACCGGTCCCGTGACAACTGCCCGTCGAAGACCGCGGACCGCTGGCGCAGGGCCGGATGGCCCGCCTGCACGATAGAAGGCAGGGTTCCGGCCTCGAGGATGCTGTCCACGAGCCCGCTGATTTCAGCGGCGCCCAGCGGCGTCACCGGAGGGGTGTGCTTCATGGCCCCAGCCTATCGGCCGGACCGCGTCAGGCTGGTACTTCGTCCCGCTGATGCCCTACTGCATGGTGAAACGGCGGGCCACCCATCTGTTGACGGCGGGAACTGCTGCAGCCGTGCCGACGGCCGCATTGCGGACGGTGAGCAGGGGAGCGGGCAGGGGTCGGCCCAGCATCATGTTGATTTCCGCCTGGCGCCTGGCCACGGTGGCTGCCCGCCGCCGGGCATGCCGGTAGGCCCGGATTTGCCGTTCCGGCCAGGGCCCGGTCAGGATGCGCCGGACCAGGGGTGCAACGCTGGCGGCGTCCAGCCAGCCGAGGTTCATGCCTTGGCCGCCGATGGGGCTGATCTCATGCGCCGCGTCGCCCAGCAGGATGGTCCGGCCACGCACCGTTTCGCGGGCAATGGCGGAGCGGACACTAAAAGCGCTCAGCATGGTGTTCGTGGCAGGAGCCGGACTGATTCCGGTTCTCTGGCTCACGAGCCGGGCCAAGTCCGAGGCATCGGCGTCCCCGGCAGGGGCTGACAGCCGCACCACCCAGCGCCGCAGACCGCCGGGCAGGGGAAAGGATTCCACGATCCCCTCAGGCTCCAGAAAAAGCAGGGCCCGTTCCGGGTCCAGGTCCCCGGCCGAAAAATCACCCATCAGGTAGTGGTCCGGGTAGCTTCTCCTGGCCACGTGCGGGCCGAAGTACTCCCGCAGCCCGGACCGGGCTCCGTCCGCGGCGACCAGGACGCCCGCGGTGAGTGCGGCCCGGGGCGTCCCGCCTGCGGCACGGCGGACCGAGAAGGTGACCGCGCCGCCGTCGTCCGTTAAGTGTGTAACTTCCGTTCCACGCACGATGGCCTCGGGATCGAGGGCAAGGACCCGCTCCTCCAGGATCTCCTCTGTCCTGAACTGCGGAAGCGCCAGGATGAAGGGGAAATCCTCCGCGACCCGGCCGAAGTCCATGATGCCCACCTCCCGCCCCCGGCTCATGGCCGCTCCGGAACGGATCGCCGCCCCGTCCCGGACCATCGCCGAAGCGGCCCCGGCCCGGTCCAGGGCGCGCAGTGCCGGCGGATGGACGCCGATGGCCCGCGAGTGGCGCTCGCGCGTATGCCGTTGTTCGTACACCCGGACGCTCAGGCCTTGCTGCAGCAGCAGGGCGGCGAGGTACAGGCCCACGGGACCGGCGCCGGCAATGGCGACGTCCGGCCCCGATTCAGCCATGCCGCACAAGGGCGTGGTGGAACGCGGCGGTGCGGGCGACGGCCCAGCCTGGAGGCGCGGCGGCGGACAGTTCCGCCGGCGTATAGCTGCGGCGGATGGATGTCAGTCCGTCCGCCCGGATGAACGACTGCCGAAAGGGGAGTGCGGCAACGCTGAACAGCGCGTAGGCCGCCGGGCTGCGGCGCAGGTCGTTGTGGAGGCAGACACGGGTGGCGAGGGTTTCCGAGTCGTGCAGCAACTGGCTGAGCCCGCCCGCGCTCAGATGGTGGAGGACGTGGTTGGAGATGACAACGTCGTAACGCCTCCCTTCCGCCACCAGGTCGGAGCTGTGTGCCTGGCGGAATTCCACCCCCGGCACCGGAGGCCGGCGGAGCGCAAAGGAAGTGGCCCGGGGGTCGGGATCGATGCCGGTAATTCGCAGGTCCAGGCCGTCCCGCCAGCCCCAGAGACGCAGGGTCACGGCGAGATCTCCAGCGCCGGAGCCGACATCGAGCAGCGTGCCCCTACCGGAGGCGGCGGCGAGCGGACGTATTTCGCGGGTGTAGAGCCTGCGCCACCCGGACAGCAGCCGGTTCACGACGCCGAACTGGCGGTAGGTGTTTTCCAGCCGCACGGGGTCGCAGTCCGGCTGGTCCATGAGCTCTTCCGCCGCTGCCGCCCTGTGGCGCATCAGGAGGGGCACGCTCAGCCCACCGGCGCTTCCGCCCGGTCATGATCCGCCACACTTGTGGTGGCGCCCGGTTGCTGCCGCAGCTTGGTGAAGAGACCAGTCTCCACGGTCAATCCAGGTCCGAATGCCATGGAGCAGATCCTTTCGCCGGCGTCCCGCTCCTGTCCGGTGTACCGCCCCTGTCCGGTGTCCGTTACGGGCGGCTGCGCGAGGATGTGCTTTAGAACAAAGAGGACCGTCGCACTGCTCATGTTGCCGTAGTCGCGGAGGGTTTCGCGCGCCGGGACGAGCTGCGTATCCGTGAGCCCCAGACGGGACTGGACCTTGTCCAGGATGCTCCGGCCGCCCGGGTGGATGGCCCAGTGGGGGATGGAGGCGTAGGGGAGTGGCTCGAGCTCCGGATCCCGTGCCAGCAGGGGCTGGAGGGCGCCGATGATGTGGTCATCGATGATGTGCGGCACATAGTTTCCCAGGATCATCTCGAATCCGTGGTCGCCGATGTTCCAGGCCATGGAATCCTCGCCGACGGGGGTCAGGACTGTTTCGAAGTGGTCCAGCTGGAGCAGGGCTGACCCCCGCGCCCCGGGACGGGCGGTGATCACTGCCGCTGCGGCACCGTCGGCAAAGAGGGCGGACCCCATGATAGTGTCCGGGTCGTTGGAGGTGCGGACGTGCAGGGAGCAGAGTTCCGCGCAGACCACCAGGACCACAGCGTCGGGGTCTGCCTCGCAGAAATGTTTCGCCGCGCGGAGGGCGGGAAAGGCCGCATAGCAACCCATGAACCCCAGGTGATAGCGCTGCACGGCCGGATTGAGGCCAAGTTCCCTGACAATTTTGTAGTCCGGACCGGGGTTGAAGAAGCCGGTGCAGGAGACGGTGACCAGATGAGTTATGTCAAGTAAGTCCAAATCCGGGCACGCATCCACCGCTGCCCGCGCTGCCTCGACGAAGAGCTTTGTGGCCTCGCGGCCGAAAATCTCGTTGCGGATCTTCGTGCTCGGGTTCAGAAGGAGGCCGGTGGCGGCGTCAAAGAACTGCGGATCTTCGGCGCGGTGCTCCCGGGTCAGCTCATCGACGGCCGTATACCGCGTATCAATGGCAGCGGAATCGAAGCACGTACTGACCAGCCTCGAGCCGAGCCTGGTGAGGCCGGGCTGTGCGGCAAACACGTCCCGGGCCTCGGACTGGATGAGCTTCGTCCGTGGAACTGCAGTTTCGAGTGCTTGCACGTAGACCGTCATCAACACATTCTTAGTGAGCCTGCAGAATTAGACAATGGCCTGACCTGCCTGTTTGCTGCCGAAAAGGGCTGTGCAGCACTGCTTCCCGTCAGGGCCCCGGGCGCCGATAATCTACATTATGTCACGTTGTACTCTTCGTATCTCATCAGATGAATCATCGTCACCCCTCTCCCGCGGAATTCCGAACCACGCGTTCAGGGCGGCTTCCGCCGCGCCATTCAGGGGTTTTACCCGACTCCAAACGTGGCCGAGCGCGGCATCATCCTGTCCCGGCCGCAGGTCTACCGCATCGTCAACCAGAAGCCGGAGCGGGTCGCTCTGCAGGTTATCGCAGCTATCTGCAACATCTTTGCCTGCGGCCCCGAAGACCTCATCACCATCACCGCCGCTGACGTCCGGGCACGCAAGACCGGTACCGGCAACTCCCCCAATGTCGTGGACCTGAACCGCACCGTCCGCCCGCGCCGGGCCCGCATCATCGACGATGACCACTGAACTCCCGGAAGGACTCACGCCGCGCAACACCGTCCGCGGGCGGCCCCGCACGACCGGCTGCGTCCAGTGCGCGCGCTGCGGCCGCAACGCCGGCAGGACCAGGGCGAGCTGGCCAGAAGGCAAGATATGCGGTCCCTGCTTCACCATTGCAACCCGAACCCACGGCACCTGCCCCGACTGCGGGCAGCACAGGCTACTCCCCGGCCCAGCCGCACAGGATGGAGGACCACGGTGCGCACCCTGCGCCGGTATCCTCCATAACTTCCACTGCGCCCGCTGCAACCAAGAGGGTGAGTTCTACCGCCGCGGCATATGCGCCCGCTGCGCACTCCGGGACGACCTCACCGCCCTACTGCTCACCAATCCGGCGGATCCGACAATTGCAAACCGCATGGTCGAAGTCCTTTGCCAAGCCGATCGACCGGAAAGCATCATCACTTGGAAACGCTCCCTGGACGACCACCTGGCCGTCACACCGGCACCACTGGTCGCGGACGCACTCGGCTACAGCTACCAGGTCGCCTTCCTCCACGCCGACGCCGCAGGTGAACCGTGGTCCAGATATGTCGACCGGCGGACTTGACCTAGAGGGGGTCCGGCTTCATCCGGAAACCAGGACTCTCACCCCAGGCCACGCCGTGGATTCCCTCGGCAGCGGCCACGATTCGGCTCCTCCCATCTATGACTAGCAAGGAAGCCACCCGGCGCATTGATCTCGCCTTTTGGATGCGCCCTAACACTGCCTCCGGCGCCTACGAGAGGTAATCCTCGATCGCAGCTAATGCATCCAGTCGCCATCGATCATCAACTTCATATAGGAGATGTCGCAGTTCTGCGAGTGTTTCAAATGGTGCAGCCAGAAGGTCTACGGGAGGTGCAAGACCAACGAACTCAGCTTCATTGGAGTCCGGCACTAACAACTTTGTCCGTTCCTCATAGAGGCGTATCTGGTCGTCGAACATGGCCCCAGCCACGTCTTCCCGACCCCGGGCTACCAACTGATCGAGACTCCGACGGAAGACATCCGACATCAGTTCCGTCGGTTCCGGCAACGCAACTGTGTGGCACACGCCTTGCTCGTCAACCCACACTTTTCCTCCGACTGCAGTTGTCGGTCATGCCACTCCTTGGTAAAGGCTCATCGGCCGAAGAGATCAGATTACGCTCCAAACTTGATACCCAGGGGTGCCAGAGGTTGCTCTGCGAATTTCATCTTTGCGAACATCGTTGCCGCTCTACGTGTGGCCCTTCGTTCAGGTTGTCAGCGTCGCTTGCCCTTATTCTTCATCCGCTTTATTGCCCGACGCGCCGAAGGCGGAATAGGCGGGATTCTCCGACCTACTGGCTGGAGCTTCATTTCCGCGATAAGCCCGTCGAGCACGGAATCACTCTGTGGGACCGAGTTGAAATAGAAGGTGTCCTCCAGGGAGCCGTTCTCGTCGAAAATCCAGCCGTAGGCGCGATCTGCTTGCAACTGGTAATGCTTGACCTTCGCGTAGAGCTGCAGCCGTTCCTTGACCTCGATGATCGGGGTGCCAGAGGGGCATGTAGCCATAAACACCGTCGAGAAACCCCACATGCCCGCATTTGCGGTCATGGCGTCGTGGTACATGCCGTCCTTGCGAGTAGCTCGGGCGCAAGTCTTGATCATTGACAAGAGGCGCATCTGCCCTTCGCCGGATAGCGCGAGAAGGTCCGCTCCGCAGCGGAACCAGCCGGGTTTGCCTGCCGCGGTAAGTTGGTCGATCAATTCGAGCATCTCGGCCGGCGCGTTCATGGTTGGCTTGGCGGGGTGCTCATCCTGCGGGAGCTTGTCGCGGTTCATCCAGGCTGTCAGCTCAACACAATCGTCGCTGACCATAGTGCCCACGGCTGAACGTTGGTAACGACGGCGTGCCGCCTTCGTGACCGGTGGCAACGTCGGATGTGTGGCCTTGACCTCATCTGGGTCCGCTTCGACATAGAGATCGGCAGCGAGGAACAGCATGTAGAGATCGAGCTCGTCGAGAGCGCGGTAGTAGGTGGTCACGGGGCTGTCGGTGCGCCGCCTCAGGTAGAGCAAAAACTCTGACGGACGTTCGCCGATCTCCGCTATGACAGCGAGATCGTGCAGCGATAGAATCAGCGGCGGCCGGTCTTTGGGTAGGATCCCCGCGTGCTGGAGATCGGCGAGGTTAGTGCCGAGCGGACCGATGTCGTCGAGCACCACGACAAGAGTCCGTACCTCACGAATGCTTGATAGGTCCAGCCAGGTGGTGGGGCTCTCCCAGATGCCGTGATTGGTTTCGATGAGCTCGCGAAGGCGGGTGGCTTGGCGCGCGCCGTCCCCTAGGGTCGCCTTGAGGTCGTTCGTCAGGCGTCGCACATCGCCGCGTCGAGCCTGGTCGGCGATCGACTTCCCCTTCACTTCTACGACGACCGCGACATCATCAATTACGAAGAGTGCGTCGCCTTCAACATCGTCGGCGGATTGACGATGGGTCGTACTGTCGGGCCCGAGCTCGTCTGCGGAGACACCCGCCTTGGGAGCAAGGTAGTGGTAACTCTCGCGAAAGGTCCTAGCCCCGAGAACAGTCTCCAGGTAGCTCTTGGCGAGTTCCTCACTGACCGGTTGCCTGGCCTTTTGGTCATACCTGCGCACATCGGGGGAATTGGGAGGAAGCGCGCGCTCGAAAATCCGCCGGAGCACGTCCAGGCCGATCTCATTGGATGTCAGCGCAAAATTGTCGTCTCCGTCGGACATCAACGGTCGCACTAGGAACGGATTATTGCCCATCAGTAGATCGAAGACTCGCTCGCCCGGGCTTCTCGAGTCGTCGAACTGCTGCGCGAACGAAGTGAGGACCCTCCTCGCTGTTGCGACGTCCAATCCCGACGCGATTGCGACGTCGGACGACGTGATGATGGACCGGTCGGCGGGGAGGAACATGAACGGGATCATCCCGGACATGAACTGCTCTATGACCTCGCGAGGAACGTCCTTGGGGTCGAGGTGCTGGTGCGCCATCAAGAGATCACCGGTCTCGTCGCGGAGGCGGGTCATCCGTTCAGCAGAGATTTCATTCATCGCCGATCGCACTGCCACTACGTCGGAGTACCCGTAGCCGAGGTGCGTCCGCATGAGTTCGCTCGAGACTGCCGTCTCGAACAACCTGCCGTCGTGTCCGTCGCGGATGTGGTCGTATTGCAAGTTCCGAATGTTCAGTACAGCGCCCTGGTACTCGCTAGCCAGCCGACCGAGCGGTTCACGGCGGAGTTGGCCCTCTACCAGCTGACGATAGCTAGCTATTCTGGCCAGCCTGACGCAGCGCTCGTGCAAGCCCGAGATCACCTCGTGCGGCCGAGTGTCCCCCCGTGGGATGGGATCTGGCTTGCGAGATGGCCTCGCCAGTAGGATGGCTGCGACGATCTCCACCGGCAGTGATGCGCCGCCAGGCGGTGCGAGCCGGGGGTCGGGGACGATGGAGAACTCCCGCATCCGCATCAACTCGATGACATCAAAGGCGTCGGCGTCTGCGACCAGATCGAGGATTGCTGCGACATCCTTCTCGATGTTCTCGCGCAGGATCGCGCGTGCATCCGAAGGGGTCCTGCAGTTGCGGAAGGGTAGGAGTTCATTCAGCGAGTCATCAAACGACTCTGGATCGAAATCACCCATTACCCTTCCCAGCGGGTGAAAGGTAGACATGCCACACTCCTGATCTCGGGGTTACGAGCATAAAACGCGCCGACGACAATCGGAGGCGCGCCGAGCTGGAGGTCTCTCCATTCGGCATCCACTTTCCTGTCCGGAGCACGCTTGCGCTCGGTGACGCGCTGAGGCGAATGAGATTGGCGTGCCCGGGCCACAGGAACTTCCTGACCGGCGACAGTATGACGGCCTTGCCGCACGCGATGGAGCCTGCAATCTGATCCCTGTCCTAAGGGACAGGACTACGTCCATGCCGGTCTTGTTGGCCATCGACTGGAGACAAGCGCGCCCTCGAGCCCCTGCTGCCGCCGACTCGGCCACCACGCTTGTCCTGCGTTCCATGTCCTCCCTGAGCGAATACACCCATAGTTGATACGCAGAGGTGCCAGTAGTCTTCAACCTTTGCATCCCCCAATGACGTTCTCTCTATGAGTTTCCACAACAGGCCTGGGCCACTCCAGCAGTCGTGCAACTACGCACTCCGCCTGATGGACGCACCGACAAGTGCCCCCAGGCCGAGCCCCAGCGCGAAACCCAGCACCGGATTGTCAAAGACAGCCAGTCCGAGCGTGATACCCACGGCCGCACCGACCAGTGAACAGATCCACAACGCCTTATTCATCGCCGGCCGTTCGCAAAGTATGCCGCTCCCCTGCCCACAAACCACTCAGCCCCCGTAGGCCCTCTGGAGTGCTTCGATGTCCAGCTTGCCCATTCCCAGCATTGCGTCCATGGCCCGGCGCGACCCGGCGGCATCCGGGCCGCCGATCAGCGCGGGCAGTCCGGTGGGTATGATTTGCCAGGTCAGACCGAACCGGTCCGTAAGCCATCCGCAGCGCCCCCCGGAGCCGCCTTCGGTCAGCGCATTCCAGTACCTGTCGATCGTTTCCTGGTCCTCGCAGTCGACCACCAGCGAGACAGCCTCCGTAAACGGGGCTCCCCGGGAGCCGTTGAGCGCCATGAACCGTCGCCCCTCAATCTCGAACTCCACGGCGGCAGCGTGAGCCGAACCTCCCGGTCCGCCGTCGCCAAACCGCGACACATTCAGAATCCGGCTTTCGTCAAAGACAGATGTGTAAAACTCTGCTGCCTGCTCCGCCTGGTCTGTGAACCACAGGCAGGTTCCAATGTTCCGCGGCATGGTGCCCCCTTTCGCCCCGAGCCTAGCCCCACCATGTGACGCGCACAACGGCCGAAGGCGCAGCCTCCGGACGCTAGGCTCAAAGCATGCCTTTTTTGCATCACCGCCGCGTCCCTCCGGCCGCCTCGTCCGTGACCGCCGCGGCATTTGCTGACGCCCTCCTGATTATGCTGTTCGCCGCCGTGGGCCGCGGAGCCCACGAACGCGGAGACGTCGTGACGGGCGTCCTGCTGACTGCCTGGCCGTTCCTGGCGGGTGCTGCCGTGGGCTGGCTTGCGTCCAGGGCGTGGCGCTCACCGCTGTCGGTGCGCAGGGCCGGCGTCGTGATTTGGCTTTGCAGCCTCGCGGTCGGAATGCTCCTGCGGCTTCTGACAGGACAAGCCGTGGTGCTCCCCTTCGTGATCGTCGCGTTCCTGAGCCTTGGCGTGTTGCTGCTCGGCTATAGGATGCTGGCTGCAGTGGCTGCGCGTTCCACAGCGAAGGGAACAGCGCGCTGATGTAATAGGCTGGCAGCACCGAAAAGCCTGCCGGGCCCTGCTACGGCGCAACTGATCCGAAAGGATTCACTGTGATCACCGCATTCGTTCTGATCAAGACCGACGCCGCCCGCATCCCGGAAACGGCTGAAGAGATCTCAGCCATCGAAGGCATCAGCGAAGTTTACTCGGTCACTGGCGAATGGGACCTGATCGCCGTGGCGCGGGTGGCCAGGCACGAAGACCTTGCCGACGTCATTGCGGACAAGCTTTCCAAGGTGCCCGCGGTAGTTCACACCACCACGCACATTGCCTTCCGGGCCTACTCACAGCACGACCTCGACGCCGCCTTCGCCCTCGGATTCGAGCAGTAGGCAGTACGGATCAGGGCCGGGTCAGCGTTACCCATTTTTCAAGGATGGCTGCCGCAGCGCCGGAATCAATCGACTCTTCGGCCCGGACATAGGCGTTCCGCATCCGTTCGAGGAACGTCCCATCAGCACTTGTGTCGAACGCCACCAGCCCGGCCGCCGCGTTAACGAGCACCGCATCACGGGCCGGGCCGGCTTTTCCTGCCAGGACGTCCCGGACCACCTGGGCGTTGGCCTGCGCGTCTCCGCCACGAAGCTGTTCAACCGTCGCCAGCCTGATGCCCAGGTCTTCGGGCGAAAAGCCCACTTCCGTCACTGCACCGTCCCGGATCTCCCACACGGTGGAGGGTCCGGTGGTGGTCAGCTCGTCCAGTCCGTCATCGCCGCGGAACACCAGGCCCCTGCTCCCCCGCCGGGCCAGCACCCCTGCCACCAGCGGCGCCATCCGGGCGTTGGCGACGCCGACGGCCGACGCCTGCACCCGTGCCGGGTTCGTCAGTGGGCCCAGGAAGTTGAACGCTGTGGGGATGGCAAGTTCCCGGCGCGGCACAGCGGTGTGCCGGAAGGACGGATGGAAGACCTGGGCGAAGCAGAAAGTGATGCCCGCCTCTTCGGCGTTCCTCGCCACACCTTCGATGGGAAGGTCCAGGCGAACACCGAGCGCTTCGAGCACGTCGGCGGAGCCCGAGGACGACGACGACGCCCGGTTTCCGTGCTTGACGACCCTTGCGCCTGCCCCGGCGGCCACCAGGGCGGCCATGCTGGAAATATTCACCGTGTTGAGCTGGTCGCCGCCGGTGCCGACGATGTCCAGTTTCTCACCTGCAATGGAGATGGGCTTGGCGTGCAGCAGCATCGTCTCCACCAGGCCGGACAGTTCCTCTACCGTCTCCCCCTTGGCGCTGAGGGCCACAAGGAAACCCGCAATCTGGGCAGGTGTTGCTTCTCCGGACATGATCCTGTCCATCGCCCAGGAGGTGTCGTCCGCAGTGAGGTCCGTACCCTTAATCAACGCCGAGATGAGGCGGGGCCAGGAGTTGGCCGGCGCCGCGGATGCCTGAGAAGTCACGTCCTGATGCTATCGATCACACCAGCGGGTGACCAATGTGAACGGCCCCGGGGAACTTTTCACCGCGATTTCGCGTCTTTGTAGAAAAAGTCTTTCCAAAAGGCGGTTTGCGTTGGGCAGCACGGACTTTTACAGACATAATGTCTATGTGACATCTGCGACCCATGCCCCCAGTACCCCGGCGCACCCCACGCTGAACCGCCCCAATATGGTTTCCGTTGGAACCGTAGTGTGGCTCTCCAGCGAGTTGATGTTCTTTGCCGGCCTCTTTGCCATGTACTTCACGCTCCGCTCCACCAGTGGTGAGATGTGGGCGGAAGAGACCGCCAAACTGAACTTCCCGTTTGCGCTCGCCAACACCATCGTCCTCGTGGCAAGTTCCTTCACCTGCCAGATGGGCGTCTTCGCCGCTGAGCGCCTCCAGCCCCGCCGCGCCGGTGGTGTCTTCCAGTTCGGTCGCTGGGGAATGAACGAATGGTTCACCCTCACGTTCCTGATGGGCGCGTTCTTCGTCGCCGGCCAGGCCACCGAATACGCGATGCTCGTCTCTGAGCACGTTTCGCTCTCCTCCAATGCGTACGGCTCGGCCTTCTACATGACCACCGGCTTCCACGGCCTGCACGTCATCGGCGGCCTCGTGGCCTTCCTGCTGATCATGGGCCGCTCCTTCGCGGCCAAGAAGTTTGGCCACTTCGAGGCAACTTCAGCGATTGTCACGTCTTACTACTGGCACTTCGTTGACGTGGTGTGGATCGGCCTCTTCCTGGTCATCTACGTACTGCAGTAGCCAGCTTTGATTCTTTTTCTACAAGAGGCAGAATTTCAGGTAGCGGCTCCCGGAGCCGGCGCACGAACGAATAAAGGAACCACCACGTGAAGGCACTCTCACAAAAGCGGCGTCACCCACTTGCAGCACTAGCGCTGCTTCTGATGGGCCTCCTCCTCACGGGTGGAATCTACGCTGCGGCCACCTCCGTTAACGAGGCGAAGGCCTCCAGCACGAGCTACAGCTCCGAGGACGTTGAAGAGGGCGGCAAGCTGTTCGCCGCAAACTGCGCCACCTGCCACGGCATGGGTGCAAGCGGCACCCAGGATGGTCCGTCCCTCGTGGGCGTCGGCGCAGCATCCGTGGACTTCCAGGTGGGAACGGGCCGCATGCCGATGCAGATGAACGGTCCGCAGGCGTTGAAGAAGCCCGTCCAGTTCAACGACGAACAGACCCAGCAGCTTGCAGCGTACGTTGCTTCCCTGGGCGCCGGTCCGGCAATCCCCGGTGAAGAACTGCTCGACGAAGGCGGCGACGCAGCAGAAGGCGGCGAGCTGTTCCGGGTTAACTGCGCCATGTGCCACAACGCTGCAGCCGCCGGCGGCGCGCTGACCAGGGGCAAGTTCGCGCCCGCCCTGGCAGACGTGTCCGGCAAGCACATCTACGAGGCCATGGTCACCGGCCCGCAGAACATGCCCGTCTTCAGCGACTCAAACATCTCCCCTGAAGGCAAGCGCGACATCATCACCTTCCTGAAGCAGATTGAGACCACCGGTTCGCCCGGTGGCGCCGACCTGGGCTCCCTGGGTCCGGTCGCTGAAGGTCTGTTCGTTTGGGTCGCCGGCCTGGGCGTCATCATCGCCTTCACCATCTGGCTCACGTCACGCACGTCCTAGGCACCCGCCCGCATGGGCATCGACTTCTGCTGGTCAACAGCAGCTTGAAATTAGAAACTAACCCGGCACCCGCCGGGACGAGAGAAGGATGAGGCGAATTATGGGCAACCATAGTGACGGCAGTCCGAACCACTCGGGCACCGTAGCTACGGCTGGTCAGAATGAGGTGGAGAAGTTCCAGGACCCTGGAATTCCCCCGCACCGTTTGCGCCTGGCTGACACGGACCCGAAGGCCGCAAAGCGGGCAGAACGGCAGGTCGCCTTACTATTTGGCATCTCTGTTGTTGGAACCCTGATCTTCCTGGTGGCGTACTTCGCCATCGACCTGAGCGAGGATTCCGGCATTGCCACCATCCGGCTCCAGAACGCACTGCTTGGCCTGGGCACTGCCTTTGCCATGCTGGGTATCGGAACCGGCATCGTGCACTGGGCCAAGGCCTTGATGCCCGACCATGAAGTCTCGGAAGAGCGCCACGCGATCCGCTACGAAGAGGACCGCCAGGCGGCCGTCCGCATCGTTGACGACATCGTTGAGGAAACCGGCATCAAGCGCCGCCCGCTGATCCGGAACACCCTCCTGGGTGCTGTCGCACTGGCACCCCTGCCCGCCGTCGCCATCTTCGGCGATCTGGGACCGCGTCCGGATAACAAGCTGGCGCACACCATGTGGGCACCGCAGGAGGGCAAGCTCAAACGGCTGACCCGCGACCCCGACGGTACTCCCATCAAGGCCTCCGACGTCACGATCGGTTCTGCCTTCCACGTCATTCCGGAGGGCCTCAACGAGCTCCACGAAGGCAAGCTGAACGAGAAGGCCAAGGCCGTCGTCCTGCTCATGCGTCTGGATCCCGCGTCGCTCAACCCTTCCGAGGGCCGTGAAGACTGGGGCTACAACGGTATTGTTGCGTACTCCAAGATCTGCACCCACGTGGGATGCCCTGTTGCCCTTTACGAGCAGCAGACCCACCACCTGCTGTGCCCGTGCCACCAGTCCACCTTCGACCTCACTCAAGAGTGCAAGGTGATCTTCGGACCGGCCAGCCGCCCGCTGCCCCAGCTGCCCATCGCAGTCGACGACGAGGGCTACCTGGTCGCTACCAGCGACTTCAAAGAACCTGTAGGACCGAGTTACTGGGAGCGTGATATGCATGAGCGCAGCATCAACAGCTGAGCCCGCTTTCGTCGCCAAAACCAAGACAGGCCGGATCACCGACTTTGTTGACGCACGCGTTGGCGGTTCCGGTATCCTCCGTGAATTCGGCCGCAAGGTTTTCCCGGACCACTGGTCCTTCATGTTCGGTGAAGTGGCACTGTACTCCTTTGTGGTGCTGCTGCTCTCGGGCACGTTCCTGACGTTTTTCTTTGATCCCTCCATGGCTGAAACGCACTACGACGGCTCCTATGTGCCGTTGAAGGGCGTCGAGATGTCGGTGGCTTACAGCTCGTCACTGGACATCTCGTTTGACATCCGCGGCGGCCTCTTTATGCGCCAGGTGCACCACTGGGCTGCACTGCTCTTCGTTGCCTCCATTGCAGTCCACATGCTGCGCGTGTTCTTTACGGGCGCCTTCCGGAAGCCCCGCGAGATGAACTGGGTGGTGGGCGGCGTCCTGCTCATCCTGGCTATGGCTGCAGGCTTCACCGGCTACTCGCTCCCCGATGACCTGCTGTCCGGCAACGGCCTCCGCATCATCGACGGCGTCATCAAGTCCATTCCGGTCATCGGTACCTACATCTCGTTCTTCCTCTTCGGCGGCGAGTTCCCTGGCACAGCAGTCATTGGCCGGCTGTATGTCCTGCACATCCTGCTGGTGCCGGCCCTGATCCTGCTGATGATCGTGCTGCACCTCTTCATGGTTGTGGTCCACAAGCACACCCAGTACCCCGGCCCCGGACGTAACGACAACAACGTGGTGGGCTACCCGCTGGGTCCTGTCTACGCAGCAAAGGCCGGCGGCTTCTTCTTCATTGTGTTCGGTGTCCTGGCGCTGATGGCAGCGTTCTTTACCATCAACCCGATTTGGAACTACGGCCCGTACGACCCCTCCCCTGTTTCGGCCGGCACCCAGCCGGACTGGTACATCGGTTTCGTTGACGGCGCGCTGCGGCTCATGCCGGGCGTTATCGGGGACTTCCACTTCGAGTACGTGATCTTCGGTTACACACTCACCCTGAACGTGCTGCTCCCGGCTTTGGTGCCGGCGGGCATCCTCTTCACGGTCATGTTCATGTACCCGTGGATCGAAAGCTGGATCACCAAGGACACCCGCGAGCACCACGTCCTGGACCGTCCACGCAACGCTCCCACCCGTACCGCGATCGGCATGGCAGGCTTTGTCTGGTATTGCGTGATGTGGGCTGCTGCAGGTTCCGACCTCATCGCCACGCATTTCCACGTTTCCCTGAACGACGTGACCTACTGGCTGAGGGCGCTGTTCTTCATCGGTCCGGTCATCGCCTTCATCGTCACCAAGCGCGTGGCACTTGCCCTCCAGCGCAAAGACCGTGAAATCGCGCTCCATGGCCGGGAGACCGGCCGTATCGTGCGCCTGCCGCATGGCGAGTTCATTGAAGTTCACGCACCGCTGGATGAGTACAAGCGCTACAAGCTCGTGGGCTTCGAGTCACCCACGGTGATTCCGGCCCAGCCGAACGAGCACGGCGTGGTCACGCGCAAGGAGAAGCGCCGCGCGTTCCTCTCACAGTGGTTCTTCGAAGACCGCGTTGCCCCGGCGACCCCTGCGGAGCTCGAGGCCGCCCACGGCCACGGACACGCGGCCGTTGAAGCAGCCGACGAGTCCAGGAGCCTGAGCCACTAGGCTCCGCTCGTTATACGAAGAAGGCCCGGTCCATGCGGACCGGGCCTTCTTGTATCTGCCTGACGTCCATGGCGACCAAGGCAGGGCACGCGGACTCAGTGGTTTCGTGCCCGCCGCGCCCCGGGCCGCTGCAGCGGAACCCACAGTTTATAGCGGTCGGCCCGGTAATAGGAGACGGAGTAATCCACCATGGCGCGGGCCACGAAGGCATGCCTCTGGATCTTCAGCAGGGGCGAACCCACTTCCACATTCAGCAGCCTCGCCGTGGACGGTGAGGCGGCGGTCGCTTCGATCATGTCCTCGCCCCACTCCATCACAAGCCCGAACTGCTCACTGAGGACGTTGTAGAGCGACGTGGGCGGCTCCTGGTCCAGCAGGCCGGGCACACGGTGGGCCGGGATGAAGTTCTCATCGACGCTCATCGGCTCCCCATCGGCCAGCAGGAGGCGCCGGAAGCGGATCAGGGGTGTCCCCTCCTCCACCTGCAGCTCGCGGGCAAGGAAGGCACTGGCGCCGATCTGTTCAAAGCTCAGGACCTTCGCGGCGGGTACCATGCCGCGTCGCTGCATCTCTTCGCTGTACGATGTCAGCTTCACCTGCAGGTCCACTTTCGGCTTGCGCACGAAGGTCCCCAGCCCCACCACGCGTTCGATGACCTCCTCCCCTACCAGGGCATCGATCGCCTGCCGTACGGTCATCCGGGCCAGGCCGAAACGCTCGGCGAGATCCCGCTCGGACGGCAGGGCAGAGCCTGGAGGACACGACTCCGAGATGTAGCTCCGCAAAATTTCCCGGAGCTGGACGTAAATGGCGATGCCGCTTTCGCGGTCAATGGTTCCTGTGACGGCCGCAGCGCTGCCTGCCATGGTTTTGTTCTCCCTGCCGTTGGGTGCAGCATCCATTTTATGACAGGTCTAGACCGCCGTATCGCCTGACGCAATGTGGCAAGTACGTGCCCCGGGCACGCAGACGATGCGGATATATTTGATGGGAAATTGCACAGCGGCTTCCCGGAGGAGCCGAACCGAGGAGTACTTTTGCCATCACGCAAGGCCGTAGTCAGGGCCCTGGTGGGCCTGCACGCCCGACCCGCCGCTGAATTCGTCCGTGCCGTTAATGAGTCCGGGCTTCCTGTCGTGATCAGGAAGGACGGAACGGCCGACGCCGATGCCCGCTCGTTGCTGCAGGTTATGGCAGCGGACTTCCAGCACGGCTGCGAAGTTCGCCTGGAGGTCGACGCAGGTGCGGTACCGGAAGCGCACGGCGCCGGGGACACCGATCGGATTCTTGCATCCCTTGCGGCCCTCCTCGAGTCCCAGGGAAGCGTCCACTGACGCGGAAGGGCGGCCTACTTGCGGGACACAAAACGACGACGGGCCCCACCGGTGGTGGGGCCCGTCGTCGTTACTTATGTAGTCTGCGCTAGTGCGCGTGATCTCCGCGGCTGTACTCGTAGACCCAGCCGACCAGGGCTACTACCGCCAGGCCGGCAGCTACGAAGACAATCCACCAGCCCACGGCCAGGCCCAGGAATCCGCCCGCGCAGGCGAGGCCGAGTACCAGCGGCCACCAGCTCCAGGGGCTGAAGTGTCCCTGCTCGCCGGCGCCTTCGTGGATTTCGGCGTCGCTGCGGTCCTCGGGGCGCAGGCCCACGCGCTTCGCGGTGAAGCCCAGGTAAGCACCAATCATGCCTGCGAGTCCGCCGACCAGGAGGACTCCCAGGATGCCGACCCATTCGCTCCAGTCGGTCAGGAACCCATAAACGATCGAAACGGGAACGAAGAAGAAGACTCCGGCTCCAAAGATCCAAGATTCGATTTTCACTGGGCGGTGTCCTTCTGGTCAGCGTTGCCCAGTGCCTGTGCAACGGGAGCGGGCGACTCAACGGTGTGCACCTGGCGAAGCTCGGGGTGGTGCAGGTCCAGGGCGGGACGCTCCGAACGGATCCGGGGCAGGGACGTGAAGTTGTGGCGCGGCGGCGGGCAGGAGGTTGCCCACTCCAGCGACGCACCGAAGCCCCACGGGTCGTCCACGGTGACGCGGTCGTTGCTGCGCCAGGTGATGTAAACGTTCCAGAAGAACGGGATCAGCGAGGCGCCCAGGACGAATGAAGCCACGGTGGAGAATTGGTTCATCCAGGTGAAGTTGTCCTCCACCAGGTAGTCGGCGTAACGGCGCGGCATGCCCTCGACACCCAGCCAGTGCTGGATGAGGAACGTGCCGTGGAAGCCGAGGAACAGCAGCCAGAAGTGGATCTTGCCCAGGCGCTCGTTCAGCATCTTGCCGGTCCACTTGGGCCACCAGAAGTAGAAGCCTGCGAACATGGCGAAGACAACCGTGCCGAAGACCACGTAGTGGAAGTGCGCCACCACGAAGTAGGAGTCCGAAACGTGGAAGTCAAGCGGGGGTGAGGCCAGGATGATGCCGGTCAGGCCACCGAAGAGGAACGTAATGATGAAGCCGATGCTCCACAGCATGGGGGTCTCGAAGGTCAGCGACCCCCGCCACATGGTGCCGATCCAGTTGAAGAACTTCACGCCGGTGGGCACCGCGATGAGCATGGTCATGAACGCGAAGAACGGCAGCAGAACAGAGCCGGTGACGTACATGTGGTGGGCCCAGACCGTAACGGAAAGGGCAGCGATCGCAATCGTCGCGTAGACAAGACCCTTGTAACCAAAGATCGGCTTGCGGCTGAACACCGGGAAGATCTCGGAAACGATGCCGAAGAAGGGCAGGGCGATAATGTACACCTCGGGATGGCCGAAGAACCAGAACAGGTGCTGCCAGAGGACTGCGCCACCGTTTTCCGGGTCGAAGATGTGAGCACCGAAGCGGCGGTCCGCGCCGAGCGCAAACAGGGCTGCTGCCAGCGGCGGGAAGGCCATCAGTACCAGGATCGCGGTGATAAGCGTGTTCCAGGTGAAGATCGGCATGCGCCACATGGTCATGCCCGGGGCGCGCATGCAGATGATGGTGGTGATGAAGTTGACCGCACCGAGGATCGTACCGAAGCCGGACAGCGCCAGGCCGAAGACCCACAGGTCACCGCCGACGCCCGGGCTGAACGTGGTGTTGGACAGCGGCGCGTAAGCGAACCAGCCGAAGGAGGCCGCGCCCTGCGGGGTGATGAAGCCGGACACAGCAATCGTGGAGCCGAACAGGAAGAACCAGAACGCCAGGGCGTTCAGCCGCGGGAAGGCAACGTCAGGCGCCCCGATCTGGAGCGGCATGATGACGTTCGCGAACCCGGCGAAAAGCGGAGTCGCGAACATGAGCAGCATGACCGTGCCGTGCATGGTAAACAGCTGGTTGTACTGTTCCTTGGTCTGCAGGATCTGCATGCCCGGCTCGAAGAGTTCGGCACGGATAAGCAGCGCCATGACGCCGCCGAAGCAGAAGAACACGAAGGACGCGATCAGGTACATGTACCCGATGGTCTTGTGGTCGGTGGAGGTGATCCAGTTGACGACGATGCGTCCCTTGGATTTGGGGACCACGGGAGCAGCCAGGGCTCCGGTGGGTGCGGGTTGGGTGTATGTAGCCACGTCGCTGCCCTTACTTGATTTCGTTCACGTTCGGGTTGCGGTCGTACTCGTTGCCGATGAGGCCCGTGTTTCCGGCCGCCTTCAGTTCATCCAGGTGTGCCTGGAATTCAGCTTCGGACACCACCTTGACTCGGAACAGCATTTCGGAGTGGTACTCACCGCAGAGTTCGGCGCACTTGCCGTCATAGGTTCCCTCCTTGGTGGGAGTGAACCGGATGTAGTTGGTCTTGCCGGGGATCATGTCGCGCTTCTGCAGGAAGGCAGGAACCCAGAAAGAGTGGATAACGTCGCGGGCGTTAAGCTCGAGGTCAACAGACTTGTTCACCGGCAGGTACAGCGTGGGCAGCAGTTCCTTGTTGATGGTGTTGCCCGTCAGGTGCGCCTGGACGCCGGCCTCGTGGACGTCTTCTTCAATGACGTCCCCGGCCTTGTAGTTGAAGTCCCAGGCCCACTGCTTGCCGCGGACATCCACAACGACGTCCGCAGGCTGCGACCGGTCGTCAATGGCCTGCTGGTCGCGGTCGGTGAAGTAGAAGAACACCAGGACCATGAAGATGGGGATGGTCAGGTAGAAGACTTCCAGGGGCAGGTTGAAGCTGGTCTGCCGCGGGAAACCCACGGTCCCCTTGCGCCGGCGGTAGGCCACCAGGCACCAGATGATCAGGCCCCAGGTAATGACACCCACCACGAGGGCGGCAATCCATGAGTTGACCCAGAGGTCCATGATGCGGTCGGTGTTGCTGGTGGTGCCACGCTCGGTGGGCAGCCACCCCTTCTCTACCTCTGGCGAACATCCGGTCAAAGCCAACGCGCCGGCAACTGCCAAGCCTGTGATCGTGGTGATCGTTTTGCGTCGGCTGCCGGTTCGGTTCTGCGAACTCACAGACGGCCCTTCCTACTTGATGCTGTTGCCCGGGCAGCCATTGGCGCTCCGGGCACACTAAAAGTTTTACTACTCGGTGTAGAGCTTACCGCTCCGCCGGGCGTTTCGCCCACATGTCGGCGCCGTGGCTCCCCACTGTTCTGCTCGCGGGGCGTCCGGCGCCGGCATCGGGCGAAATGACCGGGCTAGTGGAAGGAATCTCCACAGGCGCAGGAGCCACCGGCGTTGGGGTTGTCGATGGTGAAGCCCTGCTTGGAGATGGTGTCCTCGAAGTCAATGCTGGCGCCGGTGAGGTACGGAACGCTCATCTTGTCTACGACAACTTCCACGCCGTCGAAGTCACGGACGGCGTCCCCGTCCAGCAGCCTTTCGTCGAAGTAGAGCTGGTAGATCAGCCCTGAGCAGCCGCCGGGCTGCACGGCAACCCGAAGGCGCAGGTCCGTGCGGCCTTCCTGTTCGAGAAGGCTGCGTACCTTGCCTGCGGCGACGTCGGTGAGGTTAACCTCGTGGACGGGCAGTTCGTCACTGGCCGCGGCGGTGGTTTCAGTGCTGTTCTCATTGGTTGCGGTGCTCATGTGGCCTACCTTCTTTGAGCGGTCCTGGCGGCACTGCCGTGGCAGTGCCTGCCCTTACGGATTCGGTATGGGCTATAGCTACATGCTACGTCGGACAGGCGTGTAGCTCTAACTCCCTGCGTAACCATGCCCGGCCTGCCCTTGTTCCCGGAGGCCATCATTATTCAGCCGGACCAGCATGAGCGCTTCGGCCAGGACCGCGTTGCGGAAATCGCCAAGGTGCAGTGACTCGTTGGCGCTGTGCGCCCGTGAGTCCGGGTCCTCCACCCCGGTCACCAGGATCTGCACGTCGGGATACATCTCGGTGAGGTCCGCGATGAAGGGGATGGAGCCGCCGATGCCCGTCTCGACGGCCGGCACTCCCCATGCTTCGCCCAACGCCCACATGGCCAGCGCGGCCGCGGGCGAGGACGTATCGGTGGAAAAGGGGTTGCCGCTCTCGCCCGGGGTGAAAATGACTTTGGCGCCGAAGGGTGCGTTCTCTTCGACATGCCGGCGCATGGCCGCCATGGCCTCGGCGGGGTCCTGCCCCGGGGCCAGGCGCAGGCTGAACTTTGCCCGGGCGCGGGGCAGCAGCGTATTCGACGCGACATCCACTGCCGGCGCATCAATACCGATGATCGACAGCGCAGGCTTGGTCCAGAGGCGCGAGGCGATACTTCCCGTCCCGGCCAGGCGCACCCCGTCAAGCACGGACGCATCCGCCCTGTAGTCCGCCTCCGGCAGGTCAACTACCGCCGTGTCCGTGGCCACGAGCCCGCGCACCGCCACATTCCCGTCATCGTCATGGAGCGTCGCAATCAGGCGGGACAGCAGGGTGGGAGCATCCAGCACCGGACCGCCGAACATGCCCGAGTGCACCGCATGGCTGAGGACCTGGACCTCGATGGTGCCGTCTACAAGGCCGCGCAGGCTGGTGGTCAGCGCCGGCGTGCCCACCTTCCAGTTGCTGGAGTCGGCAACCACGATGACATCAGCCCGGAGCAGCTCCCGGTGCGTTTCCAGGAACCTGCGGAAAGTCGGCGACCCGGCTTCCTCCTCGCCCTCGAAGAAGAACGTCACGCCCAGGCCGAAGGAATCGCCCAGAACCTCCGCCGCCGCGGCGTAGGCGGCAATGTGGGCCATGATTCCGGCTTTGTCGTCCGCCGCGCCGCGGCCGTAGAGCCTGCCTTCCTTTTCGACGGCGACGAACGGCCGGGTCTCCCACAGGGCCTCATCACCGGCCGGCTGGACGTCATGGTGGGCGTAGAGCAGGATGGTCGGCTTGCCTTCTCTTGCAGGACGGCGGGCGACGACGGCCGGTCCCCCTGGCGTTCCGTCCTCCTTGTCGCAGCCCAGCACGCTGACCTCGGCCAGGCCGGCGGCCCGCAGCAGGGCGGCGGTGGCGTCCGCGCTCCGGTCCAGCGGGGCGCGGTCGAAACTGGGCCACGCGATCCCCGGGATGGCCACCAGTTCCTTAAGCCTGGCAAGGGTGTCGTGGAAACTGTTATCGATTGCTGCGCGGAGGTCTTCCGTCAGGCTGCTTTCGGCAGGGGTGGAGGTCATGCAGAAAACATTACCTCCGTCACATCCGCCGCTTTCCACGCCCCGGCCGGGAAGGAACCGGCAGCCCCCGCGCAAGGTATTCTGTACGGGTGTTCGGACGTAAAAAGGAAGCGCCCTCGGCGCAGGAAACAGTAGACCAGCAGGCGGCAGAAGCCGCGGCGCGCCAGGGCGGAGTGTCCGGCAAGGGCGCCCCCACCCCTACCCGCAAGGCCCAGGAAGCGGCCCGCAAGCGGCCGTTGGTGCCGGAGGACCGCAAGGCATCCAAGGCAGCCGAACGCCAGGCAGTGCAGGAGCAGCGCCTGAAAATGCGGCAGGCCCTGGACACCGGAGACGAGAGGTTCCTGCCCCTGCGGGACAAGGGCCCGCAGAAGCGCTTTGCCCGCGACTTCGTGGACGCACGGTTCAGCCTGGGCGAGTACTTGATGTTCGGCGCACTGGTCTTCGTGCTGGTTTCCCTGGTGGTTCCTGCTTCCAGCGACCTGATGGTCTACGTGCTGGGCGGCTTCTGGCTGATGTTCCTGGCCGTCTTCGTGGACGTGTTCATCCTGTCACGCAAGCTCCGCAAGGCGCTCACCGCCAAGTTCGGCGAGGTGGAACGCGGCACCGTCTGGTACGGCTCCATGCGTTCACTCCAGTTCCGTAAGCTTCGGCTTCCCAAGCCGCAGGTCAAGCGCGGGCAGTACCCGGCCTGACGGCATCATCATCGCATCGCCGTTTAGGACGGCAGCACAGAACCCCGGCGGAGCAGCCCGCCGGGGTTCGTTCTTTAAGAAAATGGAACTGCTTCGGGCGGCTGGCCTGCCTGGCGGCGGTTCCGCGCCAGCCCCTTGTTAATGCGGGCCGCCCAGAACGGACCCTCATAGAGGAAGGCCGTATACCCCTGCACCAGGGTGGCACCCGCATCCAGCCGGTCCTGCACGTCCCGGGCCGTCTCCACGCCTCCCACTGCAACGAGGGTGAGCTGGTCACCGACGGCGTCCTTGAGCCGCCGCAGGACTTCAAGGGACCGCTGCTTAAGCGGTGCGCCGGAGAGCCCGCCGGCGCCGCAGCGCTCCACTTGGTCGGCAGGTGTGGCCAGGCCGCTCCGCCCGATGGTGGTGTTCGTGGCGATGATGCCGTCAAGCTTCAGCTCCAGCGCAAGCCGGGCAACATCGTCGATATCCTCGTCGCTGAGGTCCGGCGCGATTTTGACGAGAAGGGGAACGTGCCGCCCGGCCGCCCGGTCCGCCTCCTCCCCCACCGCCAGGAGGAGCGGACGCAGCGTTTCGACGTCCTGCAGCAGCCGAAGGCCGGGGGTGTTGGGAGAACTGACATTGACCACCAGGTAGTCGGCCGCCGGGGCGAGGCTCCTGGCACTGACAAGGTAGTCCGCCACGGCATCCCCGAGCTCAACGGCCTTGGTCTTGCCAATGTTCACGCCGATGATGGGCCGGACCGCCGGGTGCCTGCGCTGGAGGGCAGCCCGCGCAGCCTTCAGGCGGGGCGCAACTGCCGCGGCGCCGTCGTTATTGAACCCCATGCGGTTGATGACCGCACGGTCCTGGACCAGCCGGAAAAGCCGGGGCTTTTCATTGCCCGGCTGGGCCTGCCCGGTGATGGTACCCACCTCCACATGGCCAAAGCCGAGCTCGGTCAGCGCCTCGATACCGTGGCCCTCCTTGTCAAACCCCGCGGCGAGCCCGAAAGGAGAGGGAAATGTCAGGCCGAACGCCGGGGTCCGGAGCGATGCGGCCGGGGCTGTCAGCTTCTGCAGGACCTTCCCGGCGCCTGTCCGGTGCGCCAGCCGGATCCCCTTGAATCCGAGGGTGTGGGCGCGCTCGGCGTCCATCCATGAAAAGGCCAGCCTGAAGAAAGTGGGGTAAACGCGCATGCCTCTAGTTTTCCGTCTTCCGAGGCCCAGACCAAACCGCGCCCTGCCGTGCCCCGCAGATCGGTTAGCCGGGTGGCAGTTCCTGGCCGGGCGGTTAACATGGGCCCATGCAGTGGCAGCAGGACATCCTGGGCGGCGGGTTCGAGTCATTGGCGTTCGTTGCCTCCGGGGTGGACGGCGTGGAACGCACCGCCACCCTGGTGCGGCTCCGCCCGGGGCCGGGGACCGCGGATCAACCGCCAAGGAAATCCCCTGCGGGCAGGACGCCAGGGGGTGCCGTACTGTTCCTGCACGGATGGAGCGATTACTTCTTCAACACCGACCTTGCCCGCTTCTGGACAAACCGCGGTTACGCGTTCTACGCCCTGGACATGCATAACCACGGGCGCAGTATCCGCCCCGGGCTGCCGGGCGGCTTCGTGGCAGACCTCGCCGACTATGACGCCGAACTGGCCGTGGCCATCAGCCTGATCCGCAACGAGGCCGGCGCGCCCTTGACGTTAATGGGACACTCCACGGGCGGCTTGGTCGCTGCCCTCTGGGCCAGCCGGCACCCCGAAGGCCTCGCCGCACTGGTACTCAACAGCCCTTGGCTGGAAATGCACGGCAGCGCACTGGTCCGTCGGGCAGCGGCGGGGGTGGTTGGCCCCGTCGCACGCTTCCGCCCTGAAGCGGTGCTCCGCCTGCCGGAGCGTGGCTACTACTGGCGGACCATCAGCAGTGCAGCGGAAGGCGAATGGGACCTGGACGACCGGTACCGGCCGCCCATGGCCTTTCCCGTCCGCGCGGGCTGGCTGAACGCGGTGCTGGCAGGCCACGCGCGGGTGGCCCGGGGGCTCGGCCTGGACATTCCGGTTCTGGTGCTGCTCTCCCGGGCCAGCGCCACGGGACTCTCATGGTCAGACGAGATGCGGCGGGCTGATGCGGTCCTTGACGTGGGCATCATCGCAGCCCGGGCCCTGACGCTGGGCCGGACGGTGACAGTGGAACGGATCGAGGGCGGGCTCCATGACGTTTTCCTCTCACCTCCGGAAGTCCGGCGCGACGCGTATGCCCGGCTTGGCCGCTGGCTGACCGCCTATGGAGCTGAAAGGCGCGCTGGAGGCGCTGCATCCACGGCACCGCCATAACGCCGGTCACGCCGTGCGTACTCTTCCACGGCAGCCCACAACGTTCTGCGGTCCACGTCCGGCCAAAGAGTGTGCATGAACACGAACTCGGCGTAAGCCGACTGCCAGAGCAGGAAATTGGAAAGGCGCTGCTCACCGGAACTGCGCAGGAACAGGTCCACGTCCGGCAGGTCCGGTTCGTCCAGGTACTTCTGGATGGTGCGCTCGGTGATGGCGCCGGGCTTGAGCCTGCCGGCAGCGACATCCCCGGCAATGGCGGAGACCGCGTCAGTAATCTCCGCCCGGCCGCCGTAATTGACGCACATGGTCAACGTGCAGGTGCTGTTCCCGGCCGTGAAGTCTTCCGCCTCCTCCAGTTCCCGGATCACCGATCCCCAGAGCCGCGGCCTGCGGCCGGCCCAGCGGACCCGGACGCCCCATTCGTCCAGCTGGTTCCTCTGGCGGCGTAGCACGTCCTTGTTAAATCCCATCAGGAAGCGGACTTCCTCCGGGGAGCGGCGCCAGTTTTCCGTGGAAAATGCATACACGCTCACGTACTCGATGCCCAGTTCAATGGCACCGGCCATGACATCCAAGAGCGCCGGTTCCCCGGCCTTGTGTCCTTCGATGCGCGGAAGGCCCCGTTGGTTGGCCCACCGACCGTTGCCGTCCATCACGATGGCCACGTGCCGGGGGATGAACTCCTGCGGGATGGATGGTGCCACCGCTCCTGAGGGGTGCGGGTAGGGTGCCACGACTGGGCGGGTGCGCCGGGCGGGGTTCTTCTTTTTTCCGAGGGCCACAGTCAGCTACGCTCCACATGCTTGAGGGATTTCAGTACTCGTTCCAGGTGCCACTGGAGGTAGGCCGCCACCAGGCCGGCGGCTTCCTTGCGGTGGACGGGCAGGGAAGCATCGGCGGTGGCCCAGTCCCCCGTCAGCAGTGCGGCCAGCAGCACCACGGTCTCCGCTGCCGGCGCGGGTGAACCCGGTGGCCGGCAGTCCCCGCACACCATGCCGCCGAGGGGAGCCGCGAAGGCCGAGTGGGGGCCGGTGCGCCCGCATCGGGCGCAGTCCGTGAAGCTGGGCGCCCATCCACCGGTTGCCAGGGCACGCAGCAGGTAGGAGTCCAGGATCAGCCCGGCTGCATGGTCATCCCGGCTAAGCGCCGCGAGGGCGCCCACCAGCAGGTTGTACTGGGCGGTGCCGGCTTCACCGTCCACGTCTGTCAGCTTCTCCGCGGTCTCCGTCATTGCCGCCGCAACGGTGTACCTGCCGTAGTCCGCGGCGATGCTGCCGCCATAGGCGCCCTTGGCCACGGCCTGCGTGACGATGTCGAGGGTCCGCCCCGAAACGAGCTGCAGGTCGGCCACCATGAAGGGTTCCAGGCGGGCGCCGAAGCGGCTGCTGGTGCGGCGCACGCCCTTCGCCACCGCCCTGACCTGGCCGTGGTGCTTGGTGAGCAGGGTGATGATACGGTCCGCTTCGCCGAGTTTGTGGGTACGGAGCACGACGGCGTCGTCCCGGTACGCGCGGGAAGCGAAAGACTGTTGGGCCACGCTTTATCTTCCCATCCCCGGCGGCGGCAATGCTCCGCTGCCGCACCGCGCAGTTCGAAAAACGACAAAGTGCCGCCGGAACCTCCGGCGGCACTCTGGACGAAGGGTCAGGCCTGCGCGTCCCGGATGGCCCGGTTGACGGCCGAGATGACGGCCTTCAGGGAGGACATGCTGGTGTTGGCATCGATGCCGACACCCCACAGGACCCGCTCCCCCACCGCGCATTCCACGTACGCGGCGGCCATGGCGTTGCCGCCCTCGGAGAGGGCGTGCTCGCTGTAGTCCAGCACCCGCACGTCCACGCCGTCTTCGCGCAGGATGCTCAGCAGTGCGGCGATGGGGCCGTTCCCGGTGCCTGTGCGGCTCACCTGTACTCCGTCAACGGTGAGCGCTGCATGCAGCGTCATGCCGCCGTCGTCGTCCGTTTCCGTCTTCACCGCACCCAGGGAGTAACGGCCCCACTGGCCGTCTTCCTCGCCCGAGGGCAGGTATTCGTCCTGGAAGATCTGCCACAGCTGAGCGCCGCTGACTTCCCCGCCAACGGTGTCCGTGCGGCGCTGGATCACGCCGGAGAACTCGATCTGCGCGCGGCGGGGAAGGTCCAGGCTGTGCTCGTTCTTAAGCAGGTAGGCAACCCCGCCCTTGCCGGACTGGGAGTTCACCCGAATCACGGCCTCGTAGCTGCGGCCCAGGTCTTTGGGATCCACGGGCAGGTACGGCACCTCCCACTTGAAGTCCGCAATCTCCTGGCCGGCTGTGGCGGCATCACGCTCGAGCGCTTCCAGGCCCTTTTTGATGGCGTCCTGATGCGAGCCGGAGAAGGCCGTGAACACAAGATCGCCGCCGTACGGGGAACGCTCGGGAACCGGCAGCTGGTTGCAGTATTCGACGGTCCGGCGGACGTCGTCGATGTTGGAGAAATCGATCATGGGGTCAATGCCCTGCACGAACATGTTCAGGCCCAGCGTGACCAGGTCCACGTTGCCCGTGCGTTCACCGTTGCCGAAGAGGCAGCCTTCGATGCGGTCCGCCCCGGCCATGTAGCCCAGCTCGGCAGCAGCCACGCCGGTTCCCCGGTCATTATGCGGGTGCAGCGAGAGGATGATGCCCTCACGGGGGTGCAGGTGCCGGCTCATCCACTCGATCGAATCGGCGTAGACGTTGGGCGTGGCCATCTCCACAGTTGCGGGCAGGTTGATGATCACCTGGCGGTCCGCAGAAGCTTCGAACACATCGGCAACGGCGTTGCACACCCGGGCTGCGTACTCCAGTTCGGTGCCGGTAAAGGACTCCGGGGAGTATTCGTAGGTGACGTGCGTGTCCACGAGGGTTTCCTCGTACTTCTTGCACAGCCGCGCACCCTGCAGGGCGATGTCGAGGATACCGTCTTCATCCTGGTTGAAAACCACCCGGCGCTGAAGCACCGAGGTGGAGTTGTACAGGTGGACGATGGCCTGCTTGGCGCCGACCAGGGATTCGTAGGTCCGTTCGATCAGGTGTTCGCGGGCCTGGGTGAGGACCTGGATGGTGACGTCATCCGGAATGTGGTTGCCCTCGATGAGCTGGCGGACAAAATCGAAGTCCGTCTGTGACGCCGACGGGAACCCGACCTCGATCTCCTTGTAGCCCATGCGCACCAGCAGGTCGAACATCTTCATCTTGCGGGCGGGGCTCATGGGGTCGATCAGCGCCTGGTTGCCGTCCCGCAGGTCGACCGCGCACCAGCGCGGAGCCTTGGTGATGACCTTGTCCGGCCAGGTGCGGTCAGGCAGCTCCACCTTGATAACGTCCTGGAACGGGGTGTAGCGGTGGGCAGGCATTCCTGAGGGCTTCTGTGCGTTTCGCATTACTATCGGGGCCTTTTCTGGGGTTCTTCGTTGAAAGGTGGCCGGGCAACACAAACTCCGCAGCGAGGGTGGGCCTTGCGCTAGATCGCGTCTGAGGCCTCGCCGCGGCAGCTAAGAAGGAGCAGTTCTGCACGCACCATTTGAGGGTAACACGGGTGCGTAAGATGAAAGGGCGCTACCGTCCGTAAAGTCCACCATGCAGACGCCTGGCCGTTCGACACCGGAACCGGGCCCGCGGCAAAAGGAGTTTCAGTGCCCAATTCCGGCATCGACCTGTCCACCTTCGACCACACCGTCAGGCCGCAGGATGACCTGTACCGGCACGTTAACGGGGCATGGCTGAAAGCCACGCAGATCCCTGAGGACCGGCCGCTGGAAGGTACGTTCACTGCCCTGCGCGACGGTTCCGAGCTGGCAGTGCGGGCCATCATCGAAGAGGCCGCCGGCAAGGGGGCCGCAGCGAACGGCATCGAGCGGAAGATCGGCGACCTTTACAACAGCTTCATGGATGAGGCCGGAGTGGAGGCCAAAGGCATGGAGCCCATAAGGCAGCGGCTGGCGGATGTCCACGCCACGGCGTCGGCGGCCGACCTGGTCTCCCTCACGGGCCGCCTGTTCCGGGCCGACGTGGGCGGACTCTTCTACATCTACCCGGCTCCCGATGCCGGGAACCCTGACCGGATCCTGCTCTACATCGGCCAGGGCGGCCTGGGTCTTCCGGACGAGTCGTATTACCGCGAAGACAAGTTCGCACCGCTGGTGGCCGAATACACCGGCCACGTGGAACGCATGTTCGCCCTGGCTGGACTGCCGGACCCTGCAGCGGCCGCCGCGCGGGTGGTGGAGCTCGAAACCCGGCTTGCTGCACACCACTGGGACAACGTCACGCTCCGCGACCCCCGGAAGACGTACAACCTGAAGACCGCCGGCGAGGCCGCCGCGCTCTTCCCCCACCTCACCGCGTGGTGCGAGGCGGCCGGCATCGACGCGGACAAGCGCGCCGAACTGGTCGTCAGCACCCCGGGATTCTTCGAGGGCGCGGCAGGACTTCTGGACGAGGTGCCGCTCTCCACCTGGCAGGAGTGGCTGGCCATGCGGGTCATCGGTGCTGCCGCCCCCTATCTGCCTTCCGCGTTCGTGGACGCCAACTTCGACTTCTACGGCACGGCCCTTAGCGGCACGCCGCAGAACAAGGCCCGCTGGAAGCGGGGCGTCGCCGTCGTGGAGGCTGCCCTCGGTGAAGCCGTAGGGCAGATATACGTGCAGCGGCACTTCCCGGAGGCCCATAAAGCCCGCATGCAGGCACTGGTGGACAACCTCATCGAGGCGTACCGCCGGAGCATCACCTCGGTGAGCTGGATGGGCGGGACAACCATCGCCGAAGCGCTGCGCAAGCTGGAAGCCTTCCGCGCAAAGATCGGCTACCCGGAAAAGTGGATCGACTACTCAGCCGTGGAGATCGACCCGCAGGACCTCCTTGGCAACGTGGAGCGTGCCCACAATGCCGACGTCGAACGCCATCTCGACGAGGTGGGCAAACCGGTGGACCGGGACAAGTGGCTGATGACGCCGCAGACGGTCAACGCCTACTACCACCCGATGATGAACGAGATCGTGTTCCCCGCCGCTATCCTGCAGCCGCCGTTCTTCACGGCAGACGCTGACGATGCCGTCAACTACGGGGGCATCGGCGCCGTTATTGGCCACGAAATCGGGCACGGCTTCGACGACCAGGGATCCCAGTTCGACGGCGGCGGCGCGCTGCGGAACTGGTGGACCGAGGAGGACCGCAAGGCGTTCGAATCCCTGACCGCCAGGCTCATTGCCCAGTACGATGCACTCTCGCCGTATGCGGCACCCGGCCACAACGTCAACGGGCGGCTCACCCTGGGCGAGAACATCGGGGACCTGGCCGGCCTGGCCATTGCGTATAAGGCCTACCTGATCAGCCTGGACGGCAAGGAGCCGGAAGTCCTGGACGGCTTGACCGGCCGGCAGAGGTTCTTTGCCTCATGGGCCGCCGGCTGGCGCCAGGTGATCAGGCAGGAGGAAGCAATCCGGCGGCTGGCCACGGACCCGCACTCCCCCAACGAATTCCGCACCAACGCAATCGCCCGGAACCTGGACGCTTTCCATGACGCCTTTGCCGTCACCGACCAGGACGCCATGTGGATGGCTCCGGAGGAACGCGTCAGTATCTGGTAGCCGTTCCGCACCTGCCGGCCTGCGCTACTCCTGCACGATCAGGGCAGGATTGGCCTGCTGGCAGGTGCTGTCCTTGGCGGTCTGGTTGACGATGTCCTTCGGCAGCGCGACCCCGCCATACTTCACCCCTGAAGGGAAATCGGTTCCCAGGTAGACCTGGACGCCGTACA
This sequence comes from Pseudarthrobacter sp. NPDC092439, assembly GCF_044754945.1. NCBI lineage: Bacteria > Bacillati > Actinomycetota > Actinomycetes > Micrococcales > Micrococcaceae > Pseudarthrobacter > Pseudarthrobacter sp. NPDC092439. Next base: position 347,991 of record NZ_JBIVQB010000001.1, read on the forward strand.
CGCCGTCCGCGGGGAGGATCTGCGCCGCCGGGATTCCGAAAATCTTAGCCACGTCCGGTGCCACGTCCGCGAAGTCGGGGCCGTAGTACACCACAGACTGTTCCACCGCAGGAGCCTCGTACTGGCTGGCCTGGGTAAACCCTGCCGCGATCACGGCTTCGACGATTTCCTGTGCGCGGCCGGGCTCTCCGGTTCCGTTGGCTACCGCCACGGGCTGCAGGCTCTTGTCATACGGCGACGCAGGCGGAGTGGTGGGCTTGGGGGCGGTTGGCTTGGGCGTGGCGCCGGGCGACGGCGTGGCCGGGGCCGGGGCCGAAGGGTCGGTAAGGTCCACGTCCTTGCGCATGGCGGCGAAGAGCTGTGACCCTGCCGGTTCTGCGATCTCCAGCCGGTTGGGGTCGCTTTCGGCGGGCCTGGTGGGCACCGCGACGAAGGCGACCTTGCTGACGTCGATGTCCTTGAGCCTGGTGCCGATGGTCAGCAGGGTGGGCACGGAGGCCAGGCCTTCATCTACGGTCAGGTTCTGCGTGACCACGTCCGCGATCTTGAGCATCCGGGGCGGATCGGACAGGGTGCCTTCGTCCTTGATCTTGCGGGTGAGGGAGGAAAGGAAGCCCTGCTGGGCCTTGATCCGGCCCAGGTCGCCGCCGTCGGCAAAAGCGTGGCGGGTGCGGAGGAACGCCAGTGCCATCTCGCCTTGGACGGAAGAGGTTCCGGCGGGGAGGCGCAACCGCGAATCGGGATCGTAGACAGCGTCGCTGATGCATACCTCCACGCCGCCCACCGCGTTGGAAAGCTCTTTGACGGCGTTGAAATCGGCCATCATGAAGTGGTCCACCTCAAGGCCGGTGATTTCGTTGACCGTATCGACGGCGCAGCCGATGCCGGCCTCCGCCATGGCCTCATTGATCATGACGCCGGACCGGGCCGGGAACGTCCGGCCCGAGCCGGGGTCCCGGCACTCAGGAATGTCCACCAGCAGGTCGCGGGGGAAGCTGATCACGCTGACACGCTTGTTGTCCTCGGAAATGTCCATCAGCATCATGACGTCCGAGTTGCCGTAGCCGGTCGAATCCTCCGCGGCACCGTATTTTGAGTTCTTGCCGTCCCGCGTGTCCGAGCCCAGAATCAGGATCTGCAGCCGCCCCTTGGCGTCGTCGGGGACTTCGCTTCCGCCGCCGCCGGCATTCAGGGGCGCCTTGGAGATGTTGTTCTGCAGCCGAAGGAACCAGAAACCGGCAAAGGCGAGGGCTCCTGCCAGGGCCACCGCCAGGATTCCTGTGACGATCTTTAGCCAAAGGGGCATGCCGTGCGGAGGGCCCATATGGCGCGCGGCTCCGGCAGGACCGGTGCCGGCGTGGCGGGATACCGGCGCCGGCCCTCCGGAGGCATCCGCTCCGTTCCCGCGCATGTCACGGCCTCGACCCACGTCCTGAACCTTCCTCTAAAAAAAATCAAAATCCGGTCCATTTTAGTGGTCCAGTCTGGGAACTTGCCGGGCAGCGCGCCGGACTGCCCGGGCTAGGCCCGGGCGTTGGCCGGTCAGAACCCGAGTTTAACCAACTGCTTCGGGTCACGCTGCCAGTCCTTGGCCACCTTCACATGGAGGTCCAGGTAGATCCTGGTTCCGAGCAGCGCTTCAATCCCCTTGCGGGCGTTCGTGCCCACTTCGCGCAGCCTGCTTCCACCCTTGCCGATGATGATGGCCTTCTGCGAGGGCCGCTCGACGTAAAGGTTCACGCGTACGTCCAGCAACGGGTTGTCCTCTGGCCGGTCCTCCCGCGGAACGATCTCCTCCACGACGACAGCCAGTGAGTGCGGCAGTTCGTCGCGGACGCCCTCGAGGGCGGCCTCGCGGATGAGCTCGGCCACCATAACGGCTTCGGGTTCGTCCGTGAGCTCACCGTCCGGATACAGCGGAGGCGACGGCGGCATGTGGCTGATCAGTACGTCAGCCACGGTGTCCACCTGGAAGCCGTCGCTGGCGGAAACGGGCACGATGTCCTTCCAGCCTTCCGCCCCGAGAACCTCCCGGCCCAGCGCAGCAACCGCGAGCAGCTGCTCCGTCAGTGCCTGGCGGTCCACCAGGTCCGCCTTGGTCACTATCGCGATGACCGGCTTCCGTCCCACCGCGGCCAATTGGGCTGCGATGAACTTGTCGCCGGGGCCGATTTTCTCATTGGCCGGAAGGCAGAAACCGATCGCATCGACCTCGGCCAACGTGTCCGCCACAAGGTCGTTCAGGCGCTTGCCCAAGAGAGTGCGGGGCCGGTGCAGACCCGGGGTGTCCACCAGGATCAGCTGCGCATTCCCGCGGTGCACGATTCCACGGATGGTGTGCCGGGTCGTTTGCGGTTTCGCGGAGGTGATGGCCACCTTCTTGCCCACCAGCGCATTGGTGAGAGTGGACTTACCGGCATTGGGCCGGCCCACCAGCACCGAAAACCCTGCCCTGAAACCACCGAATTCTTCCTCGCCGGCTGCCTTATTTTTCTTGCTCACGTGGAACTCCCTGCTGGGTTGCTTCCGCCTCGTCGAGGAGGTCTTCAAGGTCAGTGTCTTCTTTTGTCACCCGTGCCGCAATGATGTGGCTGACACGGTTGCGGCGGCCTTCGAGGCGGTCGGCTCGTAAAGCCAACCCGTGCACGTGCACGGCGCTGCCCACGATGGGGACGCGGCCCAGCGCTTTGGCGAGGAGCCCGCCCACGGTGTCCACTTCGTCGTCGTCGAGCTCAATGTCAAAAAGTTCGCCGAGATCGTCGATGCTCATCCGCGCGCTGACCCGGTAGGAACCGTCCCCCAGTTCGACGGCCTCGGCGCTTTCGGTGTCGTATTCGTCGACGATTTCGCCGACAATTTCCTCAATAAGGTCTTCGAGTGTGACCAGCCCGGCCGTGCCCCCGTATTCGTCGATCACGATCGCCACATGCGTGGATTCCTTCTGGAGCTCGCGGAGCAGGTCGCTGACCGGCTTGGACTCGGGCACGTAGCGCACTTCCCGGGCCAGTGTTTCCACCGGCGGCGGCTCCTCGCCCGGGGCCAGCCCGTGCAGGACGGCGGCGACGTCCTTGAGATAGACGATTCCGAGGATGTGGTCCGCGTCCTCGCGGATCACCGGCACCCGGGAGTAGCCGGAGCGCAGGAAGAGTGACATGGCCTGCCGGAGGGTGGAACCGGCGTCTATGCTCAGGATGTCCGTCCGCGGGACCATCACGGCGCGCACCAACGTGTCCCCGAAGTCGAAGACTGACTGGATCATTTCCGCTTCGGTGTCCTCGATCATGTCCGATTCGCTGGCCCGCTCCACCAGCTCGCGGAACTCCTGTTCGCTGAAGAACGCCTCGTCACCGACAGGCGCGCCAGGGGCTGCTGAGCTGCCGAGTGCCACAAGCCAGCCGGGGATCGGTCCAAGGACCCAGGTCAGGAAGCGGATCATGGGCGCAGTGAACCGGACCACGGCGGTTGAGTGCAGCCGGCCGAACTGGCGGGGCGATACGCCGACAATGACGAAACCGAGAATTGCCATGATGCCGGTGGCAGCGAGGCCGGCCAGCCAGACGTTATCGAGCAGGCTGTAGAGCAGCACCGCGACTGCCACCGCCGAGGCCATCTCGAACCAGATGCGCCAGAACCGCAGGGCCCGGATGTGGGCTACGGGATGGGCCAGGATTTTGCGCATGGCGCCCGCGGGGTTCCGGTCCAGGGCGTCTTCTGCCTCGTGCCGGGGAAGGAAGTTGAATGCGGCCTCGGCCGCCGTCAGTACAGCCGCCGTGCCCAGGAACACCAGGGACATGACGACCAGGAGCGATTCGGTCACTGGGTGGTCTCGGCAGGCGCTTCTTTGCCGGTGAACCCGGAAAGGAGTTCCCGCTGGAGCCCAAACATCTCGGCTTTCTCCTCGGGTTCTGCGTGGTCATAGCCCAGCAGGTGCAGGATTCCGTGGGTAGTAAGGAGCAGCATCTCGTCCTCGAGGCCATGCCCGGCGTTCCGGGCCTGGATTTCGGCGACCTGGGGGCAGATGGCAATGTCGCCCAGCATGCCCTGCGGCGTGGGGCGGTCCGGCGTCCCCGGAGTCAGCTCGTCCATGGGAACGGACAGCACGTCCGTGGCCCCGGGCTCGTCCATCAGCTCGATGTGCAGCTTTTCCATTGCCGGCTCATCGACCAGCATGATGGAAAGTTCAGCCTGCGGATGGATAAAGAGCTGTCCGAAGATGTACCTAGCCAGTGCCACAAGCGCGGCTTCGTCCACCTGGACGCCGGATTCGTTGTTGACCTCGATGCTCACGCGTGTTCCCCCCGCTTTTCCCGTACGGCCGAATGTTTCACGCGGCTGCGCTGCGCGTCGTCCCAGATGCTGTAGGCGTTGACGATGTCGCCTACCAGCCGGTGCCGCACTACATCCGCTGCGTCCAGGACAGAGAAGTTGACGCCCTCGATGCCGCGCAGGATCTCCTCCACGATGCGGAGCCCGGAGCGCGTGCCGAACGGCAGGTCCACCTGGGTTACGTCGCCGGTCACCACCATCTTGGAACCGAAACCAAGCCTGGTCAGGAACATCTTCATCTGCTCCGGAGTCGTATTCTGGGCCTCGTCCAGGATGATGAACGCGTCGTTGAGGGTGCGGCCGCGCATGTACGCCAGCGGTGCCACCTCGATGGTCCCGGCAGCCATCAGCCGTGGAATGGACTCGGGGTCCATCATGTCGTGCAGCGCATCGTAAAGCGGGCGCAGGTAGGGGTCGATCTTGTCGCTGAGTGTGCCTGGCAGGAAACCCAGCCGCTCGCCCGCTTCAACCGCAGGACGGGTGAGAATGATCCGGCTGACTTCCTTTTGCTGGAGCGCCTGGACGGCCTTGGCCATCGCGAGGTAGGTCTTTCCGGTACCCGCAGGGCCGATGCCGAAGATCACCGTGTTGTCGTCGATGGCGTCAACGTAGTTTTTCTGGTTCAGCGTTTTGGGCCGGATGGTGCGGCCCCGGCTGGAGAGGATGTCGTGGGTAAGGACGTCTACGGGATTCTGCAGGGACTGGCTGCGCAGGAGGACGGCAAGCTGCTGGAGCACTGCCGGGGTGATGACGGTCCCTTTCGACACGAGCCCACGGACCTCGTCGAGGAGGCGCATGATCCGCGGCACCTCGGCGGGCGGCCCGCTGATGGTCAGCTCGTTGCCGCGGACGTGGAAACTGACGTTGGGGAACTGCTCTTCGATAAAGCGCAGCGCTTCATCATGGCTGCCCAGGGACTGAACCATCTGGTCGGAGTTATCGAAGAGGACCACCTCCGTCCGGACTCCCGGAAGGGAATGGGGGAACTCTGCTGCGGCGCCCTCTCCGGTGAGCCGGCGCTTTCCGTTCGCTGATTCAGTCATAGTGCTGGCCCGCGGGCCCGTGATCCCCTTCAAGTCTGAGAAACGTTTGCCGCCGGGAAGCGCAAGGCCGGTGCCGGCGTCGTTTTTCCCAACGGGTCCTTACATCTTACGCCAGGAGGCCCCTGCGGCGGCGCCTGTCCGCTCCGGGAAGCGCGCCCGGAGGAGAGCCGGCCGCCGGCGCCGGGCGGTTATGTCTCAAGTTCATATCAGCCGGATATCGTTCCCGTTGCAGTTCGCGCGGGAGGGCCTGATCCGGGTTTCCAGAGCCTCTTGCTGTGCCATGCTTGAAATCCAGCTTCCGTTGGAAGGAGCCGTCCGGGGACCGGCCCACCACCCAGAAAGGACAGGGCCATTATCGTGCCGGAAACCACCGCTCCCCCTAGGGGTGCACGGACGGGCCGCCGTGTGCGTGCCGCGGTCGTGGCGGGTTTCCTGGCTGTGCCCCTGCTGCTGACCGGCTGCGTCGTCGAACCTGTCCCGGCGCCTTCCGGACCGCTTGGGCCGGGCACCACTGCCGGGGGAGGAACCCCCGGGGTCCCTGCCACCAGCGCCCCGCTTGAAACGACGCAGTCCTCCAACAAGGCCCCGGTGTATTGGATTGGCCGCAGCGGCCAAAACGTCTTTCTTTACCGCGAGTTCCGCGATGTGCCGGAGCAGGAAAATCCGGTCACCCGGGCACTGCGGGCCATGATGTCCGAGCAACCGCTGGATCCTGATTTCTTCACGCCATGGCAGAATCCCAGCAGCCTTGCCACGTCCATCTCGGGCAAGGATGTCATCAACGTGGACGTCTCCGAGGACGCATTCAACAGCAACCTGGACGCGGACATGGCTGCCCGTGCCGTCCAGCAGCTCGTGTACACGGCAACGGCCGCCGCTGCGAGTTCAGGCCTGATCGACTCCGGCCAGCAGATCAGGGTACGGATCCTGGTGGACGGCCATACTGACTACCCTGCCTTCAAACACATCCGGCTGGGCGACCTGATGTCCCGCGCCCCGGGCATGGTGGCCCCGGTGTGGATTATCGACCCGCAGGAGGGCGTGGAGGTGGGTGCCGGCAGCGTCAAGATCACCGGGCGCAGCACCAAGGCCGGAAGCAGGCTGCGCTGGCAGATCCTGAAAGGCACGGAGGGCGCAGTGAAGATGCCGTACCTCACGGGCGAAACCACCGCCGCCGCAGAGGCCGGACAGTCGGGCATCTTCACGCTGGCCCCCAAGCTTCCCGCCGGGGACTACGAGCTGAAGGTTGCCCAGGCGGGAACCGGCGACGGCCCGGACCTGAATGCGGACACCAGGACGTTCAGCGTCCGGTAGTGCCCCAGCGTCCCAGCACATCGCTGGCGAGGACGACGGCGGCCGGCCCGGCCGTGGAGGAGCGCAGGACGTGGCTGCCGAGCAACGCGGTCACCGCCCCCTTATCGCAGAGCCGCGTCACCTCGCGCGGGCTGATGCCGCCTTCCGGCCCCACGATCAGCAGCACCTCCCGAACGCCCGCCCCATCGCGTCCCTGCCATGATTCAAGGACGCTCCGCAGCGGGCGGACGGCGTCCTCATGGAGGATCACTGCCAGGTCCGCGGCTTCGACGGCCGCGGCAAGGGCGGAGGTGTCGACGGCGGGACGCACCTCCGGCACCCAGGCGCGCCGCGCCTGCTTTGCCGCAGCTGCAACGACGGACTGCCACTTGGCGTGCGCTTTTGCGGCCCGGTCACCCTTCCAGCGCACGATGGAACGTTCCGACTGCCATGGGACCACCGCATCGATTCCGAGTTCCGTCGCCGTCTCGATGGCCAGTTCGTCGCGGTCGCCCTTGGCGAGGGCCTGGACCAGCACCAGCCGGACGTCCGGCCGGGCCTCGTCAGTAAGGGAGAGGCACTCGACTTCCAGGCCGGACGGGCCGGCCGACGCCACCGTTCCGGTCAGGCGCCGGCCGGCACCGTCGACGATGTCCACGGGTTCACCCTGCGCGAGGCGTTTGACCGCGACCGCATGCCGGGCTTCGGGTCCTTCCAGGACAAACGTGTCACCAGGACCGGTCCCGTCGAGGCCGCCGGCAGAGGTGAAAAAGACGGGGTTGCTCACCGCTACAGGTTACCCAGCCGATCCCGAAGCTTTGCGAACATGCCGCCGCTGGCGGCGAGCTTGCCCTCGGTGATCTGTTCGCCGCGGAGCTTGGCCAACTGCCGCAGGAGGTCTTCCTGCGCAGCGTCCAGCCGGGCGGGGGTTTCCACCTGCAGGTGGACCTTCAGGTCCCCCCGGCCGTATCCGCGCAGGTGGGTCACGCCCAGTCCGCGGAGGGTGATGATTTCGCCCGACTGGGTGCCGGGCTTGACGTCGATTTCCTGGACGCCGTCGAAGGTTTCCAGGCTGACATCCGTGCCCAGCGCTGCCGCCGTCATGGGGATGTTCAAGGTGGCGTGCAGGTCATCGCCGTCACGGACGTACGTGGGATCGTTGTTGACCCGGATTTCCACGTAGAGGTCGCCTGACGGCCCGCCCGCGGGACCGGCCTCCCCCTGTCCCGAGAGCTGGATGCGGGTTCCGGTGGCAACGCCGGCAGGAACCTTGATGGTGAGTGACCGGCGGCTGCGGATGCGGCCCTGGCCGCTGCACTCGTTGCACGGATCCTTGATGACGGTGCCGAAGCCCTCACACGTACCGCAGGGTGCGGCGGTCATGACCTGTCCAAGAATGGAACGGACTGCCCGCTGGACCTGGCCGCTGCCGCCGCAGATGTCACAGCGCTCAGGGTGCGATCCCGGCTGGCAGCAGGAGCCCTCGCAGGTGGGGCAGGTAACGGCGGTATCGACCTCAAGCTTCTTGTTGACGCCAAAGACGGCGTCGCGCAGTTCAATGCGCACGCTGATCAGGGCGTCCTGCCCGCGGCGGACACGCGACGCCGGGCCGGTGGTGCCTCCGGCTCCGAAGAATGTGTCGAAGATGTCCTGGAAGGCGAAGCCCTGGCCGGCATATCCACCGCCGCCGAACCCGTTGTCCGTGCCGTTCTCGTTGCCCGTGGTGTCGTAGACGCGGCGCTTCTGCGGATCCGAGAGGACCTCGTAGGCGTGGGTCACTGCCTTAAAGCGGTCCGAGGCATCCTGGCCGGGGTTGACGTCGGGGTGGAGCGTGCGGGCCAGCTTGCGGTAGGCCTTCTTGATCTCTTCCCCCGTAGCCTCCGGCGAGACTCCAAGGACGTCATAGTGGCTGCTCAAAGTTGGTTTCTCTTCCTTGTTGTAACGTCAGGGTCCCAGGATCCGGGACAGGTACCGTGCCACGGCGCGCACGGCGGCCATGGTGGTGGGGTAGTCCATCCGCGTGGGTCCGAGTACTCCGATTTTCGCTGCACTGTCCGGACCGTAGCCCGTAGCCACCACGGAAGCTTCCGCCAGGCCGTCGTACGGGTTTTCCCGTCCGATGCTCACGGCCACGCCGCGGTGGTCCTGCGCCATTTCGCCCAGGAGCCGCAGCATGACCACTTGCTCCTCCAGTGCTTCCAGGACCGGCCCGATGCTGAGTGGAAAGTCCACGTTGGAACGGGCCAGGTTGGCGGTGCCGGCCATGACCATGCGGTCTTCCCGGCTGGTGTGCGCCAGTCCTTCCAGGCCATGCGCCAGAGCTTGGGCCGCCTGCCGCTGGCCGGGGCCCACCGCGGAAACCACCGCCGGCAGGGACTGGGCCAACTGGCTGAGCGCCGTACCGCCCAGCGATCCCAGGAACCGGGTCCGCAGCGCGGCAAGTGCGTCGTCTCCCAGGTCCTGCCCGACGTCGACCACCCGCTGGTCCACCTTGCCGCTGTTGGCGATCAGCACCACCAAAACCTTGCGCGGGGCAAGCAGGACGAATTCGATGTGGCGGACCAGCGCCCGGCTGAGGTGTGGATACTGCACCACGGCAACCTGGTTGGTGAGCTGCGACAGCAGGCGCACGGTCCGGTCCAGGACGTCGTCGAGATCGTCCGCGCCCTCCAGCAGCGACTGGATGGCGCGGCGCTCCGCCTGGGAAAGGGGCTTCACAGCCGAGATCTGGTCCACGAACAGGCGGTAGCCCTTGTCCGTGGGAATCCGGCCCGCACTGGTATGGGGTGCTGTAATGAGCCCCTCATCCTCCAGCGCCGCCATGTCATTGCGGATGGTCGCACTGGAGACGCCGAGATGGTGCCGCTCCACGAGGGCCTTGGAACCGACCGGCTCGCGGGAGTGGACATAGTCCTCAACGATGGCCCGCAGCACTTCCAGCTTGCGCGGTTCGCTCACACTCCACCTCCATCCAGGGTCCGGGGCGGCCTCGCCGGCCCGGTCAGCGCCACCATGACTGTTAGCACTCGACATGCCTTAGTGCTAACAGTCTATTATGACTCGCCCCGTTGTTAGCATTGGTACCGCTCCGGGGGAACGGGGCAACTGATCTATCACTAGGCGGAATGAATCCATGGATTACCAGAACTGGGGCCCCCGGGATATGTCGGCTCCTGCCAGGACCGCGCTGCCCGAGGTGCCGGTGGAGCGCGGCATGGTCCTTGAGGACGTCCAGTCGGGATGGGTGGGTGCGGTCACCCGGGTAGAGAAGTCCGGCGGCATGCATGTGGTCGCGCTGGAGGACCGGCGCGGAAAGTCCCGCTCCTTCAAACTGGGCTTCGGCTTCCTCCTCGAGGGCCGGCCGATCCGGCTGCTGCCGCCGGCTCCACGCACCGCCGCAGGACAGGCAGGCGGACCTGGCCGTACCGCGTCTGGTTCCGTGCGGGTCCCCGGCCAGCGCGCACAGGTGGCCAAGGCGAGCCGCATCTGGGTGGAAGGCAAGCACGACGCCGAACTGGTGGAGAAGGTATGGGGAGACGACCTCCGGGTGGAGGGCATCGTCGTCGAACCCCTCCACGGCATTGACGACCTCGCCGCGGCGGTGGCGGAATTCCGCCCCGGCCCCGGACGGCGGCTTGGTGTCCTGGTGGACCACCTCGTTCCCGACTCCAAGGAATCCCGCATTGCGGAGGCCGTGATGTCCTCACCGGGCGCGGCCGGCAACGTCCTTATTGTCGGTCACCCGTACGTGGACGTGTGGCAGGCAATCCGCCCGTCCGTGCTGGGCATCGAACAGTGGCCGGTGGTGCCCCGCGGGCAGGACTGGAAGACCGGGATACTGGCCGCCTTCGGCTGGCCGCATGAAACGAAGGAGGACATCGGCCTGGGCTGGCAGAAACTGCTGGGCGCCGTCCGGACCTACGCAGACCTGGAGGCGTCGCTGCTGGGACGCGTGGAAGAAGTGATCGATTTCCTCACCGTCCCCTAAAAGGCGGAGCCATGCCTGGCAGACAGTATTCTTATTAGTGCAGGTTCGCCAATTCCCGGCGGACCGGCAGCACAGGGCACCATGTACCCGCCGGCACCAATAGCACTCCAGAAGGAATCAGACCGTGGCAGAAAACGCACGTGATCACAGGAACCGCCAGGACGGCCCGGGCCGCTCCGAATACCACGGCGTTCCGGCGAATGCGCTGCCGCTGACGGCCAGCGAGGACCGGCAGTGGGCCACGCTGGCGCACTTTGGCGGCATCCTTGGCTGTGTGCCGTCTCTCCTGATCTACCTGATCTTCCGGGACCGCGGGCCGTTTACCGCGCAGGAGTCCAAGGAAGCACTGAACTTCAGCCTGCCACCCACCATCGCGGCCGTCATCGCCAATATCCTGGTGTTCGTCCCGGTGGTGGGCAACATCTTCGCCGTGATCGCGACCCTCATCTGGATCGCCCTCACGTGCTTCTCGGTCTCCGCCGGTATCCACGTGAACAAGGGCCAGCCGCACCGCTACCAGTACAACCTGCGCTGGATCAAGTAAGCCCACTGCAACGCGGGGTCACTTTTCGCCTCATATCGGCACGTTATGGGGACCGGAGTGACCCCGCGTTTCAGTTCACGGAACTAGTCCGGCAGCAGACGTCGGACCACGGCGTCAGCCAGGAGCCGGCCTTTGAGGGTCAGGACCAGGCGGCCGCGGAAGGCGGCGGCCGGTTCCACCAGGCCGTCGGCTATCAGTCCGGCCACTTCGTGGCGGCCCGCCGGTTTCAGCGAGGCAACGTCCAGCCCCGTGGAGAGTCGGGTCTCCAGCATCACGTGCTCCACGGCACGGGTCTCCAGGTCCAGAGTTTCCCTGCCGGCTGCCGGTGAGAGCCCCTGGCCCAGCCGGCCGGCATAGGCGGTGGGGTGCTTGACGTTCCACCAGCGCACGCCGCCCACGTGGGAGTGCGCGCCCGGACCGATGCCCCACCAGTCATCCCCGCGCCAATAGGCGAGGTTGTGGCGGCAGGCGTGGCGCGGCGTCCGGGCCCAGTTGCTGACCTCGTACCAGCCGAGCCCTGCTTCGGTGATGAGCTGGTCGGCGAGTTCATACTTGGCGGCATGATCGTCGTCGTCAATTTCCGGTACCTGGCCCCTGCGGATCTGCCCCGCAAGCTTGGTTCCGTCCTCAACGATCAGCGCGTAGGCGCTGATGTGGTCCGGGCCGTAGGACAGCGCCGTTTCGAGCGAGAAGCGCCAGTCATCCAGCGACTCCCCCGGTGTCCCGTAGATCAGGTCCAGGCTCACGTCCAGGCCGGCCTCGCGGGCCCACCGGACCACCTGCGGCACCCGTGCCGGCGAATGCGTCCGGTCCAGGACCTTGAGCACGTGCGGGACCGCGGACTGCATGCCGAAGGAAACCCGGGTGAACCCCGCCTCCTTCAGGACGGCAAGCGATTCCGGCGTGACGGAATCCGGGTTGGCCTCAGTGGTGACCTCGGCGCCGTCCTCGATTCCCCACCGATCAACGGCGGCGCGCAGGACCAGGGCAAGGTCCGCGGCAGGCATGAGCGTGGGCGTGCCGCCACCGAAGAACACGGTGCTGAGCGGACGTTCCGGCACGCCGGACGCGGACAGCACCCGGCCCGCGAACTCCACCTCGGCAGCGGCGGTGCCGGCGTAGGCGTCCTGCGATGCCCCGCCGCCCAGCTCGGTGGCCGTGTAGGTGTTGAAGTCGCAGTAGCCGCAGCGCACGGCGCAAAACGGAATATGGACGTACAGCCCGAAGCCGCGCCCCGCCGCGCCTTCCGCTGCCTGGCCAGGCAGGAGGCCGTCCGACGGCGCGGGGGCGCCCAGGGGAAGAACGCTAGGCATTGCTGCGGCCCTGGGAAAGTCCGGCCACGGTAACCACTACTTCTTCGCCTTGTCCTTGGACTCGTCGGTGGTCAGCGCGGCAATGAAGGCTTCCTGCGGAACCTCCACGCGGCCGACCATCTTCATGCGCTTCTTGCCCTCTTTCTGCTTTTCGAGGAGCTTGCGCTTTCGGGAGATGTCACCGCCGTAGCACTTGGCCAGGACGTCCTTGCGGATGGCCCGGATGCTTTCGCGGGCGATGATCCGGGATCCGATGGCAGCCTGGATGGGCACCTCGAACTGCTGCCTGGGAATGAGTTCACGGAGCTTGCCGGTCATCATCACGCCGTAGGCATAAGCCTTGTCCTTGTGGGTGATGGCACTGAAGGCGTCCACCTGTTCGCCCTGGAGCAGGATGTCCACCTTGACCAGGTCGGCGACCTGCTCGCCGTCGGCCTTCCAGTCCAACGATGCGTAGCCGCGCGTCTTGGACTTCAGGATGTCGAAGAAATCGAAGACGATCTCGGCCAGCGGAATCCAGTAACGCAGCTCCACCCGGTCCTCGGAGAGGTAGTCCATGCCCTTCATCTGGCCGCGGCGTCCCTGGCACAGCTCCATGATGGCCCCCACGAACTCATTGGGCGCCAGGATGGTGGCGGCGACCATGGGCTCACGGACCTCGCGGATCTTGCCGGAGGGGAACTCGCTGGGGTTGGTCACGGTGAGGACGCTCTTGTCCTCCATCGTCACTTCGTAAACCACGTTGGGTGCGGTGGAAATGAGGTCCAGGTTGAACTCCCGCTCCAGGCGTTCGCGCACAATCTCCAGATGGAGCAGGCCCAGGAAACCCACGCGGAAGCCGAAGCCAAGGGCCGCGGACGTTTCCGGTTCGTAGATCAGGGCGGCGTCGTTGAGCTTGAGCTTGTCCAAGGCATCGCGCAATACCGGGTAGTCGGTGCCGTCCAGGGGGTAAAGGCCGGAGAACACCATCGGCTTGGGGTCGGCGTAACCGCTGAGGGATTCCGACGCCGGTTTGGCCAGGTTTGTGACAGTGTCACCGACCTTGGACTGGCGGACGTCCTTCACACCGGTGATCAGGTAGCCCACCTCGCCGACGCCCAGGCCCTTGGAAGGTGTGGGCTCCGGGGAGCTGACGCCGATCTCGAGCAGCTCGTGCGAGGCCTTGGTGGACATCATCTGGATGCGCTCACGGGGGTGCAGCATGCCGTCGACCACCCGCACGTACGTGACCACGCCACGGTAGGTGTCGTAAACGGAGTCAAAGATCATGGCACGGGCCGGAGCGTCCGCGTTCCCTACGGGGGCGGGCAGGTCCATGACGATCTTGTCCAGCAGTGCTTCCACGCCCACGCCCGTTTTGCCCGACACCCGCAGCACATCTTCGGGCTCGCCGCCGATCAGGCTCGCCAGTTCGGCGGCGTACTTCTCGGGCTGGGCGGCAGGGAGGTCGATCTTGTTCAGCACCGGGATGATGGTGAGGTTATTTTCCATCGCCAGGTACAGGTTGGCCAGGGTCTGGGCTTCGATGCCCTGGGCGGCGTCAACCAGCAGCACAGCGCCTTCGCATGCTGCGAGGGACCGGGAGACCTCGTAGGTAAAGTCCACGTGGCCGGGGGTGTCGATCATGTTCAGGGCATAGCTGACGCCATCGACTTCCCATGGCATGCGGACCGCCTGGGACTTGATGGTGATGCCGCGCTCGCGCTCGATGTCCATCCGGTCCAGGTACTGTGCCTTCATGTCGCGTGCCTGCACCACGCCCGTGGACTGCAGCATGCGGTCTGCCAGGGTGGACTTGCCGTGGTCAATGTGCGCGATGATGCAGAAGTTCCGAATGATGGCCGGATCTGTCGCGGCGGGCACCGGGGCGGTGCGGGCCATGGGAGACACGCAGGGTCCTTACTGTTGGCTTTTCCGCGGCCGGCCGGCAGGAACGTTCACCGTTACCTTCGGAGGGCCGCACATCTTCAGCCTCCAGTGTCCCACGTCCCGGGGCGTGCCGCCGCATTCCGGCGCGGATTGCCGCCGCCGCTGCACGGCCCGCCGGGGCCGGGAGGGCAGGACCGCGGCCGTGGCAAAGCCCGGCCGGTTCGGTGCTCCGCGCTGGCGGGCGGGCGAGGAGGCCGTCCCGCAGCGGACACGGTCGTTCTGAAAATGGCCAGCCCGGGCGCTGACCTGCTATTCTTTATAGCTGTGTGTCCGTGCAGGTCGACGGCCACTGATGGTTGGCCGCCATAGGTATCCCCACGCCGCTCAGTCAATGGCCAATCTGAAAGCCCTCTAGACCATTTCCGCATTAAAAAGAGAGTTCACACGTGGCGAATATCAAGTCCCAGAAGAAGCGCATCCTCACCAACGAGAAGGCCCGTCTGCGCAACAACGCAGTCAAGTCCGAGCTGAAGACGGCCATCCGCGCCGTCAACACCGCCGTTGAGTCCACGGACAAGGATGCAGCTGCCGCTGCCCTGGTTACTGCCAGCCGCAAGCTGGACAAGGCTGTCAGCAAGGGTGTTCTGCACAAGAACAACGCAGCGAACCGCAAGTCGGCGATCTCCAAGAAGGTCAACGCACTGTAAGGTTTCCAGTTCGTTTGAACTGATGGCTGTGGCCGGTACCCCTCGGGTACCGGCCACACCTCTTTAAGCCGCATGCTTCAGCGGGGCTACCTGCCCTTGACCGACGTGGCGATGATACGGACGGCATGTTCCACCGCATAAACGGGGTCGCGCGAGAGCCCCTTCACCTGAGCGTCAGCCTCGGCGGTGGCCTGGATCGAGCGGACCAATCCATCGGGGGTCCAGCGGCGGACATCACGCTGCGCCTGCTCCACCAGCCATGGCTGCATCCCGAGTTCCGCGGCGACCTGCGCCGCCGATCCGGAGGCGCCGGCAACCCGGGCAACAGTCCGCAGCTTCGCCGCGAGTGCCGCCACAAGGGGCACCGGGTCGGCGCCGGTTGCCAACGCGTGCCGCAGGGTGGACAACGCCAAAGGGCCGTTGCCGGCCATTGCGGCATCAGCCACTTTGAAGGCGGTGGCTTCGATCCGGCCGCCGTAATAGCGGTCCACTACTTCCACCGTCACCGCCGAGGCCGCGTCCGCGATCAGTTGGCTGCAGGCTGCGGCGAGCTCGGACAAATTGGCTCCCACCGCATTGACCAGCGCATGTACGGCTTCTTGGTCGATCCGGCGGCCAGCGGCTTTGAACTCGGTGGCCACGAAGGCTGCCTTGTCCGCGTCCTTCTTGAGCGGCTGGCAGTCCACCACTGGCCAGCCGGCCTTCTTAATGGTGTCCAGCAGCTTTTTCCCCCGGTTGCCGCCCGCATGGCGCAGCACCAGGACGGCGTCATCACCGGGGTGGCCCAGATACGCCAGGGCGTCCGCCAGGAACGCGTCATTCATGGCCTCAACGGCCTCAACCTCGATGAGCTTGCTTTCGCCAAAAAGGGAGGGACTGACCTGCATGGCAAGCGTGCCGGCCTCGTAGCCGGAAGCGTTGATGCGGGTTACCTCCACCTCCGGGTCCGCGGCCCTGACTTGGGCGCGGATGCTGTCCACCGCCCTGGCGGCCAGGTAGTCTTCCGGGCCACTGACCAGGACGACGGCGGCCGGGGCAGCGTCCCGCCAGGCAGACGCGTTCGACGCCGGCGGACGGGTTGCACGCTTTTGCGCAGCGGCCATCGGGGGTTCCTTCCGGAAAGTGCTGTTGAGTAGTCAAGCCTGCCATGTCCGCGCGCCGCGTCCAAGCCGCGCGGACCGCCTATGGAGGCAACAGTGTGCTCCAGGTTTTCGAGCAGGCGTTCAGTCCTCCGGTGCGCCCGCACCACGAGCCTCGCCGCAGCAGCGGGTCGCAATGCGGCGGCCAGGAGGCTGTAGGTGAGCGCCGACAGCAGGACCATGGTCGCCATTCCTGCAGGTCCCTCCGGCCACGGCAGTGCGGCACCGGGAAGCCGTGCGGCGCCCCTGGCCACTGCGGCAACCACGCCGCAAAAAGTTCCCGACACCCCAATGAGCGCGGCCGCAAGCCAAGGGGCCAGGGCAACGAGCGGTACCGCAGCAGTCCCGAGGAGCGTGACGGGAGCCACCAGCGGCGCCGCCACCACGTTGGCGGGCAGCGAGTAGGTGGCGAACTGTGGCTGAAGCAGGACGATCACGGGCCCGCAAAGAAGTTGCGCGGACAGGGGAACCGCCACCAGGGCTGCTGCCCACCGCGGAACCCAGTGTGGCGTGGCCTCGATGATCCTGCGGCCGAGCACGATGATGCCCAAAGTTGCCAGGACGGACAGGAGGAAGCCGACGCTGCTGCCCAGGGCGGGGTCGGACAGAAGCAGGCCAATAACCGCCACGCAGAGGAAACTCAGGCCGCGGCCGGTCCGTCCGCCGGCAAGTGCCGCCACCGCCACAGCTCCCATCAGTGCCGCCCGCAGCACGCTTGCGTCAGGCCCCACCAGGACCACGAACAGTCCAAGCCCCGCCAGGGCGCCCGCCGCGGCCGGAACCCGCGGCAGCCTCGCCCCCCTGCAGGCGAAGAGGAGCGCGCCCAGGACCAGGCTGCAGTTGGCACCGCTGACAGCGGTCAGATGGGTCATGCCCACCATCTGCATGGCGCTTTCGAGTCCGCTGTCCAGCGCTGTGGTGTCGCCTGTGACCATACCCGGCAGCAGTCCCCGGGGGTCCGGCGCAAGAAAAGCCGCGGCCGCGACGAAGCGGGTCCTCAGGTCCCTGGCCGCGCCCTGAAGCCCCGTCCCCGCACCTGCCGGGGGCATCACGGCGGACGCGGCCAGGATGCCCGCTTCCACCTGTCCGGGTTCCGCCGGCCGCAGCGTACCGGCCACCCGGAAGACCTGTCCGGGAACCACGGCACCCCACCCTCCCCCGCCGATCACGACGAGCCGGGCCCGCGTCCTGATCAGGGTGCTGCCGGCGGTCAGTTCCCGGGTCCACACCGGCACGGCCCAACGGCCCGGCGTCACGGTCTCCGAATACGCGGCCGGGCCGGCTTCAGCCGCTGCTTCCCCGGCCCGGTCCGCGGCCGCTCCCGGATTGACCAGTGCCCTGGGCGGCCCGGCGATTTCGACCAGGGCCACGGCCGTGCGCTTGGCCGCCACCGCGTCGGCAACCGGACCGTCGAAACGCTGCCCGGCCGCTGCAGACGAATGTGCGGCGGCCGCCACCGCGAGGAGCAGCGCCACGGCACCCGTGGCAAGGAAGCTCCGGCCGCGTGGTCCACGTCCGCGCAGGAAGCAGAGCATGCAGGCCGCGGCTCCGGCCAGCAAGGCGCAGAGTACCGCCAGTGCAGCAGGTATCAGCCACAGCCCGGCGACGGACGCGCCCCAGACCGTCACAGCGGGAACGGCGAGCCGCACGTCGGTGCGCCGGCGGGGAGCCCTGGGGGCGCCATCGGACGTTCTCCCGGAGGAGTCTATCCGTGTCCACCGGCGGACAGCGTCGGTGGCACGCACCGACGGGCGTGCCTGTTCCGACGGAAGTGTGGCCGTGGCGCATGTCCTCTGGCCCGCCGGCGGTCCCGGATTCCCGCCCCGGACAGCGGAGTCCACAAACCTGCTCCACGGGCTGGCATGCCGGACTGCGGGGTTTCTACGGCTCGTCGTCATCCAACCGCCTCATACAGTCACCAGCGGCAGCAGTGTTTCAAGCATCCTGGGGCCCACCCCGTCCACGGCGTCCAGGTCTTCCGCGCTCTTGAAGGATCCGTGGTCCTTCCTCCAGTCCAGGATGCGCTGCGCAAGGACAGGGCCTACCTTGGGTAAGGCGTCCAGCTCTTCGAGGGTGGCCGTGTTCAGGTTGACCTTGGGGCCGTCCGTCCCGCCGGCACCGCTTCCGTTATCTTCTCCCGCCGTGCCCGTTGCTGCGGAGTCCCCGGGTGCATCGCCGGAGTGCAGGACTTCACCCTTTCGCGGGACCTGGATCTTGGAGCCGTCGGCAAGCACAAGGGCGAGGTTCAGACGGTTGAGGTCCGCGCCGCGTCCGGCGCCTCCGGCCGCTGCTATGGCCTGGTGCACACGGCTGCCGGCCGGAAGCTGGACAACCCCGGGCTTTGCCACCGCCCCGGCCACATGGACAACTACCCTGCCTGCCGGCTCTTCGGCCGTAACCTCCGCAGCACCGGCGTGGTCAGGCGGCCCCCCGGCCGTGCCGGAGTTGTCACCCGGCGGCTCTTCGGACACGACGTCACTGAGCGGCAACACTTCCGGCCGCTCCGCCACCGCCTGCCACCAAAAGCCGGCAGCGGCGCAGAGGGCGAGGATGGCCACGAGAAGTGCCACGCGCAGCCCCATCCGCCAGCGCAGCCGGACAGGCCGTGGACCTGCGCCCGCCGGCGGTTCGGCCGGCCCGCGGGACCGGACTTCCCCCGTTGTGGCCGCCTTGGTCCCGCGACTGCCGGAATCGCCCGCCGCCCCGTGGTACTGGAACGCTTCTGCACCCTCCCCTCCGTGCAGGAGGGAGGCGCCCTGCTGGCCGCCGAGGGTGGCCTGCAGCCGGTCCCGGGCATGGCGCCGCTGGCGGCATGCTCCTTGCTCCCGGCGTGACATGGCTCCAACCTATGGTCCGGCCATGAACCGGAACAACGGGGCGGCGCCGTATGTGGATAGCGCCGTGTGCAGCTACCTGCTCAGTGTCACCTTCTGTGTGTGGAACCCGCCGGTCCCGACCAGAAGCTAACCCGGGCTGCCCTCCCCCACGATGACCGCCAGCACGCCCAGGCCGGCATGCGCTGCCAGGACCGCCGGCAGCGAGCTGATCTGCGCGGGCGGGCAGTCAGGCAGGGCAGCTCCCAACCGGACGGCGAGGGTCCCGGCTTCCTCCCGGTTGCCGAAGTGGTGGACCGCCAGCCGGACCTCTCCGGACCGCGCAGCGGCGTCCTCAACGACAATCTCCTCAAGGCGCGCCACGGCGCGCGCGGCCGAGCGGACTTTCTCGAGCGGAACAATCCGTCCGTCTTCCATGGCAAGGATGGGCTTGATGGCCAGCATGGTACCGAGAAACGAGGCCGCGGCCCCGATCCGGCCGCCCCGGCGGAGCTGCTCAAGGCTGGGTACGTAGAAATAGACCCGGGTGCGCCCGGCCTGGCGGGCAGCGGCCTGGGCTACTTCGTTCGCTGGAAGGCCTTGCGCGGCGGCCTCCACGGCCGCCTGGACGGCCATGCCCTGTGCCATGCCCGCGGTCCTGGAGTCCACCACTTCAACCGGAATGTCGACCCGTGAGGCAGCCAGCCGGGCCGCGTCCGCGGTGCCGGACAGCTCACCTGAAATATGCACGGACACTACGGACTCAAAACCGCGGTCCCTGGCCGACCGGTAGGCCAGTTCAAACTGCCCGGGCGATGGCCGCGACGTTTTGACCGGCGTGCCCGCGGCCAGGGCAAGGGCAACGGTCTCCAGGATGTCGTCTTCGCCTTCGCCGTAAATCTCATCGCCCACCATGACGGGCATGGGAACCACGGCCAGGCTGCCTTGCCCCGCCGCCCACTCCGCCGGAAGGGCGGCCGCGGAATCGGTCACCACGGCAGTGCGTACGACGGCGGCGGGCCGGGTTCCGCCTGGCCCCGGCGCGGGTGCCGCGCGCAGCCCGGCAAGGCGTGCCCTCAGCCACGGCCAGGCAGCAGCATTTCGGTCCGGCAAGCGGGCCTCCCCCGGTGTAGGTGTCCTCCGGCTAGGCCGGGACGATGTTCACCAGTTTAGGGGCCCTGACAATCACGGTACGGATACCGCGGCCGTCCAGGGCACGCTGCACGTTCTCCGATGCCAGCGCGAGCTCGCGCAGGCTGTCTTCGGAGACATCCGGCGAAACCTCAAGCCGGTCCCGGACCTTACCCTGCACCTGCACCACGGCGGTGACGGTGTCCTGCACCAGCAGGGACTCGTCGTGCGCCGGCCAGCCCGCATTGGCCACCGAGGCAGGGTGCCCCAGCACGTTCCACATGTCCTCAGCCGTGTACGGGGCGAACAGGCTCAGGATCACGGCAACCGCCTCGGCCGCCTCACGGACTGCCGGGTCAGTACCGCCCGCGCCTGAATCGATGGCCTTCCTGGTTGCGTTGACCAGTTCCATCAGCTTGGCCACCACGACGTTGAACTTGTTGGCGTCCAGGAGTTCGGCGGCATCTGCGATGGTCCGGTGCGTGACGGAACGCAGGGCGCGGTCACCGCTGGTCACGTCGACACCGGGCTCGCTGGCCACGTCCTGCGCCAGGCGCCAGGCGCGGGCCAGGAACTTCGCAGAGCCCGACGGCGAGACGTCCGCCCAGTCCACGTCGTCCTCCGGTGGGGAGGCGAAGATCATGGTCAGGCGCACCGCGTCCACGCCGTACTTGTCCAGCTGCTCCCCGAGGTCCACACCGTTGCCCAGCGACTTGCTCATCGCCTTGCCGCCGTTGAGGACCTGGCCCTGGTTGAGCAATGCGGTGAAGGGCTCGTTGGCGTCGATCAGGCCGAGGTCGTTGATGACCTTGGTGAAGAACCGGGCGTACAGCAGGTGCAGGATCGCGTGCTCCACACCGCCGACGTACTGCCCCACCGGCATCCAGTCGTTGATCTTCTGAGGATCGAAGGGGCCCTCGGTGTAGTGCGGTGAAACGAAGCGGAGGAAGTACCAGGACGAGTCCACAAAGGTGTCCATCGTGTCCGTGTCCCGCTTGGCCGGCCCATGGCAGGTGGGGCACTCAACGTTCACCCAGGCCTCGGCCGCAGCCAGGGGCGAGGTGCCCTTCGGTGACAGGTCCTCGCCGCGCAGGTCGGAGGGCAGCGTAACGGGCAGCTGCTCATCCGGCACCGGAACTTCGCCGCAGGACGGGCAATGGATGATCGGGATGGGAGTACCCCAGAACCGCTGGCGGCTCAGCAGCCAGTCCCGCAGCCGGAAGTTCACAAACTTCTCGCCGGTGCCCTGGCGTTCCAGGATGGCAATGGCGGCAGGGATGGCCTCCGCCTTGGGCAGCCCGTTGAGTTCGCCGGAGTTGATCAGCGTTCCCTCGCCCGCAGTTGCGGTTCCGGACACGGAAGGGTCTTCCTCTCCGGTGTCCAGGACCGCGCGCACGGGAAGGTCGAAGGTGCGGGCGAAATCCAGGTCGCGCTGGTCGTGGGCGGGCACGGCCATGATGGCTCCGGTGCCGTAGTCGGCCAGGACGTAGTCGGCCGCCCATACCGGCAGCTTCTCGCCGTTCAGCGGGTTGATGGCGTACCGGCCCGTAAAGACGCCGGTCTTTTCGCGTTCGGTGGACTGGCGCTCAATCTCGGAAAGCGCCTTGACCTGTTCGCGGTAGTCGTCCAGGGCGGCGGCGTGCTCGTCCGTGACGAGTTCGACGGCGAGCGGAGCGTCTGCGGCCACCACAAAGAACGTTGCGCCGTACAAAGTGTCCGGGCGGGTGGTGAAGACCGTGACCTCCCTGGCGGGCCTGCCGCCGTCGGCCTCGATCACGAAGTTGACGTGCGCACCCTCGGATCTGCCGATCCAGTTCTTCTGCATGGCCAGTACGCGCTCGGGCCAATGCCCGCGCAGCTGCTCCATGTCATCGAGCAGCCGGTCCGCGTACTCGGTGATCTTGAAGTACCACTGGTTCAGGGACTTCTTGGTGACAGTGGTGCCGCACCGCTCGCAGGCGCCGTTGACAACCTGTTCGTTGGCCAGGACGGTCTGGTCCTTGGGGCACCAGTTGACGGGCGAATTCTTCCGGTACGCCAGGCCGCGCTCGTAGAAGCGCTTGAACAGCCACTGGGTCCAGCGGTAGTACTCCGGGTCCGAGGTGTGCAGCCGCCGGGACCAGTCCGCGGAGATGGCATACCGCTTGAAGGACGCCGCCTGGGTGTCGATGTTGGCGTAGGTCCACTCGCTGGGATGGGCGTTGCGCTTGATGGCGGCGTTTTCGGCGGGCAGGCCAAAGGAGTCCCAGCCGATCGGGTGCAGGACGTCATAGCCCTTCTGGCGCAGGTAGCGGGCCACCACGTCGCCCATGGCGAACGCTTCCGCGTGGCCCATGTGCAGGTCACCGGAGGGGTACGGGAACATGTCCAGCACGTAGCGGCGCTCCCGCGACCCATCGTCGACGGGTGTGAAGACCTTAAGGTCCTCCCACACCTGCGGCCATTTGGCCTCCATCGCCGTGAAGCTGTAGGTGCCCTCCTCGGGCACGTCCGCTGACACTGTTGCTGCTGTTCCGGTCTCTGTCTCCGGCTGAACGCCCACTGCTGCCCTCTTCTGTTCTGTTACGGCATCTGTGCTGCCATAACGGCCTGATCCTCCTGCTGCCACCGGAAATGCTCCCGGACACACAAAAGCCCCTCACCATGGAGGGGCTGCCGCTCGGCTGTCCGCTATCCGGAAGCCGGCGGCTAACTAAGCAGAAGGATCGCACGCATACACCCACTTTAGCGCACCCAACCAGCCCCAGTCGCAAACGACCGGCTGATGGGACAGAAAATGCAGGCGGTCGGACCGGGAGCGCAAGCAAGGAAGGCGGCCGCCCGCCCGGGTGTGCCGTGCACCGCGATGGGCCCCCTGCTGCGAAGGCCCCACCGCGGGCTTGCGAGCGGAGGGAGCAGCAGGGGACGGACGGGGCAACGGCCGCCTTCCTTGCGTGGTGAGGCGGCTGTCCCGCCACACCGGAAGTTCGTGCCGAGTCTCCTACTTCACGTCCTCGTCGACCCAGTCCATGGACTTCGTGACGGCCTTCTTCCAGAGCCGCATCTGCCGTTCCTGCTCGGCCTGGTCCATCTGCGGTTCCCAGCGCTTGTCCTCGGACCAGTTGGCAGAGCACTCCCCCAGGTCCTTCCAGAAGCCAACGGCGAGGCCGGCCGCGTAGGCCGCACCAAGGGCGGTGGTTTCGACGACCTTCGGCCGGATGACGGGAACGCCCAGGATGTCCGCCTGGAACTGCATCAGTGCATCATTGGCCACCATGCCGCCGTCGACCTTCAGCTCGCTGAGCGGAACGCCCGAGTCCGCGTTCACGGCGTCCAGCACCTCGCGGGTCTGGAAGGCGGTGGCCTCCAGCGCAGCACGGGCGATGTGGTTCCTGTTCACGAACCGGGTCAGCCCGACAATCGCGCCACGGGCATCGGAGCGCCAGTAAGGCGCGAAGAGGCCGGAGAAAGCGGGCACGATGTAGACGCCGCCGTTGTCCTTCACCGATGCGGCGAGGGTTTCCACTTCCGGGGCGCTGCTGATCATTCCCAGGTTGTCCCGCAGCCACTGGATGAGCGAGCCGGTGACGGCGATGGAGCCTTCCAGGGCGTAATGCGGGGCAGCATCGCCGAGCTTGTAGCCGACAGTCGTCAGCAGCCCGTTCTTGGAATGGACGATCTCCTCGCCGGTGTTGAAGATCAGGAAGCAGCCCGTGCCGTACGTGTTCTTCGCCTCGCCGGCCTCGAAGGCTGCCTGGCCGAACGTGGCCGCCTGCTGGTCGCCCAGGATGCCGGCAACGGGAACTTCCCGCAGGAGCTGGGAGGTGTGCACGGTGCCGTAGGTTTCGGAGGAGGACCGGATTTCGGGCATCATGCTCCGCGGAACCCCAAAGATCCCCAGGATCCCGTCGTCCCACTGGAGCGTTTCCAGGTCCATGAACAGCGTCCGGGATGCGTTCGTGACGTCGGTGACGTGGACGCCGCCGTCAACGCCGCCGGTCAGGTTCCACAGGACCCACGAATCGGTGTTGCCGAAGACCAGGTCGCCGGCTTCGGCCTTTGCGCGCGCGCCTTCGACGTTGTCCAGGATCCACTTGATCTTGGTGCCGGAGAAGTAGGTGGCCAGCGGCAGGCCCACCTTCTGTTTGAACCGGTCGGGGCCGCCGTCCGCCGCCAGCTCGTCCACGATCGCCTGCGTGCGCGTGTCCTGCCACACGATTGCGTTGTACACCGGCTCACCGGTTGTTTTGTCCCACACGACGGCGGTTTCGCGCTGGTTGGTGATGCCGACGGCGGCTATATCGTGCCGCGTGAGGTTCGCCTTCGAGAGCGCCGAACCGATGACCTCCCGGGTGTTGTTCCAGATTTCGGCGGGGTCATGCTCCACCCATCCGGCCTGCGGAAAGATCTGTTCGTGCTCCATCTGGCCGCTGGAAACGATACTGCCGCTGTGGTCGAAAACGATGGCACGGGTGCTGGTGGTTCCCTGGTCGATGGCGATTACGTACTGGTTCATGGTGACGTCCTTGTCTGTGTGAAGGTTTGAAACTGTCGAAGCCGGGTCCTGCGGGTCAGGCGGCTGCGATGATAATGATGGGCGCTATCTTGGCGACGATACCGCCCAGGGACCCGCCCACAAGGGGTCCCACCACCGGAATCCAGGAATAACCCCAGTCGCTGGAGCCCTTCCCCTTGATAGGCAGGAGTGCGTGGGCGATACGCGGTCCAAGGTCGCGGGCAGGGTTGATGGCATAGCCCGTCGGTCCACCGAGGGAGACGCCGATGCCTACCACGAGCAGCGCGACGGCCAAGGGACCAAGACCCGAGGGCGTTCCGCCAAAGGTGAGGATGACGAACACCAGGACGAACGTGCCGATGATTTCCGTCACGAGGTTCCAGGGGGTGGAACGGATTGCCGGACCCGTGGAGAACACTGCGAGTTTGCTGGCTGCCTCCGGCTCCTCATCGAAGTGCTGCTTGTAGGCGAGCCAGCAGAACGCTGCCCCGAGTGCGGCGCCGAGGAGTTCGCCGCCGAAGTAGGTGAGGGTGGACGCGAGGGTCACCGGGACTTCCGGCGCATACTCGCCCTTGCCGTTGACCAGCAGCCCGAGCGTCACGGCCGGGTTCAGGTGGGCGCCGGATTTGGCGGCGACGAACACACCGGAGAACACGGCAATGCCCCAGCCCCAGGTGACCATCAGGAACCCGCCGCTGTTGCCCTTGGTCCCCCGTAGGGCGACATTGGCAACCACGCCGCAACCCAGCAGGGTGAGCATCGCCGTTCCGAATACTTCGGAGAGGAAAACAATTCCAAGAGACATCTTTGACTCCTTTGTAGAGGTTACCGGCCCGCGGCGGGTTGGCAGGCCGGGTGGTGGCCGGGCACGCTGGCCCGGCCGGCAGCGGGTCCTAGGAGACCAGGCTGGGTGTTTCCACGCGGTGGAACCGCCGCAGCACATCGTGTGCATGGGCGATCTCAGCCGAGCGTTGTGCGGTGTCCCAGCCGAGGCTGCGGGACAGGATGTCCGCCGCCTCATTGAGGAGCTCACCGGTGACCAGGCCGCGGAAAGCCAGGGAAGTGCGCCGGATAAGCACATCCACCAGGTGGCCCACCTGTTCGTGGGAAGCCATGAATTCCAGTTCGCGGACGCTCAGTTCCCTCGTGGAATGCAGGAGGCGGTCGGGACCGGCATCGAGGTACTCCATCACGGCCTCGGCCCGGGTGCCGTACCTGGTCAACAGGAGTGCGGTCCGGTCGGCATCGCGCCCGGTACCCATGTGCGCCTTGATCCATCGCTGGATACCGGCATCGTCCGACGGGAAACCTGCGCCGCCGCCGATGGGCAGCTGCGCCGTGGAGACCTTCCGCGTCATACCCAGTTCAGTGAGGACGTCGTCGGCCAGGTGCTCGGCCAGCGCGCGGAAAGTGGTCCACTTGCCGCCCACCAGGCTCAGCACGACGGCGCCGCTGCCGCCGGCTTCGGGGGCACGCCGTTCGATCCGGTAGTCGCGGGAGACGAATCCCGGCTGGGTGGCATCGTGGCGTGGCAGCGGACGGACGCCAGAGAAGGTGTAGACGATCTGATCCCGGGTGACCGGGATGTCCGGGAACACGTGGCCGATCAGGTCCAAGAAGTAGTCGATTTCCGCATCGGTGCAGACCGCATCCTGGGACATGTCCGCATCCACGTCCGTGGTGCCCACAAGCACCCGGTCCCCCATCGGGTAGATCAGGACGATGCGTCCGTCCGTGTGTTCGAAGAAAATTTCCCTGCCGCGGCAGGCAGTCAGCAGCCCGGGGTGGTCCAGGACGATGTGGGAGCCCTTGGTGCCTCCCATGAAGGAGGAGGCAGCACCCATGGCCCCGTTGGTCAGGTCCACCCAGGCACCGGTGGTGTTCACGATGACATCCGCCGTGAAGTCGAACTCTTCGCCGGACAGTTCATCACGCAGCCGCACGGTTCCGCCGCGGCCGGTGCCGGGATTCGGCGTGCCGGACATGGACACGAGCGAGACGTAGTTGCTGGCGCGTGCCGACGTGCCGGGTCTGCCGGAAGGCGCTGCCCCGGCCTTTTCGCCGTCCTGAAGGACGTCCAGGGTGAGTCGCTCGGGATTGTGCACGGACGCGTCAAAGTAAGTGGCCGTGTACTTTACGTCGTGCCTGAGCTCCGGCAGTTCGGCCAGGGTGCGTTTGCGGCCTCGGAACTGGTGCCGGGGAACAGCGCCTCCGTCCCGTGAGAACGAGTCGTACATGCTGAGCCCCAGCTTGATCAGGAAGGCGCCGCGTTCCTTGGGCCTTCCCTGCTGCTTGTGCGTCAGGAACCGCAGCGGTGCAGCGAGGACCCCGGAGAATGTGCTGAAGATCGGAATGGTGGTCTGCAGCGGCTTGACGTAATGCGGAGCTATCCGCAGGAGCCGGTTGCGCTCCACCACGGATTCCCGGACCAGCCGGAACTCCCCGTTCTCCAGGTAGCGGATGCCGCCGTGGATCATATGGGACGACGCTCCGCTGGCACCCTGGCAGTAGTCGCCGCGCTCGACGAGCGCCACGTCCACTCCCTGGAGAGCCAGGTCACGGAAGGTTCCCACGCCGTTGATGCCGCCGCCCACCACCAGGACCCGGGCATGGGGGCGCTGGCGAAGCCGGCGGACCGAGGGCCGTCCGGCACCCGGCGTGAACAGTGCGTCACCGGCGGAGCCGGCTGATTCCTTGCGTCCCAAAACTACTCCCTTGGGCTTTGGTGTGGTGCGGCCACCTTGGGTGCGCCGCCGTTCCCTACTATTCTTTGAATCGATGGAAAATGGCGTCAAGCACTATGCACAAACGTGCAGATTGGATATCTGATGGCTCCTTCCCGCACGGCTGACGCTCTTCGGGCAGCACAGATGTACTACCTCCAGGACCTGACCATGGATGCGATTGCCCGCGAGCTGCGCACGTCCCGGTCCACGGTTTCGCGGCTGCTGTCTTCGGCGCGCGAGACGGGCCTGGTGCAGATCCAGATCCGCAACCCGCTGGATACGGGCCCGGAACTCGAAGGCATGATCCGGCAGCGGTACAACGTGGACGTGCATGTGGTGCCGGTGCTGGAGAGCCTGAACGAAGCCGAAACCTTGGACCGCGTGGCCCTGCAGGCTGCCCGGACGATCGGCCCTCTGGTGGATTCAAACGCCATCATTGGCGTGGCCTGGGGTTCCACGCTCAGTGCCGTAAGCAGGCACCTTACCCGCAAGATCACCCATGACAGCGTGATCGTCCAGCTGAACGGGGCGGGCAATATGCACACCACCGGCCTTACGTACGCCAGCGACATCATGCGCCGGTTCGGCACCGCCTACGGTGCCCGGGTGGAGCAGTTCCCGGTTCCCGCATTCTTCGACCATGCCGCCACTAAAACGGCCATGTGGAATGAGCGCAGCGTGCAGCGGATCCTGGCCCTCCAGGCAAAGATGAGCATAGCGATCTTCGGTGTCGGCTCCGTGCACGCCGACTTCCCAAGCCACGTCTACGCCGGCGGCTACCTGGACGAGTCGGACCTGAACACCCTGGCCGCCTCGGATGTCGTGGGAGACGTGGCCACGGTCTTCTTCCGGGGCGACGGGTCCTCCGACGGCATCGTCCTGAATGAGCGCTCCACGGGCCCGTCACTGGCCCAGCTGCGCCAGGTGCGCCGCCGGATCTGCGTGGTCTCGGGTGAGTCCAAGGTCAACGGCGTCCGCGGGGCGCTGGCCGCCGGACTGGCCACCGACCTCATCCTGGACGAAGGGACCGCGCGCCGCCTGGTGGAGTTCGAGGGCGTCACGGCCTGAAGTGGGTAAAGTCGAAGCCATGAGGAAATCACCGCGGCTCAGCCTGAACAACGGCGTGCTGATCGACCAGCTGGGCTTCGGACTCTACAAGGTGCCTCCCGCGGATGCCGCGGACGTGGTGGCTACGGCGCTCAGCGCCGGCTACCGGCACTTCGACACCGCGGCCATGTACGGCAACGAGACCGGCGTCGCCCGCGGAATCAGTTCCCAACTGGACGGCCGCCCGGACAACGGCGGATCCGGGGAGTTCTCCCCTGCCCTGTCAAGGGAGGACATCTTCGTCACCACGAAGGTCTGGAATGACGACCACGGCTACGACGCCACGCTCAAGGCCTTCGACACCTCCATGGTCAATCTGGGCCTGGACTACGTGGACATGTACCTCATCCACTGGCCGTGCGCCAGGCGCGGCCTGTTCCCGGACACCTACCGGGCCCTTGAAACGCTGTACCGCGAGGGCAGGGTCCGCGCCATCGGCGTCAGCAACTTCCAGCCCGGCCACCTGGACCGGCTCCTGCAGACCGCAGAGGTGGTGCCCGCGGTGAACCAAGTGGAACTGCACCCCTGGCTGCAACAGGAAGAGCTCCGCGCCATCCACGCGGGACTGGGAATCCGTACCGAAGCGTGGAGCCCCCTGGGCCGCGGCCAGGTCCTTGCCGACCCCGTGGTGGCCGCCTGCGCCGCCGAACACCACCGGAGTCCGGCGCAGGTGATCCTGCGGTGGCACATGCAGCTGGGAAACATTGCCATCCCCAAAGCCAGCTCCGAAGCACGCATCCGCGAAAATCTGGACATCTTCGGGTTTGAACTTTCGGACCGGGACATGGCCGCGCTCGCCGGCCTGGAACGGGGCCAGCGCACCGGCTCCCACCCGGACAACGTCAACTAAGGGCGCAGCATGGAAACAGCAAACACCGGCCGGTCCCCCGCGTCCCGTTACTTCAGCCCCGGCCTGGCGGCGCGCACCACCGCAGCCACGGTGGACCTTGAGGATGCCACCGTGGCGTATTGGAGATACGAACCGGAACGGGCCGCACCGGACACCCGCACAATCCTGGTGATCCACGGCTTCCGCGGGGATCACCACGGGCTCCTCCGGGTGGCCGACCTGCTGCCGGATACACGCATCATCATGCCGGACCTGCCAGGCTTCGGGGCTTCCACGGCGTTCCGGACGGGCGAGCACTCCGTGGCGGGCTATGGCAGGTTCATCGCTGAATTTCTGGCTGCCCTCGACCTGGGGCCGGACACCGTACTCCTCGGCCACTCGTTCGGTTCCATCGTGGCTGCACACTTCGTGGCCAACCACCCGGGCGCGGTGACGCCCCTCATTCTGGTCAACCCCATTGCGGCACCGGCGCTTGAGGGCCGCAAGGGGATCATGACCCGGCTCGCTGTCCTCTATTACATGCTGGCGGCCCGGCTTCCCAGCGGCCCGGGCCATGCCCTGCTGCGCAGCCCGCTCATTGTCCGCGTGATGAGCGGGGCCATGGCGAAAACCCGGGACAGGGAACTGCGCCGTTTCATCCATGGCCAGCACCGTGCCTACTTCAGCGCCTTCGCAAGCCGCGACAGCCTGCTTGAGTCGTTCCGGGCATCTGTGGGAAGCCACGTGGCGGAAGTGGCCGGCAGCCTGGCCCTGCCCGTGCTGCTCATCGCGGGCGAAAAGGACGAGATAGCCGCCCTGCCTGACCAGCGCCGCCTGGCAGCTCTCCTGCCCGACGCCGAACTGAAGGTGATTCCCGGCGTCGGACATTTGATCCACTACGAAACGCCGGAGCCGGCCGCCCGCCTCATCCGCAGCTTCCTGAAGGACCATCCCGCGTGAAAATCATCATCGATGCACGTTTTACCAGGCTCGGCCACCACGACGGCATCAGCCGCTACGGCGCCAGCCTGATCGCCGCAACCGCCCGCATCGCCGACGTGTCGATGCTCATCTCGGATGTCCGGCAACTGGCGCTCCTGCCCGATGTTCCCTTTACGCTGATCAACAGCCCGTTATCCCCCCGAGAACTCTTCGTGGCACACACCGTCAACAAGCTGGGCGCGGACGTGGTGGTGTGCCCCATGCAGACGATGGGCAGCTGGGGCCGGCGCTACGGACTGGTGCTTACGCTTCACGACCTCATCTACTATGAGCACCCGGCGCCGCCCGGCTTCCTGCCCGCTCCGGTCCGGCTCCTGTGGCGCCTTTACCACAAGGCGTTCTGGCCACAGCGGCTCCTCCTGGACCGGGCGGACACGGTGGCCACGATCAGCCGCACAACCGAGGCTCTGATCGCGAAATACCGCCTTACCCGGCGCCCCGTACGGATCATCAGCAACGCTCCGCAACCGGGGCAGGAACCCCGGGACGCCGCCGCGGGAGCGGAAAAATCGCTGCTGTACATGGGTTCCTTCATGCCATACAAGAACGTCGAGGCAATGGTGGCGGGCATGGCCGGCCTGCCGGACTACACCCTGCACCTGCTCAGCCGGATTACGCCTGCGCGCCGGGCTGAACTCGAGGCGCTGGTCCCGCCGGGCGCTTCGGTGGTGTTCCACAACGGGGTCACGGACGAGGAGTACGACGGGCTGCTGCGCAGGGCCGCGGCGCTGGTGAGCCTCTCCCGTGCGGAGGGTTACGGGCTCCCGTTGGTGGAAGCCATGGCCGTCGGAACCCCGGTGATCGCCAGCGACATTCCTATCTTCCGTGAAGTTGGCGGCGATGCCGCCAGCTACGTGGATCCGGACTCCCCCCGCCAGTTCAGCGATGCGGTGCTGCGCCTGCGGGATCCGGACCGCTGGGAGGCCGCCTCCCGCCGTTCGGTGGCACGCGCCGCCGAATTCAGCTGGGATGAATCCGCCCGGCAGCTGGTGGATGTGGCAGCGGAAATCGTGGCGCGCCGCCGGCGCTAAAGGACGTCGACGCCGTCCAGGCGCAGCTGCACAGGTTCGTCGGTGCGTTTCGCCGCGGCGGCGGCTTTTGCGGCCCGGAGAACGCGGACGACGGCGGCTGCCTGGCCATACGGAAAGAAGAGCAGCGTCCGCACGTCCTCGGCCGGGCGCCGGGATCCGGCGGCACCGTGGAGCAGCGGGGCGGGGCCGGCGGTGCGGAGCGTGATGTCCGCTGCCGCAAGGTCGGCCGCAGCCGCGGCGGTGAAATGTTCGACGGCGGTCCGTGGTCCCGTGACTGCGGCAACGCGGACAGCGGGGGGGAGCTGGAGGTCAGCCCGCAGGGCGAGCTCGCGCGCTGCGTAGCCTGCGGGATCCCAGCGAAGCAGCGCCCCGACTGCGGCCGTTTCCGCTGCGGTGACCACCACGAGGCCGCCCTCCGCCGCCGGACGGACCAAGGCAGCAGCGTTAAACCAACGCCGCACGGTGTCCTCGCCGGCGCGCAGGTTCTCCCGCCGCAGGAGTGAGTCCCCGTCCAGCAGCAGCGCCGCGGCGTAGCCGCCGTCGGCCACAGGTTCTGCACCGATGGTCGCCACCACGAGGGCCTTCGCCGGGCCGACGGTTGCCTTCACCTGGTCCCCGGAGGACGTGATAACCGTTTTCCCGGGAAAGCCGCGGCCCAGTTCCTCGGCCGTGCGCAGCACCCCGGTGGCGCCTTTCCGCAGCCGGCGGCCCCCACAGTGCGGGCAGGCCCAGTCGGGCGCAGTGGTGGAGCACCAGCGGCATTGGGGCGCCGGCGAGCTGCCGGCGGCGAAGGCCAGCGGCCCCTGGCAGGACTGGCAGCGCGCAGGTTCGCGGCAGGTTTCGCAGGCCAGGGACGGCAGGTAGCCGGCACGGGCCACCTGGACAAGGACCGGGCCGCGCTGCAGGCCCTCCCGGGCTGCCCGCCAGGCGGCACCGGGCAGCCGCGCGATCCTGGCGAGGGGGTCGCGTTCCTGCTCGAAGCTGTCTGCCGTGTTCAGCAAACGCGGCACGGAGCGCCGCACCTCCGGCCGGTCGGCCTCGACGGGAAGTGCCCAACCGGACTCCACGAGCCTCTGGACCTCCGTGCTCCGGGAGTGCCCGGCCAGGAGGCATGCTGCGTTTTCCTGCCCGGCCCGCAGCAGGAGGACCTCCCGGGTGTGGGCATAGGGGGCGCGCTGTTCAAGGTGGAGGTCGTCGCCGTCGTCCCAACAGGCCACCATGCCCAGGTTCCGTACCGGCGCGTACGCCGCGGAGCGGGTACCGATCACGACGCTCGCCGTCCCGGCCAGGACGCGGAGGAAGTTGCGGTATCGGGGGGTGGGCCCGTCCTCGGCCGTCAGCCGGGCGACGGCACCGGCGGGGACCAGCTCCGCCAGCGCCGCTTCCAGCCTTCCCAGGTCGCGCTGGTCCGGCACCACCACGATGGCGCCGCGACCGGACGCATGGACTGCGGCGACGGCGGCGGCGAGAAGGTGCGGCCAGCCCGCGGGACCAAACCCCTGGAGCGGGTTGACGACGGCGCGCGGGCACCCGCCGTCGGCCAGGTGCCGGAGGAAGGCGGGACCGTTGCGGTAGGCGGACCAGGCGGCAGGCGCGGCCGGGCGCGCTACCGCCGAACCGGGCGTCTCTTGCGGAGGCGGCGCCTGCCCGGCCGCTGCCAGGTAGTCCTTGTCCACACTCGCCACCCGTGGGGGCACTGCCACACGCAGGACGTCGCTGACGGTGCCCGCGTAGCGGGCGGCCACAGTCAGGGCAAGATCCCGCACGGCAGGCGTCAGGACCGGAACCGCGGACACCACTTTGGCCAACGGCAGCAGGGTGTGGCCCGCGTCCGATTCGGCAACGCGTTCCAGGAGGTACCCGCCGAGGTCCTGGCCGCTGAATTTGACCTTCACCCGCACCCCCGGCTGCGCGGCGGCGTCCAGCTCCACCGGCACGGCGTAGTCGAAGGGACGGTCCAGGTGGGGCAGCGGAGAGTCCACCAGCACGCGGGCCACCGGCAGGTGCGGCGCCGGAGTCATGCCCGCCGGCAGGGTACGGGCCGGAAATCCCTGCAGGAGGGACGGCTGGAGGGATTGTTCAGCGGACACCCGGATGCCTCCCTTCAGTGCTGGGGTGCTGCGGTGCAGCTCGAATCAGGCGTTGAAGTAGGCCTTCAGCTCATCCACGCGGTCCAGCCGCTCCCAGGTGAAGTCCGGTTCGTCCCGGCCGAAGTGCCCGTGTGCCGCCGTCTTGGCGTAGATGGGGCGCTTCAGGTCCAGGGCGTCGATGATGGCGCGCGGCCGGAGGTCGAAGATCTCCGCGATCGCCGCGCTGATGCGGGCCGGATCCACCGTCTCGGTGCCGAACGTCTCCACATACGTGCCCACCGGGCGCGCCTGGCCGATGGCGTAGGCGATCTGGATTTCGGCGCGCTTGGCCAGGCCGGCAGCCACGACGTTCTTGGCAACCCAACGCATCGCGTAGGCGGCAGAGCGGTCCACCTTGGACGGGTCCTTGCCGGAGAACGCGCCGCCGCCGTGGCGGGCCATGCCGCCATAGGTGTCCACGATGATCTTGCGGCCGGTCAGGCCGGCATCGCCAACCGGGCCACCGATGACGAACTCACCCGCGGGGTTGAGGATGTTCCGGACCCGCGAGATGTCCAGGTTGGCACCGGCCAGGACCGGGTTGATGACGACGGCGGCAAGGTCAGCGCGCAACTGTTCCAGGCTGGCGCCCTCGGCGTGCTGGCTGGAGATCACCACCGTTTCCACCGAGACGGGCACGTCCCCGTCGTACCCGACGGTGACCTGCGTCTTGCCGTCCGGGCGGAGGTATGGCAGCTCCCCGCTCTTGCGGACCTCCGTGAGGCGCTCGGACAGGCGGTGCGCCAACCAGATGGGAGTGGGCATGTAGGACGGCGTCTCGTCGCTGGCATAGCCGAACATGAGGCCCTGGTCCCCGGCGCCCTGGAGGTCGTAGTCGTCCTCCTGGCGGCCCTCGCGCGCCTCGAGGGAGTTGAACACTCCCCCGGCGATGTCATTGGACTGCTGGCCGATGGAGACCGAGACACCGCAGCGGGCACCGTCGAAGCCGTTGGCGGATGAGTCGTAGCCGATGCCCAGGATGGTCTCGCGCACAATCTGCGGGATCTCCACATAGGCGTCGGTGGTGACCTCGCCGGCCACATGGACCAGACCGGTGGTGGCCATGGTTTCCACCGCCACGCGGGACTCGGGATCCGCGGCCAGAAGGGCGTCCAGGATGGCGTCACTGATCTGGTCGCAGATCTTGTCCGGGTGGCCTTCGGTCACGGACTCTGACGTAAAGAGCCGGAGCGCGGAGGGCATGGCCGCGTGGGACGGGGGAAGATGCAGCGGTAAAGTCACTCAACTACCTTACTGGTTGGGGTCCCTGCCCCGTCGGGAGACGTCGGCAGATGTCGCAGTTCGAAGCAAACGTGGGCCGGATCACGTCAGGGGCGGGGTGAGACCCGCTCCAGTTCAAGGCCGATCCGGGCCACGACAGCGGCGGCAACTTCGGTCTTGGTGCCGGCCGCCTCCTGTGGTTCGGCACCGGAGCGCGCCAGGATGACCACGGAATTGGTGTCCTGGCCGAAAACCCTGTCCGTGCCCACATGGTTGACCACCAGGAGGTCGCAGCCCTTGCGCTGGAGCTTGGCCTCTGCGTGGGCAAGGACGCCGCCCTCGTCGTCTCCCGTTTCCGCGGCGAAGCCAACAATGAGCTGGCGTCCCGCGTCCCCCGACGCATTCCGGCGTTCCACGAGTTCGTGGAGGATGTCCGGATTCCGCACCAGGGCGATCACGGGGTCAGCGGTGCCGTCGCGTTTCTTGATCTTGGTGTCCGACACCTCTGCCGGACGGAAGTCCGCCACGGCGGCGGACATGATGAAGACGTCGCAACCCGCCGCGGCGTCCAGCGCGGCTTCACGCAGTTGCAGCGCAGTATCCACCCTGACCACTTCCACGCCGGGAGGCGGCGGTACATCCATGTGCGCAGCGAGCAGCCGCACACTGGCACCGGCGTTGCGGGCAGCCACGGCGAGGGCGACGCCCTGCTTGCCGGAGGAACGGTTGCCCAGGAACCGCACGGGGTCGAGGGGCTCCCGGGTGCCGCCGGCACTGATGGTAACGGTGCGTCCGGCCAGCGGCAGCTGATAGTCGGAGCGGCCCTGGACCAATGCCATGGCCGCATCGAAGATGGCTTCCGGTTCGGGCAGCCGGCCGGGGCCTGAGTCCGCCCCCGTGAGCCTTCCTGTGGCGGGCTCAAGGACGGCCGCGCCGCGCGAGCGGAGGGTTTCCACGTTGGCCCGGGTTGCCGGGTGCTGCCACATCTCGGTGTGCATGGCCGGAGCGAACAGGACGGGCCCGCCGGCCATGAGCAGCGTGTTGGTCAACAGGTCGCCTGCCAGGCCGGCCGCAGCCTTGGCCAGGAGGTCCGCCGTGGCCGGTGCAATGACCACCAGGTCCGCCTCCTGGCCCAGCCGGACGTGGTTGACCTGGTGGACGCCGTCGAACACGCTGTTGCTGACCGGGTTCCCCGAGAGGGCCTCCCAGGTAGCGGTGCCGACGAAGCGGGTGGCCGCTTCGGTGGGGATCACCGTAACGTCATGACCGGCTTCAGTAAAAAGCCGGAGGAGCGATGCCACCTTGTAGGCGGCAATCCCTCCCCCGACCCCGAGGACTATGCGCACGTGACCTCCGTCAGGAGCGGATCAGCCTGGGCAGATTACTCTGCGGCTTCGATCGGCGTGGAAACGAGCTTGCCTTCGTTAATCTCTCGCAGTGCGATGGACAGCGACTTCTCGTTGAGCTTGGTGTCGACCAGCGGGCCAACGTACTCGAAGAGGCCCTCGTGCAGCTGGGCGTAGTAAGCGTTGATCTGACGAGCACGCTTGGCACCGAAGATCACCAGGCCGTACTTGGAATCGGCTGCTTCAAGCAGCGAATCGATCGGCGGGTTGATGATGCCTTCAAGGTTCGTGGACACGAATTCTCCAAATTCCTAGCGGGCTGATGCGGTCCGGCGGTCAGCGCGGGTGCGGGGTCAGCCCCATGAGTGAAACAAGCTCGTCCGCTGCCCGGCGGACATCGTCATTAATGACGGTGTGGTCAAACTCCGGTTCAGCAGCAAGTTCCAGTTTAGCGGTTTCCAGCCTGCGCTGCTGTTCCTCGGGGGTTTCCGTGCCGCGGCCCACCAGCCGGCGCACCATTTCGTCCCAGCTGGGCGGGGCCAGGAAGACAAACTGGGCGTCCGGAACAGCGGCCTTGACCTGACGGGCACCCTGCAGGTCGATCTCCAGCAGGACCGAGCGTCCGTCCGCGATGGCCTGCTTCACTGTGCTTCGGAGCGTGCCGTAGGTGTTCTGGCCGTGAACCACTGCCCACTCCAGGAGCTCGCCTTCAGCGACCAGGCGTTCAAACTCTTCCCGGGTCTTGAAAAAGTAGTGCACGCCGTCCACTTCTCCGGGCCGGGGAGCCCGCGTAGTGGCGGATACGGAAAGCCAGACTTCGGGGTAGTTGTCCCGGATGTAGGTGGAAACGGTGCCTTTGCCGACAGCCGTGGGACCAGCGAGGACTGTCAGTCCGGGTTTCTTGCTCACGTATTCCTTTAGTGGAGGGGGTTACGGGGGTGGGTGAAGCTGCGACGGAGACGATAGCCGCCTATTTCTCGTCTATAAAATCTACCAGCGCCTGCCGCTGGTGCACGCCGAGGCCGCGGACCCGCCGGGATGCGGCAATGCCAAGCTGCTCCATGATGGCCGCCGCGCGCACCTTGCCGATGCCCGGCAGCGCCTCAAGGAGTTCCACGACGCGCATCCGTGCCAGGGCGTCGTCCCCGGATGCGGCGCTGATGATATCCGCCGCGGACCGCTTGCCATTCTTGAGGCTTTCCTTCGCGGCTGCACGGGCGGCCCTGGCGGCAGCCGCTTTGTTGAGGGCATCAGCCCGTTCCGACGCGGACAACGGTCTCAGGACCATGGCAGGCACCCCCGGACTTTGGCGGATTTCGTCCAAGGGCGGCCGCCCATGGACCTGTCCTGAAACTACCCCCTGCCGCAGCATGAAGCAATGCACCATGCAAACCCGATGGGCTAGGCGGCCAGGAGCCCCTCGAGCGTGCGGGCAGCCGCCGAGCGGAGGGCAGCCGGATCCGGACCGGCCGAGAGGATGTCGCGGCTGGACGTGCCAAGCACCAGCGGATACGCGCTGCCAAAGGTGGCCCGCAGGTCGGCCGGGGTGGCCCCCTGGGCGCCCAGGCCGGGGGCAAGTACGGGACCCCGGACGGACGCGAGATCCAGGCCAAGGTCTCCCAGGGCCTGTCCCACCGTTGCGCCGACCACCAGGCCCACGGACCCCATGGCTCCCTCGTAGCGGGAGTTCTCGTGCGCGGCTGCCGTGGCGACCCGCCGTGCCACCGAATCGGCACCGCCGGCGTGCTGTACGGACGCTCCTTCCGGATTGGAGGTCAGCGCCAGGACGAAAACTCCCCGGCCGGTGGCTGCAGCAAGGTCCAGGGCCGGACGCAGCGATTCAAATCCCAGGTACGGGCTGAGGGTGACCGAGTCTGCTGCCAGAGGGGACCCGTCGCGCAGCCAGGCATCCGCGTAGGCGGCCATGGTGGAGCCGATATCGCCGCGTTTGGCGTCGGCGATGGTGAGAACCCCTGCTTCGGCCGCGGCGGCGAGGAGTTCCTCGAGGACGGCAATGCCGGCAGAGCCGTGCCGCTCGTAAAGCGCCACCTGGGGCTTGACCGCGGCAGCGAGGGACGCCACCGACTCGACAACGGTATGGGAGAAGCGGCGCAGCCCGTCGACGTCGTCCGCCAGGCCCCAGGCTGCCAGCAGCGAAGGGTGCGGGTCGATGCCCACGCACAACGGGCCGCGGGCAGCCATGGCCGCACCGAGCCGGGTGCCAAACGGCTCCCGGCCCGGCGCGGAGGCGAATGCTGCCTGCTCAGGCATGCTGCAGCGCCGCCTTCTTTGACTCGTCCAGCGCGGCAGCGTGCTCCTGCAGGCTGGTGACGGACCATTCGTAGGTGCGCATGGCCTCGATGGCCTGGACTGCCGCGTTGAACTCGGCCACCGTGGTGATGCAGGGAATGCCGATGGATGTGGCTGCCGCACGCAGTTCGTAGCCGTCGCTGCGGGCCTCGCCGCCGGAGGGCGTGTTGAACACCATGTCGATCTCGCCGGCGACAACGAGGTCGGCGATGGTGCCTTCGCCTTCGGCGCTGCTGCCTTCTGCCACTTTTCGGACCGGCGTCGCCTGGATTCCGTTGCGGCGCAGCACGTCTGCGGTGCCGCCGGTGGAGACGATCTCGAAGCCGAGGTCGGAGAGCCGCTTGACGCCCATGATCACCGAGCGCTTGTCGCGGTTGGCCACGGAGACAAAGATCTTTCCCTCGGTGGGAAGTGCGTTGTTCGCCGCCGCCTGGCTCTTGGCGAACGCGGTGTCGAAGTGCTTGTCGATGCCCATGACTTCGCCGGTGGAGCGCATCTCGGGGCCGAGGAGGCTGT
Source organism: Pseudarthrobacter sp. NPDC092439 (assembly GCF_044754945.1). Lineage (NCBI taxonomy): Bacteria > Bacillati > Actinomycetota > Actinomycetes > Micrococcales > Micrococcaceae > Pseudarthrobacter > Pseudarthrobacter sp. NPDC092439. The sequence goes on from NZ_JBIVQB010000001.1 coordinate 386,869, forward strand.
CCACCACCTTGCCTTCGAGGGTGCGGAACCGGCTGAACGGCAGCACTGCTTCCTTGACGGAAACCGGCGAATCCAGCGGCAGCGTGGAGCCGTCACCGGTTTCCGGCAGCATCTTGTAGGCGCTGCGAAGCTGGCCGATGGTCACACCGGTACCGATCAGGGCCGCCGCCTTGGCCATCTGCACGCCGGTGGCCTTGGATACGAACGGCACCGTACGGGAAGCGCGCGGATTGGCTTCCAGGACGTAGAGCACGTCGGAGGCCAGCGCGAACTGGATGTTGATGAGGCCGCGAACTCCTACGCCCTCGGCGATGGCGCGCGTTGCGGTGCGTACCCGTTCCAGGACGTTGGCGCCCAGGGTGATGGGCGGCAGGACGCAGGCAGAGTCGCCGGAGTGGATGCCGGCCTCCTCGATGTGTTCCATGATGCCGCCCAGGTACATGTCCTTGCCGTCGAAGAGGGCGTCGACGTCGATTTCGACGGCGTCTTCGAGGAACCGGTCGATCAGCACCGGGTGGTCCGGGGTGATTTCGGTGGCGTTGGCGATGTAGCGGGACAGGTTGGGTTCGTCGTAGACGATTTCCATGCCGCGGCCGCCGAGGACGTAGGACGGGCGGACCAGGACGGGGTAGCCGATTTCGTCGGCGATCTTCTTGGCGTCCTCGAAGGACACGGCGGTGCCGTTCTTCGGGGAAACCAGCCCGGCCTTGTCCAGGACCCGGGAGAACATTCCGCGGTGCTCGGCGAGGTCGATGGCCTCCGGGGAGGTGCCAAGGATGGGGACTCCGGCGTCGGCCAGCTGCTGGGCCAGCTTGAGCGGGGTCTGGCCGCCGAGCTGGACGAATACACCCATGACGCCGCCGGTGCGTTCCTCGGCCGCGATGACCTCCAGGACGTCCTCGAGCGTCAGCGGCTCAAAGTACAGGCGCGTGGAGATGTCGTAGTCGGTTGAGACGGTTTCCGGGTTGCAGTTGACCATGACAGTCTCGTAGCCGGCCTTGCGCAGTGCCATGGACGCGTGGACGCAGGAGTAGTCGAACTCGATGCCCTGGCCGATGCGGTTGGGCCCGGAGCCGAGAATCAGGATCGACGGCTTGGCGTGCAGCGCCACCTCGTCCTCTTCGTCGTACGCCGAGTAGTGGTAGGGGGTGTACGCGGCGAACTCAGCCGCGCACGTGTCCACGGTCTTGTAGACGGGGCGGATGCCCAGGGCCTGGCGCACTCCGCGGACTACGGCCTCGGAGTTGTGGGTCAGGGAGCCGATCTGCTCGTCGGAGAAGCCGTGGCGCTTGGCCCGCTTGAGCATGTCAGCCGTCAGCGCGCCGGCCTGGCGGATTTCCCGGGAGATCTCGTTGAGGAGCTGGAGCTGGTCGAGGAACCAGGGGTCGATCTTGGTGGCTTCGAAGAGCTGTTCAACGGTGGCGCCGCCCAGGAGGGCGCGCTGGACCTGGTGCAGCCGGTCCGTCGTCGGGCGCTTCGCCTTTTCGATGAGCTCAGCGACTTCCCATTCGGGTACGGAGCTGAAGTCCAGCTGGGAGCCCTTCTGCTCCAGGGAACGCAGGGCTTTCTGCAGGGCCTCCGTGAAGTTGCGGCCCATGGCCATGGCTTCGCCCACGGACTTCATGGTGGTGGTGAGGGTGTTGTCCGCGGCGGGGAACTTCTCGAAGGCGAACCGCGGCACCTTGACCACAACGTAGTCCAGGGTCGGTTCGAACGACGCGGGGGTCTTCTGCGTGATGTCGTTGGGGATCTCATCCAGGGTGTAGCCCAGCGAGAGCTTGGTGGCGATCTTGGCGATGGCGAAGCCTGTCGCCTTCGACGCCAGCGCCGACGAACGGGACACGCGGGGGTTCATTTCGATGACCACCACGCGGCCGGTGGCGGGGTCGATGGCGAACTGGATGTTGCAGCCGCCGGTGTCCACGCCCACTTCGCGGATGACGGCGATGGAGATGTCGCGCAGGCGCTGGTACTCGCGGTCGGTGAGGGTGAGGGCCGGCGCCACGGTGATCGAGTCACCGGTGTGGACGCCCACGGGATCGAAGTTCTCGATGGAGCAGACCACCACGACGTTGTCGTTCTTGTCGCGCATCATCTCGAGCTCGTATTCCTTCCAGCCGAGGATGCTCTCTTCGAGCAGCACCTCGCTGGTGGGGCTGTACTGCAGGCCCTGGCCCACGATGCGGCGGAGGTCGTCCTCGTTGTAGGCGAGGCCCGAGCCCAGGCCGCCCATGGTGAACGAAGGGCGGACCACCATCGGATAGCCGAGGTCGTCGGCTGCCTTCAGCGCCTCATCCATGCTGTGGATGATGTGGCTGCGGGCGGATTCGGCGCCGCAGCGCTCCACCACGCCCTTGAACTTCTCGCGGTCCTCGCCGAGCTCGATGGCTGCAATGTTGGCACCGATGAGCTCCACGTTGTACTTCTCAAGCACACCGTTCTTGTCCAGCGCGATGGCCGTGTTCAGCGCGGTCTGTCCGCCCAGGGTGGGCAGGACGGCGTCGGGACGTTCCTTGGCGATGATCTTCTCCACCACCTCGGGGGTGATGGGTTCGATGTAGGTGGCATCGGCAAACTCGGGGTCCGTCATGATGGTGGCCGGGTTGGAGTTCACCAGGATGACGCGCAGGCCTTCATCCTTCAGGACGCGCAGCGCCTGGGTGCCGGAGTAGTCGAACTCGGCGGCCTGGCCGATGACGATCGGGCCGGAACCAATGACGAGGACGCTCTTGAGATCTGTACGTTTCGGCATTACTTCTTGTCCTCAGTCTGGTTGTCGTTCTGGTCGGCGCCCGGGTTTTCCGCCTCGGCGGGGTGCTTCGCGTCCACGGGCTCCTTGGAAAGGTTTGCGGTGCGCCCGTCCCGGGTGCCCTCCATGAGTTCGATGAAGCGGTCGAACAGGTAGGCGGCGTCGTGGGGTCCGGCGGCGGCTTCCGGGTGGTACTGGACCGAGAAGGCCGGGATGTCCAGGCACGCGAGGCCCTCAACGACGTCGTCATTGAGGCTCACGTGGCTGACCTCGACGCGCCCGTAACGTTGTTCGGGCGCACGGGTGGCACCGTCCAGCGGCGCGTCCACGGCGAAGCCATGGTTCTGGGAGGTGATCTCCACCTTGCCGGTACGGCGGTCCATCACGGGCTGGTTGATCCCGCGGTGGCCGTAGCGCAGCTTGTATGTGCCGAACCCGAGCGCGCGGCCCAGGATCTGGTTGCCGAAGCAGATGCCGAAGTAGGGAATCTTCTCATCCAGCACCGAGCGCAGCAGGCTGACCTGGGTGTCCGCGGTGGCAGGGTCCCCGGGTCCGTTGGACATGAAGAAACCGTCCGGGTTGACGGCTTTGACGTCATCCAGGGTGGCGGTTGCCGGCAGGACGTGGACCCGGACGCCGCGCTCGGCGAAACGGACGGGCGTCATGGCCTTGATGCCGAGGTCGATGGCGGCGATGCTGAACCGCGGTTCGCCTTCCCAGCCGTGGTCCTTGGGTTCCACGACGTAAGCTTCGTCGACGCTGACTTCCTCGGCCAACCGGGCGCCCTCCATCGGGGCGCTGGCCAGGACGGCCTCCACCAGCTCCTTGTCCGTGGCCAGTGCAGCTTCCCCGGAGAAGATCCCGGCGCGCATGGTCTTGTGCTCCCGCAGGTGGCGGGTGATCGCGCGGGTGTCCACGCCCTGGACACCTACGACTCCCTGGGCCACGAGTTCCTCGTCGAGTGAACGCTCGGAGCGCCAGTTGGACGGGCGGCGGGCGGCGTCGCGGACGACGTAGCCGGCCACCCAGATACGCCGGGATTCGGCGTCCTCGCTGTTGACACCGGTGTTGCCGATGTGCGGGGCGGTCTGGACCACCAGCTGGCGGGCGTAGGAGGGGTCGGTGATGGTTTCCTGGTAGCCGGTCATGCCGGTGGCGAAAACCGCTTCGCCCAGCGCGGTGCCGGTGGCGCCGTAGCTGGTTCCGCGGAAAATGCGTCCGTCTTCCAGGACCAGCGCTGCGGGAGCGGAGGTGGGTGCTGTCACTGAGTTCGCTTTCACTGTCTTACTTTCCACTGTTGGCGTCAGCCGCCGGGGTTGAAGAGATCAAGTTCCGGAGTGCCGTCAGCAGCACGTCCTTGTCCGCAGCCCGGCGGGTGCGGAAGCCCGTATCCAGCTCGTGCCGGCCGTGCAGCCAGGCAAGCACCAGCAGTCCGTCCGTTTCCACGAACTTACCGGCCATGCCGCTTTCCTGGCGAACGTCCGTCAACGCTGCTGCGGGGATGTACAGGGCGGGCGCGCCTGCGCGGTCGAAAATTACGCCGTGCGGGTAGATGGCCAGCGTGGCATTGGTGCGGATGCCCAGGCCATGGACCGCGACCCGGTCGAGCCAGTCGCCGCCGGTGGTGGTAGCGACGTACTGGCCCTCCGCTGCGGCGACCGGTTCCCCGGGCGCGCCGGGCACCTGGGGGAGGCTGTCGACATCGGCCTGGCGCCTGAGGCGGTTGCGCCACCCTGCGCGGATCATCAGCAGCGCGGCGGCGATCAGCACCAGGGTGATGACCGCCGTGAGGAGTTTGGTGTCCATCAGGCTGCACCCGCCGGAGTGTCCGGCGACAGGACGCAGGGGGAGTTCAGCTCGCCGTCCAGCACGGTGGGGTGGCCCCGGTAGAAGGTGGCCAGCACCTTGCCGGGCAGTTCCCTGCCCTTGAACGGGGAGTTCCGGCCCTTGGTGGCCATCCGGGACGGGTCCACGGTCCAGCGGGCGGCCGGATCCACGAGGATGAGGTTGGCGGGTTCGCCCGCAGCCAGCGGCCTGCCCTGGTCCGTGAGCCGGCCGATACGGGCCGGCGCGGTGGAGGTGACGCGGGCGAAGTCCGCCCATGTCATCAGGCCGGTCTCGATCATGGTGTGCTGCACCACGGACAGTGCGGTTTCCAGGCCGGTCATGCCCATGGCCGCCTGCGCCCACTCGCATTCCTTGTGCTCGCTGGGGTGCGGCGCGTGGTCGGTTCCCACGACATCGATGGTGCCGTCGGCGAGGCCGGCGCGCAGGGCCTGGACGTCGGCGTCGGTGCGCAGGGGCGGATTGACCTTGTAGACGGGGTCGTAGCTGCGGACCAAGTCGTCCGTCAGGAGCAGGTGGTGGGGAGTCACTTCCGCGGTGACGTTGATCTCCCGGGCCTTGGCCCAACGGATAATCTCCACCGACCCGGCCGTGGACACGTGGCAGACATGCAGGCGCGAACCCACGTGTTGGGCCAGCAGCACGTCCCGGGCAATGATGCTCTCTTCGGCCACGGCCGGCCACCCGGCCAGGCCCAGGACGGCGGAAACATCGCCTTCGTTCATCTGGGCCCCGGCGGTCAGCCGGGGCTCCTGCGCGTGCTGGGCCACCACGCCGTCGAATGCCTTGACGTATTCCAGTGCCCGACGCATCAGGACGGGATCGTGGACGCAGATGCCGTCATCGGAGAACATCCGGACGCGTGCGCGGGAGTCTGCCATGGCGCCGAGCTCGGCGAGCTGTTCGCCTGCCAGGCCCACGGTTACGGCACCGACCGGGCGTACGTCCACCCAGCCTGCCGCCCGGCCCAGGCTGTAGACCTGCTCCACCACGCCCGCAGTGTCTGCCACGGGGGTGCTGTTGGCCATCGCGTGCACGGCGGTGAACCCACCCAGGGCCGCAGCCCGTGAACCGGTTTCCACGGTCTCGGCGTCCTCGCGGCCAGGCTCGCGGAGGTGGGTGTGGACGTCCACCATGCCGGGCAGCGCCACCAGGCCGTCGGCCTCGATAACGGTGGCACCCTCGGCGGAAAGGCCGGTTCCGGTGGCGGCGATGACGCCGTCCCGGACCAGCAGGTCAGAGGCTTCCCCGCCCAGGATGGCGGCTCCGCGGATCAGGTACGTTCCGGTGTTGGCGGCCATCAGTTGCTCTCCTTGGTGGAATGGGTGCCGGCGTGGGCCAGGGCGGGGGCTGCCGGTGCACGGGTGTCCCCGGACAGCAGAAGGTACAGTGCGGCCATCCGAACAGAGACGCCGTTGCGGACCTGCGCCAGGACCGTGGACCTGGGCGAGTCCGCAGCGGCTGCGCAGATCTCCAGGCCCCGGTTCATAGGGCCGGGGTGCATGATGATGGTGTCCTTCATCCCGAGATTGTCCAGCGCCTGCAGCCTGCCGTCGCCGAAACCCCAGCGGCGCGAGTATTCGCGGGTGGTGGGGAAGAAGGATGCGTTCATGCGTTCGCCCTGGACCCTCAGCATCATGACCGCGTCAGCCCCCTGTGCCAGGGTGTCGTCGAGGTTGTAGCTGACCTTGCAGGGCCATTTTTCGACGCCGATGGGCAGCAGGGTGGGCGGCGCCACCAAGGTGACGTCCGCGCCAAGGGTCCGCAGCAGCCATACGTTGGAGCGGGCCACGCGGGAGTGCAGGACATCCCCCGCGATGACAACGCGCATGCCCTTGAGGTCTGCGCCCTCGGATGCGGTGCCGGACAGTCGGGACCAGTGCCGGCGCATGGTGAAGGCGTCAAGCAGGGCTTGGGTGGGGTGTTCGTGGGTGCCGTCCCCGGCGTTGATCACAGCTGCGTCGATCCAGTCGGTGGCAGCGAGACGGTGCGGTGCGCCGGAGGCCCAGTGCCGGATAACGACGGCGTCCGCGCCCATTGCGGACAGTGTCTGGGCGGTGTCCTTCAGGGATTCCCCCTTGGACACCGAGGACCCTTTGGCGGCGAAGTTGATGACGTCCGCGGACAGTCGCTTGGCTGCGGCCTCAAACGAGATGCGGGTGCGCGTGGAGTCCTCGAAGAAGAGGTTTACCACGGTCCGGCCACGCAGCGCGGGGAGCTTCTTGACTTCCCGCTCCCCTACCGCGGACATCTCTTCGGCGGTGTCGAGGATGCGGACGGCGTTGGCCAGGCTGAGGTCCTCAGTGGACAGCAAGTGCCTCATGGCCGTCCCTCGATTACAACCTCATTGACCGCGGCGGCACCGGCAGGAGTATCGGTTTCTTCGAGCCGGACCCGGACTTTCTCGGCCGAGGACGTGGGCAGGTTCTTGCCTACGTGGTCCGCCCGGATGGGGAGTTCGCGGTGGCCGCGGTCGATCAGGACGGCAAGGCGCACGATACGCGGGCGACCCAGGTCCACGAGGGCGTCCAGGGCGGCGCGGATTGTTCGGCCGGAGTACAGGACGTCGTCGATGAGGACCACTACTTTGTTGTCGATCCCCGTCCGCGGCAGCTTGGTGGGATAAGGGGGCCGGGTACCCTGGCGGGACAGGTCGTCCCGGAACATGGTGACGTCAAGCTGCCCCACAATTGCTGCGGCGTCCACGGAAGGATCGGCGGCTGCGATCTTGTGCGCCAGCCGGAGTGCCAGCGGGTAGCCGCGGCGCGGGATGCCCAACAGGACCAGGTCCTTGGACCCTTTATTGGCTTCAAGGATCTCATGGGCGATACGAGTGAGTGCCCGGTCGATATCGGCCTGGTTGAGGACAACCCTGGCCGGACCCGGCGCGCTGGTGACAGAAGTCAACGCTCGTCTCCCCTTTCCCCGCCTCACGGGACGGAATTAAAAAAGGATCATGTGCGTTCCAAAATTACCATAGGCACCACCCGCCGGCGTTCCGGCCGGGCGCGGTGCTGGTCACACTTTCCGCTCCCCGCCTGCCGGGACGCCCCGCTAGGCTTTCGGTATGCCGACATCTTCCCGCCTGCCTCGAGACGCCAATCCCAGCTGGATGGGACACATCCGGCCACAGGATTACCGTCCCGCGCCCGGGCATTATGGTCCGTCGGTGCAGGGATCGGCGCCTTTTGGCGGACCGCCTGCTTGGTCTGGCGGTCCCGGACCGGCAGCCCCGCGGCGCCGCGCCGGCCTGGGCTCCCTCACCCTCGCCGTCACCGGCCTGGCATTCGCCAGCCTTTTCCTGGTGGTGCCGTTCCTCGTGGCCAGCACCGGACCGGCCGGGTTCGTCGGGGGGTTCATCGCCTCCCTGTTTCCCTTGGGCGTGGTGCTGTTCACCGTCCGCGCGATCGACCGCTGGGAGCCCGAACCCAAGCGCCTCCTGTATTTTGCGTTCACGTGGGGTGCGGCGGTGGCAATCGCCGTGACGCTGTTACTGCAGCCACTGTTCCTGGCAGGGGCTGAGTTTTCCAGCGAGGCCGCCATGCGCACCTACCTGGCCACGGTTCAGGCACCCATCGTGGAGGAGACGGCCAAGGGCCTGGGACTGCTGGTCCTCCTGCTTGCAGCGCGCCGGCACTTTGACGGACCCGTGGACGGCATTGTCTTCGCCTTCACCATTGCGGCCGGCTTCGCGTTCACCGAGAACATTCTTTATTTTGGCCGCGCCATCGCCGATCCGGCCGGGTCCGGGGACCTGGCCCAGGTCTTCGTGCTCCGCGGCATCATGTCGCCTTTTGCCCACGCGATCTTCACCGGAACCGCCGGGCTGGTCATGGGCTTCGCCGCCCGCCGCTGGCACACCGGCGCTTCCCTCGCCGCCTTCTTGCTGGGCCTCCTTCCGGCCATGCTCCTGCACAACCGGTGGAACAGCATGGGGCAGAACTTCCTGGCCGAATACGTGCTGGTGCAGGTGCCGATTTTCCTGGCCGCGGTAACCGGTATCGTGGTCCTCCGCATTGCCGAGAAACGGCTCACCCGGCAGCGCCTGCTGGAGTACGCCGCGGCGGGCTGGTTCACCGCGGCCGAGGTGGAACTGCTTGCGACGCCGGCCGGACGGCGCGCGGCGCTGAAATGGGCGGGCGGCCTCGGCAGGAAGCGGCAGATGAAGGAGTTCCTGGCGGCAGTGACCCGGCTGGCAAACATCCGGCAGCGGATCCTCAGCGGGCGGGAAGTGCAGCTCCACCAGGCAGAAGAGCGGCATGAGCTGCAGCGCGTGATGGCACTGAGGGCCGCCGTTGCCGGTTGAACGGAGACAGCAAAGGAGCCGGCCGCCTGGTAGGCGGCCGGCTCCTTTAGCTGGATGGGTCCTGTCAGTGCGCCTTCAGCTACGCGAGCAAGGACGGCTTCAGCTGCTGGAGCCGGCCCAGCAGTCCGTTAATGAACTGCGGTGATTCGTCGGTGGAAAGCGTCTTGGCCAGGGCCACCGCTTCGCTGACGGCCACGCCGTCCGGAACATCGTCGTTGTAGAGCAGTTCCCAGGTACCGATCCGGAGGATGATCCTGTCCACGGAAGGCATCCGTTCAAGGCTCCAGCCCTGCGAATAGGTTTCGAGGAACTCGTCGATGGCGGCCTGCCGGGAGACGACGCCTTCGATGATGTCCACGGTGTACGGGTTGACCACCTGGTCAGTCTTTTCCCGCCGCGCCCGAAGGACGTCGAAGGCCGAGGCCGAACGCTGTTCGGCCTCGAAAAGGACATCAAGAGCCCTGCTACGGGCTTTGCCGCGGGCGCTCACTACTCAGAGACCCGGCCGAGGTAGCTGCCGTCGCGGGTGTCCACCTTGACCTTGGTGTTGTTCTCGATGAACAGCGGAACCTGGATCTCGTAGCCGGTCTCCAGCGTTGCGGGCTTGGTGCCGGCGGACGAGCGGTCGCCCTGGAGGCCCGGCTCGGTGTAGGTGATTTCGAGGACAACGCTCGGCGGCAGTTCGATGTAGAGCGGGTTGCCCTCGTGGATGGCGATGTTGACCATCTGGTTTTCGAGCATGAAGTTGGTGGCGTCGCCAACCGTGGCTCCGGAGACGGTGATCTGGTCGTAGTCCGAAGTGTCCATGAACACGAAGTCGGCGCCGTCCTGGTACAGGTACTGGTAGTCGCGGCGGTCAACCGTGGCGGTCTCGATCTTGAGGCCGGCGTTGAAGGTCTTGTCCACAACCTTGCCGGACATCACGTTCCGCATCTTGGTACGGACGAATGCACCGCCCTTGCCCGGCTTCACGTGCTGGAATTCGATGACGTTCCAGAGCTGGCCCTCGAGCTTCAGGACCGTTCCGTTCTTGATGTCGTTAGTGGTTGCCACTGGTTTCCTCTGGTTTCTGTTCCTGGCCACGTGGTCAGGCGTTGTATGCCGGCCGGCTGGGCCGACGGCCTGCCAGCGCGTGTTTGTCAAAAATCGCGGGTCTGCAAAAATCCAAGAACCATTCTACCGGTAAATCGCTCCGGCCTCCTGATCGGGGCCCGGGCAGCCCGTCGGGACCGGACGTCGGGAAGTTTTCAGCAGGCCAGGTCCAACACATCCCGGGCACGCTGCAGCGCCACCGTGGAGGAGTAGATTTGTGCGGCGTCCGCCGACTGCGCCACGCGCAGGTCCAGCGCCCGGGTGAACGAATCGACGGCGGCCGAAACCTGGCCGGCGGCGTACTGGGTCTTACCGAGGAACTGCAGCGCCTGCGCCTCCATCGGGGTGCCCTGGACCTCGGAGAGCAACTGCCGGAAGAGCTCCACGGCGTGGTCCAGGCGCTTGGAGACCAGGAGCACCTCGGCTTCGAAGGCACGCAGCCGGAACGACTCGGGATCGGCGAACCGGGCTTCCGCCAGAAGCTCAGCCGCTTCAGCTGCCTGGCCCTGAACCAGCAGCACGAAAATCCGGTCGGCAGGATCCGTGGAGGCTTCCAGCGCCGCCTGGCATGCTTCGGCGTTCACGATCTGCGGCAGGAGTGTCTCCGGGTTGACCCGGATGCCCGGGAAGCCGGTCTCCGGCCAGTCGCTGGTGCCGGTCATATCGCCCTGCATCAGGAGGCGATTTCCTGGTAGGCGGCAAAGAGCAGGGAGGTGTCCGGAACGTCGAGGATGCCCGGCTTTGCGATGCCGTCCAGCACCACGAAGCGCAGGAGGTCCCCGCGGGACTTCTTGTCGCGCCGCATGCCATCCAGCAGGCCCTGCCAGCGGTCCCGCCGGTACGTGACCGGCAGGCCGAGCCCTTCGAGGATGCTCCGGTGCCGGTCTGCGTCGGCATCGCTGAGCCGGCCCACGCTGCGGGCCAGTTCGGCAGCGAACATCATTCCGACGGAAACCGCCGCGCCGTGGCGCCAGGAGTACCGTTCCACCAGTTCGATGGCATGGCCCAGCGTGTGTCCGTAGTTCAGGATTTCCCGCAGCCCGGATTCCTTGAGGTCCTGCGATACCACCACGGCCTTGACGGCGATGGCCCGCTCGATGAGCTCGCGGATGGCCGGAGACTGCGGATCGACGACGGCTGCAGCGTCCTTCTCGACCAGGTCCAGGATGGCCGGATCGGAGATGAAACCGCATTTGATGACCTCTGCCATTCCGGACACGATCTCGTTCCGTGGCAGGGTCTGGAGGGTGTCCAGGTCCGCCAGGACGGCGGCCGGCGGGTGGAAGGCACCCACCAGGTTCTTACCCTCCGCTGTATTGATTCCCGTTTTTCCACCCACGGCAGCGTCCACCATGCCCAGGAGGCTGGTGGGCATGTGGATGACCTTGACGCCGCGCAGCCACGTTGCCGCGACGAATCCGGCGAGATCCGTGACGGCGCCGCCGCCGACGGCCACGATGGCGTCGGAGCGGGTGAAATCGTTCTGTCCCAGGACCTGCCAGCAGAATGCGGCTACCTGGATGTGTTTGCCTTCCTCGGCGTCCGGGATCTCGGCGGTGAGGGAGGTGAAGCCGGCTGCTGCCAGTTCGTCCCGCACGGTGTCCCCGGTGAGCCGCAGTGCCCTGGGATGGATGACCAGCACGCGCCGCACGCGCTCCCCCAGCAACGCCGGAAGGTCACCCAGCAGGCCGCGTCCCACGACGACGTCGTAATTTTCCGCGGCGGAGGCGCCCGTAACTTTGATGACCGTTGACTCGGTACTCACTTTTCAACTTCCTGTTTGGCAGTTGCGAAGTCACGCAGCGCTGCTTCCAGCCGGGCGCCGAGTTCGGCCACCGAGCCGTGCCGGACGTCCAGGGTGATGTCCGCAAGCCGCTCGTAAACGGGCCTGCGGGTGGCGAACATGGCCTGCCAGCGGCCCATGGCATCGCCGGCCAGCAGGGGGCGTCCGGAATTCCTGGCGATGCGCGACGCTACCGTATCGGCATCGCATTCGAGGTACACCACGGTACACCGGCTGATGGTCTGCTGCGTGCCCGAATCGAGCACCGCGCCGCCACCGAGGGAGATCACGGTGCCCTGCCCTTCCGCAGCCTCCACCGCGGCGGCGACAGTCCGCGCCTCGATCTCACGGAACGCATGCTCTCCCCGTCCGGCGAAGATATCGGCAATGGACCCATGCGCGGAGACAATCACCGCGTCCGTGTCCACGAACGGAGCACCCAATTGTTGGGCCAGTTGCTGGCCAAGAGCCGATTTCCCCACGGCCATTGGGCCGATGAGCACGATGGGGCGCCTGCCCGGCCCGGTGACAGCGCCGTCTTTGTTGCGATGGGGCACTACTGGCCGATCGAGTCCAGGGAGGCCGGGATGTTGTCCAGGTAGCCCTTGATGTTCCGTGCAGTCTCCGCAACGGAGTCACCGCCGAACTTCTCCATGACGGCTTCGGCCAGGACCAGCGCAACCATGGCCTCCGCCACGACGCCCGCGGCCGGGACGGCGCAGACGTCCGAGCGCTGGTGGTGCGCCTTGGCTGCTTCGCCGGTACTGACATCAATGGTCTTCAGCGCGCGCGGAACGGTGGCGATGGGCTTCATGGCTGCCCGGACCCGCAGGACGTCACCGATACTCATGCCGCCCTCAATGCCGCCGGCACGGTTGCTGGCGCGGACGATCCGGCCGTCCGTATCACGGACGATTTCATCGTGCGCCGCGGAGCCACGCCGGGCAGCGGTACGGAAGCCGTCGCCGACCTCCACGCCCTTGATGGCCTGGATACCCATGAGGGCGGCGGCCAGCCGGGAGTCCAGGCGCCGGTCCCAGTGGACGTAGCTTCCCAGTCCAGGCGGCAGTCCGTACGCCAGGACCTCCACCACGCCGCCCAGTGTTTCGCCTTCCTTGTGCGCGGCATCCACCTCGGCCACCATGGCGTTGGAGGTGTCGCGGTCAAAGCAGCGCAGCGGGTCGGCGTCCAGCGCCAGGACATCCGATGGAACGGGAAGCGGACGGCCTTCGGGGACCGTGACACTGGCGATGGACACCGTGTGGCTGACCAATTCGATGCCAAGGTGCTTGAGGAACTGCGCCGCTACGGTGCCCATGGCTACACGGGTGGCGGTCTCGCGCGCGCTGGCCCGCTCCAGGACGGGACGGGCCTCGTCAAAGCCGTACTTCTGCATGCCGGTGAAATCTGCGTGCCCCGGACGGGGCCGGGTCAGCGGCGCGTTGCGGGCCTGGTCTGCCAGGGCCCCGGGTTCAACGGGATCCGCAGACATGATCTGCTCCCATTTGGGCCATTCGGTGTTTCCCACCTGAACGGCCACGGGGCCGCCCTGGGTCACGCCGTGGCGCACGCCGCCGAGGATAGTGACCACGTCCTGCTCAAACTTCATGCGTGCGCCGCGGCCGTAGCCCAGCCGGCGCCGGGCCAGTGAGTCGGCGATGTGGCCGCTGGTGATTTCCACCCCGGCGGGGACGCCTTCAATAATTCCCATCAGAGCCGGGCCATGGGATTCACCGGCTGTCAACCAACGCAACATATCTTCCATCCTGCCACGGGGGGCGGTTACAAAGCCCGTCGGGGAAGGCCGACTGAGGCGCACATCACATCTATGACGGCCGCGTTGACATCACCGCCGCGGCGGGTGAAAAGGCGCACCTGTTCCACGGCCTGGTAGAGCAGCATCTCGAGCCCCGGTACCACGGTTCCGCCGGCGGCCTGCCATACGGAGGCGATCAGGCTCGGCCAGGGATCGTAGGCCACGTCCAGGAGGACGCCGGGTGTGCGGGTCTTCAGGGCGGCGATTTCCGACGCGAGTCCGTCCGCCGCCCGTGGCGGCAACGTGGAGATGACGACGTCGGCACCCGCCGCGGGGCGGGCGGCTTCAGTGAGCGGGCGGATATCAACGTTAACGCCCAAGCTGTCGGCAGCTGCACGGACATCCCCGGTCCGGGCGGGATCCCGGACATGGACGCGCACGCTGCCGGCACCCAGCTCCTTCAGCGCGGCCACGGCCGATGCAGCGGTTCCTCCGCCGCCCAGGATCACGGCAGAGGGGGTGTCGCCCGTTCCGGCGTGCCGGAGGGCATTGACAATGCCGGCGACGTCGGTGTTGGAACCGACAGCCCTGGCGGCGTCACCCTCGCCCTCGAAAGTCACCGTGTTCACCACGCCCAGCGTCCGGGCGATGCCGCGGACCTCATCCACGTGGGCCAGCATCGCGGTTTTCAGCGGCATGGTCACCGAGAGGCCCCGCCACCCGGACTGGTGGCGGACCTGCCGCATGAACCCGGGCAGCAGCTCCTCGGTCACGTCGATGGCGGTGTAGGCGATGTCAGCGCCAAGCCGGGCGTACGCTGCCCGGTGCAGTACCGGCGACTTCGAGTGGCCGATGGGATGTCCCAGGACAGCAGCCCGGAGGCTCACGTGCAGCGTCCTTCATTAGCCCGGCACCAGTTGTTGTACTGCTCGACGTACACGTTGTGCTCCGCCAGGGTCTTGGCGAACTTGGTTTCCCCGGTGTCCAGGTTGATGGTGACCCAGTAAAGGAAGTCATTCTTCGTTGGCTTGGCGGCAGCATCTATGGCGGTACGGCCCGGGGAGCCGATGGGGCCCGGCGGAAGGCCGGGGTTTGCGTACGTGTTGTACGGGTTCGACTTATCCTGCCGCTGCTCTTCCGTGAAGTTGAAGCTACGCGTGCCCAGCCCGTAGGTCACGGCGGAGTCCACCTGGAGGTAGCCGTTTGTCTGGTCGTTGGGCTTGAGCCGGTTGTAGATGGCACCGGCCACGTTGCCGTAGTCCGCCTGGCCGCCTTCGGCCTGGACGATGCTGGCTACCGTAACGGCCTGGTACTGCTTGGCGGGGTCGGTGATCCCCTGCGCCACCAGTTCCTCCACGGTGGTATCAACGAGCTTCTGCAGGATCTCCTTGGCCGGGGTACCCAGCGGGAAGCGGTACTCGCCCGGAGCCAGGTAGCCTTCGAGGTTTCTGGCGCCAGCCGGCAGGCCGAACTGGGCCGGCTTGTTGCTGAAGGCCTGCAGGTCCTGGACCGAGATGCCTGATCCTTCGGAGATGGCCTGCAGCGACTCGTCGATGCGGAGGCCCGCGCTCAGCGCGAAGTAGATGACCTTTTCAGAGCCTTCACCGAGGAGCACGTTCACGGCATCAGCGTTCTTCATCTCCATCTTGAAGGTGTAGTCCCCCGGCGAGAGCGTTCCGCCGGAGGCGTTAAAGGCCTGAAGGAAGGTATCAGCGTTGGCGATGACACGTTCGTCCTCGAGCGCGGCGGCCACCGAGCGGGTTCCTTCGCCGTTGGCCACGGTGATCTGCACCTCCCCCGTGCCGGGACCGGGAAAGTCGCTGGGCCGGGAGTCGCCGAGAAGCGGTTTGAGGAACTGTGCGCCCACGGCCACCGCGGTGATGAACACGGCCAGCGTGAGGAAGAGGGCAAGGAAACGGCGGCGGCGCCGCACCTTCTTCGAGGGGCGCGGCGGCGCCGAAACAGCTGCAGGCATCAGGACGTGGTGGAGATCGTCGTGGTGGAGGCCGTCGTGGTGGACGTCGTCGAGGTGGGGATCCCCGTGGTGGGGCTCCACGTGATGAACATCCTCCTGAAGGCGAACGGCGTCATGGTGCGGCTCCTGGCCCTCGTGGAACTCCTGGTACCCGTGGTGGCCTTCGTCATGGTGCGGGCCATTATCGTGGAAGCTGTCCGCATGGCCCGGATCTGAGGCATAGTGCTGACCGGCATAGTGCGGCTCTTCAACCTGCGGCTCTTCAGCATGCTGATCCGCCTGGCGCAGGTCGATTGCCGGGGGCGTGGCCGGAGCCGGCGGCACCGTGGCGGAAGGCTCCTGCGCGGCGGGCGGGGCCACCGGAGCCGGCAGGGCGGCCGCCTCCTCCTGCGGGGCGGCAACCGGTGGCTGGACCGGCTGGGGCGGGATGTCGTGGCCCGTTTCATAGGCCTGCTCGGGCACGGCCCCGTGTTTGCCGGTCTCCAGGCTTTTTTCCCGGGCGCGGAGCTCCTTCCGGGTCAGCGGACGCGCGGATCCCCCGCCCCAGGAGCCGGAAGCGTCGTCGATGTTGGCAGGGCTCACTGTTGCCTTCCATTATCTGAAGATCGGGCCGTATCCACCGGCATATCCGGGACAGACTTGTCCAGTCCGCCGGCTGCCGGTTTAACGGCAGGGGCCGGCACGTTCACGCGTGAACCGACGTCCGCTCCCCTGGCTTTTTGCATGTCGATCGCATGTTGGAGGATACCCGCCGCTGCGACCTGGTCAATTACTTTACGGTGGTCCCTGCTGCTCATGCCAGCCTGATGCAGGTTGCGGTGGGCGGTGACGCTGCTGAGGCGCTCGTCCACCAGGTGTACGGGCACCCCGATGCCACGTGCTGCCAGTTCCGCGGCCAGCAGCCCGGCGTACTCGGTGGCCATCTGGGCCGACGCCCGTTCCTCGCCCTTCAGCGTCCGCGGCAGTCCAACAAAAACCTGGACCACGTCAAGCTCGGCGACGAGGCCCGCAATGATGCGCACGTCCGAATTCTTCCTGGCGTTGCGGTCCAGGGTCTTGTACGGCGTGGCCAGGATCGAGTCGCGGTCGCAGAGCGCCACGCCGACCCGGACAGTGCCCACGTCCACCCCCAGTTTCACACCCTGGGGGTAACCGCCGGCCGTTGCAGCATGGTTCATGATGCGGTTTAGCGGGCCGAAATGGCGTCGACGATGGCTGTCAGGGCCGCCGGAACCTTGGTTGCGTCGGTGCCGCCGCCCTGGGCCACGTCGTCCTTGCCGCCGCCGCCGCCGCCAAGGACGCCTGCGGCGAGGCGCACCAGCGCACCGGCCTTGACGCCTGCTTCCCGGGCTGCCTCATTGGTGGCAACGAGGACCATGGGGCGGCCGTTCGCCACACCGGCCACAGCCACTGTGGCAGCAGCCGAACCGAGCCGGTTGCGCAGGTCCAGGGCGAGGCCGCGGAGATCGTCCGCACCGCTGACGGTTCCGGCGTCATGGGCGATGACGCGGACTCCGGCGGCGTCCTTGGCGCTGCCGGCCAGCTGCGCTGCCGCGGACGCCAGCTGCTCCTTGCGCAGCCGGTCCAGTTCCTTTTCCGTGGCCTTGAGCTTGGCAAGGGTGGTTGCGATGCGGTCGGCCAGCTGTCCCGAGGGCACCTTCAGCATCTCAGTCAGTTCCGTGACCAGCGCTCGCTCGGCAGCCAGGTGGCGGAAGGCATCCATGCCCACGAAAGCCTCGACGCGGCGGTTCCCCGAGCCTACCGACTGCTCGCCGAGCAGCGAGAGGCTGCCGATCAGGGAGGTGTTGGACACGTGGGTGCCGCCGCAGAGCTCACGGGACCAGGCGCCGTCGATCTCAACGACCCGGACCTCGCTGCCGTAGTTTTCGCCAAACAGCGCCATGGCGCCCAGCGCCTTGGCCTCGGCCAGGCCCATGACCTTGGTTTCCACCCGGAAGTTATTTCGGATGGCGAGGTTGGAGACTTCCTCAATCTCGGAGCGCGTGGCCGTGCTCAGTCCTTCGCCCCACGCAAAGTCGAACCGCAGGTAGCCGGCCTTGTTGAAGGACCCGCGCTGGGTGGCTTCCGGACCAAGGATCTGGTGCAGCGCCGCGTGCACGATGTGCGTACCCGTGTGTGCCTGCTCGGCAGCATGGCGCCGTTCACGGTCGACGGCGGCACGCACCAGGGCGTCTGCCGGAATTTCGCCCTCGCGGACAATGGCCTTGTGGACGCTCAGGCCTTTCAGCGGACGCTGGACGTCCAGGACCTCGACCACGAAGCCGTCTCCCGTGATCAGGCCGGTGTCCGCCGCCTGGCCACCGGCCTCGGCATAGAACGGTGTCTCGGAAAGCACCAGTTCGATTTCGTCGCCTGTGGACGCCTGCCGAACCGGAACGCCGTTGGTGAGGATCCCGCGTACCCGGGATTCGCCGTCGAGCTCGGTGTAGCCGGTGAAGACGGTTTCGCCCTGGGCGAGGATCTCCTGGAAAGCGCTCAGGTCGGCGTGGCCGCCCTTCTTGCCCTTGGCGTCGGCCTGGGCACGCTGGCGCTGTTCCTGCATGAGGCTGCGGAAGGCTGCCTCGTCCACCTTCAGGCCGGCTTCCTCGGCCATTTCCAGTGTGAGGTCAATGGGGAAGCCGTAGGTGTCGTGGAGGGTGAACGCGTCGGCGCCGGACAGTGGCTTATTGGCGGCCTTGGACTCGCGGACCGCGTCTTCCAGGCGGGCGGTGCCGGAGGCGATGGTGCGCAGGAACGCCTTCTCTTCGGCGTAGGCGATCCGGCTGATGCGGTCGAAATCGGTCTCAACCACGGGGTAGACGCCCTTCATGGCGTCCCGGGACGCAGGCAGCAGTTCCGGCAGGCAGGCCTGCTCCACGCCCAGGAGGCGCATGGAGCGGACGGCGCGGCGGATCAGGCGGCGCAGCACATAGCCGCGGCCCTCGTTGGAGGGGGTGACACCGTCGGAGATCAGCATGAGGGCGGAACGGATGTGGTCCGCGACCACGCGCATGCGGACGTCATCCGTGTGGTGCGGGTCATCGTCGGACTCCGCGGACGTGTACTCCTTGCCGGAAAGCTCTGCAGCCTTGTCGATGACGGGACGGACCTGGTCGGTCTCGTACATGTTCTCGACGCCCTGGAGGATCATGGCCAGGCGTTCCATGCCGAGACCGGTGTCGATGTTGCGCTTGGGCAGCTCGCCCAGCACATCGAAGTCCTCCTTGGAGCGGACGTTGTCGATCTGGTACTGCATGAACACGAGGTTCCAGATCTCGATGTAGCGCGTCTCATCCGCGAGGGGTCCGCCTTCAACGCCGTAGGCCGGGCCGCGGTCATAGTAGATCTCCGAGCAGGGGCCGGCCGGTCCGGGCTGGCCTGTGTGCCAGTAGTTATCCGATTTGCCCATCCGCTGGATGCGTTCGGCCGGAACGCCGGTGTTCTTCAGCCACAGTTCGGCCGCCTCATCATCTTCCTGGTAAACCGTGACCCAGAGGCGTTCCGGCGCGAGGCCATAGCCGCCGTCGTCAACGCTCTTGGTGAGCAGCTCCCAGGCAAATTTGATGGCGTCTTCCTTGAAGTAGTCGCCGAACGAGAAGTTGCCGCACATCTGGAAGAACGTTCCGTGGCGGGCGGTCTTGCCCACCTCTTCGATGTCGCCGGTGCGGATGCACTTCTGGACGCTGGTGGCGCGGGAGTAGGGGGCTTCCTCACGGGCGGTGAGGTACGGGATGAACGGCACCATGCCGGCCACCGTGAACAGCAGCGAGGGGTCGCTGGAAACCAGCGACGCGGACGGAACCGCCGTGTGGCCCTTGCTGACAAAAAAGTCCACCCAGCGCTTCGTGATCTCCTGCGACTTCATGTGCTGTCTACTTACCCTTCTTGGTCCGCCCGTGGTTGGTGCGGATGATGTCTCGCGTGGCAGGTCCCTGGAAACGGCCCCTGCCGGTGTGGTTCTGGTATTGCTGCGGGCGGGCGGGGTGCCCGGTCCGTCAGCGGAGGCCGACGCGCGCCTGGGGCGGGGCCCCTGCTGACTGGTCGACGCCCAGGGCCGAGCGGAGGTCGGTTTCCCGCTCGTGCATGCCGGCCCGTACGGCGTCCGCGAAGTCGTAGATGCCGTCCGCCAGCCGGCCCACCGCCCGGTTCAGTCCCTCCGGACCAAGGTTGGACTGGGCTTCGGTCACTTTCTTGAAGGCGATGACTCCAATGGCCACGCCGATTCCCATCCAGAAAAGTCGTTTCATGGTTTGTCTCTTCCCAGGTTCAGCGGCTGCGGCGGCCGGTAGCGTGCTTCTTGCGGTTGGCCAGCGCGGTGCGGACGCCATAGCTGAATGCTGCCACCTTGATCAGCGGCGATCCCATGGTGGCGGCAACCAGCGAGGAAAGTGCTGACAGGTTCGCCGATGCGTCAGAGACGTTGGAGGAGATGCCGTCCACCTTTTTGAGCTGCTGGTTGGTGGTGGAGACCGTGGCCGTCACTTCATCCATGAGGGGTGTGGCACCGTCGCTGAGGGACCTGATGGCGGTGCGGACCTCATCAAAGACCTTGCCCAGCTTCAGGATGGGCACGGCCAGCAGCAGCACCAGGAGTGCGAACACCCCGGCAGCGATCAGGCCGGCAATATCGCCACCAGACATATACGTTCATCTCCTCAAAATCCTGTGGACCGGCACCATCCCCGGGCGCCCGCAAAGGGCTGCGCCGCAGATGTCCCCCAAGTACCTTACATACAAAGAAGCCCGCGGCGCTTGCCACGGGCTTCTTTGGATACGCTGCTGGGATTTAGCGTGCGTAGAATTCGACGACGAGCTGCTCTTCGCAGGTCACGGGAATCTCGGAACGCTTGGGGCGACGGACCAGGCGGGCCTGCAGTGCCTCGAGCTTGACGTCCAGGTAGGCCGGAACGGCGGGCAGGACGTCGCGGTGGGCGCCGGCTGCTGCAACCTGGAGCGGAACCATGGTCTCGCTGCGGCTGTGGACGTGGACCAGCTGGCCCTCGCCGACGCGGAACGACGGGCGGTCCACGCGGACGCCGTCGACCATGATGTGGCGGTGCACAACCAGCTGGCGGGCCTGGGCGATGGTGCGGGCGAACCCGGCACGCAGGACCAGGGCGTCCAGGCGCATTTCGAGCAGCTCGATGAGGTTCTCACCGGTCAGGCCCTTGGTGCGGCGGGCTTCTTCGAAGGCACGGGTCATCTGTGCTTCGCGGATGCCGTACTGGGCGCGCAGGCGCTGCTTTTCGCGCAGACGTACGGCGTAGTCGGAGTCCTGCTTCTTGCGGGCACGGCCATGCTCACCGGGGCCGTACGGGCGGCGCTCCATGTACTTGGCGGCCTTGGGGGTCAGAGCGATGCCGAGGGACCGCGAGAGGCGGGCCTGACGGCGAGCACGAGTGTTGTTAGCCACTTGTGTCCTTCCAATATCTGCGGTGTGTCAGTGTTACTGGCCTCCACGATGGAGAGCATCGGCCAACCGCTGCCTTTTGCTACTGGGCACAGGGCATAACCTACTCGAAGGAAATTCAAGGGGATTGTGCGTCCGTGCCTTGCCAGACAAACATCCATCCTACCATGGGGCTACTTCCCCCGGACAATCCGCCGCAGGCGCTCCAGCCGCACCGCGATGTCCCGCTCGGCACCGTTGCCCGTCGGCCGGTAGTAGTCCTTCCCCACCAGGTCATCCGGCGGGTATTGCTGGGTGGCCACCGCGTGCGGAGCGTCATGGGCGTACTTGTACCCCAGGCCGTGGCCCAGCTGCTTGGAACCGGGGTAGTGGGAGTCGCGCAGGTGCGCCGGGATGCCGTTGCCCATGCCTGCCCGGACGTCGGCGATGGCCTGGTTGATGCCCATGTAGGCGGCGTTGGACTTCGGCGCCGTGGCAAGGTGGACCACCGCCTCCGCAAGGATGATCCTGCCTTCGGGCATGCCGATGAGCTGGACCGCCTGCGCCGCGGCAACGGCTGTCTGCAGCGCGGTGGGATCGGCCATGCCTACGTCCTCCGCAGCGGAGATCACGATCCGCCGGGCCACGAAGCGCGGGTCCTCCCCCGCCTCGAGCATCCGGGCCAGGTAGTGCAGCGCCGCGTCCACGTCCGAGCCGCGGATGGACTTGATGAACGCGCTGGCCACGTCGTAGTGCTGGTCGCCGGCGCGGTCGTAGCGGACGGCGGCCACGTCCAGGGCACGTTCGGTGTGCTTGAGTTCGACTTTCACCGGGCCGACATCACCATCAGCTGCGTCATCGGCGTCGCCAAAAGCGACGCCGGCGGCGGCCTCCAGGGCGGTCAGCGCGCGCCGGGCGTCACCGCCCGAAAGGCGCACCAGGTGCGCCAGGGCTTCGTCGGAAAGGGCAACCTTGCCGTCGAGTCCGCGCGGATCCTGCACCGCCCGGACCAGGAGCCCTTCGATATCGGCGTCGGTGAGCGGCTTCAGCGTCAGCAGCAGGGACCGGGACAACAGCGGCGACACCACCGAGAAGGAAGGGTTTTCAGTGGTAGCGGCGACCAGGACCACCCAGCGGTTCTCGACGCCGGGCAGGAGGGCGTCCTGCTGTGCCTTGTTGAAGCGGTGGATCTCGTCCAGGAAGAGGACCGTGGTGGTTTTGTAGAGGTCCCGGGCGGTGAGGGCATCGTCCATGACGCGCCGAACGTCCTTCACGCCGGCGGTGATGGCCGAAAGCTCCACGAATTTGCGCCCCGGTCCGCGGGCGATCACGTGTGCAAGGGTGGTCTTGCCCGTCCCGGGCGGTCCCCACAGGATCAGCGAGGCGGGCCCGGCGGGCCCTGCGGCGTCAGCACCGGCGGCCAGCTGCCGTAGCGGCGAGCCGTGGCCCAGCAGGTGTTGCTGACCCACCACCTCATCAAGGTTGCGGGGCCGCATGCGCACAGCGAGGGGGCTGCGCGGAGCTTTGGCGCCGCCCGCGCCGGGGCCGGCACTGTTGTCCGGCCCGTCATCGTCGCCGCCTGCACCCTGCCCGAAGAGATCATCCACATAGATAGGCTACTTGCAGTCAATCATTCGGCCAGCGCCGACGGCCCTTCCCGCGAGATGGCATTTCACGGCAATGCTGCCGGGGAACACTGCCGCGAAGTGCCATCTCGCGCAGTGGCAGCATTCAGAGGAGGCCCCATGCCGGCAGCAACCCGGGGCGGACGGCAGCCGTCCGTACGCACCACGTTCGTGCCCGGCGCCCGGCTGCCGGGCTGGGCGGAGCGCTTTGGCAGCGCCCACGGCGGCTGGGAAATCAGCGATGACGACGACGGCGTGCGGCTTGTCGCGGCCGACGGCACCACTGCACTCCTTCAGCCCCCGTGGCCGCCGGACGGCCGTCCGGGGCGGGGCGCCGACGCCGTGGAGCGGCTGGCCGCGCTGGCCACCCAACCGCGCCGGCTCGGCCTGGTGCTGGTGCGCCGGGGAGGCTACGGCATAGGCGTTGCCTCGGAAGGCCGGCTGCTCGCCAGCAAGGCGGGAACACGGTATGTGCAGGGCCGCACCTCCGCCGGCGGGCAGTCCCAGCAGCGGTTTGCGCGGCGCCGCGGGAACCAGGCGGACGCGCTGGTGGATGCCGTGGCCGCACAGGCGACGGCCGTTTTCGGCTCCGCCCCGCCGTTCGAATACCTGGTTCCCGGCGGCGACAGGATACTGGCGGACCAGGTCCTCGCGCATCCGGCCCTGCGGGCTTACTCCGGCGCACCGAGACTGGCCTGGCTGGATGTACCGGAGCCGCGCGCCGCCGTCGTGCTCAAGGCCGCCGGCGACGCCTGCTCCGTGCGTGTACAGGTCACCGACGCCGCCGGTCAGGCGTAGCCGGCCGGCCCGCTGATACAGCGTCCACGACCGGCTTTACTTGCAGCTTCAAGTATCGGGCTTGGGCTTAAGAAAGAGCTCCCTGCCGCCGGACCATCCCTGCAGCAGGGAGCTTTTCGAAGGTTTGCGGGCCTACTTGTCCTCGGCCTTCTTCTCTTCGGGCCTGGCCTGCGGTTTGAAGTCCACGCCGGCTTCCTTGCGCTGCTGCGCGGTGATCGGCGCCGGAGCCTGGGTCAGCGGGTCGTAGCCGTTGCCGGTCTTGGGGAACGCTATGACGTCGCGGATCGATTCCACACCGGCCAGCAGCGCAACCACGCGGTCCCAGCCGAAGGCGATGCCGCCATGCGGGGGCGCACCGAACTTGAAGCCCTCCAGCAGGAACCCGAACTTGGTCTGGGCGTCCGCACGGTCCAGGCCCATGAGTTCGAACACACGCTCCTGGACGTCGCGCTGGTGGATACGGATGGAACCGCCGCCGATTTCGTTGCCGTTGCAGACGATGTCATATGCGTAGGACAGCGCAGACTCCGGGTCCTTGTCGAAGGTGTCCAGGAACTCAGGCTTGGGTGAGGTGAACGCGTGGTGCACGGCGGTCCACTTGCCGGTGCCGACCGCAACGTCACCGGAGGCCACCGCAGCGGCGGCAGGCTCGAACATCGGAGCGTCAACCACCCAGCAGAAGGCCCAGTCGTCCGGGTTGATCAGGCCGGTGCGGTGGCCGATCTCCACCCGGGCGGCTCCGAGCAGGGCGCGGGACGGGGTCTTCTCGCCCGCAGCGAAGAAGATGCAGTCGCCCGGCTTGGCGCCGACGGCGTCGGCGAGGCCGGCGCGTTCGGTGTCAGTGAGGTTCTTGGCCACCGGACCGGCCAGTTCGCCGTCCTCTTTGTAGAGGACGTAGGCCAGGCCCTTGGCACCGCGCTGCTTGGCCCATTCCTGCCAGGCGTCCAGGGCGCGGCGGGCCTGCGAGGCGCCGCCGGGCATGACGACGGCACCGACATACGGTGCCTTGAACACGCCGAAGTTGGTGTCCTTGAAGAACTCCGTCAGCTCGGTCAGTTCCTGGCCGAAACGCAGGTCCGGCTTGTCCGAGCCGTAGCGGGCCATGGCGTCCGCGTACGTGATCCGCTGGATGGGTGTGGGGATCTCCACGTCGATCAGCTTCCACAGCGCCTTGACCAGGTTTTCGCCCAGGCTGATGATGTCGTCCTGGTCCACAAAGCTCGCCTCGATATCAAGCTGCGTGAACTCGGGCTGGCGGTCGGCGCGGAAGTCCTCGTCACGGTAGCAGCGGGCGATCTGGTAGTACTTCTCGAAGCCGCCAACCTGCAGGAGCTGCTTGAAAAGCTGCGGCGACTGCGGCAGGGCGTACCAGGAACCGGGCGCCAGGCGTGCCGGAACCACGAAGTCGCGGGCGCCTTCCGGCGTCGAACGTGTCAGCGTGGGTGTTTCGATTTCCACGAAGCCGTCCTGGTGGAGCAATTCACGGGCCACCCGGTTAGCCTCCGAGCGCAGGCGCAGGTTCCGGGCCGGGCCGGGCCGGCGCAGGTCCAGGTAACGGTGCTTCAGGCGGGCTTCCTCACCGACCTCGACGTGTTCGTCGATCTGGAACGGCAGCGCTTCCGCAGTGTTCAGGACGGTGACGTCCTCGGCGATGACTTCGATGTCGCCGGTGGCCAGCGCCGGGTTCTCGTTGCCCGCAGGCCGCTTGGAGACGGTGCCGGTGACCTGCAGGACGTACTCGTTGCGCAGGCCGTGGAAGATCTCTTCCTCGCGGACCACAACCTGTGCCACACCGGACGCGTCACGAAGATCAACAAATGCCACGCCACCGTGATCGCGGCGTCGGCCAACCCAGCCGGCCAGGGTTACGGTTTGTCCAATGTTCTCGGAACGAAGGGATCCGAGGTCATGTGTGCGCAGCACAGCACGCCTTTCTAGAGACGACAGCAGGAAATCAGCGGAAATTAAATAGGATCGTTCAGGAACGATCCCGTCTGAGTTTACCCGCTTGAAAGGCACGGTCCCCGCATGGGCGCACATCCGCAGCTGCAGCGGAGGCTCAGCACCACCGACGCCACCATCATCGGCCTGGGCTCCATGCTCGGCGCGGGTGTGTTCGTCGTTTTCGGCCCTGCAGCCGCACTGGCCGGCAATATGCTGGCGGTTTCCGTGCTCCTGGCAGGAGCCGTGGCCTACTGCAACGCCGTGGCATCAGCCGCACTGGCCGCGAGGTACCCCACCAGCGGAGGCACCTACGTCTACGGCCGGGAACGGCTGGGGCCCTGGCCCGGTTTCATCGCCGGCTGGGGCTTCGTCACCGGGAAGACGGCCTCCTGCGCCGCGATGGCGCTGACCTTCGGCAACTACATGGCACCCGGATACGCCGTCCCCGTGGCCGTCGCCGCCGTCGTTGCCCTGACCGGCGTCAACCTGCTGGGCATCACCCGGACTGCGCTGGTGACCCGCATCCTTCTCGCCGTGGTGCTGGCCACCCTCGCGTTCGTCGCGGCGGCAGCTTTGACCGGTCCGCACCCGTCGGGCGCAGGGATAGCCGCGGCGGGAGCGTCCGACGGCGGCGCGGCGGCGCCCGGTGGCGTCCTCACTGCGGCGGGCCTGATGTTCTTTGCGTTTGCCGGATACGCCCGGATCGCCACCTTGGGCGAGGAGGTCAAGGACCCGGCCCGCTCCATTCCGCGCGCCATCCTCGCGGCGCTGGCAGCGGCGTTCGCAATCTACCTGGGACTGGGGCTGCTCCTGCAGAACCACCTCCGGGACGGGCTGCTGGCAGCATCCCGTACGCCGCTGCTGGATGCGGTGCTGCACTCGCGGCTGGCCGACGGCGCGCCCCTGGTCCAGGCGGGTGCGGCGGCTGCCTGTCTCGGAGCCCTTCTCGCGCTGATCACCGGGGTGGGCCGGACCACGCTGGCGATGGCCCGGGAACGCGATCTTCCCTCGCCGCTCGCACGCGTGGGGGTACGCCACCGGGTGCCGTTCGCGGCGGAACTCGCCGTGGCCGCCGTCGTCATCCTGCTGCTGCTCAGCGTGGACGTAATGACCGTGGTGGGCTTCTCGAGCTTCGGCGTTCTGGTGTACTACGCCGTGGCCAATGCTGCCGCTTTCACGCTGGACCGCCATCCGGGCTATGCGCCCAAGTGGCTCAACGCGGCAGGATTCCTGGGCTGTCTGCTGCTGGCCCTGACGCTGCCGCCCGCCTCCGTAGCCACCATGGCAGCGGTTCTCGCTGCCGGTGTGGCCGGCCGCTGGCTGGTCCTGCGCTTTCGGCGCTAGCTCAGACCACCGATGCGGTGGCGGTAGTGGCCACCTGCACGGCCAGATCCTCCGACGGCGGCATCCAGGTCTCGGGGGCCGCGGCCACCTGCTCGCCGGTGCGGATGTCCTTGACCTGGTGCGTGCCGTCGTCGTCCGTGAACCAGACGAAGGGGATGCCGCGACGGTCCGCGAACTTGATCTGCTTGCCGAACTTTTCGGCCTTCGCAGCCACCTCCGTCGGGATACCGCGGCTGCGCAGCAGCGCGGCAACGTCCTGGGCAGCGTCCCAGCTGTCGTCATGCGTGAGCGTCACCAACACCGCGGTGGGTACCGCACGCGACGCCTTCGCGAGTTCCTGGCTGAGGATCCGCGACACGAGGCGCGTGACGCCGATGGACAGGCCGACGCCGGGGAATTTGCGGTTTCCCTTGGCTGCCAGGGCATCGTACCGGCCACCGGAGCAGATGGAGCCCAGCTGCTCGTGCCCCACCAGGACGGTTTCGACCACGGTGCCCGTGTAGTAGTCCAGTCCGCGGGCGATGCTGAGGTCGGCCAGCACCTTGCCCGGCGCGCGCTGCACTGCGGCGGCGATGACCTGTTCCAGTTCGGACAGGCCTTCTTCGAGGAGGTCGTTGCTCACACCGAGGGCGCGCACCTGGGCAACGAAGGACGTGTCGGCGGTGCGTATTCCGGCCAGCCGCAGCGCCTTCTCCGCCTGCTCCGCGGTGGCGCCCAGTTCTTCCTGCAGCAGTTCGGCAACCCTGGCCGGCCCCACCTTCTCAAGCTTGTCGATGCTCCGCAGCACCCCTGCCGTGTCCGTCAGCCCGATGCCGCGATAGAAGCCCTCGGCCAGCTTTCGGTTGTTGATCCGCAGGCGGAAGTCCGGGATGGGCAGGGCGCTGAGCGCCTCCGCGATGACCAGCGCGATCTCGACGTCGTAGCGGAAGGGAAGGTCGCCGTCGCCCACTACATCGATGTCCGCCTGCGTGAACTCGCGGGCACGGCCCTCCTGGGGGCGCTCACCGCGCCACACCTTCTGGATCTGGTAGCGCCGGAACGGGAAGGCGAGGTAGCCGGCGTTCTCCACGACATAGCGTGCAAACGGCACCGTGAGGTCGAAGTGCAGGGCCAGGGCGTGCGGATCGGTCTTTCCCCTGGCATCGCCTTCGTCGTCCTGCAGCCGGCTGAGGCCGTACACCTCTTTGTCGATCTCGCCCTTGCGAAGGAGCTGCCCGACGGTCTCGACCGCGCGCGTCTCGATCGAGCTGAAGCCGTGCAGTTCGAACACCCGGCGCAGCGTGTCCAGCACATGCAGCTCCACCAGCCGCTCCTCGGGAAGCCACTCGGGGAATCCGGACAGGGAGGCGCTGCGTGCCATGGTGGAAGTTCTCCTCTTGGTGAAGGCTGCCGGGATACTGCCGGTCTCCGAAAACGGTCCGCGGCGGAGTTGTCCAGGCAGTCATGCATAAACTATGTGCGGCAGTCAGTTTATGCGCCTTCAGCCGGCATCTCTAATACGGCGGGCCCTGCGCTGGCTGGGCAGGGAACTGCGCGCGGCCGGGACGGCAGGCGCGCGGCACTACTACGAGGAGGACCCCTTGGCGGCCAGTCCACGCAGCGCCCGCGAGACAAAGCGGCGCATCCAACAGATGGAAGCCAAGCGTGAGCTCCGGCGGGACCAGCAGAAGCGTCGCAGGCGCGACAACCTGATCGCCGCCGGTGCGGGCACCGCCGCCGTGGTGCTCGCCGTCGTCCTCCAGCTCACTTCCTTCGCGGGAAACCCCACGGAAGAGGAGTTCGCCGCCGCGCAGGCCGACCTGGCCGCACCGTCCGCCTCCGCCAGTCCCTCTGCCCAGGCCACCAACGGGGCCAACATCCCAGCCGCTGACACTGCTGCCGGCAAGACCTTCACGGGCAAGCTTGTCCTGAACGGAAGTGCGCTTGGCGTCGAAGTCAACGGAACCAAGGCGCCGCAGGCCGCGGCCGTCCTTAAATCGCTCAGCGACGAAGGGTACTACTCCGGCAAGACCTGCCACCGACTGACCACCGGCGAGGCGTTCGCCGTCCTCCAGTGCGGCTCCCCGACCGGCACCGGTGAAGGCGATCCCGAATACACCTGGGGTCCGCTGGAAAACACGCCCAAGGACAATACCTACCCTGCCGGCACCATCGCCGTGGCACGTACCGGAAACAACGCGTACGGTAACGGCACGCAGTTCTTCATCGTCTACAAGGACACGGTAATTCCGGCCGACAGCGCGGGCGGTTACACCGTGGTGGGCAAGGTGACCTCCGGGCTCGATGTGGTGTCCGATATTGCGGCGGCCGGAATTACGCCGGGTGCCGGCGCAACAGACGGCACACCTGTGGAACCAGTCACGATAGACTCGTTTTCTCTGAAGTAGGACGCCTGGCCCAGCGGCTACGGTGCAGTACCTGAGTATTTCCCTCCAAGCGAAAGACTTTTAGCGGTGACAGACAGTCAGAAATCCGACGAAACAGCAACCGACGCGGCCGAAGCAGCGGCGACCCCCGCGGCTCCATCACCTGCGCCTGCCCCGGCGAGACGGCCCGCAGCACCTTCACCCAAGGCTTTCGCCTCCCGGCCCAAGCCCGCAGCCGCGGCTCCGGCCGCACCGGTACAGGCACCCCCGGCAACCTCACCGGAAGAAGCCGCCAAGTGGGGCCGCGTGGAAGGGGACGGGCACGTCTTCCTGACCATCGATGGCGGCGAGCACCCTGTGGGCCAGTACCCCGGCGTGAGCAACGAGGAAGCACTGGCCTACTTCGCCCGGAAGTACGACGACGTCGTGGCCCAGATCGTACTGCTGGAACAGCGCGTGAGTTCCAAGGCTCCGAGCGCCGACATGCAGAAGACCGTCACCCATCTGCGCGAACAGCTCGCGGAGCGCAACATGGTGGGCGACCTCCGCTCCGCCGAAGCACGCCTGGACAAGCTCGAGGGGCAGATTTCCGAGCTGGAGCACGCGGAAAAGGCCGAGCATGACGCGGTGCGCGCGGCGGAACTGGCTGCGCGCGAAGCAATTGTGGCCGAAGCCGAGCAGATCTCCGGGCAGGATCCGGCGCAGACGCAGTGGAAAACCTCCAGCGCCCGCATGAACGAACTTTTCGAGAACTGGAAAGCCGCACAGAAGAGCGGCGTCCGCCTCGGCCGCAGCAACGAGGACGCACTGTGGAAGAGGTTCCGCGCCGCCCGCACCGTGTTCGACCGTCACCGCCGGGCCTACTTCTCCCAGCTGGACAGCAACAATTCGGCCGCCAAGGCCGCCAAGGAGAAACTGATCGCCGAAGCCGAGGCGCTGTCCAGCTCCACTGACTGGGGCTTTGCAGCCGGTGAGTACCGACGGCTGATGGACCAGTGGAAGGCCTCGCCGCGCGCCAGCCGCAAGGATGATGATGCCCTGTGGGCGCGGTTCCGCGCTGCGCAGGACGTGTTCTTCACGTCCCGCCAGGCAGCCAATGACGAGATCGACCAGGAGTACGCCGCGAACCTCACGGTAAAGGAAGCGCTGCTGGCCGAGGCCCACGCCATCCTCCCGGTGAAGGACCTGGCAGCTGCCAAGAAGGCCCTGCAGTCCGTGCGGGACCGCTGGGAAGAGGCCGGCAAGGTGCCCCGGGCGGACATGGGCCGCGTCGAAGCCGGACTGCGGAAGGTGGAAGACGCCGTCAAGCAGGCCGAGGACGAGCAGTGGCAGCGTTCCAACCCCGAGCGTAAGGCACGCACCAACAGCGCCCTCTCCCAGCTTGAGTCCGCCATTGCAGGACTTCAGGAGGATCTGTCAGCGGCGGAAAAGACCGGGGACCAGCG
This sequence comes from Pseudarthrobacter sp. NPDC092439, assembly GCF_044754945.1. Taxonomy (NCBI): domain Bacteria; kingdom Bacillati; phylum Actinomycetota; class Actinomycetes; order Micrococcales; family Micrococcaceae; genus Pseudarthrobacter; species Pseudarthrobacter sp. NPDC092439. Next base: position 417,286 of record NZ_JBIVQB010000001.1, read on the forward strand.
CAGGATCGCAGCGGCCCGTGAGGCACTCGAAGCCCGCCAGGCCTGGCTCGACCAGATCCAGCGCTCGGCCAGCGAACTGGCCTAAGCCGCTCCCGCGTCTGCGTGAGGGCCACAGGCCCGGTTCCGGTTATCCACATAACCGGAACCGGGCCTGTGGCTGTTAAAGCTTCCGCGGCAGGATGGGGGGATGGCACACCCCCAGCTCCACTCCCCTGCAGCAGCCCGCACGGAACCTCATCAGGCCGCCGAGCCGCCGGCGCTGCGATTTCCGGAGATGTACGCACCCGGCATGCCCTTCACTCCGCCCGAACTGCAGTCCCTGGCAGCGGACGGTGTGCTCACGCGGCTCCACCAGAACGGCTTCACGCTCCCGGACGTCCGGCATTCCGCCCAGCTCCGGGCGCGGGCCGCCGCGGTTTCTGTCCCGCTGCAGGTGCGGCAGCGGGTGGTGGCCGGGCGCATGACGGCGGCGTGGATCTACGGGTGCGCTGCGGAACCGGACAGGCTGGCGCTCCTGGTGGACGCCAAGCGCCGGGTCTCCGGGCTGCGCAATACCCGCGGCTGCACGCTCCACGAGGTCAGGCTGGGCCCCATGGACGTAATCAGCCTGGGCGGGCTGATGGTTTCCAGTCCCCTGCGGACGGCTTTGGACATCGCCCTGCACGTCGAGGCCGGATTGGCCCTCCCTGCCCTGGCAAGCCTCCTCGGCAGGCCGCAGCAGGACGTCCGGCTGAGGCTGCTGGTCCTGGCCATCGAGGCCACCCCGCGGGTGCCCCACAAACTCGCTGCCCTGGAGAAGCTGGCCCGGTTAGCTCCTCCGCTTGTTACCGGTGGTGCGGTAGACGTCGAAGACCCCGTCGATCCGGCGCACGGCGCTGAGAACGTGGCTGAGGTACTTGGGGTCGCCCATCTCGAAGGCAAACCTTGAGATGGCCACGCGGTCCGTGGAGGTGTGGACGCTGGCGGCCAGGATGTTCACGTGGTTCTCGGACAGGACGCGGGTTACGTCGGACAGGAGGGACTTGCGGTCCAGAGCCTCCACCTGGATCTCCACGAGGAACACGCTGGACTGCGTGGGTGCCCAGTCCACGTCCACGATGCGGTCCGGCTGGTCCTTCAGGTCGGAGATGTTGGTGCAGTCGGTGCGGTGCACGGACACGCCCGAGCCCCTGGTCACGAAGCCCAGGATGGGGTCCGGGGGCACCGGCGTGCAGCACCGTGCGAGCTTGACCCAGACATCGCCCACGCCACGGACCACCACGCCCGAATCGGAGAACTTTGCCTTGCTCAGATGGGTGGGGACACTGACCTCGGTGATGTCGTCGTCGGGGCTCTCGTTGCCGCCCAGGCTTTCGACGAGCTTTTCCATGACGGACTGTGCGGAGGTATGCCCGTCACCGACGCCGGCGTACAGCCCGGAGATATCAACGTATTTGAATTCCTCCGCCACTGCGGCCAGGGCCTCGTGGGTCATCAGGCGCTGCAGCGGCAGGTTCTGCTTCCGCATGGCCCGGGTCAGGAGCTCCTTGCCCCGGTCGATCGCTTCCTCGCGGCGTTCCTTGCTGAACCACTGGCGGATCTTGTTACGCGCACGGGCACTCTTGACGAAGTGTTGCCAGTCCTGGCTGGGACCTGCGCCCTCGGCCTTGGAGGTGAAGATCTCCACCCAGTCGCCATGGTTGAGCTCGCTGTTGAGCGGAACCAGTTTGCCATTGACCCGCGCCCCGATGGTTCGGTGGCCCACCTCGGTGTGGACAGCGTAGGCAAAGTCCACAGGGGTGGACCCGGCCGGCAGGGCCATGACCTCGCCCTTGGGGGTGAAAACGAAGACCTCGCGGGCGTTGATTTCGAAGCGCAGCGAATCCAGGAACTCACCGGGGTCCGAGGTCTCCTGCTGCCAGTCCACCAGGGAGCGCAGCCAGCCCATGTCACCGTCACGGGGACTGCCCGGCCCAACTGCTGTCCGGTTGGGCTGGTCCTTGTACTTCCAGTGGGCGGCCACGCCATACTCGGCCCGGCGGTGCATTTCATGCGTGCGGATCTGGATCTCCACGGGCTTGCCGCCGGGACCGATTACCGTGGTGTGGAGGGACTGATACATGTTGAACTTCGGCATGGCGATGTAGTCCTTGAACCTGCCGGGCAGCGGGTTCCAGCGTGAATGCATGGTGCCGAGCGCCGCGTAGCAGTCACGGACCGAGTCAACAAGCACCCGCACGCCCATGAGGTCGTTGATGTCGTCGAAGTCTTTGTCCCGGACCACCATCTTCTGGTAGATGGAGTAATAGTGCTTGGGCCGGCCGGTGATGGTGGCCTTGATGCGGGCGGCGCGCAGGTCTTCGGCAATCTGGTCGCGGATGACGCCCAGGCTCTTTTCCCGTTCCGGGGTCCGGTCCCCCACCATCCGTACAATTTCTTCGTACACTTTGGGGTAAAGTGCCGCGAAGGAGAGGTCCTCCAGCTCCCACTTGATGGTGTTCATGCCGAGCCGGTGGGCCAGCGGGGCGAAGATTTCGAGCGTCTCCCGCGCCTTCCGGGCCGAGGACTCGGCCGAGACGAAGCGCCACGTGCGGGCATTGTGCAGCCGGTCCGCGAGCTTGATCATCAGCACCCGAATGTCCTTCGCCATGGCCACGACCATTTTGCGGACCGTTTCGGACTGTGCGGCCTCGCCGAAGCTGACCTTGTCCAGTTTGGTGACGCCGTCCACCAGCATGGCGACCTCGGGGCCGAAATCGCGCTTCAGGTCGGCAAGGGTATAGGACGTGTCCTCCACCGTGTCGTGCAAAAGGGCGGCAGCCAGGGTAGTTCCCGAGAGCCCCAGTTCGGCAAGGATCGTGGCGACGGCGACAGGGTGGGTGATGTAGGGGTCCCCGCTCTTGCGCTTCTGCCCGCGGTGGCTGCGCTCCGCGACTTCGAAGGCACGCTGGATGAGGTCGAAATCCTCTTTGGGGTTATTTGCCCTGACGGTCCGGAGCAGTGGCTCCAGGATCGGCGAATACGTGGCGGTGCTGCGTCCGGTGAGCCGTGCAAGGCGTGACCGGGTCCGCTCCCGGCGGCCTGGAAAAGTGGGGCGCTGTCCCGAGTTGTCCACCGGAACGAGCGGTCCGGGGCGCGCAGGTCCGGCCGTACCGGCCTGCGGACCGGCAGGACCCTGGCCGCCCTGGGCCGTTGGCACCGACGACGAACGTTCTTCCAATGAAGCACCCCTCACCACGTTTAATTACTTCAGTCTATTCCTCACGGCGGAGACATCCGTAACCGGCCGTTAAGCGCCTGACGGCCCGGGCGGTGTCACTGGGACACCGTCCGGGCCGTCAGGACTGGTCAGGCCCCTGCGGGCGCCGCGGTGGCGGCACGGTCCGCCGAGCCGGCGCGGCGCTGGGCAACCCTCTTGGCCTGCTTGACCAGGTTGGGTTCGCCCTCGCGCAGCCAGGCGTACATCGGGGCGGCCACGAAGATCGTGGCTGCCGTACCGATCAGGATGCCCACGAACAGGGCAAGCGAAAGGTCGCGCAGCGTTCCTGCCCCCAGGAGTCCCGCACCGATGAACAGGATGGCACCGACCGGCAGGATCGCCACCATCATGGTGTTGATGGAACGCACCAGGGTTTGGTTGACGGCGAGGTTGACCTCCTCGCCGAAGGTCCTGCGCGTGGAAGCGTCTATTTCCGCGGTGTTTTCGCGGATCTTGTCGAAGACCACCACGGTGTCATACAAGGAGTAGCTAAGCACGGTCAGGAAGCCGATGATGGCCGAGGGCGTTACCTCAAAGTCGCTGAGCGCATACACCCCCGCGGTGATGAACATGGTCACTGCCATGCCCGCGATCGCCGACAGGGACATCTTCCAGGTCCGGAAGTACAACGCCATGAGCACTGCTGCCAGGATCACGAAGATAACCAGGCCGATCAGTGCCTGCTTGGTGACATCGGCGCCCCACGTGGGACCCACGAACGTGGAGGTCACCTCGTTGTCCGTCACGCCGTAAGCGGTGGTGAGGCCTTCCTTGATGCGCAGGGTCTCGTCGTCCGTCAGTTTGTCTGTCTGGATCCGCATGGTGGTTCCGGCCACGTTGGCCACGCGGGGGACGCTGCCAGGAACCACGTCCGTGACTGCCTTCTCGCCCAGCGCGGCGTCCTTGGTCTGCACGTTCGAGACGGTGAACTCAGAGCCGCCACGGAATTCAATGCCGAGGTTGAACCCGCCCTTGGCCACCGGGATGAGGATGGACAGGGCTACGGCCACGGCCGCGATGATGAACCATATTTTCTTGGCGTCAACGAAGTTGTAGGAGCGCTTACCGGTGTAAAGCTCATTGCCGAAGTTGGCGAAGCTGGGCATTATTTGTTCTCCTTCGCGGCGGACTTCGCAGAGCCTGCGAGCTGCTCCTGCTTTTCGGCCATGCGGCGCTCGGCGATGGTCATCCGGCGCTCCGCCTCAGCGGCGGCGCCGGTGTTCTTGGCCCGCGCCGCCACGGGGCGGGCCTCCGGCGTGCGGAGACGGCCCGCGCCCCGGTACAGCGGAACAGCACCCAGCCGCTCGGGGTCCAGGCCGGACAGCTTGTGGCCTTCACCGAAGAACTTGGTGCGGGCCAACAACTGCAGCGTCGGGTGGGTGAACATGAACACGACGATGAGGTCGGCAATCGCCGTAAGACCCAAGGTGAAAGCGAAGCCACGGACATTGCCCACCGCCACGAAGTAGAGAACCAGCGCGGCCAGGAGGTTGACGGCCTTGGATGCGAGCACGGTCCGCTTGGCACGCTTCCAGCCGTTCTCGACGGCGGAGACCAGTCCACGCCCGTCGCGCAGCTCGTCGCGGATTCGTTCGAAGTACACAATGAACGAGTCGGCCGTCTGGCCGATGGCTACGATGATGCCCGCCACGCCGGCGAGGGACAGGCGGTAGTTTTCCGTCCAGCCCAGGATTGCGATCGCCAGGTAGGTCAGCACGCCCGCCACGGCCAGGGACGCGATGGTGACGAAACCCAGGGCACGGTACTGGAACAGGGAGTAAACCACCACCAGCAGCAGCCCGATCAGGCCTGCCAGCAGGCCCATGCGAAGTTGCTCGCCGCCGAGGGTCGCCGAGATCTGCTGCTCGCTCTGGATCTCGAAGCTGATGGGCAGCGCGCCGAAGCGCAGCTGGTCGGAGAGGGCCTTGGCGGTCTGCTCGGTGAAACCGCCGGTGATCTGCGGCCGGCCGTCGGTGATTACGGCCTGCGCCCGGGGTGCGGAAATCACCTGGTCATCGAGGACAATGGCGAACTGCGCCTTCGGGTCGGTGCCGGAGTCGCCGCCGGCTGCCACATAGAACTGGTTCAGGCGTTCGGTGACGGCCTTGAACTTTTCCGTGCCTTCGCCGTCGAACTGGATGTTGACGGCCCACTGGTTGGTAACGGCGCCCTGGGCGCCGGCCTGCAGCTGGAAGGACGAGGTAACGATGTTGCTGCCTTTGACCTCAACCGGGCCCAGGATGTACTTGATCGCCGGTGTGGTCCCGGTGCCGGGTTCACAGGTCACCAGGGGCTTGGCGGGGTCGGACCGCTCGGCCTTCTCTGCTTCCGGGCTGTTGCAGTCCAGCGCCTCGAACTCCTGGTACACGTCCGGAGTGATCCAGTTGGTATCGCTGCTGTTCGCCGGCTCAGCGGAGGGCTTGGGAAGCTTGTCCGCGGGCGTCCGGGACTCTTTAGGCACTGCGGTGCCGTCCCCGTTGAGGAGCACGGGGCGGAAGTTCATGTCGGCGGAGGCCTGAATCAGTTCACGGGTCTCCGTGGAGGGCGTGCCCGGCAGGCTGACCACAACGTTGCGGCCGGACTGCGTGCTGATCTCGGCTTCGGCCACGCCGGAGCCGTCCACGCGCTGGCGGATGATGGCCACGGCCTGGTTCAGCTGTTCCTCGTTGATGTCCGAACCGCCCTCTACCCGGGGCGCAAGGATCATCTGGGTGCCGCCTTCCAGGTCAAGGGCCAGCTTGGGCGCCCAGCCGGCCTGTCCGGACATGGTGCCGCCGGCCAGGACAGCGGTCAGCGCGGCGATGATTACGCCGAGCCAGACCAGGACCCTGAGTCCTGGTTTCTTAGGGCCAGTTCGTGGCATTGTCGATCTTTCTCTTATTCACGGAAGAACCGCCGGTGCCTGCCGTGGCGTGCACCGGCGGTGAACCGCAGCGGTAGAGGTGGTGCGGGGCAGCGGACTAGCTGTCCTTCCTGCCCTCGCCGTTCAAGCGCTTCAGGGTTTCCTCGGGGGTCTCAACGGGGGCCGGCGCGTCCAGCGGCTCCGCCGTCGTGCCGGGCTGGGGAGCAGTGAGGGAGGAGGCGTCGTTAGGTACTGCCGGCACGGACGGCCCGGCAGCCACGGTGGGCTCATCGGCGACCGCAGGCTCCGCAACGGTGGTCGGTTCCACGATCTTGGTGACGGCCTGGCGGTGCACGGTGGCCAGGTTTCCGGGAGAGAGCTCCAGGGTGACCTTGTTCTCCGCGTCATCGATGGCCACGATGTGTCCGAACAGGCCAAAGCTGGTCATGACCTCAACGCCTGGGCCGAACTTCGACTGGAGTTCCGCCTGCTGCTGCTGCGCCTTTTTGTTCCGGCGGAACATCATGAAGATGAAAACGCCGAGCATGACGAACAGGAGAATTGACATTGGGTCCAAGGGAAAATCCATTCTTTAACTAGCCTGATGATGAGTCCGGCGCGGGCCGCGGTTGACGGCGGCCGCCGGACGAGACCCGAACGTGCCGAGCGTCATACCAAGTCTAAAGGGAAAAGCTGGAGGTAAGCCCTATTGGCCTTCCGTGGCCCAGTCTCCCGCCGGGGTTCCGCCTTCTTCCGGCTCGAAGAGCTCCAGCTGTTCCTGGCCGAAGAGTCCCGGCGGGACGGCGTAGCCCATATGGGTCCATGCCGCAGCCATGGCGATGCGGCCGCGGGGCGTCCGGCCCAGGAGCCCCTCGCGGACCAGGAACGGTTCGGCCACTGTTTCCACCGTTTCGGTTTCTTCGCCGACGGCGATCGCCAGGGTGGACAGCCCTACCGGCCCTCCGCCGAACTTGGTGATCAGGGCGTCCAGGACGGCCCGGTCCAGGCGGTCCAGGCCCTTCTTGTCCACCTCGTACATGTCCAGCGCCGCCGATGCCGAACGGGCATCGATTTGCTCCACACCGTGCACCAGGGCCCAGTCCCGCACGCGCCGCAGCAGCCGGTTGGCGATACGGGGCGTACCGCGGGAACGCCCGGCTATTTCACTGAAGCCGGCGGAGTTGACCTTCAGGTCCAGCAGTCCCGCGGAGCGGCGCAACACGAGTTCCAGCTCCGGCACTGAGTAGAACTCGAGGTGCCCAGTGAACCCGAACCTGTCGCGCAACGGACCAGGCAGCAGTCCGGCGCGGGTGGTGGCTCCCACGAGGGTGAACGGGGGAAGCTCCAGCGGGATAGCCGTGGCGCCGGCACCCTTGCCCACCACGATGTCCACCCGGAAGTCCTCCATGGCCATGTAGAGCATTTCCTCGGCCGGCCGGGACATCCGGTGGACTTCGTCAAGGAACAACACCTCGCCCTCGGACAGGGACGACAGGATGGCCGCGAGGTCCCCGGCGTGCTGGATGGCCGGGCCGCTGCTGATGCGCAGGGGAGCATTCATTTCCGCGGCCACAATCATGGCGAGGGTGGTCTTGCCGAGGCCGGGCGGACCGGAGAAAAGCACGTGGTCTGCGCTGCGTCCGCGCATCCGGGAGGCCTGCAGCACCAGCGAGAGCTGTTTCCGCACGCGGTGCTGGCCCACGAAGTCGTCCAGGTTCTTCGGCCTGAGCGCGGCCTCGATGGCCCGCTCTTCCGGCTCCTCCCCCGCAGCCACCAGGGATGGTTCAGCCACGGCTGCCTACGCGGTTGCCGGCACGCGCTCCGTCCTGGCCCAGCCACCGGAGGGTAGTACGCAGGATTTCCGGGACGTTGCCGCGGAACGAAACCTCTGGCTCGTCGGCCAGCGCCTTCTCGATGCTGCCGGAGGCGTCTTTCTCGGACCATCCCAGGCTGGTCATGGCGGCCACCACCTGGGGCTTCCAGGACGCTTCGGCGGCTGTCGGCGCCGCGGCTGCGCCGGATGTGCCGTGCGGCACCAGCTTTCCTGCCAGTTCCAGTACGATCCGGCCCGCCACCTTGGGCCCGATGCCGGGCACCTTGGTGAAGGTCTTGCTGTCACCGCTGTGCGCTGCAACCCGGATGGCCTCCGGTTCGTGGACGGCAAGTACTGCCAGCGCCAGCCGCGGGCCCACGCCGCTCACGCTGAGCAGCACGTCGAAAACTTCCCGTTCGTCGTCGGACGCAAACCCGAAGAGGGTGAGGGAATCCTCGCGAACGATCAGCGACGTGAACAGCTGCCCCTCTTCACCGAGGCGCAGTCCGCTCAACGTCTGGGGCGTGGCGTTCACGCTCATGCCGGCCCCGTTGAGGTCGATGACGGCCGTGGACAGGCCTACGTGCGCCACGGTTCCGCGGAGGAAACTGATCAAGGCCTGGCTCCTGGTGTACGGCCGGTTCCATCACGGAGGACCGGCTATCCGAACATATCTACGAATACCCTAGCAAGGCACCCGACATTCAGCGCGAGCGGCGCGCCTTGGCCTCAGCATCGGCCCATGCGCGCTGCGCCGGGGTCAGGGAAGAGCTTCCGGGGCCGGTGGTCGCGACGGCGGCACCACTGCCTGCCCGCCACGCGTGGGTGATGGCCAGGGCCAGGGCGTCTGCTGCGTCGGCGGGCCGGGGCGGCGCGTCCAGCCGGAGGATCTTGGTGACGAGCTTGGTTACGGCATCCTTGTTGGAGGATCCGCTGCCGGTAACAGCTGCCTTGACTTCCGACGGCGTGTGCAGCGCCACCGGGATGCCGCGGCGCGCGGCCGCGGCGATCACCACGCCGGACGCCTGCGCCACCCCCATGACGGTGCTGACGTTGAGCTGGGAGAAAACGCGTTCGACGGCGAGAACCTGCGGTTCGTAGCGGTCCAGCCATTCGTCAATGGCAGTGTCAATGACCAATAGCCGCTGATCCAGCGTCTCATCCGGGGCGGTGCCCACGACGCCGACAGCCACCATGGTGGCGCGCCGGTTCCGTTCCACGTCCACTACGCCGATGCCGCAGCGGGTCAGGCCCGGGTCAACGCCCAGGACGCGGAGCGTCACGGGCGTTCCGTCACTCGGATTCCAGGGCGGCCTGGACTTCGTCGCTGAGGTCGGCGTTGCTGTAGACGTTCTGCACGTCGTCGAGCTCTTCCAGGGCGTCCGCGAGCTTGAGGAACTTCCGCGCGCCGTCCACGTCCAGTTCCACCTGCATGGAGGGAACGAATTCCACTTCATCGGTGTCGTATTCGATGCCGGCTTCCTTGAGCGCCCCGCGGATCGCGGGGAGGTCTCCGGGCTCGGAGTGGATCTCGAAGGTCTCGCCGTTGTCCTTGACTTCTTCAGCCCCTGCATCGAGCACGGCCATCAGGACGTCATCTTCGGTGAGGCCGTTCTTGGGCAGGTTGACTACTCCCTTGCGGGTGAAGAGGTAGCTGACGGACCCGGGGTCGGCGATGGTGCCGCCGTTACGGGAGATCGCCAGGCGTACCTCGGACGCGGCCCGGTTCTTGTTGTCGGTGAGGCACTCGATCAGGAGGGCGGACCCCTGCGGGCCGCGGGCTTCGTACATGATCTCGGTGTAGTCCACCACTTCGCCGGTGAGGCCGGCGCCGCGCTTAATGGCACGGTCGATATTGTCGTTGGGAACCGAGGTCTTCTTGGCCTTGGTGACGGCCAGTTCCAGGCCAGGGTTGCCCGCGAGGTCCGGACCGCCCATGCGGGCCGCGACTTCGATGTTCTTGATCAGCTTGGCGAACGACTTGGCGCGGCGGCTGTCAATGATCGCCTTTTTGTGCTTGGTCGTTGCCCATTTGGAGTGGCCTGACATGCTTTACGCTTCTCCTCTGATCATGCGGATAAAAAGTTCGTGGATGCGTTTTTCCCCGGTCACTTCCGGGTGGAAGGAGGTGGCCAGGAGCTGGCCCGAACGCACTGCCACAATTCTAGCCGTCCCGGGCAGGGGCGCCGCGTGGGAGGCATGTTCCGGGTCGGCCGGCTCCACCTGTGCCAGCACTTCCACGTCCTGCCCAACGCGCTCCACCCAGGGCCCTCGGATGAACACGGCATGGACCGGCGCCACGCCGGAGCCGGTGGCACTGAACTCCAATCCCTTGAAGTCCAGGTCAGTTTCGAAGGACTCCCGCTGCCGGCCGAAGGCGTTGCGGCGCACCGTAATGTCCAGGCCGCCGAAGGTCTGCTGCGGCGCGCCGGACAGGTCGGTCGCAGGGTCTGCAATATCGGAGGCCAGCAGAATCATGCCTGCGCAGGACCCGTAGACCGGCAGGCCGGCGGCGATGCGTTCGCGCAGCGGCACTGCAAGCTCAAACGCGCGGGCCAGCTTGTCGATGGCGGTGGATTCCCCGCCGGGAATGATCAGGCCGTCCAGGCCTTCCAGCTCCTGTGGCCGGCGTACGGCCACCGCCTCCGCGCCACTGTCTGCAGCAGCGCGGAGGTGCTCGCGGAAGTCGCCCTGGAGCGCCAGTACACCGATCCGCAGCCCGGTTCCAGGACGTGCGGGAGCGGCGGAAAGGGAAGTTGTCATCCATCCAGCATACGGGCCGGGGCCATTCCCCCGGTCGCGGGTCATCCCGGCCGGCGGGATGCATGCCCCTGCTGGGATATATTCGAACTATGTTCTACTTCAGTGTTCCGCTCGGCAAGCTGGTCCGCCGGGTGTCCCGGCTTCGGGGCGGCGGCTCGGCCCTGCCCGGCCTGGTCGTCGAGAAAATCGACCCCGGCTTCATGCGGCGGACGCTGGCAGACCTCCCCCACGGCGTGGCGGTGGTCAGCGGCACCAACGGCAAAACCACCACCACGAAGATGGTGGTTGAACTGCTCGAAAGCCAGGGGCTGAAGGTGTTCACCAACCGCACCGGCAGCAACTTCACCCGCGGCGTGGCGGCGGCGCTGCTCGGCGAGGTTGACTGGCGGGGGCGGCTGGACGCGGACATCGCCGTCCTTGAGCTGGACGAGGCCCATGCCGTGCACTTCGTCAACAGCGTCCCGCCGCGGTACTGCCTGCTGCTGAACGTCCTGCGGGACCAGTTGGACCGGTTCGGCGAAATCGACAAGACAGCCCAGCTGCTTCAGCACATCGCGGCCAAGACCACCGGAACCGTCGTCCTCAACCGGGAAGACCCACGTGTGGCGCGGATCGCAGACACCCTCACCGGCCAGGAAGTGAAGTATTTCGGCCTGGACGACTCGATGCTCGGGACATTCCCCAACGACGACGACATGCGCGCCGCTCCCGGCAGCCCCGCTCCGGCGCGCCTGCCCGAAAAGCCCGCAGCCGACGTCGTACTCCGCTCGGTGGGCGCCGCCAGCGCCAGCTTTGAGTACGACGGCGGTACGGCCACCACAGGGATGAAGCTTCGCGGCGTCTACAACATCTTCAATGCCGCAGCCGCGCTCACCCTGGCGCGAAGCATCTGCGGCAGCGGCGCGGCCGCCGCTGACAACGATGCGCTGCTGGCCGCACTGTCCCGGGTTGCGCCGGCGTTCGGCCGCGGCGAGAGCCTGACCGTGGACGGCCAGCCGCTGGATCTGGTGCTGGTGAAGAACCCCAGCGGCTTCCGGCTGGGACTGAAGTCCTTCCCGGCAGCGGGCTATGCCACCATGGTGGCCATCAATGACAACTACGCCGACGGCCGCGACATGTCCTGGCTGTGGGACGTGGAGTTCGAATCCCTCCGGGAAGGCGGCGTGGACCAGCTGACCGGTTCACGTGCCTACGACATGGCGCTGCGCCTGCAGTACGACGAGGTGCCGGTTGGCTCCGTGGAGCCGGAAATCGCCCCGGCCCTGGCGTCGTTCATCAGGGAAGGGAAGGGCAAGCCCAAGCGGATATTCTGCACTTACACCGCCATGCTGGCCATCCGGCGTGAGCTGTCCAAGATCACCACCGTGGAGGTTGTCTCGTGAACCCAGAAGCAGCAACTACCGGCGGCGGGAGCAAAGGGACACTCCGGGTGGTGCAGCTGTACCCGCGGGACATGAATATTTACGGCGACTGGGGCAACGCCCTGGTGCTCCAGCGCCGCATCTCGTGGCACGGCTACACCCCGGAACTCATCGAATACAACGTGGGCGACGCCTGGCCGGAGGAGGCGGACATCCTGGTGGGCGGCGGCGGACAGGACAGCGGCCAGCTGATCATCCAGGACGACCTGCAGTCCCGCGCGCCGGTACTGAAGGCCCTCGCCGAGGACGGCCTGCCCATGTTGGTGATCTGCGGCCTCTACCAGCTCTTTGGGCGCTTCTTCAAGACGCGGACCGGCACCGTGATCCCCGGCATCGGCATCCTGGACGTGGAAACCCACGGCACGGACGAGCGCCTGATCGGCAACGTCAAAGTGGACACTCTTGAGTTTGGCGAGGTCCTGGGTTACGAGAACCACAGCGGCCAGACCACGCTCGGTCCTGCGGTACGGCCGCTGGGGACCGTTGCCAAGGGGACCGGCAACAACAGCAGCTCCGGCCACGAGGGCGCCCGTTACCGGAACATCGTCGCCAGCTACCTGCACGGGTCGCTGCTGCCGAAGAATCCCGCGATCGCCGACTTCCTGATCCGCACCGCGGCTGAGCGGAAGTTCGGCACGTTTGAACCCGGCGAGCCGGACGACCACTTCGCTGAGCTCGCCCGGCAGCACGCGGCGCGCCGACCCCGGTAGCCGGTTGGACGGCGGGCGGTCTGTCGCGTTGAGCCGCCGGGGCCGTTGTGAAAGGTTTGCCTCATGACAAACCCCCTTCTCACGCCCAGCCCGCTGGAGTACGGGCTTCCGCCGTTCAGCACGGTCACTCCCGCGCACTTCGAAGAAGCCATCGAAGCCGGCCTCAGTGAGCAGCTGGCGGAGATCCGGGCGGTCGCCGGCAACCCTGCTGCCCCGACTTTCCAAAACACCGCCGTGGAAATGGAACGCTCCGGCCGGCTCCTGGGGCGGGCATCGGCGTCGTTCTTCACGCTGGTTTCCGCGGACGCGTCGGAGGAAATCCGGGCACTCGAGACCAAGCTGGCGCCGCGGTTCTCCGCCCACCAGGACGAAATATTTCTCAACCGGGACCTATACGGGCGTTTCGCGGCCATCGACACCTCCGGGTGCGACGCCGAGGGGGCGCGGCTGGTGGAGGAGTACCTCAAGGAGTTCCGCCAGGCCGGTATCCAGTTGGACGCGGCGGGGCAGGAGCGTCTCCGCGCCATCAACGCCGAACTGGCACGGCTGGGAACCGACTTTGGCCAGAGGGTCAAGGAAGGAATGAAGTCGGGCGCCCTGCTCATTGAAGACCGGGCGGAACTGGCCGGCCTGCCGGATGACGAGGTTGCAGCCGCTGCCGAAGCCGCGCGCGCCGCAGGGCACGATGGCAAGTTCCTGCTCACCCTCCTCCAGCCGGGAAACCAGCCGGCCCTCGCCGCGCTGGGGAACCGGGACGTCCGCCGTCGGCTGTTCGAAGCGTCCGTGGGGCGCGGCAGCGGCGGCGGTGCACTGGACGTCACCGGACTTGCCCGGACCATGGCCGGCCTGCGCGCGGAAAAAGCGGCCCTGCTCGGTTTCGCCAATTACGCCGAACTGGTGGTGGATCTGCAGACGGCACCCTCCTTCGACTCCGTGCAGGCCATGCTGGACCGGCTCGCGCCTGCGGCGGTGCGGAACGCAGATGCCGAGGCGCGCGTCCTGGCAGAAGCGGCCGGGCACCCTCTGGAACCTTGGGACTGGGCCTACTACTCCGCAAAGGTCCGCCGGGAACGGCACCAGGTGGATGAGCACGCGATCCGTCCGTACTTCGAGCTGGAACGGGTCCTGGCGGACGGCGTCTTCTTCGCCGCCACTTCCCTCTACGGAATCACGTTCCATGAGCGCACCGACCTCGCCGGCTACCATCCGGATGTCCGCGTCTGGGAGGTGCGGAACGCGGATGGGAGCGGCCTGGGCCTGTTCCTGGGTGACTACTATCAGCGCGAATCCAAGCGCGGCGGCGCCTGGATGAACAGCCTCGTGGACCAGTCGGCCCTGCTGGACGCCCGGCCCGTGGTCATCAACACGCTGAACATCTCCAAGCCGCCGGCCGGTGAACCCACGCTGCTGACGCTCGACGAGGTGCGGACAGTGTTCCATGAGTTCGGCCACGCGCTGCATGGCCTGTTCTCCGACGTCACCTACCCGAAGCTCTCCGGCACGGCAGTGCCCCGCGACTTCGTGGAGTACCCGTCCCAGGTCAACGAGATGTGGATCATGTGGCCCGAGGTCCTGGCCAACTACGCCCGCCACCACGAAACCGGGGAACCGCTTCCGGCCGGGATCGTGGACCGGTTGGAATCCTCCCGGCTCTGGGGCGAAGGCTTCGCCACCACGGAGTACCTTGGCGCGGCGCTGCTGGACCTGGCCTGGCATGTCCTCGGACCGGACGATGTTCCGCAGGATGCCATAGCCTTCGAAGCGAAGGCCCTCGCCGCGGCCGGACTTGCACACCCGTTGATTCCGCCCCGTTACCGCACCGGCTACTTCCAGCACATTTTCGCGGGCGCGGGCTACGCGGCCGGCTACTACTCCTACATCTGGAGCGAGGTCCTGGACGCGGAGACGGTGGATTGGTTCACGGAACAGGGTGGCCTGACCCGTGCCAACGGCGAACGCTTCCGCCGGGAACTCCTGTCGCGGGGCAACAGCCGCGACCCGCTGGAATCATTCCGGATCCTCCGGGGCCGCGAAGCAAGGCTGGAACCGCTGCTCAAGCGCCGCGGCCTGGAATAGCCAGGCACCCCACCCACCCCACACCAGTTAAAGAAGTACGACGCCGGTCCCGCACCGCAAAGGGTGAGGAACCGGCGTCGTCATGACTTAGGCGAAGCGACCAGCGACCGGCGGGGCTGATCCGGCAGCGTGCGTAAAAGGGGCCCCGCCCCTAGCCATCGCCTGTCTGGCGGCAGCGGGAGGCGGGGAATAGCACGCAGAGGATCGCGCCGTCCGGCGCCCCCAAGGCGCTAAGAGAGAATTACCAGCCGCGCTCGGCGAGGCGGTGGGGCTGGGGGATCTCGTCGACGTTGATGCCCACCATGGCTTCGCCCAGGCCGCGTGAGGCCTTGGCGATGACATCGGGGTCGTCGTAGAAGGTGGTGGCCTTGACGACGGCGGCGGCCCGCTGTGCCGGGTTGCCGGACTTGAAGATGCCGGAACCGACGAACACGCCGTCAGCCCCGAGCTGCATCATCATTGCGGCGTCCGCCGGGGTGGCGATGCCGCCTGCGGTGAAGAGAACCACGGGGAGCTTGCCTGCGGCGGCAACTTCCTTGACCAGTTCGTACGGAGCCTGGAGTTCCTTGGCCGCGACGTAGAGCTCGTCCTCGGGCAGCGCGGACAGTTTGGCGATCTCTGCACGGATCTGGCGCATGTGGCCCGTGGCGTTGGAGACGTCGCCGGTGCCGGCCTCGCCCTTGGAACGGATCATGGCCGCGCCCTCGTTGATGCGGCGCAGTGCCTCACCGAGGTTGGTGGCGCCACAGACGAAGGGAACCTTGAAGTTCCACTTGTCGATGTGGTTGATGTAGTCGGCCGGGGTGAGGACCTCAGACTCGTCGATGTAGTCGACGCCGAGGGACTGCAGGACCTGGGCTTCAACGAAGTGGCCGATGCGGGCCTTGGCCATGACCGGGATGGACACGGCGTCGATGATCTGGTCGATCATGTCCGGGTCCGACATGCGGGACACGCCGCCCTGGGCACGGATATCCGCCGGAACGCGTTCCAGCGCCATCACGGCCACAGCACCGGCGTCTTCGGCGATGCGGGCCTGTTCGACGTTGACGACGTCCATGATGACGCCGCCTTTGAGCATCTCGGCCATGCCCCGCTTGACGCGGTTGCTGCCCGTGACGCTGTTCGCGGACGAACCGGCTTCGCTGCTTACATCAGGTGTAGACACAAAAACCCCTATGGGTAGATAGATGACCTTCGCCCGGCGTGCAGGCGGCACGGAACTGCCGGCCTTGACACACACGGATTGCCGGGTCCATTGACCGGGCAGTCCTAATACTAGTCCCACCGCGGGCCGCCGGCTTAATCAGGGTTAATCCGCCGGCGCTGCCTCGGCCATGGCCTGCCGGCGGACGGAAACGATGCGCTGCACCACGGTGATAAGACTGGCTGCGCCCAGCAGCACCAGAGTGGCCAGCAGCACCACCGGCGGCAGGCCCAGGCCGGTGAACCCGGTGACCACCAGGACGGACACCAGTCGTTCGGCGCGCTCGGCCACCCCGACGTTCGCGGTGAACCCCAGGGATTCGGCCTTGGCTCTGGCATAGGAAACCACCATGCCCAGGACCAGGCAGATGGTGGCCGCCATGGCAATGGGCACGTTGGACCCGCCGGTGAAGAACCAAATGGCCAGCCCGGCAAAGAGGGCGCCGTCAGCAATGCGGTCCAGCGTGGAGTCAAGGAAGTTGCCCCAGCGGCTCTTCACGTTCTGCATCCGGGCCATGATGCCGTCCAGGACGTCCGAGAAGATAAAGGCCGTGATGAACAGCGTGCCCCACCACAACTGGCCCGACGGGTAGAACACCAGCGCGCCAACCACCACGCCCGCCGTTCCCGCGATGGTGACCGCATCCGGCGAAACGCCGATCCGCAGCAGCCATCTGGCCAGCGGCGTGAAGAGTGCGGTAAAGAATCCCCTGGCGTGCCTGTTAAGCATCCGTCTCCCCGGGCCAGGCCTCGGCCACCTGCCGGCGGACCTCATCGAGGGTCTGGGTGATGGCTTTGGTCTGGGCAATGATCGGGAAGAAGTTGCCGTCGCCGCCCCAGCGGGGAACGATGTGCTGGTGCAGGTGGGCCGCAATGCCGGCGCCGCCCACGACGCCCTGGTTCATGCCAAGGTTGAAGCCGCCGGGATTGGATACCTTCCGCAGGACGCGCATGGCGGTCTGGGTGAGCTCGGCGAATTCGGCGGTCTCCTCCACGGTGAGGTCGGTATAGTCCGGAACGTGCCGGTAAGGGCACACCAGCAGGTGGCCCGGATTGTACGGGAACAGGTTCAGCACCACGTAGCAGGTCTTGCCTCGGTAGACGATCAGCGCTTCCTCGTCCGTGCGGGCGGGACCCACGCAGAAGGGGCAGTCGTCCTGGTTCTTGAACTGGTGCTGGCCGCCCTTGATATACGCCATGCGGTGCGGGGTCCACAGTCGCTGGAAGGCGTCCGGAACACCGGCGAGGTCGAAGTCGTCCGTTACGCCCGAATCCCCCGGATACCCGGCGCCTGTGTTTTCCTGCACGGTGTGTTCCGTTTCCGCTAGCTGGTCCGGTTGCGGACGGCTTCGGTGATCCGCTTGACCGCCTCGGCCACCGGCACGCCGTTGTCCTGGCTTCCGTCACGGAAACGGAAGGACACGGCGCCTGCCTCGGCGTCGTCCCCGCCGGCAATCAGCACGAACGGGATCTTGTCCTTGCTGGCGGTGCGGATCTTCTTGGGGAAGCGGTCTGAGGAGGTGTCCACCTCGGCTCGGATGCCCGCAGCCTTGAGCTGGTCAACGACGTCGAACATGTACTCGTTGAAGGCCTCCGCCACCGGGATGCCCACCACCTGGACAGGAGCCAGCCAGGCGGGGAACGCGCCGGCGTAGTGCTCGGTGAGCACACCCATGAAGCGCTCGATGGAACCAAAGAGGGCGCGGTGGATCATGACCGGCCGCTGGCGGGTTCCGTCGGCGGCCTGGAATTCCAGCTCGAAGCGCTCTGGCAGGTTGAAGTCCAGCTGGATGGTGGACATCTGCCAGGTCCGGCCCAGCGCGTCCTTTGCCTGCACGGAAATCTTGGGACCGTAGAAGGCCGCCCCGCCCGGGTCCGGAACCAGTTCCAGTCCGGACTCCTGCGCCACCTCGGCGAGGGTCCGGGTGGCTTCTTCCCAGGTGGCGTCGTCGCCAACGTACTTTTCGGGGTCTTTGGTGGACAGTTCCAGGTAGAAGTCGTTGAGCCCGTAGTCCTTGAGCAGGCCCAGGACGAAGTTCAGGGTCTTGGTGAGCTCGTCCTTCATCTGCTCGCGGGTGCAGTAGATGTGGGCGTCGTCCTGTGTCATGCCGCGCACGCGCGTCAGGCCGTGCACCACGCCGGACTTCTCGTACCGGTACACGGAACCGAATTCGAACAGCCGCAGCGGCAGTTCGCGGTAGGACCGTCCGCGGGAGCGGAAGACGAGGTTGTGCATGGGGCAGTTCATCGGCTTCAGGTAGTAGTCCTGGCCGGGCTTGCGCACGGTGCCGTCCTCGTTGAGTTCGGCGTCCACGTGCATGGCCGGGAACATGCCCTCCTTGTACCAGTCAAGGTGGCCCGAAACCTCGTACAGGTGGCCCTTGGTGATGTGCGGCGTGTAGACGAACTCGTAGCCGGCCTCGACGTGGCGCTGGCGGGAGTAGTCTTCCATCTCCTTGCGGATGATGCCGCCCTTGGGGTGGAACACCGGCAGGCCGGATCCCAGTTCGTCCGGGAAGGAGAACAGGTCGAGTTCGGAGCCCAGCTTGCGGTGGTCGCGGCGTTCGGCTTCGGCGATGCGTTCCTGGTAGGCCTTGAGGGCTTCCTTGGTGGGCCAGGCGGTGCCGTAGATGCGCTGCAGCTGCTGGTTCTTCTGGTTGCCCAGCCAGTAGGCGGAGGACGAGCGGGTCAGCGCGAAGGCGTTGGAGATCAGCTTGGTGTTGGGCAGGTGCGGGCCACGGCACAGGTCACACCAGACGGTGGTGCCTTCCTTGCGCTCCACGTTGTCGTAGATGGTGATGTCGCCGGCGCCCACCTCGACGTTGACGCCTTCCCCGGCTTCGGCGGCCTCGTTTTTCTTGCCCAGGAGCTCGAGCTTGTAGGGCTCGTTCTTCATGGCCTCGCGGGCTTCGTCCTCGCTGACCACGCGGCGGACGAACTTCTGGTTCTGATTGATGATCTTCTGCATCATCTTCTCGAGGGTCTTGAGGTCCTCGGGGGTGAACGGTTCTGCGACGTCGAAGTCGAAGTAGAAGCCGTCCGTGATGTAGGGGCCGATCCCCAGCTTGGCGTCCGGCCGCAGCTGCTGCACCGCCTGGGCCATGACGTGGGCGGTGGAGTGGCGGAGCACGTTCAGGCCGTCGGGGGAATCGATGGTGACGCCCTCGACGTCGGCGCCTTCCGGCAGCTCCTGGTCCAGGTCCTTCAGTTCGCCGTTGACGCGGGCCACGACCACGTCGCGGCGCTCAAAGAAGAGTTCCGCACCGGTTGTCCCGGTAGCCACCTTGGTCTCTTCGCCATCGACGAGAAGGGTGATCTGCTGGGCATCTGACACGGGTGTCTCCTATTCAAAGTTACGGCTTCATAGCTTGTGGCGTACGGGGACCACAGCCAGCCACCGTCAATGCTATAGGTTCTGCGGAGGGCCGACCAACGCGGCCGCGGGGACGGGGAGTGTCTCCGGGCGGGCAAGGTCCCAGGCCATGCTGGCGCTGAGGCTGATTCCCCGCGGCCCTGTCCGGCGGGTGGTCCCCCGGATCAGCAGCAGCCGGGTGCCGAACAGGAGCGGGCCGGCGTTTTCCTGGGCCTCGTGGAAGAAAACCGAGTCGATGCATCCGGTGCCGTCGTCAATGCTGATGAACACCACCCGCCTGCCCCCGCGCATGGGAGGCGTCTGGGTGGCGACCCGCACCCCTGCCACCAGCACTTCGGTGCCGTTGCGCAGGCCCAGCAGCTTGTCCGCCGTGGTCACCCCCAGGCTGTCCAGCAGCGGCCGGTGGCTGTCCATCAGGTGGCTGCTGACGTCCACGGCCAGCAGATCCAGCTCCGCACGGACATTGTCTGCCAGGGTGGGCGCGGGAAGGCCCGGCCGAACGTTGCGCAGTTCAATATCGCCCAGGGGCAGGGACAGCTGTCCCTCGAGGACTTCCCTGCCTTTCCGCGCGCTGCCCGGGGCGGAGAGCTCCTGAAGGTGGTGCACCAGGTCCGCCCGGTTTGCCGTACCGCCGGCTTCCCGGTGCAGCGAATCAAAAGCGCCCAGCTGGGCCAGCCGTTTGATGTTCGGCTTGCTGACCCTGGCCCGGGCGCGGAGATCGGCAAGCGAGTCGTACGGCTGGCCCGCAACGATCCGCTTAAGTTCGGTGGCGGACAGGCCGTAGATCCCATTCAAACTCAGCCGGATGCCCAGTTTTCCGGTATCAGGCCCGGACAGGATCCGCTCCACCCGGTACTCGGCGTGGCTGCGGTTGATGTCCAGGGGAAGGATGGGGATGCCCATCCGCCGCGCTTCAGCCACGAGCAGCCGCTTGGGATACATTCCCGGATCGTGCTCCCACAGGCCGGCCAGGAAGGCTTCCGGATGGTGCGCCTTGAGCCAGGCCGACTGGTAGGTGGGCACGGCAAAGGCGGCACCGTGGGCTTTGCAGAACCCAAAACTGCCAAAGGACTTAAGGGTCCCCCAGACCTTGTCCACCACTTCCGGGGTGTAGCCGTTTTTCCGTGCTTCCCTGCGGAAGAACTCCTCCACGCCCAGTTCGAGCGCTTCGTTGCCCAGGGCACGGCGGAATTCGTCCGCCCGCGCCAGGCCGCAGCCGGTCATGACATCGAAGGTCTTCAGGATCTGTTCGTGGAAAACCGTGACCCCGTGTGTTTCCGCCAGGACGGGCTTCAGGTCCGGGTGCGGATAGACCTCGGGGGCGAACCCGTGCCGGTGTTCCAGGAAAGGGCGTACCATGTCCGATTTCATGGGCCCCGGCCGGAACAGCGAAATATCGATGATGAGGTCGTTGAACTCGCGCGGCGCCATTTTGCCGATCAGCTCCCGCTGCCCCGGGGACTCGATCTGGAAACAGCCCAGGGTGTGGGTGCTGCGGATGAGTTCGAAAGTCGCTTCGTCATCCAGGGGCACGGCGTTGAGGTCGATGCGGCCGTTGTCCGCAATGTAGTCGGGCCCGGAGCCGTCAGGTCCGGGCGCGTGGCGGCCCGCGGACACCACGTCCTCCTTGCCGGAATGGATGCGGATGACCTCCCGGACAGCAAAGGCCATGGCACTCTGCATCCGGACGCCCAGCACGTCCAGCTTGAGCATCCCCATGGGGTCCATGTCGTGCTTGTCGAACTGGCTCATGGGCAGCCCGAGGCCGCTGGGCTGCACGGGAGTGCGGTCCAGCAGGGTGGCATCCCCCAGGATCACCCCGCACGGGTGCATGGAGATGTGCCGGGGCAGCCGGTCCAGGCGTTCGGTGAGGTCCACCAGCATGTCCAGCTGCTGGTTTCCGTCCGCGTCCCGCCGCTCCACACGGCCGGCGAACCCGCGCAGCTCCGGTTTCTCCTGCAGCGCCTCGCGGAACTTTCCGGCCGAAAACCGCCACAGCTGCTTGGCGATCTCCCCCACTTCACCGTCATCCATGCCCAGGGCAAGCCCCGCGTCCCGGACAGCACCCCGGGCACGGTAACCGTTCTGCATGCTCATCAGCGTGACCCGCTCCGCGCCGAAGCGTTCGAAGATGCGGTGGTAGACGTTATGGCGTTCGGCGCTTTCGACGTCGATATCAATGTCCGGCAGGGTGGCCCGGTCCCGCGACAGGAACCGCTCGAAAATCAGGTCGTGCTGCAGGGGGTTCACGTGGCTGACCTCGATGAGGTAGTTAACCAGGCTGGACGCCCCCGAGCCGCGCGCAGCGGCGCGGACCCCCATTTCCTGGATCATCCGGGACACTTCTGCCACGGTCAGGAAGTAGGCGGAAAACCCCAGGTTCCGGATGATGCCCAGTTCATGCTCCAGGCGGGCCAGCATGTCCCGTTCAGCTGACCCGGCGATACCGGGGAACCGCCTGCCGATCCCGGCGTGGCAGCGCTGGGTCAGTTCCGCATGCGGGTCCTGGCTGATGCCAAGGACGGAGGCTTCGGGAACCACCGGCCGCTTCCAGCCCATATCCGATGCGGGATCGATCCGGCAGAGGTCCGCGAGCGCCTCGGTCTGCGCCATGAGCTGTTTGAGGTCCGCGGCGCCATAGCCGGCCGCGGAGATGATTTCCTTGCCCAGCTGGAGCATCTGCGCGGATGTTTTCAGCCAGCCCCGGCCGGTGGGCTGCAGCAGCGGTTCGCCGGCGAGCTCCGGGAGGGATTTCAGGGTGCGGGCCGAGTCCAGGACGTCCGCTGTGGGCGCCCCGTCCGCGGCACAGTACCTGACGGCGTTGGTGAGGATGGCGGGGATGCGGTGCTCTTCGGCGAGCTTGAGCATCCGGACGGCGTGGGCCGTGCTGAGCGGCGTCCCGGGAGGGCTGAGCTGGGAGACGATTTCGGTCACCACGGTGCCGGCGGGCATGGCGTCCAGCCATGCCTTGAACAGGGTGCGGGGGCGCAGGTAGCGCCGTCCGCCCATGGCACGGCCCACGTCCGAGTCAGGGCCGATCAGCACGGTGAGGACGGGTTTGAGGGTGTTCGGGTCCAAGGTGCGCGATGCCAGTTCCGCGCGGGTGACGGCAGCCGGGACCGCTCCCCCGGATTTGCCCGAGGTGCGGGCGTGGGCATCCGATACCAGCCGGCACAGGGCACGGTAGCCTGCCCCGTTGTTGTTTCCGCGCGCCAGTACCACCACCCGGCCGGACACCTGGGTGCGGTGGTCGCCGTCGTCGTCGAAAACTGCGAGGTCCACCCCGACGATGGGATCGATTCCCGCGGCCATGCAGGCTTTGAGGTGCTTGACGGTTCCGTACAGGCCGTCCCGGTCCGTGCAGGCGAGCGCTGTTGCCCCGTCCGCCGCGGCGGCCTGGGCGAGTTCCTCGGGCCAGGAGACCCCGTAGTGCGCACTGAAGGCGGTGGAGACGTGGAGGTGGGTGAAGCTCATGCTGTCCGGGGCCGCAGTGCATCGTGGATCCGCAGGAGCCGCCAGCGGCCGCTGCCGGTATGGCGGGAAAGGTCCAGGGTGAGCGGCTCCCCCGCAGCATCCGGACCGTTGGCTTCCGGACCGGCGGTGGGGAGGACCTGGACGCGCCAGATTTCATGGTCCACCAGGCCGGGCCCGCTGCCCAGGGGCGCGCGGCGTTCCTCCGCCCACCATTGGCGGCGCTCATACCAGCGGACCGGTTCGGCGCAGACCGTGTATGACCGCCCGCCCCAGCAGAGTTCCCGGGGCTCGCCGTCCGGAGAGCACGCCACATCCACGGATTCACTGAACAGGCCCATGGCTGCCTCCCCGGATGGAACGAACGAATTATTCGAATATGTGTTCGAATAATTCCAGTCTACGACGGGGCCAGGACAAAACCTAGACGGGGGTGGACTGACGGTGCGGCAGGGAGCAGGATGGAGCCATGAGCACCGATGACGCACTCCTCAAGCAGGCAAGCCTCACAACGCAGGACTCCACTGCCATCGCCACTTTTGACATAGACGGCAGCATTCCCGGTTCCGGCGCCTATGTGGTGGGCCTGATGGGGGCCACGCCGGACTACTCCGCGCAGCGGCGGCTGTGCATCGAATTCATGAACGGGGAGGCCATCGCCTTCTACTCGTTCAACCGGGACCAGGGCATAGAAGAGGACTATGACCTCTCCGGCGTGACCCATTCGGCCACCAGCATTACCGGGCAGTTCCCGCTCGCCGCCATCAACGGGCTGGGCGAGGGCCACGTGATGACCGCCTTCAGCGAGGCAGACGGAAGGGACTTCCAGTCCGGCGTGCCGGTCTCCGAGTCCCTCTAGAGGGTTTTAGCCGTTGCCCTTGTGCACGCGCATTTCGAGTTCGATGAACCCGGAGATCATGGCCCGGTAGGTGGATTCGACGATGTCCGGGTCGATGTCCTTCTTTTCCGCGGCCGAACGGACGTGCTCGATGATCCGTTCCACGCGTCCGGGTGCCCGCACTTCGGCGTCGTCCCCTTTAAGGGTTCCGGCGATGCGGATGAGCCGTTCGCGCCGGGCGATGAGGGTGACGATCTGGTCATCCACCTCGTCAACGGCGACCCGTACGGCAGCAAGCTGCTCTTTGTCCGCCAGGGCGTCCCTATCATTTCCTTGAATTGTCGCCATCGTCTGACAGTATCGAAGCATGCAACCCAGAGTCGACTTCATCTCGCTAGGTGTCCGCAGTGTTGCCGCGTCCCGCGCGTTCTACGTCGACGGACTCGGATGGCCGGTCCACCGCGAACTGGAGGGCGACGTCGTATTCATACAGGTCAACCACGGCCTGGTCCTCTCCCTCTGGGATGCAGGCCAGATGCAGGCCGAGGCGGGCGTGGACGCCCCTGGCCCGGTTCCCTGCATTACACTGAGCCACAACCTGCCCGGCACCGATGAGGTGGACCGGGTCATGGCGGAGGCGGCCGCTGCCGGCGCAAGCATCATCGCCGAACCGGTCACCCAGCCCTGGGGCGGTTACAGCGGCTACTTTGCGGACCCGGACGGCTTCCGCTGGGAAGTTGCGTACAACCCCTCCTGGACAGTGGACGACGCCGGCACGGTCACCGTCTGAGCGGCGCCGCCGCCAGACGGGCTGCTTGAGGGGCTGCTAGAACAGCGCCTCCACCGGCCGGATGAGTTCCGGGCCGTTATTGCGTACGTTGCCCACCTCCCGGCCAACCGTTTCCACTTTCCAGTCCGCCGCCACGTCCCGCACCCGCGCCCGGACCAGATCCACCAGTTCCGCGGCGTCGTCCGCTGCAGGGTCGAGCCAGGCACGCATGGTGTCCTTGTCCATGGGCAGCGGCACCCGGTCATGCAGCTCCGTCAGCTTGCCGAAGACAGTTGATTCCGTCCCGGGCGGCGGGGTGTCTGCCGTCAGGATGGAAGTGGAGAGCAGCCAGCGTGCCGGCTCCCCGTCCGGCACGGAAGGGTCTTTCCACCATTCGTAGAGGCCGGCAAAGGCCAGCCCGTGGTCCGTGCCGGGGTGCACATAATAGGGCTGCTTAGCTTTGCCGGGCCCCTGCTTCCATTCGTAGTAGCCGTCCGCGGGGACGGCGCAGCGCCGGGACCGCACAGCCTTCCGGAAAGCCGGCTTTTCCAGCACGGACTCACTCCGGGCATTGATCATCCGGGAACCGATCGAGGGATCCTTCGCCCAGGAGGGCACCAGGCCCCAGCGCGCCACGTGCAGCTGGCGCACGTGCCGTGGCGCTGGTCCGCCGTCCTCCACCAGGCGCTCCAGGACGATGGGAACCTCATCGGTGGGCGCCACGTTCCACGACGGCGGGATGTGCACCTCGTCCTCCAGGGCGGCGTCGAACCCGGCCAGCAGGTCACCCACGGCACGTGCCATCACATAGCGTCCACACATGGCTCCAGCATGCCATCCTGCGAAGCCGCCCGGGAATAGCGCCGGTCGCGATACCGTTGACCCCGACGGACCCCATTACCAACAGCAAGGAGAGCCCTGTGGACTTCACTCCCGAATCCGGCACCATCACCATGTTTTCCACCACCTGGTGCGGCTACTGCAACCGGCTGAAGAAGCAGCTGGACGCGCAGGGCATCGGGTACACCGAGATCAACATCGAGGAAGTGGACGGCACCGCCGAGCTCGTGGAGCAGCTTAACGGGGGCAACCGCACGGTTCCCACGGTCCTCTTCCCGGACGGCACCGCTGCCACCAACCCCTCTGCCGCCGAGGTCAGGACCCGCCTGGCCGCGTAGCGGAAAGCGCCCCAGAAAGCGCGTTTGATAGACAGAACGGGACCGGCGGTGCGCTGCCGGTCCCGTTCTGTCCATCTGCATTAGGGAAGCCTTCCATGGTCCATAAAGTCAAAGGTGTCATCGCCCGCCCCAAGGGTGCGCCCGGACGTTTTCGCCCGACGTCGGCACCTGGGACGTCGACAACACCGTGTGGATCGTGGGCAATGACAGCGACTGCGTGGTGATCGACCCCGCGCACGACGCCGACGCGGTGGCCGCCGCAGTGCGAAGCCGGACTTTCAAGGCCATCCTGCTGACCCGCGGCCACGGGCATGGCGAGAGCACCACCACCGGCGCCGAGGCGCCGCAGCTGGACGAATGGATCGCACGCGGGCACTGACCGCGGCCTCCTGCGCGGGTCACGCCTCCAGGCTGCTGAAGGGAGCCGCCGCCAGGCTGGCGTGGCCCGCATAGGTTTCCAGCAGCGCCTTTTCCACGGCGTCCACGTCAAGGCCGGGCACCAGGTCGTCCGCCGCGCCGGCGGTGGACGGTTCCCACTCCAGACCAAGCGCCGCGTAGGTGTCCGTCAGAACCTTCCGGATGGGCCCGGAATCCTCCACCACGATCACGGAACTGAACAGCCAGCCCCCGGCCACCACGCGCTGGGCGGTGCCTACCAGCTTGATCTGCGAGCCGTTGGCGGCATCGGTGCCGTGCACGCTGAATTCCCCGGGGCAGTACTCGCCGGGAATCTCGCCCACTGCGGCCTGCACTCCGACCCTGAGCAGCGTTTCGGCGAAGAGACCGCCAAAGTAGCCGAAGCGCGTCTTTGATCCGGCGATGGCGTCATGGTCCGGTTCGATATGATCCACCACCAGTGTGCCTTGATGGTACGCCGCCGCACGCCCGCCGGCCCTGCGGACCAGCGGCTCAAAGCCGTCATCGCGGCACGCCTGTTCAGCGGCCGCGAAGCCGGGCAGCCTGGTGTCCCGCTGGCCGAACGCCACCGTGGGCTCCGGCCGGTAGAGCCGCAGGGTGGGTCCAAGTCCGCCCGCCTTGGCCCTGGCCAGCAGTTCCAGGCCGAACTCAAGGTCCCGCCCGGCGCCCAGCGACGTTTCCTGACGCACCACCGTCAGGGTGCGCCCTCCGGGGCCGGTGTCCTGCATGTTGCTAAGCTCCTTTATGGTCATCTTGCAATTCCTCGTTGTCGCCGCCGCGTTCGCCGTGATTGACGCCGTCTGGCTCAAGCTCATGAACCCGTTCTACCGCAGTCACATCGGGGAGCTGCTGGCGGACAAGCCACACCTAGGTTACGCGGTGGGCTTCTACGTCCTTTACATCGCCGGAATCGTCTTCTTCGCCCTTCGTCCCGCGCTCGACGGCGGCACCTGGCTGACCGCGCTGGGCTACGGTGCCGCTTTGGGCGCCTTCGCCTACGCCACCTATGACCTGACCAACGCGGCCACCCTGAAGGTGTGGCCGCTGCGGCTGGTAGTGGTGGACGTCCTGTGGGGTGCTGCCCTGACCGGGCTGTCCACCGTTGCCGGCTGGCTGGTGTTCCACAACAGGTCCTGACGCGCGGAGCCCGGCGCAGGGCCAGGACTCAGGTGCGGCGCAGCGTCAGGATCTGCTCGGCCCGGCCAAAGGGCCCCTGAAGGTCGTGAAGCACCGTGGAAGTCAGGCCGATTCCGTCCCGGCCAAAGGACACGGCGTTGTCCAGTCCCAGCCATTCGCCTTCCGGGCGGCGGTACATGTGGATCTGCAGGTCCAGGTTGGGGAAGGCATAGCTGTCCTTGCCCGGGGGAACGCGTGCGGCGATGCCGTTGGCCGTATCCACCATGCCCATGAGACGGGCCAGGTCGCCGCTGTCCGCCCGGTCCGTCAGGGGGTGATCGGTGCGGAGCCAGACCTTGCCGGCGCCCGGGCGATGCCCTTCGGCCACGCGCATCTCGAGGGAGCGGATATAGCCGCCGGGCCAGACGGCGGACCCGTCGTAGGGCTTGCAATCGTCCGGCCCGGCAATGGCGGCATCCTCCATGGCGGCAACGGCTGAGGTGTCCGAGGTGGCCATGCGCCAGGCGGTGGCCCGGATGGCGGTGCGGCCGTTGGCCACGAGCTCAGCCTGGACCAGTTCGATGGTCCGGCCGGGCCGGAGCGTGGTGGTTTCAATATGGAAGTCGCCGCCGGGGATCAGGCCGAGGATTTCATAGCTGAGCCGTGCCATCCGCATGTCGGTGCGGGGTTCGTGCCGCTCCAGGCGATCGGCCAAAAGGCCGGAGGCCGGCGCCATGTGCTGCTCGTGGACGTTCCAGGCACCCTGGGCGTGGATCGTGGAACGGAACCGGCCGCCGTCGAGCTCCTGGTAGTAGAAATGTCCTTCAGCCAGTTCAGGCAGGTCTGTGGTCACCGTTGGCCCCTTCTGCATGTTTAAGTGAATCGGCACTAACTCTAACGGCTTGTCCAAAACATCCCGCCGCCGGGACTCGCCGAAATGTTGGAGTCCGGACGGCGCCGTCTGGGTAGACTCAGGAACTGGGTCCTGTCAGCAACCCTCGGAAGAGGAGTTACATGCGCGTCATCAGCTACAACCTCCGCAAACACAAGGCCAGCGGCGAGCTCCTTGCCCTGGCCCGGAACCATGACATCGATGCGATGTGCCTGCAGGAAGTGGATTCCAGCGACCTGCCGGAGACGCTGGGCCCGCTCCATCTGGCCGACGCCACCAAGGGCAACCGGCTGGGGCTGGCCATCTATTACCGCACCAGCCGCTTCACGGCCATGAACACGCAGTCGTTCGCGCTGAAGAAGTCGATGCATGACCGGGTGCTGGCCCCGGCACATGAGCGCCTGATCGGCACGCGGGTCATGGACAATGAGACCCAGCACGAACTGGTGATCGGCTCCTTTCACGCTGCCCCGCTGACGGCATCCAACTCGCTGCGCCGCAAACAGATCCACGCGGCGCACGCTGAACTCCTGACCATGGGTAAAGGCCTGATGACGCTCATGGTGGGTGATTTCAACTACCCGTTCTTCACCAAGAACCTGGACATGCACATGAAGAACTCAGGCTATGCGCTGTCCCTCAGCAACCGCCGGACGTACACGCGGTACAAGGTATTCAAGGGCCACTTCGATTTCGCCACGTCGCTGGGACTGGACATCCAGAGCGTGGAGACACTGCCGCGCGGGAACTCGGACCATCTTCCCATCCTGGTGACGGCGGAGTACGGTCCGGACTATTAGGCGGGTTTCCGGGCTTCCAGCCGCTTCCGCAGTTCCGGCCAGGCAGCAGCGAAGCCGGGGTGCAGTTCCTTGCGCTCCACGTCGGCCAGCGGCACCCAGAGTAATTCAATGCTCTCGGGATCACTGATCACCGGGTCGAACGGCTCACGCGCCAGCACCACCACGGTGGTGTAGGACCAGTAGCCCAGGTCCAGCACCGAGGTGAAGAGGACATCAACGTTCGACGCCGGAACCGCAGCTTCCTCCCACGCCTCACGGAGGGCACCGGCCACTGCCCCTTCCCCCTCGTGCAGCGCACCTCCGGGCAGGCCCCAGGTGCCGCCGTTGTGACTCCAGGTGGCGCGGTGCTGCAGCAGGACGCCCTTCGCGGGATCGTAGGCCAGCACGCCGGCGGCGCCGAAGCGGCCCCAAAACCGTCCCTGCCCGCCCTCCACCCAGGCATCGCCGGGATCACGCGGGCCGGTCCGGACGGGCGGGGTGGAAGTCACTGAATGATCCATGCGCACCAGTCTGACAGGCGCACCCTCCGCGGCGCACCCGTTCGTAACAGGCGGCTTCAGTAAAAATGCTTCAGCAAAAAGTGGTTCAGTTACCGTGCCCGCGGTCTACGGCGAAATCACCGCCGGGGTACATGACTGTTTCGTGGCCGTCGTCAAAGCGGACCAGGTACGGCGGTGTCCCGCCAGGCCCCCTGACTTCGACAATAACGCCGTGCCGGTCGGAGGACCCGACGTTCCGTCCGTGCACGATGATGCGGTCTCCCTGTGCTGCCTCCATCGCATTCACCTCCAGTCCCAGATTACGACTGCGGCCGTGGACGCGACAGGGGCGCCTCACCCGGTTTCCACCTGCGGCCGGTTTGCGGGTTGGCAGGGAGAGCTTCAATGCCTAGGGTAGAAATGTAAGCCTACTTACTTTTGCTGCGAAGCATTCCCAGTCGTCAGGAGGACCACCCATGACAGACCAGTACACCTTTCGCAACCCGGTCACCGCGTACGAGGAAATCTCCCCGCCGAAGCAGCACCAGCCGGAGCCGGGCCTGGATGCGGCACTGGTTCCCAAGGCAGACCTCGGCGAAGAAACCTACCGCGGAACCGGCCGCCTGGAAGGCCGGAAGGCGATCGTGACAGGTGCCGACTCCGGCATCGGCGCCGCGACAGCCATCGCGTTCGCCCGGGAGGGGGCCGACGTCGTCCTTTCTTACCTGCCCGAGGAAGAGGAGGATGCCGGGCGCATTGCGGGCCTCATCGAGGCCAGCGGGCGGAAGGCCGTCAAGGTGCCGGGCGACCTCAAGGATCCCGCCGTGTGCCGGGAAGTGGTGGACACCGCAGTGTCGGCCCTGGGCAGCATCGACATCCTGGTGAACAACGCCGGCAAGCAGGTGGCCCAGGAGGAACTGGCAGGCATCACGGATGAGCAGTTCGACCACACGCTTAAGACCAATGTGTATGCCATGTTCTGGCTCACCAAGGCCGCCCTGCCGCATATGCCGCCGGGCTCGACCATCATCAACACCACCTCCATCCAGGCCTACAGCCCTTCCCCGACGTTGGTCGATTACGCCACCACCAAGGCCAGCATCAACAACTTCACCAAGGGCCTGGCGCAGCAGCTTGCGCCCAAGGGCATCCGGGTCAATGCCGTGGCGCCGGGTCCCATCTGGACACCGCTGCAGGTCAGCAGCGGCCAGCCCAAGGAAAAACTGCCGGAATTCGGGCAGTCCACTCCCCTGGGGCGCGCCGGCCAGCCGGCCGAGCTGGCACCTGCCTACGTCTTCCTGGCCTCGCCGGAGTCCAGTTACGTGGTGGGCGAGACGCTGAACGTCAACGGCGGCAACCCAACGCCGTAGCCCGGCACGACCGGCTGCCGGCGCCGCCGCCGGAGCGCAGCTATTCTGCCGCCTGGTCCGGCATGTCCAACAGCAGCCGGTCCGTCGCGGCGTCGGGCACGCCGTCGAAGAACGTGGCGAGGACGGTCTTGAACACCGTCTCCCCAGGCGCTGCGCGGAGGAACAGGGTCGCGGACGAGTGCAGTTTGCGCGCGTCGATGCCGCCCAGGATTTCGTCCGCGGAGCGCCCGGCATGGGCGGCGAGTGCCTGTGCGCATTCCAGGAGCCGGGGGCCCAGCACCGGATGCGCCAGATAGGCTCTGGCTTCTTCGAGAGATCCGATCGCGTAGCGCTGTGACGTGGGGCTTTGGCCGAGCCCGGCAACCTGCGGGAACACAAACCACATCCAGTGGCTGCGTTTATGCCCTGTCTGCAGCTCGGCCAAAGCCTGGTGGTATGTCCCACCGCTGTCCTGGGCGGCCGTGAACCGCTCAAGGTTGTACCGGTCATTCATGGTTCCCTCCGATCCGGGCCGCGGCCCGTAGCTGACGATCCGGATCCGCCTTCCAGCGATCCAGCACCGAAACGGCCCGCCTCCGGTCCTTTTCGCCGAGTGCGCCAAGCAGCGGAACAAGGACGTCGGCCATGAGCGGATCTGTCAGTTCCGGGGTGTGCGCGGACCTGAGGAACCCTTCGATGCGGGTCAGGTCGGTGTGCCGCAGCAGACCCACCCTTGCCTGAAGCAGCACCACCGCTGCAAGTCTCCGTTCAAAGACAGGCCTGCTCCCCGGCTTCGGCACGCCCCAAAGTGCCGAAGCCAGGAACACCACCCCGTCATGGTCCAGGTCCCGGAACTTCCGCAGCGCGTCCCTGACGGTTCCCCGCACGGCACCCACAGATGCCCCGTAGGAGGCCAGACTGCCGCCCAGCCGCCCCTCGACGTCGTCCGCCCTGTACCAGGTACCCTCGTTCTGCAACGTGCGGTCGATGAATGCGGCCACATCCTGGACCGCTGTCACCGGCGTCCCGCCGCTGCGTGCGTGATGCAATAGGGCGTCCAGGGCCTGGCCTCCAGACGGCCCTCCGCAATGGCTTCGCCGCACACCGCGCAGATGCCGTACGTCCCGTCATCGATTCGGTCCAGCGCGGCCTCCACCTGGTCCAGGCCGGCGCTGCTCTGCTTGAGGAGCGCGGAGGCCTGCGACAGTTCAAACGCGATGGTGGAGCCTTCTGGATCGTGTTCGTCGTCCACATTTGCGTTCTGACGTGCCGAATTAGCCGAGGCGATATCCGCACGAAGGGCCGGCAGGAGCGCCACCTTGCGGGTGCGTTCCTCCTCCAGCATCAGCCGGAACCGCTCAAAATCAGGCATGCCCAAAGCCTAGCCCCGGCCGCCACGCACGTCAGTACCGGCCCACCGCCATCCAATGGCCCCATGCCCTGCAGGGCGACCACCACCGGTCACGGATGCAGGCTTCCGGGGGCACGGCGCGGGGCCGTGATCGCGGCCCCGGGACATAGTCCGCAATACCACATCCTTCAAGGGCTGACTGAGCTTGCAGGCGCGCAAACCGCAGGCAGCAGTCCGGGATTGTTACGATGTGATGCATTTCACTTCGGACCCGTCGGCTGCGGGCGTCTTTCGAGGTCAGCGCGCCATGCAGGGTGAATCCAAACGATAGCCTAATCCGAGAGAAGGGCCTCGGATGTTATCCAAACGTGACATTTAGGTGGACGGCGGGTTACGGTCGAGTGGTGTCCCTCCCCGATGGGACATTCCCACCAGCCTGCCGAGCCCTGCCGCTGGACCGGGATACCACCGTTTCCAATTGGCAGGGACGGGGGAACCAAGTTTCCACGGCCTCATTGAGGCCTAGGGGTTAAGTCGAAAGCCTTTCCGCTTGTGCGGATGCTTCCGACCGGGCATCTCCAGCCCGAACCCGACAGCTCACCCCGCAGGCATGGG
Source organism: Pseudarthrobacter sp. NPDC092439 (assembly GCF_044754945.1). Taxonomy (NCBI): domain Bacteria; kingdom Bacillati; phylum Actinomycetota; class Actinomycetes; order Micrococcales; family Micrococcaceae; genus Pseudarthrobacter; species Pseudarthrobacter sp. NPDC092439. The sequence goes on from NZ_JBIVQB010000001.1 coordinate 450,003, forward strand.
AGAGGCGATTCACTGTGTCAAAAATTTCCACCACCGCCCGTCATCGTGCAACTCCGACCGGCTCCATCACCGTCCAAGGCCTGGCCCGGACCTTCGGCCGTCCCGCACTGGCAGTAGCCGCGGCATCCGGCATTGCGCTCAGCGTCGGCGCCCCCGCCCAGGCAGGTGTGAGCGGCCCGGACGCTGAAGCAACGTCGGTCCAGACGTCCTCCGCACCCGCGGCAACTGCTGCCGCGGCAACTGCTGCCACCGTGCACACCGTGGTTTCCGGCGACACCCTGGGCGCGATCTCCGCTGCCCACGGTGTGGCTCTGGCCGATGTCCTCGCGGTCAACGGCCTCTCCATCGACACGATCATCTACCCGGGCGACCAGATCGAGATCCCCGGCGCAGGCTCTGCGGCGGCTGCACCGGCAGTTGCACCTGCGCCCGCACCCGCACCGGTCCAAACGACTGCAGCGGCGCCGACGAACACCGGCATGAACCTGTCCTACGCGTCCACCGCGCCGGCCGAGTCCACCGGCACGGGCACCGGCGCAGGGATCCTCGCCTCCGCCTACAGCCAGATCGGAATCAACCAGGACTGCACCGCCATGGTCGAGACCGCCCTGCGCTCGGTCGGAAAGAGCGTTGGCGACCTTGCCCCCACGCAGTTCTACCAGTACGGAACCGTGGTCTCCACCCCGGCCCCCGGCGACCTGGTGATCACCTCCGGCCACGTCGGCGTTTACGCCGGCGACGGCCAGGTTGTGAGCGGCGGCATCGACGGCTACAAGACGGACGTGCACTCGCTCAGCTGGCTCGCCGGCGCCTCCTTCGTGCGCGTGGCCTAGGCAGCACCAAGGGCCGGAAAGGGCGGCATTCGGAAATCATCCCGAATGCCGCCCTTTCCCCCTTAAACATCCGGCAGTTGGCTGGCGTTCAGGTTCCGCAGAACGTCAGGTAATCACCAAAGCTTTCGGGGGCTGCCTCCTCGTAGCGCTCCAGCCCCGGCCGCCGCCGGTATGGCTCGGAGAGGACTGCGACGAGGCGCTGGAACGGGCCGATGTCACCTGCGGTGGCTGCATCCAGGGCTTCTTCCACCAGGTGGTTGCGCGGGATATAGACGGGATTGACGCGGTCCATCAGGCTGGCGTCCGGCGCCATGGCCCGCCACCGCTCCGCCCAGGCATCGAAGGCGGCAAGGTCCAGGACCATTCCGCGCGCCGGCCCGGTGTTTCCGAGGGCCGCATCGCCGAGGCGGCGGAAAAACTGCGTATAGTCCACCGGACCGTCCCTAAGCAGGGCTATGACGCCGTCGACCAGTTGGGACACCTCCGCTGCCTCCGGGCTTCCTGCCGGATGTCCGGCCAGACCCAGCTTCGAGGCCATGCCCGCTGTCCAGGCGTCGCTGTAGCGGCGGCGGAACTCCCCCAGCACTTCCACTGCGGGCTCTACCGCTTTTTCCTGGTCCTCGTTGATAAGGGGAAGCAGCGATTCGGCCAGGCGGGCCAGGTTCCACTCCGCCACCACAGGCTGGTTGGCGTAGGCGTACCTCCCGCCGGTGTCGATGGAGCTGTACACGGCGGCCGGATTGAATGCGTCCATGAAGGCGCAGGGCCCGTAGTCAATGGTTTCACCGGAGATGGTCATGTTGTCCGTATTCATGACGCCATGGACAAACCCCACCAGCATCCACTGCGCCACCAGCGACGCCTGGGCCTCAACCACGGCCCTGAACAGCGCCAGGTAAGGGTTGCCGGCCTGCGCTGCCGCCGCATAGTGGCGTGCTATGGCGTGGTCAGCGAGCCTGCGCAACAGGTCGGGATTGTCCGTGGCCCGCGCGTACTGGAACGTACCCACGCGCAGGTGGCTGGCGGCAACCCGTGCCAGCACCGCACCGGGCAGCATCGTGTCACGGCGCACGGGGCGGCCGGTGGCAACCACGGCCAGGGAGCGGGTGGTGGGGATTCCCAGCGCGTGCATCGCCTCGCTCACCAGGTACTCGCGAAGCATGGGTCCGACGACGGCACGGCCGTCCCCGGCTCTGGCAAAGGGTGTGCGGCCCGACCCTTTGAGGTGGATGTCCCGCAACCGGTCGCCGTCGGACGAACTCCCGTGCAGCGGCAGCTCACCCAGGAGGAGGGCGCGCCCGTCGCCGAGCAGCGGCGAATAGCCGCCGAACTGATGCCCGGCATACGCCTGGGCGACCGGCGCAGCGTCCGGCGGGACGTCGTTGCCCACCAGGAACCTGGCGCCCTCCGGGCTGCGCAGGAAAGCCAGGTCCAGTCCCAACTCCCCTGCGAGGGCCTCGTTGAGGACGAGCAGCCGGGGTTCGGGCGCCTCTTCCGCCTGCCAGGGAACAGCAAGTTCGGGCAGCTCCCGGGCGAAACGTGATTGAAAGCTGACGGTCGATTCCGCTACACCGCTCATGGGTTAACCCTAGCCCCGCCCGGCGCGCTGCGGGCCGTCACTGGGTGGCCGCTCACGGCAGCCTCACGTGACTGCGTGCCCGCCGGGAAAGTCGCCATGTTCCCCGGCCTGGGCCTCCTCCTGGAGCAGTGGGTCCTCCTGCCAGGCGTCCGGGTTTTCCTCGGCAGCGCCCGGATAGCTGTCCGGTTCTCCGTGGACGGGGTCCAGTTCGAGGGAAGAGGCAGCGCCGGGGGCCTCGTCCAGGATGACGTCCTGCTCCGGAACAACTTCCAGTTCGTCGTCGGGGAGCTCCTGCTCAGTCATGGTGATGCCTTTCCACGTATCGGATCAGTCAATAAAGTAAGCATACTGATGAAGATGGTGCTGTGTGAACGGCCAGGCATGGGAAAAGGGTGACTTTGGGCCCTACCTCCCCGGGGGTTTTGCGGCCACGCTGGTGGCATACGCCCGTAAAGGACCCCGCAGGAGCAGGACATGGCAGCCCGCAAGCCCATTGCCGTCGGCACGAATGACACGCCCCAGAGCCACGCAGCAGTGTCCTGGGCGGCCCGGCGGGCCCACAGGGACCGGCTCCCGCTGGTGATCCTGCACGTCGTGGACGAGCGTTGGCTTTCCGAACCCTACCCGTGGCGCAGCGTACTCCAGGAGTCTGGGGAACGGATCCTTGAGGCCGCAGCGGCACGGGCGCGGGCGTTCCCATCCCTTGAGGTCAGTACCGCCGTCCTGGCTGGCGGAGTGGGCCGGTCCCTGGCCAACTATTCGGACCGGGTGTCCATGCTGGTGGTGGGGTCCGGCAGCGGGCACCTCGGCGGCGTGCTTGCCGACCGGGCGCTGCAGGTGGCGTCGTCGGCGGATGTCCCTGTCGCCGTCGTCGGAACCCAGGCTACGGAGGGCCGGCCCGGGGTGGTGGTCGGCGTCGACGGATCGGAAGAAGCGGTGCGCGCGGTGGCCTTTGCAGCCGCCGAGGCGGACCGGGAGGGCGACGAGCTGACCGTGGTGTACGCCTACAGCCCCCCTGACCGTCTTCCGGATGCAGGATTCACCCCGGAACTCGTTGCCGAGCTGATGGAAAAAGAGGAGCGGATCGTTCTCTCTGAAACCGTCGCCGGTCTGATGGCCGACTATCCGGACCTGGTGGTTCACCAGCGGCTCGAGCCGGGCCGCGATCCGGCGCAGGCCCTGGTTCAGGCAGCAGAGGGTGCCAGGCTGCTGGTGGTCGGCAACCGGGGACGCGGCGGGATCAGCCGGCTTGTCCTGGGCTCAACGGCACACGGTGTCCTCAAGCGCCTGCCCTGCCCCACGATCATCACGCGAATTCGGCCACTGAACCAGAAATGAAGTCCACTCGAACAGGAATGAGGACAGGATCCATGACATCCAGCCAGCCCATCGCCGTCGGCATCAGCGACACCGAAGCGTCCAGTGCGGCACTGATGTGGGCAGCGGCCCGTGCCAATCGCCGAAAGGTGCCGCTTGCGGTGCTCCATGTCATCGACGACCGGTGGATGGCCGGCGAGGCGCTCCCCTACGTGGACGTCCTGCGCCAGTCCGGACTGGACCTGCTCGAGGTCGCCGGACAGCGGCTGCGGGCGGCTGAGCCCGGCCTGGCCTTCACGCTCGATCTCCTCGAAGGCGGCATCGGCTCAACGTTGGGCGACTATGCGAAGAATGCTTCGATGCTGGTGGTGGGTTCCAGCAGCCACGCACGCGGCGCGCTCACCGACCGCGCGCTTCAGGTGGCGGCGACGGCGGAAGTCCCCGTGGCCGTCGTCGGTACCCACGAGGCCCAGGGCAAGGGAGTCGTGGTGGGCGTGGACGGATCCCGCGAGTCCACCCAGGCAGTCGCCTTCGCCGCTGCCGAAGCGGACAACCTGGGTGAGGAGCTTACCGTGGTGTACGCCTTTACCGGGCCGAACCGCTGGATCAAGGCCGGACTGCCGTCCAGCAGCTTTGCCGAGCTGGTGGTTGAAGAAGAACAGATTGTGCTTTCCGAAGCAGCCGCGGGAATCCGGCAGGACTACCCGGGACTGGTGATCAAGGAGGTCCTGGAAACCGTCATGGAGCCCGCAGACGCGCTGATCAACGCGGCAACAGGGGCAGCCCTGCTGGTGCTGGGCAGCCGGGGCCGCGGCAGCTTCGGCCGGCTCCTGCTGGGATCCACGGCGCACGGCGTCCTGACCAATCCGCCCTGCCCAACCATAATCACCAGGCTGAAGAAGTCCGCCCACAAAGGCTGACAGAGGCAGCCTTGAGGAGGCCCTGATGTCACTCTCTGAGTTCGAGAAGCGGGAACTCGACCGCATCGGCGATGAACTGCAGCACGAGGACCCGCGATTGTCCTCGCTGCTGGACGGTGACGCCCTCCTGCGCGGGAACCGGGCACGGGCCCGCCGCGGACTGACGCTGCTGGCTTTGGGGCTGTGCCTTATGGTGGCCGGCCAGGTCCTGCAGACTTCCATCCTGGGCGTTTCCGGGTTTGCCCTGCTTTGTGTTGGGGCCTTCCGGACCGTGCGGGATGTGCAGAAGATGCTGGACCGCGGCAACTAGCCTGCGGGATCTTTTTCCGGCACGGCCTGCGCGATTCCCAGCGCGGCCTGCGCGATCTTTTCCCGGAAGGTGCGCGATCTTTTCCCGGAAGGTGGGGGCGTTCCCGGAAGGTTTCCCGGAAGGTGGGGGCGTTCCCGGAAGGTTTCCCGGAAGGTTGGGGGCGCGTTCCCGGAAGGTGGGGCGCGCCTGGCGGAGTTCGCCGTCGTCGGCCGCTGAGCCCGGGGAGCTCAGCGGCCGCAACTGTCCGGCTGCAATTGTCCGGTTACTGGCGCCTGGGGCTGCCCGAGACCGCTCGGCCAAGGAAGATTCCCAGGCCCAACATGACGACCGCAAGCACGACGTGGAGCCAGTTGTCCGCGGCGTTGACGGGGATGAAATTCACGGAAGATGCCTGATCGATCAGGAGCCCATAGAGCGCGATCACCAGATAGAGCGCACCGCCGCCGATCAGGTAATACTTCGACTGGATTGCGGTCCTGCCCATGACCAACCCTGCCGCTCCGAAGAGCAGGTGGACGATATTGTGCAGGATGGAGACTTGGAAGACACCGAAGAGCATGGCCCCTGAGTCGGGTCCGGCAAAAGCCATTTCCGAATAGCTCGTAGTGACGCCCGGGATGAAACCCAGAACGCCGACGAGGGCGAAGACGGCACCCGCGGCAAGTGCAGTGAGCTCGAGTGATGTTCGATGGTGGCCGGCACCTATACCCGGATGCGCTGATGATGCAGACATCTCATACTCCCTTGGTCCGTTCTTTGTTGCTGATGGCGTCCTGGAAAGAATCCGGCCATGGTGTGGACTGAGCACGGCCGCGCCCCCGGCTTGCAGTTCAAGCTTCCACCCCCGGGAGGCTGGCATGTAGAGGCTTTGGTCCTGCTTCGCAGCTCCACGTACGCACTGAGAGTTGCGGGACAGACTAGGCGTCAAAGTGCACTGGGAGGTGTTCCTCGGAGACGGAAACGAGAACGGACGCCGCGACGTCCCGCAGTTTCACGTTTCTGGAGCTCGATGCACCACGGAGGATGGCGATGGCGGCGTCGTGACCGCAGTGGTTCTGGGCCATGATCACCCCCAAAGCAGTGTCGATGACAGTTCTGGTGGCCAAGGCCGCGTGGAGATTCTCCACCGTGTCTTTCAGCTCGGCGATCCGAAGTGCCGGCCGGAGGATCCGTGATGCCTGTGCGGCGAATTCTTGCGCAGCACAAATGCCGGCATAGTCAAATGCGTCCGGTCGGTCGACGCACAAGGTCAGTACGGTGCTCACCCCATCCTCAGTGGGCACGGGCACGCCCAGGACGGACCTTATGCCATGGCTGGCAGCGGGCCGGGCTAACCGTGGCCAGCGGTAATCGTCGGCCAGATCCCGGACCAGGACTGTGGCCTGTTCGGTTCTGGCCGTGATTCCCGGCCCCTCACGGAATCCGGTCTGCAGGTCATTCAGCAGTTGCACCAGCACCCCGCTGCCGCCGAAGGCGGAAGTCCTCTTTGGGCGGGAAAGGGTGAGTCCGCATGAGACGCCCGAACTCGTGAGGGAGAGGGTGCTCACCGCGTGGCCTGCCAGGCCGGCGAGCACCTCCCCGACGTGTTCACTTTCCATGGCAAAGCCGTCCGGCCGCCCGGGTTCGCGCCCGGAGCCGAAGGAAGCTTTAGCCCTTCTCTTGGCGGCCGTTCTCTGTAACTGGTTCCGGGTGCGGGGGTGGCTGGGCGTGCCGATCGCCTCAGCCGCGCGGGCAGCAACGCAATGGTCTTCGATGAGGCCCATGCCTGCACACGCGCGGACGTCGGATATGGCTGTCGCCACGGCTTTCTTATCACTGAAGCGCGCTGAAACCGCCAGCAACGCTCCGTCAGGCGCCATGAGCCGGAAACGGACGTAGGAACGGCGGTCGATGAAGACTTCGAAATGTCCAGCCATGATCCAGACCTTCCAGACCCCTGAGGGCTTCATCTGACGAGGCTTCAGGCCGGAAAGGAGCTAGTCGACATAAAGTCTTGCCATAGGTGTTTCGGGCAGGCCGGGCCTGCATCCGCTGATGACAGCTCAAGCCGCACCTAGTGCTTATTACAGACTAGCGCCTGCACCAGCCCGGGGACAGAAGTGGAAACCCCCTGTCCGCTGTTCGCCAATGCGTGTGGACCGACAGCGTCGATCAGCGTCGATCCAGAGGGAGGGCCTTATGGCCCTGTTGCACGTGCCCCGGGCGGGTATGTAATCGAAGGACACCGGCCCTCACGCTGGCCTTCCCTGCCTAAAACCTGGAGAACCCGTCATGTCTGACTTACTCAAATGGTCGCCGTTTACATCCTCCCGCTTGACTTCCCCTTTCAACATGGCGTTGCGCTCCCCGGCAGAAATGCTGGACTCGCTGGAACGCGCGTTCCACTTCGCAGACGTCCCGGCTCCGCTCCGGGTTGAGGAATACGTCGATGGCAGTAATCTCGTAATCCGCGCCGAAATGCCCGGTGTCGATCCGGACAAGGACGTCGCGGTCACCTTGGAGGACGGGGTCCTGCGGATCCGTGCCGAACGCCAGGAAAGAGAAGAACACAAAGACAAAGGCACCTTCCGTTCTGAATTCCGCTACGGATCCTTCAGCCGCAGCGTTCCCCTTCCGGACGGTGTAAAGGAAGAAGACATTACAGCCACGTACACCAACGGAGTCCTGGAAGTCCGCGCGCCGCTTCCCGACGAAGCGCAGCCTACGGAGCCGAAGAAGCTCCCCATCACCCGCGGGTAAGGTGGCAGCACCCCTGAACAAGACGAGATCCGGGATCGATATCCAGGCTCAACACCGACGACGTGGTGTTCAGCCGCAACCGTGCCCACAGTGCCTTCGCCCTTCACGGCCCCGCGCGGTATTCGGGGCAGTACGCTGTCGCCCGCGCCGCCACATGCCGTCTGCGCGCGGCGCTGTTCCGACACAGAACCCGTTCCGGCGCAGTCAGGCAACCAGGACCTCACCTTCGAACCGGGCGCAGGAAGCATTGCCGCTTTGCCGCTTTGACCTTTGATGCAGGCGCCAACGCTGCGGGCCTGCCCCAGATCCTTGCCCGGGAAGATCGGACCGGTCACGGCACTACTTCCAGAGTCAGGACTTTTGGCTCTGGATCGGTGCGTACCCAGGGCGGATGGTGGAGGTGCCGGGCAAACCCCGGTCCGGCGTTAACCACGGCACGGCAGCGCCCGGCCATAAGCCTTTCGGGAGCCATTCACTCCGCTGGAAACAACCCACACGCCTTTGGTGCAATCACAAGGAGGAACTCGAATGGAACGAGTCATCGACAAAGTAGCCCTCGTCACCGGCGGGGCACGGGGCATTGGGGCGGCTGTGGCGGCCAGGCTGCATGGCGAAGGGGCACGCGTGGTCATAGCCGACGTCCTGGACGAGGAAGGAAAGAAAACCGCTGAGCGCCTGGGGTCGGGCGCCCTCTACGTCCACCTGGACGTGACAAGCCCGCAGGAGTGGGAGGCGGCGGTGAAAGCCGCTGTAGAGGCATTTGGTGCCCTGAACATCCTCGTCAACAATGCAGGCATCGTGAATTTTGCTTCCATCGAAGAGTACACATTGGATCAATGGAACGCGGTGATCGCCGTCAACCTGACCGGAACCTTCAATGGGATCAAGGCAGCTATACCGGCCCTCAAACAATCAACGGGAGGCTCAATCGTCAACATTTCCTCGATTGCGGGCCTTCGGGGATATGAGCAGATTCCTGGTTACACGGCTTCAAAGTTCGGGGTGCGCGGACTGACAAAAAGTGTGGCCCTCGATTTGGGACGCTACGGCATTAGAGCCAATTCCGTGCATCCAGGAGTCATCTCCACACCCATGACGGCCGGTTTGGAGATGGACATGAGCCGCGTTGCCATAGGCCGGGAGGGGCATCCGGGTGAAGTGGCGAACCTGGTCCTCTATCTTGCGTCCAACGAATCGTCGTTTGTCACCGGCGCTGAGTTTGTCATTGATGGTGGGGACACGGCCGGCACAGTCACGCCTCCCAAACCCGAATAGCCGAAACCTGATGAGACGATGAGGACTCGAATCGAGAGACCCACCCGCTGGCCGTTGATCACCAAAGACCCCGCGTCGTTTCGCATACCGCCCAACCTTGCGGACTACGACGGGGCCTGCCAGGCCTTCACGTGGGATGAAGCGCGGCGGGAGCTGTCCGGGCTGCCCGGGGGCCGGGGGCTGAACATCGCGTATGAAGCGGTTGACCGGCACGTGGACGGCGGGCAGGGCGGACGGGAAGCAGTACGTTTTGTTCGGGCAGACGGCCAGGTGCGTTCACTGACCTACCTGGCTCTGGCAGAAGAGTCAGGGAAATTTGCCTCCGTCCTCCGGGAACTTGGTATCCAGAGGGGTGAACGGGTCTTCTCGCTGCTGGGCCGGTGCCCCGACCTCTATGCGGCGGTACTGGGGACCTTCAAGAACGGCAGCGTCTTCTGCCCACTTTTCTCCGCCTTCGGCCCCGAACCGGTGCGGCAAAGACTGCATCTTGGGGCGGGACGGGCGCTGGTGACCACCAGGGCCCTGTACCGCAAGAAGGTGGCCCCTATCCGGGACAGCCTCCCCGACCTGCGCGTTGTCCTGCTGGCTGACGCGGAGGGGACGCCGGAACCGGGAACCTTTGACCTTGCAGAACTCATGGCGGCTGCCGCCCCCTCGCCGGACATCACCGTGACCCAACCGGATGATATGGCCCTGCTGCACTTCACGAGCGGCACCACCGGCACCCCCAAAGGGGCTGTACACGTCCATGAGGCCGTAGTTGCGCACTACGCCACCGGGACCTACGCCTTGGACCTCCACCCGGATGACATCTACTGGTGCACCGCAGATCCGGGCTGGGTGACCGGCATGTCCTACGGCATCATCGCCCCACTGGCGCATGGGGTCACTGCCGTCGTCGATGAGGAAGAACTGGACGCGGAGCGCTGGTACCGGATCCTCGCCGAGCAAAGGGTGGCCGTCTGGTACACAGCCCCCACCGCGCTGCGCATGCTGATGAAGGCCGGCGCAGACAAGGCCGCCGGGCATGACCTCTCCGCACTTCGGTTCGTGGCCAGCGTGGGCGAGCCACTGAATCCCGAAATAGTCATGTGGGGCCAGGACTTCCTCGGCCTGCCCGTCCACGACAACTGGTGGCAAACCGAGACCGGCGGCATCATGATCGCCAACTACCCGGCAATGCCTATCCGTCCCGGCTCCATGGGCCGGCCCCTGCCCGGGATCGAGGCCGCCCTGGTCGCCAGGGACGGCCAGGGCAAGCCGGTCATCGAGGACGGCACAGCCCGACTCGTCACCGCACCCGATGTCATGGGCGAATTGGCGCTCCGCCCTGGCTGGCCATCGATGTTCCGCGGCTACCTTAACGAGGAGGAGAGGTACCGGCGCTGTTTCGCGGGAGGCTGGTACCTCACCGGCGACCTTGCAAAGCGCGACGCCGACGGGTACTTCTGGTTCGTAGGACGCGGGGATGACGTCATCAAGTCGTCAGGCCACTTGATCGGCCCCTTCGAGGTCGAAAGCTGCCTGATGGAGCATCCTGCAGTGGCGGAGGCCGGCGTGATCGGTGTGCCCGATCCCGTAGCGGGCGAAGTGGTCAAGGCCTTTATCGAACTGCGGCCAGGATACGAACCGTCCGAAGGTCTCCGGTTGGAAATCATCGGCTTCGCCCGCAAACGACTGGGATCAGCCGTCGCCCCCAGGCTGGTCGATTTCACTCCAGACCTGCCCAAGACCCGCAGCGGCAAGATCCTCCGCCGGCTGTTGAAGGCCCGTGAACTGGGCCTGCCGGAGGGCGACCTGTCGACGCTGGAGCAAGCAGGGCAGCGGCCATGAACGCCATGCGGGGCCAGGACATCCCGGATGCAGAGCACGCCCGGCATCTCCTGCGGCAAATGCTGCGGGTTCGCAGGCTTGAGGAAAAGTGCATCGAACTCTACAGCGCCGCCAAAATCCGCGGATTCCTGCACGTCTACATCGGCGAGGAAGCCGTGGCCGCAGGCGTACTTGAAATTCTCGCGTCCGAGGACGCGGTGGTGGCCACCTACCGTGAGCACGGCCATGCACTCCTGCGCGGTGTATCGGCAGGGGCCATCCTCGCAGAAATGTATGGCCGGCTCGAGGGATGCTGCCGCGGCCGTGGAGGCTCCATGCACCTCTTTGATGCCGCAACCAGGTTCTACGGCGGAAACGCGATCGTGGCGGGTGGACTTCCACTCGCAGTCGGGCTGGCCCTGGCAGACAAAATGTGCGGCCGGCGCCGGATCACCGTCTGTTTCTTCGGTGAAGGCGCGGTGGCCGAGGGCGAATTCCACGAAAGCCTGAACCTGGCAGCACTGTGGCAGCTTCCCGTGCTTTTCTGTTGCGAAAATAACCTGTACGCGATGGGCACGGCACTGAGCCGTTCGGAGTCCCAGACGGACATGGCACTCAAGGCCTCGGGCTATGAGATTCCGGCCTGGACCGTTGACGGCATGGACGTGCTCGTGGTCGAGGAAGCTGCCCGGCGGGCGGTGGATGCGGTTCGGGCCGGCGGCGGCCCGCACTTCCTGGAGCTGCGCACCTACCGCTTCCGCGCCCACTCAATGTTCGATCCTGAGCTGTACCGGGATAAATCGGAAGTAGCCCGCTGGATGGAGCGGGACCCCATCCTCCTGCTCAAGGCCGCGCTGGAGTCGGCCGGTCAATTGCCGGAAGAGCAGTGGGCCGGCCTGCAGGCGGACATCGACGCGGAGATGGCAAACGGCGTCGATTTCGCCGAGGAGGGAACCCTCGAACCCGTGGAAGACCTCACCCGGTTCGTCTACAGCGAGAGAAGCGTTGACGCCGAGGAAGGACGGGCAGCAGGATGAAGACCACGTACCGCGAAGCCATGCGTGCGGCCCTCCGCGACGCCCTGCAACGCGACGGCCGGGTCTTCTTGATGGGCGAGGATGTGGGCCGCTACGGCGGGAGCTTCGCCGTCAGCCTTGGCCTGCTGGAGGAATTCGGGCCGGAACGCATCCGCGACACGCCGCTGTCCGAGTCGGGTTTCGTAGGCGCCGGCATCGGGGCCGCGCTGGGCGGGATGCGGCCGGTCGTCGAAATCATGACGGTCAATTTCAGCCTCCTGGCGCTGGACCAGATCGTCAACAACGCAGCGACGCTGCTGCACATGTCCGGCGGGCAGTTCAACGTGCCGATCGTCATCCGGATGACCACCGGAGCCGGCCGTCAGCTGGGCGCGCAGCACTCGCACAGCCTGGAAGGTTGGTACGCGCACATCCCCGGCCTGCGGATCCTGGCCCCTGCCACGCTGGCCGACGCCCGCGGCATGCTCTGGACCGCGCTGGAAAACCCGGACCCGGTCCTGATTTTTGAGCACGGATCCCTCTACAACGTCGCCGGAGAGCTGGCGGACGACGCCGGACCGGTGGACATCGGCACGGCCGCCGTCCTGCGCCCGGGCACCGGCGTTACGCTCATCACGTACGGCGGCACCCTTCCGGCCGTGCTTGAAGCCGCTGACCAGCTGGAAGCGGAAGGCGTCGACGCGGAGGTCATCGATCTGCGGACCCTGCGGCCGCTCGACGATGCCACCATCCTCGGCAGCGTCGGCAGGACGCACCGGGCAGTGGTGGTGGACGAGGGCTGGCGCAGCGGCAGCATCTCAGCTGAGATAGCAGCCCGGATCAGCGAACATGCCTTCTTTGACCTGGATGCCCCGGTGCAACGGGTTTGCAGCGCGGAGGTGCCGGTGCCGTATGCCAAGCACATGGAGCTCGCCGCTCTGCCGTCGGTGGAACGGGTGGTGGCTGCGGCTCGGGAAGCTGCGGGTGTCCATGACTGAGTTCCGGATGCCGTCCCTGGGCGCCGACATGGAGCACGGCAAGGTGGTGGAGTGGCTGGTCAGGCCCGGCGACTATGTCCGCAAGGGCGATCTCATTGCGGCTGTGGACACGGACAAGACCGTGATGGATATTGAGTCTTTCGAGGAAGGCGTCGTTGCCGAGTTCCTCGTGGAAATCGGCGACACGGTGGATGTGGGGACGCCGATCGCCCGGATCACGGCCACGCCCGCACAGCTGCCCTCCGAACGCCCACCCCGTGACCAGGCTGCAAAGCTTCCGCCCCCCGTACGGCACCTGGCGCATTCGTTGGGAGTCGACGTCGGTTCGCTCCACGGGAGCGGCAGGAACGCTGAGGTGACGCGTGCCGACGTCGAACGCGCCGGGGCGGCGTCCCTCACCAAGGCGGCCGTTCTCCCGCCACCGCCCCGGAGGCCGCACCCGGCACCGCCCGGCGCGGCCGGTGGCGGCCGGGTGCGCTCCTCGCCGCTGGCGCGCCGGCTGGCGGAGCGGCTCGGCGTGGACCTGAAGGGCTTGGCCGGAACCGGACCCGGCGGGGCTGTGACCGAGGCGGACGTGCGCCGCGAAGCATCCGGCGGACCCCGGAAGGAGGCGCCGGGCGGGAAGGCGGAAAGCCTCCGGCAGGCGGTGGGAGCGCTGATGTCCCGTTCCAAGAAGGAGATCCCGCACTACTACCTGGCCACAACCCTGGACCTGGCGGCTGCCATGGCGTGGATGGCGTCGGCCAACCAGGAGCGGCCGGTCGCCTCGCGCCTGGTTCCGTCAGCATTGCTGCTCAAGGCCACGGCGCTGGCGGCGAAGGAAGTGCCGGAGATGAATGGCTTCTTCGCGGACGGCTCCTTCCGCCCCGGCACAGCCGTGCACCTTGGGGTGGCGGTGGCCCTGCGCCAAGGCGGGCTCGTGGCACCTGCCCTGCATGATGCGGACGCCCTGACGCTCGACGAACTCATGGAGCAGCTGCGGGGCCTCGTTGCCCGGGCGCGGGCCGGCCGGCTGCAGCGGGCCGAGATGGCCGATCCGACCATCACCGTCACCAACCTGGGCGACCTCGGTGTGGAAAGCGTGTACGGGGTCATCTATCCGCCGCAGGTCGCCATGGTTGGCTTTGGCAGGGTCACGGAGCAGCCCTGGGCCCATCACGGCATGCTCGGAATCCGCCACGCCGCCACTGCAACCCTGTCCGCGGACCACAGGGTCAGCAACGGCCTGCGCGGCGGCCGTTTCCTGTCCCGTATCGATGAGCTGTTGCAGACCCCGGAGGAGCTATGAACCGGCAGGATGCCCGGGCGGCAGTCCAGGCGGCAATCGGCCAGGTGGCGCCCGACGTCGAACCCGGGGACCTCGTCGACGGCGCGAGGCTGCGCCAGGACCTGGAGCTGGATTCCCTCGACTTCCTCCGCCTGGTGGAGTCCATCGCAGGATCCACGGGGGTGGACATCCCCGAGCGGGACTATCCCACGGTGGCCACCGTGGGGGGCCTGGTGGAATACGTGGCCGCCCACGCCTAGCTGCGTATACCTGGCCGCCGCTGCACGCGCCGCCTGTCAGCCGAACAGCACCGCCGCCTCCTGGTAGCGCGATTCGGGGACCACCTTCAAGGCTCCAATGGCCTGTTCCAGCCCGACGTTGACGATCTCGGTGCCGCGGAGAGAAACCATCGTTCCCCACAGGCCTGCAGCTGCTGCCCCCGCCGCGGCCATACCCAGCCTGGTGGCCAGGACGCGGTCGAAAGCAGTCGGTTCGCCGCCGCGCTGGATGTGGCCGAGGACGGTGGCCCGGGTTTCAATCCCCGTCAGCTCTTGCAGCTCCCGCTCAAGGGCAAGGCCGATTCCGCCGAGCCGGGGCCGTCCAAAGGTATCCAGGCCGCGGGGCGCGTAGGGCGCGTCTTCCCCTTCGGGCGTAAATGCCTCAGCCACCACCACCAGCGGTGCCCGCCCGCGGTCCCGGGCCGAGGTCACCCAGGCGGCTACCTGCTGCAGGGCCACCCTGTGTTCCGGAATCAGGATGGCATGGGCGCCGGACGCCATTCCCGCATGCAGCGCGATCCAGCCGGCGTTCCGGCCCATCACCTCGGCAATCATGCAGCGGTGGTGCGATTCGCCCGTGGTCCGCAGCCTGTCGATGGCTTCGGTGGCGGTCTGCACTGCCGAATCGAACCCGAAGGTATAGTCCGTGGCGCCGAGGTCGTTGTCGATCGTTTTGGGCACCCCGATGACTTGGAGGCCCTGGTCCGCGAGTGCCTTCGCCGCGGCCAGTGTGCCTTCGCCGCCGATCGCGATGAGGCCCTCCAGCCGGTGGCGCAGGAAACTGCCACGCACCGCCTCCGCCCCGCCTTCCGACAGCGGGTTGGTGCGGGATGTTCCCAGGATGGTTCCGCCCAGCCGGGAGATGCCGCGCACGGCGTGCCGCGGCAAGGGCAATGCGTCGTGCTCCACGACTCCCCGCCAGCCGTCGCGGAAGCCGACGAACTCGTAGCCGTGCGTGACGGCTCCCGCCAGCACGGCACCGCGGATCACCGCGTTCACCCCCGGGCAGTCGCCGCCACTGGTCAGGATCCCCAGTCGTTCCACCGGTGTCATGAGGCGGCCGGTCCCTTCGTCTGGCGGGGAGAGGCGAAGTCCCTTGCCTGGCCGGGGGCAAGCGTCGTGTTCCGGCCGTCCACCCGGAGCTTGATGGGCAGCGCCTCTCCCGGCGCGGAGGAGACGCCCATGTGCCCGTCTTTGAGGCGCACTGTAAGGAAGTGGCCGCGGTACCGGACTTCGAAGGCGACGGCGTTCAGGCCCGTGGGCAGGTTGGGGGCGAACTCCAGGGTGTCGCCGCTCATCCGCAGCCCGGCGAAACTGCGCTGGATGACGTCGATGGTTCCCGCCATGGCACCCAAGTGGATGCCGCCCCTGGTGGTGCCGTGCTGAGTGTCGTCCAGGTCGGCATCCAGTGCCTCGCGGAAACTGTCCCAGGCGCGGTCGGCATCGACCCCGGCCAGCACCGATGCGTGGGCAACACGGCTGAGGGTGGATCCGTGTGCCGTCCTGGCGAGGTAGTACTCAATGGTCCGGTGCAGCTGTTCCATTGTGAACGCATAGCCGAGCCCGTTGAGGAAAGCGACGAGGCCTTCATGCCCCAGCAGGTACGGCAGCATGAGGACGTCGGCCTGCTTGGCAAGTTTGTACCGGTTGGTTTTGTCCCCCTCGGCTTCCAGGATCAGGTCAAGCCGTTCAATGCTGTCGTAGTGTTCCCGGTAATGCTCCCAGTCCAGTTCCTGCAGGTGTTCGTAGCCTTCGAACTGGCTGATCAGACCGTCGGGGCCAAAAGGCACGTACATTGCATTGCCGACGCGCGCCCAGCCGTCCGGTTCACCGCCGGCCACGCCAAGGCGTTCCAGCAGTTCGGCCAGCTCGCTGCCGTGGGCGGTGGTGGTGAGTTCTGCGGCCTGCACGCACACCCAGGCCGCCATGACATTGGTGTAGGCGTTGTCGTCCAGTCCGGGCCGGCTCCGCGCCGGGTAGCCGGTGTGGTATTCATCGGGTCCCACCACTCCTTTGAGGTGGTATCGCCCGGAGGCTTGGTCGTACTCGGCCAGGGATGCGAAAAACCGGGCGACTTCGATCAGGAGTTCCGCTCCCCGGTGATGGAGCCACGCTGAGTCGCCCGTGGCCTGGAAGTACTGCCAGGCGTTGAAGGCGACCGCCAGCCCGGCGTGCAGCTGCATGTGGGAATGGTCCCGGACCCACCGCCCGGATCTTTCGTTGTACAGCCACTTCGGGGTTTCCTCCTGGCCGTCGCTGCCGCTTTGCCATGGAAACTTTGCTCCCCGCAGCCCCAGCAGCCGTGCAGCGTGGCGGGCAGCCGGAAGCCTGCGCCAGCGGTAGTTGATCAGGGCGCGGGCGACATACGGCGTCCGCGACGTCAACAGGGGCAGCACGAACAGTTCGTCCCAGAAGACATGCCCCCGGTATCCCTCCCCGTGCAGGCCCCGGGCGGTGACTCCGGCATCGAGCTCGGCGGTGTGGTGGGCGAGGGTCTGCAGAAGGTGGAAAATATGCAGGTTCAGCACCATCCGGACCTGCACGGGGGCGTCCATCTCCACCAGGAACGGCCGCAGCTCCTGCCGCCACGCCGAACTGTGGGCAGCCAGCAGCGCGTCGAAGTCGCCGCCCGCGCGGTCCAGCACCGCCCTTGCTTCGGATTCGGGACTGGAGATCGCGTGGTCGCGGGATGTCACCACCGCCACCGTCTTGGTGACCGACGCCGTCGCCCCCTCCTCGAGGGCGACCGTGAAGGATTGGAAGTGCAGGCCACCTTTGCGGCCCGACAGGCCTGGCAATGCTCCGCCGGCCACGCTGGTTCGGAAGGCCGACGCGATCCGGACCAGGCTTTGTGTGGTCTCCGCCTGCACCACAGCCGTGCTGTCCGCCGGATCAGTGCCGGCCAGTCCGGGGCCGGTCCTGTCCGTGAGGTGGATTCCCGGCCCCGCGGAAGGATGGGTGATATTCGCGTTCCGGACGCCGGTGTTGATGCCGCTGCGCACTTCAAGGGTTCCGCTCCAGCCCAGGGGTGTGATCCTCGTGGCGAGGCCCAGCAGATGGGGCTCGGCCATCGAGACGAACCTGGTCTGGACCACTTCCATGCGCCGCCCGCCGGCAGCTTCCAGGAGCAGCCGCCGTTCCAGGACGGCGGCCCGAAGGTCCAGGGTCCTGCGTTCCCGAAGGACCACCAGCCCTCCCTCGGACCACCAGGTTCCGCCCGGCAACCTCAGGTCCAGGGGAAGGCAATCGGGGCCGTTCACCATGTGCTCTTCCAGCAGCTCTTCACCCGCCACGGAGGCAACCACGCGGTTGTAGACCCCGGCAAGGTACATGCCCGGATAGCTGAAGGGCCCCCCTTCGGGGGCGGCGCCCCGTACGGCAAAGTAGCCGTTTCCCAGCGTGGTTAGCGCTTCCCGGTGCCCCTCGTGCCCGGGATCGAATCCTTCGTAGACAAGCTGCCAGGGATCACCGGCAACGAGTCCCAGGTCCAGTTCCGCAACGTCATTGAGTACGACGGCGGCCCCGGCCGCCTCGAGTTCGCGCCGGATTCCGTTGCGGTCAATTCCCACGACGAGGCCGAAACCGCCGCGGCGGGCGGCCTGCACGCCCGCGCCGGCATCCTCGATGACGACGGAGCGGGACGGGAGGACTCCGAGCCGGGACGCTGCCGCGAGGAAGGTGTCCGGGGCGGGCTTTCCCTGCAGCCCGAGGCTTGCGGCCAGGTTGCCGTCCACCACCGCGTTGAAATAGCGGGTAAGTCCTGCTGACTCCAGGATCGCCGAGGCGTTGCGGCTGGACGTGACAAGGGCGGCCCGCACCCCGGCGCCGGAAAGCCGCTGCAGGAGCTGCAGTGTTCCCGGGTAGGCCTGGACGCCGCCGCGCTTCAGGCGTTCCAGGAACAGGCGGTTCTTCAAGGCGCCAAGGCCACCCGCTGTCCATGCCCCCGGCTCGTCGGCCTGCGTCCCGCGGTCTATCTCCACTCCCCTGGCGGCGAGGAACTTCAGGACGCCATCCTCGCGGGGAAGGCCGTCGATGAAGTTCAGGTAGTCGGCCTTGGTCATCGGGGCGCGGTTTGCCGCCGGCGGGATCCGGGGGTCCTGCAGGATCCGGTCAAACGCGTCCTTCCACGCGGCGCGGTGCACGGATGCGGTATTGGTGACCACGCCGTCCAGGTCGAAGATCACAGCGTCGAAGGGCGGCTTCGCAGCAGCAGCGGTCGGCGACGTGGTCATGGCTTCATCAGTACCAGTGAAGGCGCCGACGCTTCCAGTGCCTTTAGGCCTGTTTGCCAAGCCGCTGTTCGGCCGCCGCGATGATGGGGATGGTCCGCAGGTACGTGTCTGGATTCAGCGAGATGGAGTCGATGCCCTGGTCCACCAGGAATTCGGCGAGGTCGGGGTGGTTGCTGGGGCCCTGTCCGCAGATGCCGATTTTGATCCCGGCGGCGTGGGCCTTGCCGATGGCCTCGGCAATCATGGTGGTGACCGCCGGATCCCGCTCGTCGAAGAGCGCGGCGAGCTGCTCGGAATCACGGTCCACTCCCAGGACCAGCTGCGTAAGGTCGTTCGAACCAATGGAGAAGCCGTCGAAACGCCGCGCGAAGTCGCCGGCCAGCACCACATTGGCCGGTATTTCACACATCATGTACAGCTGGAGCCCCGCTTCACCGCGGACCAGCCCGTGGTCCGCCATGGCCTTGATCACGAGGTCAGCTTCGCCCACCGTCCGGCAGAACGGGACCATGACGACCACGTTGGAAAAGCCGATGTGTTCCCGGACCCGCTTGAGGGCTTCGCATTCCAGCGCGAACCCCTCCCGGTACTGTTCGCTGTAGTAGCGAGAGGCTCCGCGGAAGCCGAGCATCGGGTTCTCTTCGGGTTGTTCGAAGGCGCCGCCTCCGATGAGGTGGCTGTATTCGTTGGTTTTGAAGTCGCTGAGGCGGACAATGACGGGCTTGGGGTAGAAGGGCGCCGCGATTTTCGCGATCCCGGTGGCCAGGACATCGACGAAATACTCCCGGCGGTCCCGGTAGCCCCGGGTCAGGTCTTCGATCAGCGCGGTGGCCTCCGGATCGGCGACGCGCTCGGGATGGACCAGGGCCATGGGATGGATGCGGATCAGGTTGGTGATGATGAATTCCATCCGCGCGAGGCCAACCCCCGCGGCCGGCAGGCGCCACCACTTGAATGCGGCGGCTGGGCTGCCAATATTGACCATCACAGCCGTCCGGGTGGCGGGAAGGGTGGCCATGTCCACTTCTTCCACGGCGAAGTCCAGCAGCCCTTCATAGACATGGCCTTCTTCGCCTTCGGCACAGGACAAGGTCGCCGGTGCGCCGTTGGCGAGGACTTCCGTTGCGTTCCGGGTGCCGACGACGGCCGGCACCCCCAGTTCGCGGCTGACGATCGCGGCGTGGCTGGTGGGTCCTCCATGGTCGGTGACGATTCCTGACGCCCGCTTCATCACCGGCACCCAGTCCGGATCGGTCATCCGGGTCACCAGGACGGAGCCGTCCACGAAGTCTTCAATGTCCTTTGGGTCACGGATGACGCAGGCAGGACCGCGGGCAATGGAATCCCCGATGGCAGCCCCGGACGTCAGGAGCCTGCCCTGCTGCCGAAGACGGTACGTCCGGAAGGTTGAGCCCGTCCTCTGGGCCTGCACGGTCTCCGGCCGCGCCTGCACCATGAACAGTTCGCCGGTGATGCCGTCCTTTGCCCACTCCATGTCCATCGGACGCCCGTAGTGGTCCTCAACGGCCGCGGCCCACCGTGCCAGCAAGACAACTTCCGGGTCCGACAACACCAGGGACCTGCGTTCGTGTGCGGTGGTTTCCACCATTTGCGTGCGGGCATCACCGCCGTGGCTGTAGACCATTTTCCGTTCTTTGGCCCCTACGTGCCGTTCAATGACGGGGCTCAGCGAAGCATTGGCCAGCAGGGGCTTGAACACCTGGTACTTGTCCGGGTTGACGGTTCCCTGCACCACGGTTTCCCCGAGTCCCCACGCGGCACTGATGAGGACGGCGCCGGGAAACCCCGACTCGGTGTCGATCGAGAACATCACTCCGGAAGCACCGACGTCGGACCGCACCATCCGCTGGACACCCACGGACAGGGCAACATCGAGGTGGTCAAACCCCTTGATCTCGCGGTAGGTGATGGCCCTGTCGGTGAACAGCGAGGCGTAGCAGCGGCGGCAGGCGTCCAGGACCGCCCGCTCCCCCGCCACGTTCAGGAACGTCTCCTGCTGGCCTGCGAAACTGGCATCGGGCAGGTCTTCAGCCGTGGCGCTGCTCCGGACGGCCACCGGCACCTGCTGCTCCCCTGCCCGGCGGCAGAGTGCCCGGTAGTGTTCGCGGATGCCGGCAGCCGTGTCCTCCGGGAAGGTCGCTGCGAGGAAAAGCTCCCGAATGGCGGCGCCTGCCTGCCGCAGCGTTGACTGTCCGCTGCGGTAGTCCGCAACGAGTTCCTTGATCCGCGGCACCAGGGCGTTGGCTTCCAGGAACGCCCTGTAGGCCGACGCCGTGGTCGCAAACCCTTCCGGAACGCTGACGCCGGCCGACCGCAGGGACCGGCTGAGCTCCCCGAGTGAAGCATTCTTCCCTCCAACGGAGGCTATGTCCCCGATGCCCGTCTCCTCGATCCATATCACACGGGCGTTATTGACGGATGTTGGCGCGGCAGCTTTCATTCCTCGATTCTGTGCCCGTCCGGAACCCGGCGGGCAGAGTCTTTGGTCCTGCGGGGACGGGCGGGCGGGCACGGGTGGCCGCGGCTAGCCCGGGCGCTTCCGGCCCCTGATTTCCTTGTAGGCCCAGTCGGCGGCAAGGACCGCCGGTATCGCCAGGAGCGCCAGGACGAAGCCGGCAGGCGGCGGCGGGGCGTGCCCCAGCAGCGCAGCGGCCTGGGGAATGTACAGGCACGCGGCGAGGACGGCCAGTTCGGCCAGGACGGCCCAGGCCAGGAGCCTGTTGGTGCCCCAGCCCAGGCTCCACGGCGCCGCCGTCGCGCTCCGGCACGCATAGGCGTTGGCGAGCTGGCCAAGGACGACGGCGGTGAAGGCGGCCCCGGAGGCTGCCATCAGGAGCCCCGCCTCCGGGGCTTCGCCGCGGATCCAGCCGCCGCCGAACAGCACGGCGGAGAACGCCGCCATTTCCACCGCCGCCTCCACGGGCCCCAGCACGCAGAAAACCCGGATCATGAGCTGCCTGTCCATCAGGTGCCGCCGCTCCGGCGGCCGGGCCAGGACGTGCTTGCCAGGGGGTTCAGCACCCAGTGCCAGCGCGGGAAGCAGGTCGGTGCCGATGTCCAGGGCCAGGATCTGGAGCACGCCGAGGGCAAGCGGAAACTGCCCGCCGGAGAGCGCCCAGATGACGAAAGGGGTCAGCTCGGCCACATTGTCCGTGAGGTGGTAGGTCAGGAACCGGTGGATGTTGGAATAGGTGGCGCGGCCTTGCTCGATGGCGGCCACGATGGTGCCGAAGTGGTCGTCGAGGAGGACCAGGTCCGCGGCCTCGCGGGCCACATCGGTGCCGGTCAGGCCCATGGCCACGCCGATATCGGCTTCGCGGAGTGCCGGCCCGTCGTTGACGCCGTCGCCCGTCATGGCCACCACGTGGCCCCTGGACTGCAATGCCTTGGCCACGCGGAGTTTCTGTTCCGGGGACACCCTGCTCACCACCACCCCGTCCCGGTCCAGCAGTGCACCGAGCATCTGTTCGTCGTCGGGAAGGCCGGCGCCTTCCAGCACGCACTCCGGTGACCCGATCAGGCCGATTTCGCGGGCGATGGCCGCGGCAGTTTCAGGATGGTCGCCAGTGATCATGCCCAGCTTGAGCCCCGCCCTGCGCGCGGCTTGAATGACTTCCGCCGCGTCGGTCCGGGGCGGATCATGTAGGCCGACCAGGCCCAGCAGCTCCATATGACGCTCGATGAGCTCCGCAGGACAGAACTCCCATCTTCCGGCCGCAGGATCATCGGCGTCCAGCCGGCGCCGTGCCACGGCGATCACCCGCAGGCCCCTCGATGCCATGCCCGTCACCTCGTCCCGCAGGAGCGCCGGCACGTCGCGGCACAAGGGGAAAACGGCTTCCGGGGCGCCCTTGCAGTACGCGTCCGTTCCGATAACCGCCGTTTCGCGGCGGCGCGCAGGATCGAAGGCGATGCGGCGTGAGGGTGTTTCCCGCTGTGCGGTACGGCCGGTCAGCCTGCGGGCAAGCACATCGATGGCGGCTTCCATTGGATCCCCCTGTGCCCGCCATTGCCCGTCGCGGAACTCTGCGCCTCCTTGGGATGCGGCGAGCGCCGCGAGCGCTGCCTCTGCTGCCCGGTCGATCCCTTCCCCTTCCACCGCCGCTTCGGGCTGGTACCCCTCGCCCGCCAGCTGGACGCGGCCGGCCGTCGTGAGGACTTCGACGGCGTTCATCCTGTTTTGGGTCAGCGTTCCGGTCTTGTCGGTGCAAATGAAGGTGGTGGAGCCGAGGGTCTCCACGGCTTCCAGGTTGCGCACCAGTGCCTTGCGGGATGCCATCCGCTGGGCGCCCATGGCCAGCGAAAGAGTGACAGTGGGCAGCAGGCCTTCGGGGACGAGGGCCACGGCCACGCCGATGGCGAACAGGAAGGCGTCCCGCCACTGGAAGCCCACCAGCAGCGAAGTGGTGAAGAAGAGTGCGGCGATTGCCAGGGCCACACCTGCGATGACCCGGACTATCCTGCGCAGCTCGAGGGACAGCGGTGTGGGTGGAGGCGCGGCCTGGCTTGTCAATGCAGCGATTCCGGCCAGCCGGGTCCGGGCACCGGTTGCCGTCACAACCGCTTCGCCCTCCCCGTTGACCAGGAAGGTTCCACCCCATGCGGCATCACCTGCCTTCTTGGGCACCAGCTCGCTCTCGCCGGTCAGCATGGACTCGTCCACAGTGCAGGCTGATGCCGTGTCCAGGACCGCGTCGGCCGGCACGCGGTCACCGGCGGCCAGGAGCACCACGTCTCCGGTCACGAGTTCGCTTGCGTGGACCGTGCGGACCCGTCCGTCCCGCCGCACCACCACGTCCGCGGGCAGAAGCCCGCGGAGCCTGGCGGCAGCGTGCTGGGCACGTTCCTGCTGGATGTGGGCGAAGACGCCGTTGACGATGACGACGACGACAATCGCCACTGCCAGTTGCGGCATGTCGGCGACGTAGGCAAGGACAGCGGCGCACCACAGCATCAGGGCAAAGAAATGTGTCATCTCGCCCCAGAGTTTCCGCCACTGGGGTACGGGCTTTTCCGCCGGAAGGAGGTTGGGTCCTGTCCGCTGGAGAAGCTCCGCCGCCTGCGTGGAGGTCAGGCCGTCCGCCGTCCTCACATGTACTCCGCCTCCTGGGTGGTTGAGGCGGAGGACATCATGCCCGGAAGGCGGTCTGCACCGTGAAGGGCCCGCAACCCGTTCACAATCGTGGCCAGGTCGACGAGTTCCTGGAGGAGGGCCCCGGTGACCGCCGGTATGTACCCGGTCATGGCCACTGCCATCAAGGCGATGCTGGCACCGATTCCGACCCAGATACTGGTCAGCGCCACTGACAGCGTGCGTTTTCCAACGGCCACTGCCAGGGCCACTTTGGAGAGGTCATCCAGCATGACAACGACGTCGGCGGACTCGCTAGCCGCCGTCGCACCCTTTGCGCCCATGGCGACGCCAACATCCGCCGCGGCCAGGACCGGGGCGTCGTTGACGCCGTCGCCCACCATGAGGACCGGGCGGTCGGCGATGGCGGCCACGGACCTGACCTTGTCGGCGGGCAGGCATTCAGCTTGGACGTGCCGGATGCCGGCCTCCCGGGCGATATGGGCTGCGGTCGCGCCGGCGTCGCCGGTGAGCAGCATGGTGTGCCGGATGCCAAGGCGCCGGAGCGCAGAGAGCGTATCCAATGCGTTAGCGCGCAGCGGGTCCTTCATGACCAGAGCGCCGGCGTAGGTTCCATTGACGGCGACATAGACGGCCAGTTGCCCGCTTTCCAGCGCGACTGCCCGGAACCCGCTTGCTGAAGCGTGGACGAGTCCTGCCTTGCCTACCAGTACCCTTTGGCCGCCGCACTCTGCTTCCACACCCTGCGTGGCCTGTTCCGTTGCCTGAGCCACCGGGAGGAGCCGAAGGTTCCTCGCGGCAGCGGCTGCGATGACGGATGAGGCAAGGACGTGGGACGAGAACTGTTCAGCGGATGCGGCCAGCTGCAGCAGCCGGTCCTCGTCAAGAGCGCCGCCGGACCCTGTTTCCGGCCCGGCGGCCAGTTCAACCCTGTCCAGCACCGGCCGGCCGGACGTGAGGGTTCCGGTCTTGTCAAAGACGGCGGTCCGCGCCCTGGCCAGCTGTTCGAGGGTGCTGGTGTTCTTGATGATGATGCCCTTGCGGGCCGCCTGGCTGGTGCCCGCCAGGAATGCCACCGGTGCGGCTATGAGGAGCGGGCAGGGCGTCGCCACTACCAGGACCTGGGCGAAACGGACAGCGTCCCCGGACAGCAGCCACGCAGTTCCCGCCATGGCGAGGGCGAGAACGGTGAAAGGCACCGCGTAGCGGTCCGCCAGCCGCACCACCGGAGCCCTGCTGGCGGAAGCTTCCTCCACCAGGGCGATGATCCGGCTGTACTGGGAATCGGCAGCAGTGGCGGCCGCGCGCATCCTGATGGCCGCCTCGCCGTTGACTGACCCGCTCAGCAGCAGTTCCCCGCGGCGCCGCTCCACCGGCAGGCTCTCCCCCGTCAGCGACGATTCGTCCATGCCGGCCGAATCCGACAGGAGCTCGCCGTCCACCGGCACCAGCTCGGAGGGACGCACCACCAGCACATCCCCCGGCACCACCGCATCGACGGGTATGTCGTCCAGGACCGGTCCGGCCATCTCCCGGTGCGCGAACCGGGGCGCGCGGTCCAGCAGGGACCTCAGCTCGCGTACTGCCCGGCCGTGGGCGAAGTCTTCAAGCCCTTCTCCGCTGGCAAGCATGAGGATCACCACTAGCGCGGCGAGGTATTCGCCCACGGCGACGGTACTGGCCACGGCCATGAGCGCCAGGAGATCAATGCCCCAGCGGCCCTTTCGGAGGGACCGGATCATGGACACGGACCTGGCGAGCACAACGGCGGCGGCATAGGCCGAAGCGAGCAGCCGGACCGGCTCTTCGAGGCCGAACTGCGGCAGGAGCAGGGTGACCAGGATGATGCTTGAGGTCAGCGCCACCAGGGGATATAGCCGGAGAAGTCTGCCGGCACGGCTTCCCCGGGGAGAACCGGCGGCCATGTGCCCAGTCAGCCCGGTGGTGTCCGCAGCCTCAAGCGGACCTGCCGGCCGCCTCATTCACGGTCCGCCCGCGGGGCACTGTCCAGCTGGTTCCACCAGGTCAGCGGTGACGTGATTCCAAACCGGCGTCCCGTGACCGATCCGGGAACAATCCGGACAAAATGGTCTTTCTGCCCGGCCTGCCACGGGAAAAGCGTCAGCCCGACGCCGGTCAGCAGCTCCGGGGATGGCTTCAGCACAACGGCGTGGCCTTTGACCAGGACGCTCCAGGCCGTCCGGGTGGTGGCGTCGAATCCATCGGCTTCCAGTGCGACGGCGGAATGGCCGCCGGTACTTCGAAGCTTGGTCCCCTCGCCGGTCCGGAACACGAGGGATTCGTCGTCCACCTTGAAGTTCACCGGAAAGATTTCCGGATGGTCGTCCACCGTCACTGCCAGGTGCCCCACCGAAACACCGTGCAGGAGGTCCCAGCAGTCGCCCGGGCGGAGGACTTCGGTGGCAGGCTGCGGAGGGTCGTTATGCATACGCCGAAGGTATCCGGCCCCGCGCGGGCAAACTAGGGCATTTAGGCCCGAGCTCCAGCCTGTATTTTCCACCCGGTCTGGTGACTTTTGACCCTGCCGCATGCCTGCGCTTTGCGGGTACCTTGCTGGAACGGAAGGTCCGCTTTTCCTGGTACCGCAAAGGACGCGACGATATGAAGGCTGTCATCCTGTACGACTCCGGCTACGGAAACACCAAGGCGATTGCCGAGGCCGTTGCTTCCGGACTCGGCGCCGGTGCCAGGGCTGTTCCCGTGGACGGGTTCGAGCCCGGGAGCATCCAGGCCGGCGATCTGCTCGTCGTCGGTAGTCCGATCAATGGCTGGCGGCCCACTCCGGCGATCGTCCGGGCACTCGGAGACCTGGCCGCCCGCGGACTGGCCGGAGTGAAGGCGGCTGCGTTCGATACCCGGCTCAAGCTGTTCATCCACGGGGACGCGGGCAGGAAGATTACCCGCGCCCTCAAGGAGGCCGGGGCCAGCATTATCGGCGGACCCATGGCGTTCTACGTCAAGGGCACGGAAGGGCCACTGCTCACCGGCGAGGAAAGCCGGGCGGCCAAATGGGCGGACGACCTTGCCGACGCCGCGAAATAGGGTCAAGGGCTTCGGGCACGTGGAACCCGACGGCAATGCCTGGACCGTTGCCCGCTTCCTGGAAGGGTCACCCCCGGCCCAGGCAATCTACGAGGCGGCGGAACGGATGGCCGCCAGCCTGGGGCCGATGGATATCCGTGTCAGCAAGAGCCGGATCGCGTTCAGCCGGCGCCGCAGCTTCGCGTACCTGTGGCGTCCGGGCATGTATGTCACCTCGAACATTCCGCTTGTCCTTTCACTTCCCCTTCCGCGGCATGATGTATCACCACGCTTCAAGGAGGTGGCCCATCCCTCCCCCGGCGTTTGGATGCACCACCTGGAACTCCAGGACAGCAGCGCCCTCGACGGCGAGGTGCAGGAGTGGATGCGCGAGGCCTACGTTGCAGCCGGCTGAGGCGGCACCTGGTTTAGGGGCTTTATGCCCTGTCCCGCCGGCCGCCGGCAGCGGAGGCTGGTGCCATGAACGATGCACAGCCCAGGAAGATCCACACCACGGAGCAGCCGGCCGCTGTACTTCGTGAGCGTGTCCCCATGAGCGCGCTCACAGAGTTTTTCGGCCGTGCCTTCGGCGCCGTCATGGCGGCCACCCAGAAACAGGGCGTCTTCCCCGCCGGCCCTCCTTTCGCCAGGTATCGCGGCATGCCCACGGACACCGTGGACGTCGAAGCGGGCTTCCCCATAGCCGACCCCTTCACCGGAGCAGATGGAGTGCAGACGGTGGTGTTGCCCGGGGGTGACGCCTTCGAAGCCATCCACATCGGACCCTACGACACCCTTGGGGAGACCTACGGCGCCATCCAGCAGCGGATGCACGCGGAGGGCCTCACGCCGTCCGACAGCATGTGGGAGTACTACCTGACTGATCCGGAGAAGGAACCGGATCCCGCCAAATGGCAGACGAAGGTGGTCTGGCCGGCGTCGTAACCGCCAGCCGGCCGCCGTCGTGTTTTATGTGCCCGCCCCCGTGGTGCGGGCCGGGCCGCCGTCATCCTTGTCCGCGAGCGCTTCGGCCCGCTGCAGCAGTGCCCGCAGCTCGTTCAGCAACTCAAGTTGTTCATTGTTGATGGCCGTCAGCCGTTCGATTTCTGACTCGGACTGCACGTCCGTCTCGTAATCATGGCGGGCCATCGCCGCGGCGATCGCATCCTGCCGCTTGGCAGCGATCAGCAGGATGGCGCCCTGGAGGCCGGCCAGCATGGACAGGAAGAGGTTGAGGAGGATGTAGGGATAGGGGTCCCATGCGCCTCCTGCAAGGACGTAGGAGTTGACCACGGCCCAGGCCGCCATGAATGCGAGGAAGAATCCTACAAAGGGCCAGCTGCCCATACCGTTGCGGAGGACATCTGCCGCGCGCTCGCCGCGGCTCAGGCTCTCCTTGTGGCGCACATGCCAGGTACTGCTTCGCTCGCTCATGTGCCCAGAGTATGTGGACATCCGTACTATGCGCCGCAGTTTCTGCGGCGGCGACGGTGATTGGTTCCGTGATGGATAACGTCGCCGCGTCAGGTCTGGGGGCGGAGCGTGCGCCGGGCGCGGTAGTCCTGGTCCTCCAAAGGGCCGGGAGCCCTTCAGAAGCTGGACGAACTGCCGGACCCGGAGAAGCTCCCGCCGCTGCTCCCGTACCCGGTGGTGCTGCCGCCCCCGCTGCGGGCAGAGCTGACGCTGCTGACGCCGGTGTTGAAGCCTGAGTTGAAGGTGGCAACGGAAAAGAACTGGTAGGAGGGGTAAACGGTGCCGAGGATGCTCGGCTTGTAGCTCGGCCGGCGTTTGTGGTTGAGGCCGTCCTGTGCCGCTTCCATCTCCTTGCGCATCAGCTCTGCCTCACGCTTATTCTTCGCATAGCCTTCGATGACTGTCCCTGCGTGGTTCTCCAACAGGCCGGCCAGCCGGGTCCGGGCTTCATAGAGGCCGTCCAGCGCCCTTTCCGGGCTGATCCTTTCCTCTGCCAGGTCAACGGTCCACCGCTCGATGTCCCGCAGGCTCTGGGCGCGGAAGGACCGGAGCGCCGCCGCCGTTGCCGAACCTCCCTGCCCGTGCCGCCTGTTGAGGAGCTGTTCCAGTCCCGCGAGGTCGCTGCGGAAGGGCGCCAACTGCCGGTCCCAGGCCGTTTGCCAGGTGCTGCCCCGGTTCAGGAGGGCATTGCTGTCCGCAATGACGTCGTCCAGGGCGTCCAGTTCGGACGCGGCATCGGCGTAGTCACGGGCGAGCCTGAGATTCCTGCGCATGCCCAGCGACCCCTTGGACAAAGCATGCACCCTGTTGGCGAGTCCGCTGGCCAGGTCATAGCGGTTGAGGAAGGTGCGGTGCTTCTCCAGCACCTGGCCTCCGTACCGCGATGACCCGGGGATGGTACCGGCGTTCAGTTCCGTCACCTCAAGGTCCATGCTGACGTTGGCGTAGCTTTGGTCCCCGCGTTCTATTTCCTTTCGGCTGGCAGACCTGGTGACTGCGCGCACGATCAGCCAGGCCGCCGCTCCCAGGGCCGCCGTCCCCGCCGTAAGCCACGCAGTGATCAGGAAGGCCGCGGACTGATACCACGGCTGGTTGATGAGCTCTGCCGCGCGCCGGACGCCTGCAATGGTCCCCTCCGTCCATTGGGCTTCACGCAAAAGCTCCCTGGCCGCGTCCTGGATGGCGTCCCGCTGCTGGAGGGAGACTTTGCGGTCTTCACCCATGTAGGTACCGACATGGCGGCCTACGGGGTCAAGGGCGAAGATGAAGAGTCCGTCCGCCCACTTCTGCCCGTCAGGGCTGATCCACTCCGGATGCCCGGCCCGCGCGAACCTCAGGACTTCCTCGTTGAGGTTGTCCTCCGCGCTGCCGTTGTAGGTATACACAACCACCCGGGTAGGCTCGTGAAACTTGATATCCTCCAGGGCCGGCAGCAGCGTGTTCCGGTCCAGGACCCCTGCCGTATCTTCAATCTGAACAGTTTCTGGCGGAACAGCCTCAGCAGCGGCGGGGAAGCCGGGCAGCAGGGCTGCCAGGGCAAGCATGGCGCCAATGATCCTCCGCACCGGACGTTCGCCATCCCGATGCCGGTTGCCGCCCCGATCACGATGACGTTCTGGCCATCGAATCTGCCCGGGGTGATGTCTTCCTGCCACACCGTTCATGCGATGCTCCTCGGATGTCAGCGTCTTGCTTCCCCCAGCCTGCAACGCCTGCTTAGATAAGCGGGTGGACAGTGCCCCACCACATCAGCATGGAGCGCCCCCGCAGGCCCTTCCAGTGCCGAAGGTCCCCCCGGGCAGGAATGGAGGAGCGGGTGCAGGAGGACAAAGCCATCATTGCCGGCTGTGACGGGTCGGCCGAGGCTGAGGGGGCCCTCCGTTGGGCAGCGCACCAGGCGGACCTGCGCGGCTGTCCCCTGCACGTGGTTCATGTCTCCATTTGGCCCCTGTTGACCAGGAACCTGGGTCCGGTCCCCGGTGTTGCCGACAGCGGGCTTGAGCGTTCAGCACAGGCGGTCCTTGAGGAAGGAGTGGACACAGCCAGGTCAGCCGTACCAGGGCTGGAGGTTGAAGGCACCCTGCTGCACGGACTGCCTGCATCGCAGTTGGCCCAAGTGTCTTCCGGCCAGGCTATGGTTACCGTGGGCAGCCGGGGTTTGGGCGGATTCCTTGGCCTGCTGGTGGGATCGGTAAGCCTCGAACTGGCCGCCACCGCAACCTGCCCCGTTGCCGTCATCCGGTCCGACACCCACCCCGAAGGACCCGTCGTCGCCGCCGTCGACGGGTCGGGGTCGTCTACTGCACTTGAAGATGCCTGTGCGATGGCGTCAGTATCACGGGCCGGACTTACGGTGTTGCACGTCCGGCACACCCCTGCCGGCTACGGGCACCCCGATCCGTTCGACGCCCTGGCCGCCGAAATGGCAGCCAGGGAAGTCATTGCCTCGGCGGTCAGCCGCGCCCGGGCCCTGGCGCCCGGCGTCCCTGTAGACGGCAAGGTCGTCGCCGACACCTCAGTCGCCCATGCCCTCCTGAAAGCCTCGACCCAGGCACGGATGCTCGTTGTGGGAACCAAGGGGCACGGTTTCCTCAGGGAGACGATTGGTTCAACAGCCCATGCCGTCCTCCACCACGCCCGGGGCCCGGTTCTCATCTCCCGGCGCGGACCGGCCGGGTGATCGTTCATGGCAGGAACTGAGCCCGGAGCGGCCGCGGCCGCCGTGATCCTGGTGTGGAGCGCCGTACGCTGGACCCGCTGGAACTACCGTGCCGCCGTCGACCAGGTCCTTGAATCCGGCCGCTACCTGGCCAGCTGGCATAACGGTGGTTACCGCAACATCCGGCCAGGTACGGAAGCCTGGCTGCTGTTCCAGGGCAGCAGTGAGGCAGGCAGCGGGATCGTCGGGCACGGCGTGGTGGTTTCCCGGGCCGCCGGGCCCGGGCATGGAATCGCGGGCGTTCCCGGCGGCCGGTACGTGGGCATTGCCTTTGACGCCCTGGTGCCCCTGGGCGAGCAGATACCGCTTGCCGCCCTTGCCGCGGCAGTGCCGGACATCCACTGGGTCGACGCGCCGGACGCCGATGTCCTGTCCGTCCCGCCATCGGCCGGTCCGGGCATTCGCAGGCTCTGGCGGGAACTGGGGCCAGTAGCGGCGGACCCCTTCGACGTCGTTCCCGGCACCTGCCCGCCCGAGGCGACCCGCACTGTTGGCGCCAACCGCTATGAGCGCGACCCCGATGCACGCCGCGTTTGCCTGGCGTTCCATGGAACTTCCTGCACCGCCTGCGGCTTCTCCTTCGAGGCCTCCTACGGAGAAATTGGCGATGGCTTCATCCACGTGCATCACACCGTACCGGCGAGCCGCCTGGGCGCGGGCTACGAACTGGATCCTGTCACGGACCTTGTCCCACTCTGCGCCAACTGCCACGCCATGGTGCACCATGGCGCCAGCACGCCGCGCACAGTCCCGGAACTCCGGCACATCCTCTCCGCGGCGGGCCACTTGCGGGGCGAAATTGTAACTGGGCAGGCATTGGAGGCGCAGGAGAACGCAAGGCGCATCCTCGAGGGCCGCCAGGACTGACGGGGTCCACACGCCCGGCGCAGCCCGGTAAAATGGCGGGATGACCGCGGTGCCCGCCCAGTCCGGGAGCCCATTTTCGCTCGCCCGCAACGCACGGGGAGTGCTGCGCCGCGTGCCGGTGTGGACCTGGCGGCTTCTGATGATGGCCGTGGGACCGCGCGAGCGGGCAAGGTTCAACACAGACCCCATCACGGATGTGGAGTACACACACGACATTGACTACGCCGGTGACGGCATGCCTGCCCACCGTCTTGATGTCCTGGCACCCATTGACCTGACGGACATTGACCTGACGGGCCCGGCGTCCCCGGATCAGGCCGCCGCAGATCCGTTACCCGTGTACGTCTATTTCCATGGCGGAGGTTGGACGTCCGGGGACAAGGCGGCAGTGACCAAATACTGTGCCAGCCAGGTGCTGGGCGGAATGGTGGTAGTCAACGTCAACTACCGCCAGGCACCGCGGTTCCATATGGGCCACGTTCTGGAGGACGCGAATGCGGCGCTGGCGTGGGTGGCCGGCCACATTCGCGATTACGGCGGGGACCCGGAGCGCCTGGTCCTGGGCGGTGATTCGGCCGGCGGGCAAATCGCAGCTTTGCTCGCAGCAGCAAGCCTGCGGCCTGAACTGGCTGCCCATTACTCCCTGCAGCCCGCGGTTCCGGGTGCGCACGTCAAGGGACTGGTACAGCACTGCAGCGCCGTTGATTTCTCCGTATTCTTCGAAGACAGCTTTGTCCTCAGCTTGAACTTTGTCCGGATGCTGCTGCCGGCATCGGTGCCGCCTGCAGGCGCGCGGCGGTCGCGCCGGCAGCTCCGCCACCTCAAGGACGCGGCCGCTTTTGTGTCACCGATTGAGTGGCTGGACGAGGGGCACCCGCCGGTTTTGGTCACCACGTCGGAACGCGACTTCTTCTACCGGGCAAACCTCAACTTCATTAGGCGGCTTCGGCAGTTTTCTGTTCCGGTGGAAACCCTCATTTATGGCTGGTCCAGCACAAACACAGAGCACACATGGCAACAGGATTACCGCTACCCCGAGTCCCAGGAGGTGTACCGCCGGCTCCGTGCCTTCGTCAGGCGTGTTGCCTGACGGCCCCTGCCGCCGGCCAGGCACTGCCGCCGGGGCTATCTTTGGAGCATGGCAGATCCAGGCACGGAACTTGACCCCGAGGAGTTTGGCTCTGCCCGGGTGGATGCCGCGGCCCGCCTGGATGCAGAACTGGGCGACGTCGACTGGACCACACCTCCCGAGGGATCGGTGCGCCGCACCATCGAAGCGCCCAGCGGCAGCCTGGCGGCATTGGCCCTGGGGAATCCGGACAATCCGTGCATCGTGATGGTTCCCGGCGCTACTGGTTCCAAAGAGGATTTCGTGCTCATGATGCCCGACCTCGCCGACGCCGGCTACTTCGTGCTGAGCTACGACCTCGCCGGGCAGTACGGCTCCGCGGCCGCTGGCCCGGAAAACCTGGTTCCGCCCCGGCGGCACTACGACTACCAGCTGTTCGTCGATGACTTCGTGGCCGTCCTGGAAACCACGGCCACCCCGGTCCATGTGGTGGCCTATTCCTTCGCCGCCATCGTTGCCCAGCTTGCCTACGCGCAGCGCCCGCAACTGTTCAGGTCCCTGACCCTCCAGAGCTGTCCGCCCGAGGCCGGCCAGAGCTTCAGGGGCGTAAGCCGCGTGGGCCGCTTCAGCAGCTGGGTGAATGGCAGGATCGGTGCTGCCCTGCTGATCTGGGGCATCCGCAGTGGCAGGTTCGTCCATGTCCCGCCGGGGCGGCGCAGGTTCGTCAACTACCGCTTCCGGTTCACCCGCAGGCAAGCCGTCCGCGACATCTACACCCTGATGCAAAAAGCGCCGGACCTCCGTGGAACACTGGCGGAGGCATCCCTTCCCAAGTTTGTTGCCGTGGGCGAACACGACCTGTGGCCGCTCCGGCTGCACCGGCTCTTTGCCCAGGACATCAAGGCACGGATCGGCATCTACCGTGGAGGCCACAGCCCCTGCGAAACGACACCGCACCAGTTCAGCCGGGACCTCATCACCCTCTACGCCAAGGCGGACCGGCCGGCGCCACAGGACTAGAGCTGTTCCCGGCGCCACCGAACACGGTCCCGCCGCCGGCGCAGGGGCGGTTCGTCCCGGAATTCGACGCGGAAGGTCACCAGCGACATCACGATGCGGCGCCGGAAGGATGACCAACTGGCGAAGGGCCGAGCCGAAACCCCGACTTTCAGCGTCGGATCGTACACAACGCCCATGTCCGGCCGCAGCCGGTAGGAGATGTCCAGGTCGTCATGGACCAGGTCGTTGTCCCGGACGACGGAGGCGCGGATTGCCGCCCAGAGCTCGCGGCGCAGGGCGAAGTTGGAGCCATACACTGGCGGATGGCCCAGCAGGAAGCCGATCACGCTGAAGTAGGCGCCGAGGAATACGTGCCGCCCCGCCCAGCGGACCAGGGCGTTTCCGCCATAGAAATCACCAGGGCCCGTCACTGCCGTGCGGGCTCCGGCGGTGCGGAGGATCCGCTCCACGTGTTCCAGCCAGTCACGCGGCGGCCGCGAATCCGTGTCAAGCCGGGCGATGATCGCCCCCGCTGCCGCGTCAAACCCGGCGGCAGCAGTCGCAGGGATGCCCGGCAGGTCCACGGATATCCGATTCACGCCTGCTGCTGCGCAGATGGCAGCAGTGTCGTCACTGCTCGAATTGTCCACCACGATGATTTCGTCGGCGGGCCTGGTCTGCCCGGCCAGCATGGCAAGGCAGACCTTCAGCTCGGGACCGTCATTGCGGGTAGGGATGACTACCGAGACTGTGGGAACCTCCATAGCGAGAGCCTACCGGCACCTTGCGCTCAAGGAGCCTGTAGATCGCGATACGGAAGCGGCGTCAGCAGCGCGGCGATGCAGACCTCCTGCCCTGCGCTCCGGCCTAAGTGCCACGTCGCCCAAGAACCCACCACGCCGGTGAGCGCCCTTCCGCGCGCCTGGTTGTCGGATTCGAGGCGGTGCGGATGGTCGAGGAGGGGCATTCCGTTGACGCATACCCCATCTTCCCGACTTCCGTCCGAAAGCGGCTGCCGCCCGCGTGAGTGCGCCGGACGGTATCCTGACCGAATGATCGAGATCACCGCCCCGGACGGCCTGGCCGAAGCCGTCCTCGCCCGGCCGTCAACCGGCGAAGGCCCTTTTCCGGGCATCCTCTTTTACATGGACGCCTTCGGGCTCCGCCCCCGAATCGAGGAAATGGCACAGCGCATCGCAGACTGGGGCTACATCGTCATGGCTCCCAACGTGTTCTACCGCGAGGGAACGGTTGCCCAACTGGACCCCGGTGTCGATCTGACCAGTGAGGCCGGGCGCAAAACCGCAGGGCAGCTCGCTTTCCCCCGCATCGGCCGGCTAACCGCCGGGCTAGCCCTTCGGGACATCGACGCCTGGCTCAGCGCCCTCAACGCAGTCGACGGCGTCTCCCCCGGTCCCATGGGCACCACGGGCTACTGCATGGGTGCCCGCCTTGCAGTCCGAACAGCTACGGCCCACCCGGAAAGGATCGCCGCATGCGGGGGCTTCCATGGGGGCGGACTGGCCACGGATGCCCCGGACAGTCCACACCTTGGGCTAGCCCACGCGAAAGCACGCTTTGTCTTCGGCCATGCCGACCATGACAGGAGCATGGACCGGGATGCTGTCGCCCGCCTGGGCAAGGCGCTGGCGGCGGCCGGCCTTCCGGCGTCGAACGAAATTTACCTCGGCGCCGCCCACGGCTACACCATGGCTGATTCCGCGGCCTACAACGACGCTGCAACAGAACGCCACTTCAGCGAGTTGCGGGAACTGTTTGACTCGACGCTGAAGCGTTGAGCCGGCGGCCCTGGAGATGGGTGCTCTCCGCCCTCCAGCGCTCAACCGGGCCTCAGCGAACGGGTAGCAAATACTTGGCACCGCTTTGGCCGCCCGGATGTAGGCCCACGCAAAAAAGGTTTTTGAAAGTTTTTTTGCGCGGGCCCCCAAACCCCCTCAAAATGTCAGACCCCCTTTTCATAGTTAGTACATGGCAAGCGAAGCGGCGATGGGGGCATTCGAGGCGATCGATGCCGCCCTTGCCGTGCTGCACGCCGAGGTAGCCGCATCGGCTGCCCGGGTCCCTGAGGCTAACGATCCCCTGGCGGCTGTCGCTGACGAATGCCTGGACATCCTGGCGGGCGTGGCACAGACCGAGGCCCGCGTTTCCGCCCTGAAAGCCGATGCCGCAGCCCGGTACGCGGACTCCGCCCGGTCTATCGCTGCCCCGGGCATGCCCGTGCAGGCCCAGGAAATGGCCATCGCCGCGGAGGTCGGCTGCGTCCTCGCCATCGGCGACCGGGCGGCCGGCGCCCTCCTGTTACAGTCCTACGCCCTGTCGACCACACTGCCCCGGACGCTGGCAGCCCTTCGTGCCGGGACGGTGTCGTGGCAGCACGCCCGGGTGATGGTGGAAGAGACCGCGACCCTCGACCGTGACGCCGCAGCCGCGCTGGAGACCCACTTCCTCGACCCCGACGCACTTGACGCTGCGCGCGGCTGCCCACCCGGGGAGATGCCCGCCTACCGCTTCCGCCGGAAAGCCCGAATCTGGCGGGAACGCAACCATCCGCACAGCATCGAAACGCGCCATGCAAAAGGCGTGGCGGACCGGTGCCTCGAATACGCTCCCGAGCAGGACGGCATGGCCAGGGTGTCCGCCTACCTTCCGGCCCACCAGGCGAACGCGATCTGGAACCGCATCACCGCCGTCGCCCGCGGCCTTCAGGGCCGGGACGAGGAGCGAACGCTCACCCAGCTACGCGCCGACCTGTTCGCTGCGGCAGCACTTCGGGGTGACAGCGGCTGCATCCGCTGCACCGGCGCCGGTGACAACGCGAGCAGCAGCGCGGACGACGGCGGGACAAGGGGACCGGCCGACGCTCCCGCTCCCCGCGCTGAAGTCTTGGTCACCGTCCCCGTCTTCGCCCTCCTTGGTACGACCGACGAGCCTGCAATGCTGGATGGCTACGGACCGATCCCGGCCTCGATGGCGCGGCAGCTGGTGGCCAGCGGAGCGGACTCCTTCCACCGGGTGCTCGTGGACCCCCGCGACGGTGCACCGCTGGAAATCGGCCGTACCAGCTACCGGCTCACTAAAGCCATGCGGAACTGGCTTCGTCTCAGGGACGGAAAGTGCCCATTCCCCGGATGCAGCAACCACTCCCTCGACAACGAGGCCGACCACCTGCTGGCCTGGCACCACGGCGGAACCACCGGAATCAGCAACCTGGGACAGCCCTGCCCCAAGCACCACCGGCTGAGGCACACCAGCGGCTGGAAACCAACTCCGGCAACGAAGAACGAACCGCCCGGCTGGGTCGCGCCGTCAGGGCGCAGATACAAGAGCGAGCACCAGGACTGGGAGCCACCCCACTGGCCTCCTTCGGTGCGTCCCGAAGTTTCGCTGAGCCCGGAACGGGGGAACATCAGCAATTCGTTCCTGACCCCCTTTACGGCCGCCGCACGCCGGGGAACCGTGGACTACTTCCGCCTGCCGCCCTCGATCGGAGAAGACAGCCTGCGGGAGTACCTCGCCGCGCGGTGATCTCTCGGTGGCCGGACGGCGGGCGCCCAGCTTCCGGGCCGGGAGCTTATCCCCATGGGCCCTAAGAAGCGTTGCTCATCCCAGCTGCCGGCTGCCCTGCAACCCGCTCCCGTGCCGTCCACACCAACGGCTGGTGGCGCACAGTCGCGTGGGGGCAGTGCCAATTGCTGCAGTGGGCCGGAATGGACAGGTAGTGCGGAGTTGGGCTTCCGGGCCACGTGACGTCAACCTTCTGGTACACCACCGAGCTGCCGCATAGTGCACAGACCTCATTCATTGCCTTTGTTCCTCCGCGCAGATCGCCCGCTCCACATGAGGAACCATTGGATCGCCGGAAGGTAAATCGATCCCCCATTCCCGGCGGAGGCGGGGTATCGCGGGGGTGAACAGAAGCCGACAACATGTGCACAGAAGCAGCTCCGCGGCGTGATTAAATGACGGTCTGACGCGTTCACCTGCAGTTCATCTTTGTACCCGACGATGTAGCACGCTGCAGCACGTGTGCGGTCAGCAACGGCCAGTCGGCCGACCCTCACACAGGCTTACCCTCGCATTAGAAAGGGGCTCCGGCGTGCTGCGCCTTCCCGACACCCTCCCTACCCTGGCGACCAGCACCGGACGCTTCACGCTCACGCCGTTCACCGCGCTCGATGTGGAGCCTTTGGCGCGCATCCTGGGCAACGATGAGATCTGGGCACAGGGCTTCGGCGACGGTGAAAGCCGGCCGTCAAACCCGGAGGAAGTCAACGCGTACATCCACCGCCGCTTCAGCGGGTTACCGATTTTCGCCATTCACTACACGGGCTTGCCCGGCGGTCCCCTTTTCGCGGGAACCACCGGCCTGACAGAAATTACGGGTCAGTACGACCGGGTCAAAGTTGGCCGCACCGTCATCAACCCGGCTTTCTGGGGCACGGGGGCAAACCACGAGGTGAAAACCGCCGTCTTCGACTGGCTGTTCTCCATGGGCACCGGTCGCCTTGAATGCGACGTGGACCCCCGAAACGAACGGTCCATCCGTTCCCTCATCCGTTACGGATTCACCGTAGAAGGCACCCGCCGGCGCTCCTCCCAGCGCGCCGACGGGACCTGGCGTGACATTGTCGTGCTGTCACTCCTGGTGGAGGAGTGGCCGGAAACCAGGCAGCGCGCACTGCGCGCACTGGACGGTTCGGCTGGCTGGCAGATCCCGGCCTAAATTCAAGACACCACAACCGGGTTAGAAGTCCCAGTCCTCGTCTTCGGTGTTTACGGCCTTGCCGATCACATACGAAGAACCCGAGCCCGAGAAGAAGTCGTGGTTTTCGTCGGCGTTCGGGGACAGCGCCGACAGGATGGCCGGGT
Organism: Pseudarthrobacter sp. NPDC092439; assembly: GCF_044754945.1. Taxonomy (NCBI): domain Bacteria; kingdom Bacillati; phylum Actinomycetota; class Actinomycetes; order Micrococcales; family Micrococcaceae; genus Pseudarthrobacter; species Pseudarthrobacter sp. NPDC092439. The sequence continues at coordinate 488,751 of NZ_JBIVQB010000001.1, forward strand.
TCACGTCGGTGACGGATGCCGGGAACATCGCCTCGTAGCCCAGGTTCATCAGGGCCTTGTTGGCGTTGTAGTGCAGGAACTTCTTGACGTCCTCGGCCAGGCCGACGCCGTCGTAGAGGTCGTGCGTGTACTGGACCTCGTTCTCGTACAGCTCGAAGAGCAGCTCGAACGTGTAGTCCTTGATCTCCTGGCGCTTCTCCTCGGAGACCTTTTCCAGGCCCTTCTGGAACTTGTAGCCGATGTAGTAGCCGTGCACGGCTTCGTCGCGGATGATCAGGCGGATGAGGTCGGCCGTGTTCGTCAGCTTGGCGCGAGAGGACCAGTACATCGGCAGGTAGAAACCCGAGTAGAACAGGAAGCTCTCCAGCAGCGTGGAGGCAACCTTGCGCTTCAAGGGATCATCGCCCTGGTAGTAGTCCATGACGATCTGTGCCTTCTTCTGAAGGTTCGCGTTCTCGGTGGACCACCGGAACGCCTCGTCGATCTCCTTGGTGGAGGCCAGCGTGGAGAAGATGGAGGAGTAGCTCTTGGCGTGCACCGACTCCATGAAGGCGATGTTGGTATACACGGCCTCTTCGTGCGGGGTCAGCGCGTCCGGAATCAGGGATACGGCGCCAACGGTGCCCTGGATTGTGTCCAGCAGGGTCAGGCCGGTGAAGACGCGCATGGTGAGCTGCTGCTCGGCCGGCGTCAGCGTGTTCCAGGACTGGACGTCGTTGGACAGCGGCACCTTCTCCGGCAGCCAGAAGTTGTTGACCAGGCGGTTCCAGACGTCTACGTCCTTCTCGTCCTGGATCCGGTTCCAGTTGATGGCCTCGACGTGGCTAAGCAGCTTGACCTTTTCGGTCATGTCATCCCCTAAGAAGTTGGGTGGGTTTCTCTAAGTTAAAGCGTACGACGGCGGGCGGGCACCCGCCGTCGTACTGGCACCTTCAGTTGAAACTACAACATGCAGGAAACGCAGCCTTCTACCTCAGTTCCTTCCAGCGCGAGCTGACGGAGACGGATGTAGTAGATGGTCTTGATGCCCTTCTTCCAGGCGTAGATCTGGGCCTTGTTGATGTCGCGCGTTGTGGCGGTGTCCTTGAAGAACAGCGTCAGGGACAGGCCTTGGTCCACGTGCTGGGTGGCAGCGGCGTAGGTGTCGATGACCTTCTCGTAACCGATCTCGTACGCATCCTGGTAGTACTCCAGGTTGTCGTTCGTGAGGTACGGCGCCGGGTAGTACACGCGGCCGAGCTTGCCTTCCTTGCGGATCTCGATCTTGGACGCCACCGGGTGAATCGAGGAGGTGGAGTTGTTGATGTAGGAGATCGAACCGGTGGGCGGAACAGCCTGCAGGTTCTGGTTGTAGATGCCGTGCTCCATCACGGAAGCCTTCAGCGCACGCCAGTCTTCCTGCGTGGGGATGTGGACATCCTTGAAGAGCTCGCGGACCTTCCCGGTCTGCGGCACCCACTCCTGCTCCGTGTACTTGTCGAAGAACTCACCGGAGGCGTACTTGGACTTCTCGAAGCCGCCGAACGTCTGGCCGGTCTCGATGGCCAGCAGGTTGGAGGCGCGGACCGCGTGGTACACCACCGTGTAGAAGTAGATGTTGGTGAAGTCCAGGCCCTCTTCGGAACCGTAGTGGACCCGCTCGCGGGCCAGGTAGCCGTGCAGGTTCATCTGGCCCAGGCCAATGGCGTGGCTCTGGTCGTTGCCCTTGGCGATGGACGGCACCGAGGTGATGTTGGACATGTCGGACACTGCCGAGAGCGACCGGATGGCGGTCTCGATGGTGAGTCCGAAGTTGGGGCTGTCCATGGTTTTGGCGATGTTCAGCGAGCCCAGGTTGCAGGAGATGTCCTTGCCGGTCTCGTCGTAGGACAGGTCATCGTGGTAGGTGGTGGGCTGGGAAACCTGGAGGATCTCCGAGCACAGGTTGGACATGATGATCTTGCCGTCAATCGGGTTTTCCCGGTTCACGGTGTCCTCGAACATGATGTACGGGTAGCCGGATTCGAACTGGATCTCCGCGAGGGTCTGGAAGAACTCGCGCGCCTTGATCTTGGTCTTCTTGATCCGGGAGTCGTCCACCATTTCGTAGTACTTCTCGGTGACCGAGACGTCGGAGAACGGCATGCCGTAGACGCGCTCGACGTCGTACGGCGAGAACAGGTACATGTCCTCGTCCTTCTTGGCCAGCTCGAACGTGATGTCCGGGATAACGACGCCAAGTGAGAGGGTCTTGATGCGGATCTTCTCGTCCGCGTTCTCACGCTTGGTGTCCAGGAAGCGGTAAATGTCCGGGTGGTGTGCGTGCAGGTATACGGCACCGGCACCCTGGCGGGCACCAAGCTGGTTGGCGTAGGAGAAGCTGTCTTCGAGGAGCTTCATCACGGGGATGACGCCGGAGGACTGGTTCTCGATCTGCTTGATCGGAGCACCCACCTCACGGATGTTGGTCAGCGCGAAGGCCACGCCGCCGCCGCGCTTGGACAGCTGCAGGGCGGAGTTGATGGAGCGGCCGATGGACTCCATGTTGTCTTCGATGCGCAACAGGAAGCAGGAGACCAGCTCGCCGCGCTGCTTCTTGCCCGCGTTCAGGAAGGTGGGGGTGGCCGGCTGGAAGCGGCCTTCGATGATCTCGTCCACCATCTGGGTGGCGAGCTGCTCGTTGCCGCGGGCAAGGTGGAGGGCCACCATGCAGACGCGGTCCTCGTAGCGCTCCAGGAAGCGCTTTCCGTCAAACGTCTTGAGCGTGTAGGAGGTGTAGAACTTGAACGCGCCCAGGAACGTCTCAAAGCGGAACTTTTTCTTGTAGGCGCGGTTGAACAGCTCACGGATGAAGTTCATCGTGTACTGGTCCAGCGTCTCGCGCTCGTAGTACTGGTTCTTCACCAGGTAGTCGAGCTTCTCCTCCAGGTCATGGAAGAAGACGGTGTTGTTGTTAACGTGCTGCAGGAAGTACTGGTGCGCAGCCTCCCGGTCCGCCTCGAACTGGATTTCGCCGTTGGGACCGTACAGGTTCAGCATGGCGTTCAGCTCGTGGTAGCCCAGGCCCTTGTACGCGGCGGGCATCTCGGGCTTCTGGGCCCTGGTTACTTCCGTGTCTGCGACAGTCGTGTCCAAAACGTGTCCAATCCTTGGTTGACCCGGGTGACGTCTTCCGGCGTTCCCATAAGTTCGAATCTGTAAAGGCGGGGTACCTGGCATTTGGCGGCAATGATGTCCGCCGCCAGGCAGTAGTTGTCCCCGAAGTTTGTGTTGCCGGCCCCGATGACACCGCGCAGCAGTTGCCTGTTCTGCGGGATGTTCAGGAACCGGATGACCTGCTTGGGAACGGAGCCTTCTCCCCCGGTGCCGCCGTATGTGGGAACCACGAGCACGTACGGCCTGGTGGCCAGGAGCGGTGCGTCCTTGGCATACAGCGGGATCCGGGCCACCTGGCGGCCAAGCTTCGAAACGAAGCGGCTGGTGTTCTCGGATGTGGAGGAGAAGTAGATCAGCTGGCTGTCCGTGACAGCCGGCCGGGGAAGGTCTTCATGGGAAGCCGGCATAGCCACCTCCACGCGCTGAGCCGCGTGCGGGTGGCCGGTCCTGCGGTAATGCTGTGCTGCTGGTGCTGCCACGGGAGCCACCTCAGCTGGTTGATACGGGTGCCGGCAAAAAGTGCTGTTTCCTAGGCAACAGAAGAAACGGAAGCCTGTGCCAGTTCTTCGATCTTGTCCGGGCGGAAGCCTGACCAGTGGTCCTGGTCCGTGACCACAACGGGGGCCTGCATGTAGCCAAGATCCTTCAGGCGGGCCAGGGCTTCGGCGTCCTGGGAGATGTCAACGCTCTGGTAGGTAATGCCCTTCTTGTCCAGTGCGCGGTAGGTAGCGTTGCACTGAACACAAGCAGGCTTGGTGTAAACCGTTACGGTCATTGTTCCCTGTCCCCTTAGTCGAAATCCTCGCTGGTCCGATGTCCCGGCCCAAGCTGTATGTAGATACTACATGTAGTGCAGACGCCTCTTCGGAACCCCAAGATGATGTATTACAAGTATGTCATTTAATGCACTTTTAATCCACAGGCGGGGGCCGCCAAAATGTCCGGATTCCCGGGATTTTTCGCCCCTCCGTCCACATGCTGTGGACGACTTAGCCACAATTAACCGCCCCGCGTGTCGCGAAAACTGCGGCGTGTCGCCCGCCCGCCCCGCCACAAAGAAAAGGGTCCTTCATCACTACATGTGGTGATGAAGGACCCTCACCCAGCGGCCAGGACGCTGGGCCGGCAGCCCGCTGCCTGCTCGTGGGACCAGGCTGCCCCCTGCGGAGCCCGGATGTCCCCTGCTATCTGGCTGAGGGGTTGAGCCTGGCGATCGCCGCGGACAGGATCGTGGCGAATCCGCACCATGCGGCGTACGGCGCGAGTGAAACACCGGCTGCCCGGTTCAACCGGTAAGTGCGCCGCACCAGGTCGGCACTGCTCGCTGCGAGCACCGCCGCTTCGGCAGCACCCAGCCACGGCCTGCGGGAGCGCCAGAAGAACCAGCTCCACGAAGCGTTGAGGACCAGATTAGCGGCGAGTACCCTCCGGTAGGCACGCAGTTCCCGGCGCGCGGCAGTGGCATCAACATCGGCGCCCGTGCTGCCAGCACCTCCGGGCGGGTCCGCAACACCGGCCCGGCCGGGTGTACCTGCCCCGCCCTTCCCGCCAGCCCGGTCCAGGGCCACGGCGGACGCCACAGCCAGGTCAGCATAAAGTGCCGTCCACACGATCGGAAAGGCAAGGGCCGGCGGCTGCCAGCGCGGCTTACGCAGCCCGATGTACCAGCTGCTCCCGGGGTCCGTAGCCGCGGCGCCGGCCGCGGCGGTGGCCGCCGTTGCCGCCGTCGTCCATGCCAGTGTCGTGAGTTTCATGCCCGCCCACTCCCCTTCCCTGGAAACCAAGGACCCGGCCCCACGCCCAGCCCACACACACCAGGCTGAACCTACAGCTGCGCCTCCCGGCGGTCCAGCACGATCTGCTGCACGTCCAGGTAGCCGGATTGGAACCCGGCCCGCGAGTAGCAGAGGTAGAACAGCCACATCCGCTGGAACACGGCGTCGAATCCCAGCTCCCCCACCTCGCGGGAACGCGAAAGGAACCGTTCCTCCCAGAGCCGCAGCGTGGCGGCGTAGTGGTCGCCCATGCCCAGCCGCTCGCGGACCCGCAGTGTGGTGTGCTGCTGCGTCACCGACTCGATGGCCCGCACCGACGGCAGGAACCCGCCCGGGAAGATGTATTTGTGCACCCACGTGTAGGCATTCCGCGTGGCCAGCATGCGCCCGTGCGGCATAGTGATCGCCTGAATGGCCACCTTCCCCCCGGGGGCCAGGACGCGGTCGATGGTCTGGAAATAGATGGGCCAGTACTCATAGCCCACAGCTTCGATCATTTCCACGGACACCACTGCGTCGTACTCGCCTTCCACGGCGCGGTAGTCCTGCAGGGCCACGGTTACCCGGTCCGCGTACCCGGCGGCCGCGATCCGCTCCTGCGCCAGCGCCTGCTGCTCGCTGGACAGCGTCACGCTATAGACCGTGGCGCCGCGGGCCGCGGCGCGCAGGGACAGCTCACCCCATCCCGTGCCGATTTCCAGCACCCGGGTGCCGGCCCCAACGCCCGCCTTGTCCAGCAGCCGGTCAATCTTGAGCTGTTGGGCGTCCGCCAGTCCGTCCCAGTCCACGGTCTCCAGCGGTCCGGCTGCCAGCGGGAACAGCGCCGAGGAGTAGCTCATCGTGTCGTCAAGGAAGCTCGCGAACAGGTCGTTGGAGAGGTCGTAGTGGCGGGAGATATTGCTGCGCGTGTTCTGCTCGGCGTTCCGTTCGGTCCGGGGCGTGCGCGGCAGGTACAGCGAGCGCAGTTTCTGCAGCGGCACGGGGATCAGCGTGTCCACGGACGCGGCGAAGACCTCCAGCACGCCCGCGAGGTCATTGGCTTCCCAATCGCCGGCCATGAACGACTCCCCCAGCCCGATAAGCCCGTTGTCGCCGATCCGCGCCTCGAACGCGTCCGGCCGGAGCATCGTCATCACGGGTGCATCCGGTCCGCCGGTTCCCAGGACCGTCCCGTCCGGATACTGCACCCGCAGCGGCAGTCGTTTCACGGCGCCCTTGAACAGCAGCCCGGCAGCCCTTCCGGCCACCATCGATTTAGTGCCCGACGGCGGTGAGGCCACTCCGGGCCACACGTGCGGATCGATGATGGCGGGCGACGCCGGAACGCGGCCAGGGTGCCCGGCCCTCCCGGCAGGGGCGGTTCCGCTGTTGTCCGTCAGTGTCATTGAACTGCCTCCTGTGATGGGTGGTGTGGCCTGGTGACGACGGGCAGCCGCCTGGCCCAAAGTTTGATGCCCTGCACCCTGATGAGCGCGGAAACCAGCAGCGGCGCGGCCGGGACGGCCAGCGCAGCTGCGAGGATGTTGCGGATTGTGGCCGGCTGCCGGTTGCCGTCCATGGTGGCCACGAAGGGCCGGTGTCCTTCGCGTTCCAGCACGACCGACACGGCAAGCCGCTCCCCCGGCGGCGGCAGCTTCATCCGGTACTGCCCGGACACGTCGTTGAACGGCGAGACGTAGAAGGCTTTGGGTACGGAGGCCCGGCCGGCCTGGTCTGTCCGCAGCAGGTAGCAGTGCCGCTCACCGTAAGTGTTGTGGACTTCCGCGACTACGCACTCGAGTTCCCCGCCGGCCCGGTAGCACCAGAAGATCGAGAGCGGATTGAAGACGTAACCCAGGACCCGTGCGCTGGCCAGCATGTGGATGCGGCCGCCGTCGGGCGTTACCCCCTGGGTGCGCAGGAAGCGCTCCACGTTGGCGCGGATGCTGGCGTCAGGGTCGCCCAGATGGTCGGCTGACCGGAAGCCGGCTAGGGGCCGCAGCAGCCGTGGAAGGCGCGGTAGTTCGTCCACATCCACGAGCCAGCTGTAACTGCGGTAGGTGAAGGCGTTCTTCAGGGGGCTGTGCCGCACATGCGAGATCGATGTGCGGTAGATCGCGGCTCCGGCTGCCCCGGGACCAAGGGGTTTCATGCCGGCTCCCCGGCGGCCAGCAGGTCCCGTTCCTCCCGCACTGAATCTTCCGTGGCGCCTGCCACCCACGTACGTCCCAGCCTTTCGGCGGCGCGGACACCGGACAGGGCCCCGTCCTCGTGGAAGCCCCAGCCCAGGTAGGCGCCGGCGTAGGCGATCCGCGGATCTGCGAGGGCGGCGATGGCCTGCTGCGCCGCGAGGGATTCGGGCGTGTACTGGGGGTGCTCGTAGACCATCCGGTCCAGCACCCGGTCCTCGGCGATCAGGTCCGATTCGCCCAGGCTGACCAGATACGGCAGCCCATCTGCCGGCTCCAGCCGCTGCAGCCGGGTGAGGTCGTAGCTGACCAGCACCCGGTCCGGCCGGGCGTCGCAGGACGGCAGCCGGTAGTTCCAGGACGCCCTGGCGTTGTCCGTGGCCGGCAGCACGGCCGCGTCCTGGTGGAACACCGTGTGGTTCACCGAGTAGGGCATCCCGCCGAGCGCTGCTTTTTCCTCCGGGGTGGCGTCCGCCAGGAAGCCGAGCGCCTGGCCCGGATGCGTGGCAATGACCACGGCTTCGAAGTCCTCCACGCCCTGTTCCGTCACCAGCTCGACGCCGAGGGCATGGCGCCGGACGGCGCTGACCGGGGTGCCCAGGCGGACGTCAGTGAGCCTGGCGGCAAGTTTCTCCACGTACCGGGCCGACCCGCCCGTGACCGTCCGCCACTGCGGTGAGCCCTTGACGCCCAGCATTCCGTGGTGCCCCAGGAACGTGAACAGGTAGCGCGCAGGGTAGGCCAGCGCCGTGGTGGGATCGCAGGACCACACCGCGCTCACCACAGGGGTCATGAAATGTGAGGTGAAGTAGGGGCTGAATTTCTGCCGTGCCAGGAATTCGCCCAGGGTCAGTTCGTGCGCGGCAGACGACGGCGCCGCAGAGTTGAGCAGGGCCCTGGCCTTCCGGTAGAAGCGGGTCACCTCGAGGAGCATCAGCAGGTAGCGCCCGCGCAGCAGACTGGACGGGCGGGCGATGATGCCGCGGGCGCCGTCCCGGGCGCCGGCGTATTCGAGCCCGCAGCCGTCACACCGGATGGACATGCTCATTTCGGAATCCTGTGTCTCCACGCCCAGCTCGGCGAACAGCCGCAGCAGGGTGGGATAGGTCCGTTCGTTGTGCACGATGAACCCGGTGTCAACGCCGAGGGTGGTGCCGTCGGGCTGGGGCATGTCGTGCGTGTGCGCGTGCCCGCCGAGGCGTGCGTCCGCCTCGAAGACCGTGACGTCATCGTGCCGGCTGAGGACGTAGGCTGCGGTCAGTCCTGCCACGCCGCTGCCGACCACCGCCACCCGGCGCCGGCCGCTGCCTGGAGGCGGGATTGCTGACCCTGCTGTGGGGCTTGCTGACAAGGGATGCTCCTCTGCTGAACATTGCCGCTGGGACATGTATACGGCCGCGACGCGTATACAGGGGGCAATTCGGCGCGGCCACGCCGGTGGATGGGTGGATGGGGAAGCTTTTTCACCGGGTGTCCGCAGAGTAGGGTGGGCGGGTGGTAAATCCGGTACATCTGAAGACCCTCCTGGAGGTCACGCGCCAGGGCTCGTTCGCGGCCGCCGCGGCCACCCTGGGCTACACTGCCTCCGCCGTCTCCCAACAGATGTCTGCGCTGGAACGCGACACCGGCGTCGTCCTGTTCCAGCGTTCGGCGCGCAGCGTGGTCCCGACGGATGCCGCCGTCGTCATGACCCGGCACGCTGCCAAGGTGCTCACCGACATCGAGGCGCTCATGGCCGCCGCCTCCAGGACCCAGGACACTGCCAGCCAGGAGCTGCGGCTGGGCATCTTTCCCAGCCTGGCCACCTACGTCCTGCCGCGGATCCTGAAGAACCCTGCCTGGAAGGACCTGGGCATTGACCTGAAGGTGTCCGTGGCGGAGCCCGGCCAGACCATCCAGGGGCTGCGCACCGGCGGCGACCTGGATGTCGCCGTGGTGTTCCAGGTGGGGCAGACCGGGTTCGCCTGGCCCAACACCATCAACCGGCAGTGGATCGGCGACGACGACTTCCGGGTGGTGCTGCCGGCGGGTTGGGGCTTCCGCAGCGACGCGAAGGTGGCAGCGGACCATCTGTCGGAGATGCCCTGGATCATGCACCATCCCGGCACCAGCGATGCGATGGTGATCGAGCGGCTGTTCGCCGGCTGCAACCTGCACCCCCGCGTGGTGGCCCACAGCGACGACTTCCACGCCAGCCTGGAAATGGCGGCAGCGGGCCTGGGCGCCGCCCTGGTTCCGGAACTCGCGCTGCGGAAGAAGCCGTCCGGCGTCGTGGTCCTTGACGTCCCGGAAATCCGGCTGGCCCGCAACGTCTTCGCCCTGCTCATCAACGACCGGAAGACCGCCCGCGTGCAGTTGTTCGTGGACCTGCTGGCCGAAACGCTGGCCGGAATGCGCACGGCCGTGAATTAGCTGCCAACGCTGGAATGCACCGGGCTTCGGGTCTATGTTGAAACTATGAACAAGGTAGCGAGCCAGCATTTTGGGGAGATCGAGCTCAACCACGGCCGGGAGCACTCCGTCGCAGCCAAGCACGAACTGCGCGGGCATCCGCTGGAACTCGACCTGAACATCGCCGCCCACGACCACTTCGACGAAGCCGCCCTCCGCAAGGTGGAATACCGGCTGCGCTTCCTGCCCGAACTGGTGGACGAGGTCCGCGAGATGATCGCCGAGGAGCTGGACCAGGAAGGCACCAGCCCCCAGGAATACCTGCACTTCCACTGCAACGCCCTCAAGGACGAGCATCTGCAGAAGGTTTTCGGCGTGGAGGACCGCAGCCAGCTCACCAAGGATGTGTTCCTCAAGGCGCTCAAGCTGGGCCATGTGGGCATCTATCCCGGCCAGCCGGAACGCTATTTCGTCATGGATTTCACCCTCGGGGAGCACTTCACGGACGAGGTCCTGGTGGCCTCGGCGGACGAGGACGGCGTAGTGGACGACGAGATCCTCTGGGAATCCTGAAAAGCAGTTAAAGGACGACGGCGCCCCCTGCCATTGTGGCGGGGGGCGCCGGTCTTTGTGCTACTTGGCAGTTTCCAGCAGTTCCGCGCGGATGGCCTGCGTTGCCTTGACCAGGTTGCGCAGCGACTCTTCGGTCTCGGCGTAGCCGCGGGTCTTCAGGCCGCAGTCCGGGTTGACCCACAGCTGGCGGGACGGGACGTGCTTGACGGCGGTGGCCAGCAGTTCGGTGACTTCCCGCTCTCCCGGCACGCGGGGCGAGTGGATGTCGTAAACACCAGGGCCCACGCCGCGGCCGAAGCCGTGGGACTCGAGGTCGTGGACAACCTCCATGCGGGACCGGGCCGCCTCGATTGAGGTGACGTCGGCGTCAAGGCCGTCGATCGCGTCAATGATCACGCCGAACTCCGAATAGCAGAGGTGGGTGTGGATCTGCGTGGCGTCTTTGGCGCCCGCGGTGGCGAGGCGGAAGGAGTCCACGGACCACTTCAGGTAGTCGGCCTGGCCGGCCCGGCGCAGCGGAAGGAGTTCGCGGAGCGCGGGTTCGTCCACCTGGATCACCTTGATGCCGGCGGCTTCGAGGTCGGCGATCTCGTCCCGCAGCGCCAGGCCAACCTGGTTGGCGGTCTCGGCCAGCGGCTGGTCGTCGCGGACGAAGGACCAGGCCAGGATGGTGACCGGGCCGGTGAGCATGCCCTTCATCGGCTTGCTGGTCAGGGACTGCGCATATTCGGCCCACTTCACCGTGATGGGGGCGGAACGGGTCACGTCACCCCAGAGGATGGACGGGCGGGTGCAGCGGGAACCGTAGGACTGGACCCAGCCGTGCACCGTCACGTCGAAGCCCTCGAGGTTCTCGGCGAAGTACTGGACCATGTCGTTGCGCTCGGGCTCGCCGTGCACCAGGACGTCATAACCCAGCTCTTCCTGCAGGCCCACGACGCGCCTGATCTCGTCCTTCATCAACTGCTCGTACTGCGCGTCGTTGAGCTCGCCCTTGGTGTTGCGGGCACGGGCGGAGCGGATCTCGGACGTCTGCGGGAAGGACCCGATGGTGGTGGTGGGCAGCGGCGGCAGGTGCAGCGCTTCCTCTTGGGCTGCTGCCCGGACCAGGTACTCGGAGCGGCTGAAGTCGGCGGCGGTGAGGGCCTCGGTGCGGGCACGGACGTCCGCGCGGCGGACGCCGTCCGCGCTGGCACGGGAAGCGATCACTGTGGTTGCCTCGTCAATGGCTGCCTTGGCCGAGGCGGGATCGGCCAGGTAGGACGCGAGGGTCTTGACCTCCACGGCCTTCTGGTCGGAGAACGCCAGCCAGCTGCGGAGCTGTTCGGAGAGCTGTGTTTCCTCCGCCACGTCATGTGGGACGTGCTGGGTGGAGGTGGAGGTGGAGACAGTTACTTTGCCTGCAGCTGCCTTCAGTGCGTCCAGCTTGGCAGCCGAAGCGGCGAGGTCGTTGCGCCAGATGTTGTGGCCGTCCACCACGCCGGCAACCAGGGTCTTGCTGCCCAGCCCGGCGAGTGCCGCGCCGGAAGGAACGTCACCCTTGAAGACATCGATGTGCAGGGCGTCGATGTTGGTGGCCGCGACAGTGCCCAGCTGGCCGTCCAGCGAACCATAGGGAGTCGAGACCAGGACCTGCGGACGGTTGGCAGCCGAGGTGAGGACCTCGTAGGCGCGGGCCACTGCTGCTTCGATCTCAGCTGCCGGAGTGTCCTGGTCAACCACCAGGGCCGGCTCGTCCAGCTGGACCCAGCTTGCACCGGCAGCCGCCAGCTTCTCCAGGAGCCGGACGTACACGGGCAGGATGTCCTCAAGCCTGGACAGCGGTGCGAAGCCGGCGGGGGCGTCGTCGGAAGCCTTGGACAACAGCAGGTAGGTTACCGGGCCCACGATGTAGGGCCGGGTTTCGATGCCGTTCTCCAGGGCGTAGGCGAACTCTTCCACCTTTGCAGTGGAGGCCAAGGTGAAAGCGGTCTCGGGGCCGATCTCCGGCACCAGGTAGTGGTAGTTGGTGTCGAACCACTTGGTCATTTCCAGCGGCTGCTGCTCCTTGGTGCCCCGGGCCAGGGTGAAGTAGCCGTCGATGTCCAGCTGCCCTGCTTCGTTGAGGAGCCCGCCGAAGCGGGCCGGCACCGCCCCCAGGTGCGCAGTGGTGTCGAGGACCTGGTCGTAGAAGGAGAACGTCCCGGGAACTGCGGCGGCCTCGGTCAGGCCGAGCTCCTGCAGGCGCCTGGCAGTGGTGAGCTGGATGTCCTTGGCGGCGGCGTCCAGGGCCGCGGCGTCGATCTTGCCGGCCCAGTAGGCCTCAACGGCCTTCTTGAGCTCGCGGCGGCGGCCGATCCGGGGGTAGCCCAGGAGGGAAGCAGACGGGAAGGGGTTGTTTTTGGGCGTGCTGAAGTCAGTCATGGCGATTCCTCGAATTCTTAGTGGTCTACAGGCGTGGAAGGCTTGGGCCCAGCCAGCGGGGCCGGGTCTGAGCCGGCTACCCGGGTGTCAGACGGCGAGCCGGCGGCCGGCACTGCCGATGGCCCGGCGGCTGGGCCGGGGAAGGGCCAGCTTGTCCAGCACCTGGAGTGCGCTCTGGTGTTCGTTGAACGTATACAGGTGGATGCCGGGAGCGCCGGCATCCAGTGCGGCGTTGGCCAGGTCCACCGTGGCGTTCACGCCGATGCGGAGCCGGTCGGCGTCGGTATCCGCGGCGGCCAGGCGCTCGGTGAGGTCGGCCGCGGGCTCTACCCCGGTCAGTTCCCCCAGCCGCTTCAGGCGGCGCAGGCTGGTCAGCGGCATGACGCCGGGAATGATAGGGATGGTGACCCCGGCACGGCGGGCCCGGGTCAGCAGGTCCGCGTATTGCCCGGCATGGAAGAACACCTGCGTGATGGCAAAATCGGCACCGGAGCGCTGCTTCGCCAGCAGCACCTCGACGTCGTGCGCTTCACTGGGCGACTCAGGATGCCTGGTGGGGTAGGCTGCAACGCCAACCGCGATCTTGCCGGCGCAGAGGAGAGCCGAACGGCGCTGCTCCACGCGGCGGATCAGGTCGATCAGGTCCTGTGCGTAGCGCAGGGAACCATCCCCCGGGCTCGCGCCGTCCTTGGGCAGGTCACCGCGCAGGGCCAGGATGCCCCGTACGCCGGTGTCCAGCAGCTGGCCGATAATCCCTGCCAGTTCCTGTGGCGTATTGCCCACGCAGGTCAGGTGCGCCAACGGCCGGAGGGTGGTTTCCAGCAGCAGCCGGTTGATCAGGTCCACTGCCGTGTCCCGGTTGGAGCCGCTGGCACCGTATGTCACGGAGACATAGTCGGGGCTTGTGGCTTCCAGTTCACGGATGGTGGTCCACAGGGTTTCGGCCGCAGCAGGCGAACGAGGCGGGAAGAGCTCGTAGGACAGCGCCACAGGGGCGGTCTCGGAGAGGGGTGGATGTGTGTCAATAAGGCTTGGTGGCGACATTTGCGTCCTTGGCTTTGGGTCACTGGGGCCGGCTGCCCAAAGGGCGGCACCGATCCGGCAATGAATTTGAGTTTGGGAACACGGAAAAAGAACTCCAACAGGGACGCAGCCGCGACTGTTACGCCTGGATTGAAGCTTTCCGTGAGCAAATGTCAGGCCCACATGGGGGCACCCACACCCTCCGGACCGGAGGATCGCTGACACGTTACCGCGGTAACTTGTCTACGACTCTATGAGCAGCCGGAGGCGCTTTCAAGTCGGCCGCCGAATTAAGACGCAGCTTTACGGCCATCCGCGACACTGGGCTGAATATTGTTCGACCAGGCCGGACCCTCGCCCTCTCCCCAACCATCGCCCGCGGGTCTATTCTTTTGCCATGATCGAGCTTCCAGCCAGTTACCAGGAGTTCCTCGCCGGCAAGAGCGAGATGTTCGTCAGCACCGTACGGCCCGTCCTCATGCAGTCCGCTGCAGACAAGCTGCACGGCGTCCGGGTCACCTACAACCCGGGATCCACCGGCCACCAGGCGCACCTTGATGAGTCGCTCCCCTACGGGGTGGTCCTGGAGGACATCGACTAGCGTCCTGCCCGGCAATGGTTCCCCCTCAGCCGCGCACGGCGCCGGACAGCGCAAAGGTGCTGCCCGAAGCTTTGGCCACGATGGCATAGAGGGCGAGGACGGGCGCGGAGTACAGGATGGAGAAGGCGGCCAGCTGCCCGTAGGCCACTGCTCCATGCTGGCCGAAGAAGCTGTAGATCGACACGGCCGCGGGTTGCGTCCCCGGGGACAGGAGCAACACGAATGGCACGAAGAAGTTGCCCCATGCCTGGATGAACACGAAGATGAACACCACCCCCAGCCCGGACCGCATCAGCGGAAGGACGATGGACCACAGCGCCGCCATCCGGGATGCGCCGTCCACCCAGGCTGCTTCTTCCAGGGAGACCGGCACTGAATCCATGAAGTTGCGGGTCATCCAGATGGCCATGGGGAGCGACGTTGCCGCCATGAACAGGATGGTGGCGGGCATGGAGTCCAGCAGTTCCAGCTGCACGAAAAGCCCATAGACCGGAACCATGATCGCGGTGATGGGCAGGCACGTCCCAAACAGGACCCCGTACATGAACGGGGCGTTGAAGCGGGACCGGTAACGGGACAGCGGATAGGCCGCCAGCACGGCCGCGCCCAGGGTCACCGCACCGGTGCCGGCAGAGAGGACCACGCTGTTCCACAGGGGCTGCAGCACCAGCTCCGGCGTCATGACGGCGGCGAAGTTGGCCAGGCCGGGCTGCTCCGGCAGGCGGGTTTCGTGGCCCGCCCGGGTGTCCAGGGAAGCCAGTACCAGCCACAGCAGCGGCAGCAGGAAGCAGGCGCCCACTCCCAGGAGCGCCGCGTCCGCAGGCGTGCTCCCCCTCCGCTTCACGCCCGGGCTCCGCGCAGCAACCGGATGTAGGCCGCCCCGAACACGGCCCCGATCAACAGCAGCACCACAGCCACGGCCGTTCCGTAACCGATGTCCCCAAAGCGGAACGCTTCCACGTAAGCCAGGACGGGCAACGTAGTGCTGGCGTCGGCCGGACCGCCGGCCGTCATGACCCAGATGAGGGTGAACACCGCCAATGTCTGGAGCGTGACCAGCATCAGGTTCGTCGCGATGCTGCCCCGGATGATGGGCAGGGTGATGAACGCCAGCCGCTGCCACCCTGTGGCACCGTCCACCTGGGCCGCCTCCGCCACCTCGGCCGGAACATCGTCCAGCGCCGCACGGTACACCAGCATGGAAAACGCCGTCCCCCGCCACACGTTGGCCATCATCACCGCCGCCACGGGAAAGGAATAGAGCCAGTCCGCGCCCGGCAGGCCCAGCCCCGCGAGGAGCTGGTTCAGGGTCCCGTCGCGGTTGAAATAGGCATAGGCGGCAAAGGCGGCCACAATCTCGGGCAGCACCCACGCCGCCACCACCGCCGTGCCCACGGCTGCCGAGACGCCCGGCCGCGCCCGGCGCATCAGTACCGCCAATGCCAGGCCCAGCAGGTTTTGGCCCAGAACGGCCGACCCCAGCACGAATACCAGCGTCACCGCCAGGGACAGGGGGAATACCGGATCCCCAAGCAGCCGGGCGTAGTTCTCCAGTCCGATCCACTGCGGGTTGCGGGCGCTGCGGCCGGTAAGACCGGCATTGGTCAAGGATGCGTGGAACGCCCAGGCCACGGGCCCGGCAAGGAAAACCAGCAGTAGCAGGACGGCGGGCAGGACCGGAAGGTACCGGAGGGCCTGCCGCGGGCGGGCAGCGGCGGACACGGGCTACTTCCGGACGGTGTTTTCGGCGCCCACGATCTGCTCCACGGCGGCGTCATAGCCGGCCGCGGCCTCCGCGGGTGTCCGGGCACCGGTAATCACCGCTTCCGTGGCTTCCTGCACCGCAGCCGAAATCCGGGGATAGTCTGAGGTGGCCGGACGGTACCGGGTAACCGGCACCACGGCGGAAACGTCCCGCACGAAGGGATTGGCGGACTGGTAGTCGGGATGCGCGGCAACGTCCTTGCGCACGGCAATCTGCGAGCTGGCCAGGGTGAACGCCAGCGAATTCTCCATGCCCAGTGCCGTCGTGAGGAAGCTGAAGGCCAGGTCAGGGTCCTTGGTGCCCGAACCCACAGCCAGCGTCCAGCCTCCGGACATGCTCACCGCGCCCGGGGCAGCGCCGTCGCGGGTGGGGAAAGGGGCCACACCCATGTCCTGCGCATAGCCCGGCCATTCGTAGCTGCCTCCCTCCTGCCAGAACGACGGCGCGTAGGAACCTTCCACGGTGCCGCCCAGGCGGGCCTTGGGGAACCATTCGCCAAACACCTTCTTCCAGACGTTTCCATCCAGCGCTTCCGCGGGAGACACTGCGAGTTCCTCGTCGTAGAGCGTCTTCAGGAAGTCCAGGGAATCAGTGAAGCCTGCCGAGCCCACCACCCACTTGCCGGTTTCGTCGTCATAGAGCCCGGTTCCCGTGCCGTACAGGAGCTCGTAGAAGCCCTGCATGACGGTGCCTTCGCCGGTGCCCTTGCCCGCATACATGTTGAAGGGAATGACGTCAGGGTCCTTCGCCTTGATGGTGCGTGCGGCCGTGAGGATGTCCTGCCAGCTCTTCGGCTGCCACGGGACATTGATCCCGGCGGCGGCGAAAACTTTCTTGTTGTACCAGATGACCCGGGTGTCGGTGCCCAGGGGCACTGCGTACGTGCCGCCGTCGTCCGCCTTTCCCGCCGCCTTCGCTGCTTCCTCGAAGGCTCCCCAGCCGTCCCATTGGCCAAGGTGGGAGTCCAGCTTGAGCAGGTAGCCGGCGTCAACATCGGAACGGACCTTGAAGGTGTCCTCGTAAAACACGTCCGGCGCCGTGGCCGGTGAGCGCAAAGCCAGCGCCAGCTTGGTTCCGTAATCCTCGTCGTTGCCCTCGATCGGCTGCAGCTCCACGGTGACGCCCGGATGCGCCGCCTCAAAGTCCTTCTTGGCGGCCTGGAACATGGCGTCCAGGGCAATGAATGAATCCGTCTTCTGGTAGGCCACCTTAAGGGTGGTGGCGGAGTCAGCGTCGGACCCCGGCGCGCAGGAGGTGAGGCCCATCAGAGCTGCGGCCGCAACGGCCCCTGCCTTCAGCGCGGAGCGGCGGGTGGTCCGGGCCATGGTTCAGGACTCCAACAGCAGGCGCTGCGCACGGGGTGCGAGTGCATCTTCCAGGACCAGCGACGCGGCGCCGATGGCCCCCACATCCTCGCCCACCCCAGTGCCCACCACCTCGATGGGGTGGATGAGCCGCGCTGCACTGTTGGCGTCCAGCATCTCCGGCACCAGCTCCAGGTAACGGCCGGAAAGCCGGCTCCAGAACGGGCCCCCGAACACCACGCGCTCCACGTCCAGCGCGTTGGCCACCACGGAAGCTGCGCGCGCCACCAGCAGGGCGGACTTGTCGATGATTGCCAGTGCCCTTTGATCTCCGCCGTCGGCGAGGTCGCACAACTGCCCGAAACTCTGCTGGATTTCAGCTCCGCTGTTGCCGGCGCGCAGGCCGTTCAGGATGCCTGCCGCCTCGGCTTCGGCAACGAGGACCTGCGGGATGGCAGAGGACTTCACGCAGCCGCGCTGGCCGCAGTCGCACAGCGGGCCGTCCGGATCAACCACGATGTGCCCTATTTCGCCGGCGTTGCCGGAGGTGCCGCGGACTACTTCATCGTTAAGGACGATTCCGCAGCCAATGCCGGTGCCCATATACATGAAAACGAAGCTTCCCGCACCGCTGGGACCGCCGGCCCAGGTTTCCGCCACCGCCGCGCTGGTGCCGTCCTTGTCCATCAGGACGGAGTAGCCGGTGGCCTCGGACAGTGCGTTACGAAGCTCCACCCGGTCCCAGCCCTGCAGCAGGGGCGGGTCCACCACGGTACCGTGTTCGGGGTCGATGGGGCCGGGCGCGGCGATGCCAAGTCCGGCAATCCGTCCCCGGTCAACGCCTGAGTCGGTGACCAGATCCGCGATCCCGGCGGCAATGGTGGAAATGACGGCAGCGGGATCATTGCCGCCGGGGGTTTCAATCCGTGCGTGCTGCACTACCGCACCCACCAGATCCAGCACCACCAGGGTGGTAACGGCGGGGTCCAGGTGCACGCCCAGCGCGTACATGCCGCCGGGGTTGAGCCGGAGAATGGTGCGGGGCTTGCCGGGTCCGCTGCCTTCTTTGCCCGCTTCGACGATGAGGTTCTGGTCCAGAAGCCTCCGCGAAATATTGGAGATGGTCTGCGGCGAAAGACCCACGATCTGGGCCAGCTCCACGCGGCTCAGGCCGCCGCCTGCGCGCCGGATCGCATCCAGGATCACCGTGAGGTTGAAGTCGCCCATCCGGGGCAGGTTGGTTCCTCGCCTTGGCGCGGATTGGCGGGTCTCAGTCACTGCGTCCCCTAAACGTCTTCGGCCACCCGGATATGGTGCTGCTTGAAATCGTACGGTACACGCCCGGGCCGGCCCATACGCCGCTGCGGCGTGGCGGGGGCAGGTCAGACGGCGTGGGGCAGGTCAGACGGCGTGAGGCAGGTCAGGCGGCGTGAGGCAGGTCAGGCGGCGTGGGGCAGGTCAGGCGGCGTGGGGCAGGTCAGCCGGGTGCCCGGCTGGCCACCGGTTGCGGCTGCGGTCAGGCCCGGCGCAGGCTGCGGGTCACCGTGAACTTGGGGTTCTGGCCCTTCACCACCGTTGGCCCCACCTCGCGTTCCAATGCCGGCAGGTACGGCAGGTGCCGGTTGAATACTGTCCACAGCTCGCCTCCCGGTTCCAGGACCCGGCCCGCGGCGGTAATAAGCTTCAATCCTGCGCCTGCGTGCACACCCGCGCCCACATGGAATGGCGGATTCAGGAGGACCAGCCCTGCCGCCGCATCCGGGAGCGTACTGAGGGCGTCGTCCTGCAGGACACTGATGCGCTCCCCCAGTCCGTTCGCCTCCGCCGTGGCGCGCGCGGAAGCCACCGCGGCAGCGGATTGGTCCGAAGCCGTCACGGCTGCCTTGGGAAACTGGCGGGCGTACATTGCTGCCAGGATGCCCGTGCCGCAGCCCAGGTCCACGGCATGGCGGGCGGGTTTCATCTCCGGCAGGAACGCCAGGAGGAACCGGGTCCCGATGTCCAGCCTGGCCCCTGCGAATACCGCACCATGCGCGGCGACGTCCAGGTCCAGTTCGGCGAGGTGTTCGACGGCGGGAAAGCGGGCGGCCTCCGTGTCCGGTCGAGGGCCTGTGGCCAGCAGCACCCGCGACTTCTGCCGGGCGTGCTGGGGCTGGACGGTTTGGAAATGCCTGGCCAGGACGGCGTTCATGCCCAGGGACATGTGCTTGACCCGGCCGCCGGCCAGGAGCACGGCGCCCGGTGCGGCGTACCGGGCAACGGCTGCGGCGGCCTCGTCCAGTTCGGCGAGGGTCTTGGGCAGCTGCATCAGGACCGTTTCCGCTCCGGCGAGCAGGGCGGGGCCCAGCGGCATCTGCCGGAAGCCCGGCGCGGAAGGGCCGCCGCCGTCGTGCGTTCCTGCCTGGTGCGCTGCTTCCTGGTGTGCCGTTTCCTCCTGCGCCGGCGAATATCCCGCTGCCGGGTAGGCCGCGGCAAGGGCGGCCGCGTTCAGCTGCAGCGCGCGCTCCCCCGTGATCAGGTCCTGGTGCACCCGCAGCGTTCCCGGCTGGAGGACTGTGCGGGCGCCCAGGGTCAGGGCGCCGTAGCGATCGCCGATGACGGCAACCGTGCTGCCGGGCCGGACGTGGACGGATGCTGTCTCCAGCAGGAGGCGGTCCGTGGCGTCCCAGGCCTGGAGGTTGGACGCTTCCACATCCGGCCGGCGGCGCAGGACCCCGAAGATGTCCTCAAGGGTGGGTGCTGTCACGTCGCTGGTGCCGCCTTCCGGGTTGTGGGGGTGTTCCTGCTGGTTGCCGCTGCGCGGAAAGGGCCTGTCAGCCCCATGCCGGCGCCGCCTGGCCTGGTGCGATGCCGGGGAGTTTGAGGATGGAGTTTACCGCTGCACGCCCTGCCCGGTTTGCGCCGATAGTGGACGACGACGGACCGTAACCCGCCAGGTGTACGCGCGGCTCCGCTGCCACCCGGGTTCCGTCCATGGCAATGCCGCCGCCGGGGCCGCGGAGCCCCAGCGGTGCCAGGTGATCGAGTTCGGCCCTGAAGCCGGTGGCCCAGAGAATGGCGCCGGCAGCCAGGAAACCACCGTCCGCCAAGCGGACACCGTCCGGTTCGATTGCGGTAAACATCGGGCGCCGATCCAGCACCCCGCGTGCTGCTGCGGCCCGCAGTGCCGGCGTCCAGATGAGCCCGGTCACCGAGACAACGCTTTGCGGCGGCAGCCCCTGGCGGACCCGCTCTTCCACAAGCGCGACGGCGTCGTGGCCGGCCTGGGCGTCGAACTCCGCGTCCCGCCACACCGGCTCCCGGCGGGTGAACCAGGTGGTGGTGGTGACCTGGGAGATTTCATCCAGCAGGCCTACGGCCGAGATGCCGCCTCCCACCACAACCACATGCCGCCCCGCGAATTCATCCCGGGAGACATAGTCGGCCACGTGCAGCTGCCGGCCACGGAAGGTTTCCCGGCCGGGATAGAGGGGCCAGAAAGGCCGGGTCCAGGTGCCGGTGGCATTGATGATGGCCCGGGCGCTCCAGTCGCCTTTGTCTGTCCTGACGAGGAGCCGCCCGGCCGGGTCCGCATCTTCCCGGTGCACTGAGCGGACTTTGACCGGCCGGTGCACGTCGAGGCCAAGTTCTTCCTCATAGCCGCTGAAGTACCGGGTGAGGAATTCGGAGCTCGGTTCCCGGGGGTCAGGCGTGGGTTTGGCAATGCCGGGGAGGTCGCTGATTCCGTTCACGGTGGCCATCCGCAGGCTCCTCCAGCGGTGCCGCCAGGCGCCGCCGGGGCCGTCTTCGGCGTCGAGGACTACGAAGTCCAGGCCGCGGCGCCGGAGGTGGTAGGCGGCGGAAAGGCCGGCCTGGCCCGCCCCGATGACCACGACGTCGGCGCGGGTGGGATTCACTCCCCCATGATAGCCGGACGGTAGTTGGCGGCATGAGTTGCCCGGCGCGTCATAGCCTGGCGGTGCGCCGTGGCCATAGTCTGGGCACACACGGGGACGGGAGGACCACCATGACGCGAAGCGACGGCGCGGCCGGACAGCTCAGCAAAGCCCTTGGCATTGTCCTGGGGACGAAAACAATACCCCTGCGGCTTAGGGCGTGGGACGGGTCGGAGGCGGGCCCCGAGGGGGCTCCCGTTATCGAATTCCGTTCGCGCCGCGCCCTGCGGCGCATGCTCTGGTCTCCTGGCCAGCTGGGCCTGAGCCGGGCCTATGTGGCAGGGGAAATCGACGCGCCAGGCGATATCTTTGCTGCGTTTGCCGCACTGAGCTCGGCCGGCAAGTTTGCCGAGCCGGGCCCGTTCCGCGCTCCGACCCCGGGCGAACTCTGGACATTACTGCGGACCGCCGTCCGGCTGGGCGCGCTGGGCCCCAACCCGGCTCCGCCCCCGGAGGAAGCAAAGATAGCGCGGCGGGGACGCCTGCACTCGCGGCGCCGCGACTCTGCAGCGATCTCCCATCACTACGACGTGGGCAACGGGTTCTACTCCCTGGTGCTGGGTCCTTCGATGGTCTACTCGTGCGCGGTCTGGCCCGGAGACGACCACCCGGACAGCCAACCCGACACGTCATCGGGAGGACCCGGGCTGGAGGCTGCCCAAGAGGCCAAGCTGGACCTCGTGTGCCGGAAGCTGGGCCTGGAACCGGGCATGCGGGTACTGGACGTTGGCTGCGGCTGGGGCAGCTTCGCCCTGCACGCCGCCGGGAAGTACGGGGCCACGGTGGTGGGAGTGACTCTCTCGTCGGAACAGGCGGACCTGGCGCGGCGCCGGGTGGCTGATGCGGGGCTTTCGGGCAAGGTGGAGATCCGGGTCCAGGACTACCGCGACGTCACTGACGGGCCTTTCGATGCCATCAGCTCCATCGGAATGTCCGAGCACGTGGGCCGGGAGCAGACCCCTGGCTATGCGGCTGCCCTGTATGCACTGCTGAAGCCCGGCGGGAGGCTGCTGAACCACGCGATATCATGGAACGCTGGCCCCACCGACCCGGATCCGGATTCGTTTATCCCCCGCTACGTGTTTCCCGACGGCGAAATGATCAGCCTGGGCGAGATGGTGACGGCGCTGGAAGCGGCCCGCTTCGAAGTGCTGGATGTGGAGGCCCTGCGCCGGCACTATGCCCTGACCCTGCGGGCGTGGGTCCGGCGGCTGGAAGAGAACTGGGACGAGGCCGTCAGGCTGGCCGGCGGCGGGCGCGCCAGGGTGTGGCGGCTGTACATGGCCTCCAGCGCCGTGGGGTTCGAGAACGGGCTCACGGGTGTCAACCAGGTTCTGGTCCAGCGCGCAGGCGGCAAGGAACCGCCCCTGCGCCGTACCAGCTGGCTGTGAGGCGGATTCGCGGCCCTGAAGCAGGCGCCGGAAAACAATCCAGCAATGAAAAACACCCCGGTCCGAAGACCGGGGTGTTTTTCATATCCGTGGAGCTGAGGGGACTCGAACCCCTGACCCCCTGCATGCCATGCAGGTGCGCTACCAGCTGCGCCACAGCCCCGGATTGTTGCAGTCCCGGCGGTTTCCGCCGGAGCAACCTGATCAGCTTAATGCACTTTCGCGCCGGGCGCCAATCGGCGTGCCGCCGGAAACGAACCGGACCGTGAACCGCTGCTTCCAGATTGATGAACCGCCAAACGGCCAAAAGTTAACACGCCGGACAACAAAAAAATCCGCCGGAACCAAAGGTTCCGGCGGATCGTCTTGTGGAGCTGAGGGGACTCGAACCCCTGACCCCCTGCATGCCATGCAGGTGCGCTACCAGCTGCGCCACAGCCCCGAACTATTGCCGCTCCGTGAGCGTTTTTCCGTGGTCTCCCCGGAGCAACTCAAATATCTTAGAACAGCAATTCCGAAAATTCCAAATCGGGCATATTCGGCGGGTTCCCCTGGTCCTAGTCGCCTTCGGCGGCCACGGCGGCCTTGGCAGAAGCGTCGTCTCCGAGCTCCAGGTCCACCACGGGGCAGTCCTTCCAGAGCCGCTCCAGGGCGTAGAACACGCGGTCCTCTTCATGCTGAACGTGGATCACGATATCCGAGTAGTCCAGCAGGACCCAGCGGCCGCCGGAACGGCCCTCGCGGCGGACCGGACGCAGGTCCAGCTTGGCCAGTTCCTCCTCGATTCCGTCCACGATCGCGTTAACCTGGCGTTCGCTGGGTGCCGAAGCAATGAGGAAAACGTCCGCCAGCGCCAGGCGCTCGCTGACGTCCAGGCCCACCACGTCCTGGGCGAGCTTGTCAGCAGCAGCCTTGGCGGCAGCGCGGGCTGTGGTGATGGATGATTCTGATGCAGTCACGGGACTCCTTGTTGGGTTAAAAATACTGTTGGCGCGGCCGGACTGCTAGCCGGAGAATCCGCTGATGATGAGGATAATCCCGGCAATGAGCGCCACGATGCCCAGTGCCAGGACGAAGATCTGAAGCATCCGGTTGCGGTTGGCCCGGGCCAGCCCTGCCGTGGCTGCGTCCAGCGGCTCCAGGCCGTAGGCCGATGCGGCCGGAACACGGGGAAGGTTCTCCAAAAGGTCGTCCGCCAAGGGCTCGGCCGCCGGCTCCGGCGCGGGCCGTTGCGCTGCTGCCGGCTCCACCTGCACCGCCTGGCGCTGCCGCATGGACTGTTCTGCCCCCGCAGCGCGCGCTGCGGCCTCGGCGCGCGCAATCATGTGGGACCGCTTCGGGCCGGAGGCGCCGGGAACCGGAACCGCGGGACGCGTTGGAGCGCCGGCTCCCGAGCCGCTGTCCGGGGCAGCCGGCGCGTTGGTCCCGCGCACCGGAACTTTGGTGCCCTGGTGCGTGGTGACAGGCACATAGGACGTGGCCGGAGGCTTCATCACGGGACGGTCCACGCCGGGAACCTGGACGAACTCCAGCGGTGTGACCATTGCCAGGTTGGTGGCCGTGGAGGGCGCCTGCCGTTCTTTCGATGCGGCGTCCCTGGGCAGGGGAACTGACGCCTGTTCAGCCAGTTTTTGCCGTGCCATGGCCCGGCGGTTCATCACGGCCGCGCGCTCCGCAAGGGCGATCTGCTCTGCGAGGATTTCCGGGTCGACGGCTTCCGGATCCAGCGATGCAATGTGCTCCATCCTGGCGATCTGGTTGCGCGCCTGCTCGGCGATCAGGGAGCGTGCCGCGAGTGCCTGTTCCACCGTCATGGCCTGGGGCCCCGGGCCATTCCCGCCGCCCTGCCGGTCATCCTCGGAGGCAGCAGGTCCGCTGGAGTCCGCAGCTGCGGGCGGGGCGTCCACCCCTGCCGGCGGGACGACCGTGTTCAGCCCGGTCAGGGCCTGTTCCTTGAGCTGCTGGAGCCGGAGCTGGCGCCGCGTCACGGGACCGCCCGCCGAGAGCTGGCTTTCCTTCTCCTCCATCTCTTTGATGGCACGGAGCGTCGCGCGGTCCCGGGCGCGGACCTGCGAGGAGCGTTCCGCCGGAACCGGGCGCGCCGCTGCGGGCACAGCGGACGGGACAGGGGCAGGGGCAGCGCCCGGGGCCGGGGCGGGAGCAGCAGCGGACGAAGGCTTGCCGGAAACGGCCGGTGCCTGTCCGTCGTCGTGCGTATTTCCGGCGGCGGCCGCTCGCTGTGCGTCGCGGGCTTTTCGGAGTTCCCGGCGGCTGGGGATGGGGGGCTGTTCGTGACTCATGGAGGACTCATTCAGTACTTGCTGGTTCACGTGCACCGGCCCCGGCGTCTGTCCCGGCAGGCGGTACGTCCGCGTAGAGGCCGTATTTGGCGATGTATTGCACTACTCCGTCCGGCACCAGGTACCAGACCGGATTGTTCGCGGCCACGCGGCTGCGGCAGTCCGTCGAGGAGATGGCCATGGCCGGCACTTCGAGCAGGCTGACGTCGTCCCGTCCCATGCCGTCCAGGACATGCCCCGGCCGGGTGACGCCCACAAAGTGGGCCAATGACCAAAGCTCGTCAATGTCCTTCCAGGAAAGGATCTGGGCCAGCGCATCCGCGCCGGTGATGAAGAAGAGGTCCGCCTCCGGCCGCTGGGCCCGCAGGTCGCGGAGCGTGTCGATGGTGTACGTGGGGCCGGGCCGTTCCACGTCCACGCGGCTGACGGTGAACCGGGGGTTCGAAGCTGTGGCAATCACGGTCATGAGGTAGCGGTGTTCCGCTTCACTGACCTGTTTGTGGGACTTCTGCCACGGCTGTCCCGTGGGGACAAAAATCACCTCGTCCAGTTCGAACTCGGCGGCAACTTCGCTGGCAGCCACGAGGTGGCCGTGATGGATGGGGTCGAACGTCCCGCCCATCACGCCTACCCGCAGCCGGCCGGTGGCACCTTGACGGTGCAGAGCGCGCGAAATGTTAGTGGCCCTGCCCGTGATCGTGCTTGTTCGGGTGCTGGCGGTGCGGGTCGGCGTGTTCTTCGGTCACCTCGTGCCGGTTGCCCAGGTTGGTGTAGGAGAGGGTGATGAACATCATCACCAGCAGGATGGCGAAAATGACCACACCGAAGACCCACGGCTCTGCCCAGAGAGGAGCAAGTTCGTGTTCTTCGGCCTCAGCGGCTGCGGTCATGGCAATCTGCTGGAACAGCATGTTCTCCCCTAGGGTTCAGGAATTGCGGCAGCGGAAGTGACCGCTGCGAATGGTTCTGGTCTATGTTACCGCGTTGCTACCCGCGGACCTGGCCCTCGCCCTGGACGATCCACTTAGTGGTGGTGAGCTCCGTCAGGCCCATGGGACCGCGCGCGTGCAGCTTCTGCGTGGAAATGCCCACCTCGGCTCCCAGGCCCAGCTCGCCGCCGTCCGTGAAGCGGGTGGAGGCGTTAACGATTACCGCCGCCGAATCGATCTCGGCGATGAACCGCTCGGCGTTGGCCAGGTTGTTGGTGAGAATGGCCTCGGTGTGGCCCGTGGACCACGTGCGGATGTGCTGGACGGCCTGGTCCAGGTTGTCCACCATGGCCACGGCCAGATCCAGGTCCATGTACTCGGTCTCCCAGTCCTCGTCCGTGGCGGCTTCGGCCTCTACGCCTGCCGGCAGGGCAGCGCGGACACGTTCGTCCACGTGCAGCCGGACGCCGGCTTTGTGCAGGGCCGTGGCGACGGCGGGAAGGACCGTGGAACGCGAGTGCACCAGCAGCGTCTCCACGGTGTTGCACACGCTGGGGCGCTGGGTCTTGGCGTTCAGCAGGATCTCCACGGCCATCTCTTCGCCGGCCGATTCATCGATGAAGATGTGCACGTTGCCCTCGCCTGTTTCGATGACGGGCACGGCGGAGTTGGTGACGACGGACTGGATCAGGTCGCGGCCGCCGCGGGGAATCAGGACGTCTACCCGTCCGCGGGCCCGCATCAGCGCCGTGGCACCGGCGCGGCCGTACTGGTCCACCGTCTGGACGGCGTCGGCGGGCAGCCCCACGGATTCCAGGGCCCCGCGCAGGATCCGCACCAGGACCTCGTTGGTGGACTCCGCGGCGCTTCCGCCGCGCAGGATGACGGCGTTGCCGCTCTTGAGCGCGAGGCCGGCGATGTCCACGGTGACATTGGGGCGTGCCTCGTAGATGGCGGCCACCACGCCCATGGGAACGTTGACCTGGCGCAGGCGCAGGCCGTTGGGCAGTGTCTGGCCACGGACCACGTTTCCTACAGGGTCCGGCAGGTTGGCCAGGTTCTCCAGGGCGTCGGCGAGCCCCTGGATGCGGGCCGGCGTCAGCGTGAGACGGTCCAGCATGGCCGCGGAGGTTCCATTGGACTTGCCCCTGGCCACGTCCCTGGCATTGGCCGCGAGGATGTCCTGCTGGTTTTCTTGCAGTGCAGCACAGACGGCGCGCAGCGCCCGGTCCTTCCAGGCCCGGTTCGCCGTGGCCATCCGGCGGGCCGCGTGGCGCGAGCGGTCCGCAATGGCGTGGACGCCCGCCTCGACTTCATCAGCGGATACGGGAGCGGTGCCCGACGCCGCAGACTCCGCGGATTCCAGCGGCTGCGCCAGGGCAGCAGCGTTGGTCTCTCCGGAATTTTCAACAGCGTTGTGGATCAGGGCCTCAGTCATGTTCCAAGTTTAGGCGAGCGGGCGGCCCGGACCAGCACCAGGTCGTCAACATGAACAACTTCACGCTCATAGCCGCTGCCCAGTTCCTCGCCGAGGTCCCTGGTGGTCCGGCCCAGCATGCGTGGCAGCTCGGCCGAAGAGTAGTTGACCAGGCCGCGCGCCACGACGGTGCCGTCCGCGCCCGCTATCTCGACGGCGTCGCCTGCTTCAAACTCGCCGTGCACCGCGGAAATCCCGGCCGGGAGCAGGGAAGTCCGGTGATGCCGGACGGCCCGGACCGCTCCTTCGTCAACGACCAGGCGGCCCTGCACGGACGCGACGTGCGCCAGCCAGAGGAGACGGACGGGCTTGCGGGCACCGTTTACCGTAAACCAGGTCCCCACGTCCTCGCCGCTAAGCGCGGCCGCGGCGTTGGGCGTAGAGGTGACAAGGGCGTGGATGCCGGAGCCGGCGGCCATGGTGGCTGCCTCGACCTTGGTCATCATGCCGCCGGTGCCGACGCCGGCCTTGCCCGCCTTGCCGATGGAGACGCCCTCCAGGTCCTGCGGGCCTTCCACCAGTGGAATCCGCTTGGCACCTTGGGAAGGCGGACCGTCATAGAGGGAGTCGACGTCGGAGAGCAGCACCAGCGCGTCGGCCCGGACCAGGTGCGCCACCAGGGCGGCGAGGCGGTCGTTGTCTCCGAAACGGATCTCATGCGTGGCCACGGTGTCGTTCTCGTTGACCACCGGCACCACACCGAGGTTCAGGAGCCGGTTGAGCGCCCGGAAGGCATTGGCGTGCTGGCTTCGGCGCATGAGGTCCTCCGCGGTGAGGAGGACCTGGCTGACGGTCACGCCGTGGGCACCGAAGGCCTGGGTGTACCGGGCCATGAGCAGGCCCTGGCCCACGCTGGCAGCAGCCTGCTGGGTAGCCAGGTCACGGGGGCGTTTGGCCAGTCCCAGCGGAGCGAGTCCCGCGGCGATGGCACCGGAGGACACCAGGATGATCTCGGCACCGGTGTTGCGCTTGGCCGCGAGGGCGTCTGCGAGGCTGGTCAGTGACTCCTCGGAGATGCCTCCCTTGATACTCGTCAGGGACGACGAACCGACCTTGACCACGATCCTGCGGGCATTGGCCAGTACGCTCCGGTCTGACGCGGGTACCGCTGCCGGGGCAGGCGCGGATGCGCGCGCGTCGGCGGGCCTAGAACTCATCGCCTGCGTCCAGTCCACTCTCCTTGAGGGGCTTGGCCACGCGGCGGCTGCTCACGGACTCGGTCCAGATGCCGGCCTTGCGCTCAGCCTCAAGCTCGGCCCGGGCCGCAGCCTTGGCATCCTTGCGTTCCTGCTGCTCTTCGCGCTTCTGGCTGCGGGTGGGACGGTCGCCGATGTCCGCGAACCGGACGTCGGTGCCGCGCGGGGACGCCAGGAGTTCGGCGCCTGCCATCATGGTGGGCTCCCAATCGAAGACAACGCCGTCGTCCTCGCCGATAACCACGGTGTCGCCGGGCTTGGCCCCCTGCTTGAACAGCTCGGTTTCCACGCCCAGCTTGGCCAGGCGGTCAGCCAGGTAGCCGATGGCTTCCTCGTTGGTGAAGTCCGTCTGCTTGACCCAGCGCACGGGCTTTTCGCCGAGGACGCGGAACAGCGGCTCCAGGCCCTTCTCTTCGCGGCGGATCCGGAAGCCGGTCTCATTGACGGCGCGGGGACGCAGGACAACAGGCTGCACCTTGGGCGGGGCTGCGGCCACGGCATCGCGGGCGGCCTTGACGATTTCAGCCATGGCAAAGCCCAACTGGCGCAGGCCTTCATGGCTGGTGGCGGAAACCTCAAAGACGCGGTAGCCGCGGGACTCAAGCTCGGGGCGGACGAACTCGGCCATGTCCTTGCCGTCCGGAAGGTCCACTTTGTTCAGGGCCACCAGGCGCGGGCGGTGGTTCAACGGGACGACTTCGCCGTTCTGCCCGGCGTAGCTCATGTCCACGGCGTACTTCTCGAGTTCAGCCTCGATGATTGCGAGGTCGGAGAGCGGATCGCGGTCCGATTCGAGGGTGCCGCAGTCCAGGACATGGACCAGCGCGGCGCAGCGCTCCACGTGGCGCAGGAAGTGGTGGCCGAGGCCCTTGCCCTCGCTGGCGCCCTCGATCAGCCCGGGCACGTCGGCAATGGTGAAGCGGACGTCGCCTGCCTGCACCACGCCGAGGTTGGGAATGAGGGTGGTGAAGGGATAATCGGCAATCTTGGGCCGTGCGGCAGACATGGCCGCGATGAGGCTGGACTTGCCCGCGGAAGGGAAGCCGACCAACGCGATGTCCGCAATGGACTTCAGCTCCAGGACGATGTCGCGCGATTCGCCTTCGATGCCGAGCAGCGCAAATCCGGGAGCCCGGCGCTTCTGCGAGGACAGGGCGGCGTTGCCCAGGCCGCCGATCCCGCCGGCGGCCGCGACGAACTCGGCGCCTTCGCCGACGAGGTCCGCAAGGACGGTGCCGTCCTTGGACTTGACGACCGTGCCGTCCGGAACGGGCAGGACCAGGGTCTCGCCATTCTTGCCGCCGCGCCAGTCGCCCATTCCGGGGCCGCCGTTGGTGGCGTGCCGGTGCGGTGCGTGGTGGTAGTCAAGCAGGGTGGTGGTCTGGTGGTCCACGCGGAGGATGACGTCCCCGCCGTTGCCGCCGTTGCCGCCGTCGGGCCCGCCGAGGGGCTTGAACTTCTCACGGTGGACGGAGACGCACCCATGGCCGCCGGTACCGCCGGATACGTGCAGTACTACCCGGTCTACAAAGCTGGCCACGTGGATCTCCTCAGATGCTGTTTCCCGGCGCCGCTGGACGCCAAGACGATTGTAATGCGGTTAAAAGAACAGTGGAGCGGACCGTATGGCCCGCTCCACCGCTTCAGAACTGTTTGTTACTCTGCAGCTGCAGCAGCAACGATGCTGACGACGCGACGACCGCGGCGGGTGCCGAATTCAACGGCGCCCGGGGTCAGTGCGAACAGGGTGTCGTCGCCGCCACGGCCAACGCCGGCGCCCGGGTGGAAGTGGGTGCCGCGCTGGCGGACGATGATCTCGCCTGCGGAAACAACCTGGCCGCCGAAGCGCTTCACGCCGAGGTACTGAGCGTTGGAGTCACGACCGTTGCGAGTGGAGCTCGCGCCCTTTTTATGTGCCATCTGAAATGCCTGCCTCTAAATTCTGGGGAATCTGCTGAAAAAGCTGAACAGTAACCGGTGGTTACTTGATGCCGGTGATCTTGACCTTGGTCAGTTCCTGGCGGTGACCCTGGCGCTTCTTGTAACCGGTCTTGTTCTTGAACTTCTGGATGACAATCTTAGGACCACGGAGGTCCTGGAGGATCTCAGCCGTAACAGTCACCTTGGCCAGGTCAGCAGCGGCGGAGGTGACCTTGTCACCGTCTACCAGGAGCAGTGCGGGCAGCTCAATGGTGCTGCCGGCTCCACCGGCGACGCGGTTCAGGGTAACGAAGTCTCCAACGGAAACCTTCTCTTGGCGGCCGCCTGCGCGGACAATCGCGTACACCACTTGGGAACTCACTTCTCTCGACGTTTATTACTAAATTTGCGTGCGGCACCCGGCGCTGAATGGCTGGGTTTCCGCTGTGCCTCAACGCCGTGGATTTCCCGGGGGAACCCGTGAGCTATCCCGGAAGATTCCGCTGCATGTCCTGGACACGCGGCGGCCCCCCAGGGTCATAACCCAAGTGTTGGCGTAAGCACCGAAGATCTAGAATACGCTAGTTTTGGCTTCGGCCGCAAATGAGGCTGGTTCCGGCGGGTCGTCTGTGATAGTGGCCACAGGTTGCTCCGGCGCCGGGACCGTGCGTCACTATATTAGCCGCGGCGGGGCCCCGCCGGGGTCAGCAATGAAGGCGCGGCGCGTCGAAAAAATCCACTTCCAGGCGGCAGGACTGCCGGAACGCCGTCGCCATGGCAGCCCTGTCGGTCTCAGACGCGTTCCGGCCGGCATCATCCACAATCCCCACCGCCCGGCGCGTTGCCGCCGCGAAGGCCTCGTCCGCGTAGGTGCGCAGCCATTCGGCGTACGGATGGCCTGCTGGCTCACCCGCTGCCACGAAAGCTGCGTGCAGAGTCCGCCCCACCTCCGCATACAGCCAGAAACAGGGCAGGACCGCAGCGGCCAGTACCGCATAACTGCCCGACGCCGACGCCGCAGTCAGGTGGTCCACGTACGCCTTGGTCACGGGGCCAAGTCCGCCCTGGGCAGGCCTCGTGTTCAGCCAGGACCGGTGCAGCCCGGATTCAACTTCAAGGCACTGCTGCGCGGACCTGGCCCAGAAGAGCTGTTCCGCCTCCGTGGGGGCCAGCGCACTGGCCCTCGCCAGCACGCGGGAGTACCCGGCCAGGTAGATGGCATCCTGGGCGAGGTAATACGCGAATTCGCTTTCGGGCAGGGTGCCGGCGGCCAGCGACCGAATGAACGGCAGGGCGTGGATTTGCCCGAGGTGATCCTCGGCGTCAGCCCAAAGCTGTTGGGCGAAGGAGCCCTCCGCCCGGAAAACCGGCTGGTGGTGGAAATGGTGCACGGGCCCGTTGCCGGTTCCCACGGAGAGCCGATCCGAAGCGGCGAGGGCGCCCGCGAGCCACGGCTTGACCTCCCGCAGCGACGCTTCCCAGTCACCCAGCCGGGCCTGCATCGTGGCCATGGCCGACGACAGCGAGCAGCCCGTACCGTGGCTGTTCCGCGTAGCGATCCGCTCCCCCGGCAGTTCCACCACCTCCGCCGACAGTCGGCCGGACGTATCCACCAGGGCATCCGGGCAGTCCCGGCCGGCGAGGTGGCCGCCCTTAACCAGGATGGTGGCTCCC
Source organism: Pseudarthrobacter sp. NPDC092439 (assembly GCF_044754945.1). Taxonomy (NCBI): domain Bacteria; kingdom Bacillati; phylum Actinomycetota; class Actinomycetes; order Micrococcales; family Micrococcaceae; genus Pseudarthrobacter; species Pseudarthrobacter sp. NPDC092439. Next base: position 520,711 of record NZ_JBIVQB010000001.1, read on the forward strand.
GTGGTCCGGGCAAGGCAGCGGCCCTGGTCCAGCGCGCCGACCCAGGTCGACTGCAGCCCGCCGCCTGCCAGGAGGGCAAGTTCGGCCAGGTTGGGGGTGATGAGGTCGGCCAGCGGCAACAGGTCCCCCAGCGCGGCCTCGGCGGACTCCTGAAGGAGCCGGTCACCGCTGGTGGCAACCATCACCGGATCGAGGACGACGACGGCCGGGCGCGCCTTTTCGAGCCAGGTCCGGACCACCTCAATCACCGCGGCCTCCCCCAGCATGCCGATCTTGACCGCGTCCACGGTGATGTCTTCGCTGATGGCGTCCAGCTGCTGTGCAAGGAAGGCTGCGGGCGGAACATGCACCGCACGCACGCCACGGGTGTTTTGCGCAGTGAGCGCGGTGATGGCAGCCATTCCGTAGCCACCGAGGGCGGCGATGCTCTTCAGGTCCGCCTGGATGCCCGCGCCGCCGGAGGGATCGGAACCCGCAATGGACAGGACCCGCGGAACGCTGCGCACTGTGGCAGTGGTTTCCGGCGGTTGCAGCTGGACAGTGGTCGACGACAAGAGACATCCCTTCGCCGGTGCTAACCGGACAGGTTCAACGGGTCTGGATCTCAGCCGGCCCTCTGCGCGGCACCCCGTGTCGGTTTCCCAGCCTAGTCCTCTTGCCGTCCCGGACGCAGAAATCCCCGCCTTATGAACAACTCCCCCTGTAGTTCAAGGGGCAGCGTCCATGAGACGGGGACTTCCGGAGGGCGTTTGCGCGGAACTACAGCTCCGACGCCGGCACACCGACACCCAGGATGATGGGCTCCTCGGCCCGCTTCCCGGCGGGCCGGGCGGTTCCCGGCGCGGCGGCCGGTGCAGGCTCCGGAGCCTTGGCCGCGTGGGAGTGCCCGGCAGCCGGGGCGGGCACGTTTTCGTGCTGCTCCACCGTGGTTGCGTTGGCTGCGCCCTGGGCACGGCTGGCGCTGCGGTTGCGCCGCGGCCTGCGCTGGCGGGACTGCTCAAGCGTGTGGTCGGAGTAGTCCTTTTCGGCGGCCGCAACTGCCGGAGCCGCAGCAGCTGGAGCAGCCGAAGGGGCCGGCGCGGCGGAGTCAGCGTCCGCAACGGCGGGCACGGCGTCAGGCTGCCGGGCAGGCTCACCCAGGTGGGCGAACGCCTCGGCCAGCCGGTCCAGGGACAGTGAGGGCTGGGGCTGTTGCTCTTCCGTGTGCTCCACGAACGGCAGCGCGACCTTCTCGCCGCCAAAGGTGAGGACGGCTGCGGGCCGGGCGGAAGCACCGGCGTCGCTCTTTTCCGCCTCTTCGCCGCGTCCAGCGGGAACGGGCCCGGCAGCGGGAGCCGACGCTGCCTGCTTGCCTGCGGCCACCTCGTCATCGTGCAGGTGCGCTGCGTGGGCGGCTGCGGCAATGTTGGCCAGGGCCAGGCGGGTAGCTTCTGCCTTGGCGTGGCGTTCGGCATCCGAAGGGTCCGGGTGGACCGTGTGGACCTGGACCGCGGGTGCCGGTGTTGCCTCAACCTGCTGGCCGCCCCGTCCGCGCCGGCGCTTGCGCTCCGGGCGACCGCCCGGCTGGTTGGCGTCGCCGCGCTGGTTCTCGTTGCGGGACCCCTCCCCCCTGGCCTCGCCGCGGTTGTCGGCGCGGTGAACGTGGTGTTCGGCGGCCACAGTGTTGGCGCGGCGGTGCTCCACGGGATCGTCGTGGGTGATCATGCCGCGGCCTGCGCAGGCCTCGCACTGCTCACCGAAGACTTCCAGGAGTCCGGTGCCCATGCGCTTGCGGGTCATCTGGACCAGGCCGAGCGAGGTGACCTCGGCAACCTGGTGCTTGGTGCGGTCACGGCCCAGGCACTCCACCAGGCGGCGCAGGACCAGGTCGCGGTTGGACTCGAGCACCATGTCGATGAAGTCGATGACGATGATGCCGCCGATGTCCCGGAGGCGCAGCTGGCGCACCACTTCCTCGGCTGCCTCAAGGTTGTTCTTGGTGACGGTCTCTTCCAGGTTTCCGCCGCTGCCCGTGAACTTGCCGGTGTTGACGTCCACCACGGTCATGGCTTCGGTCCGGTCGATCACCAGAGAGCCGCCCGAGGGCAGGAAGACCTTGCGTTCCAGGGCCTTGTGGATCTGCTCGTCGATGCGCCAGGCGGAGAAGATGTCCTGGTCCTGGGTCCATTTTTCCAGCCGGCCCACCAGGTCCGGGGCCACATAGGTCACGTAGGCCTCGATGGTGTCCCAGGCTTCCTCGCCGGAAACGATGAGCTTGGAGAAGTCCTCGTTGAAGACGTCACGGACCACTTTGATGGTCAGGTCAGGTTCGCCGTAGAGCAGTTCCGGGGCAAGAATCTTGGTGGACCTGGACTGGCTCTCGATGCCCTCCCACTGCGCGCGGAGGCGGTTGATGTCGTGCGTCAGCTCTTCCTCGGAGGCGCCTTCGGCGGCCGTACGCACGATGACCCCGGCGTGCTCCGGGAGGCGGTCCTTGAGGATGCGCTTGAGGCGGTTGCGTTCCACGTCCGGCAGCTTCCGGGAGATGCCGGTCATGGAGCCGCCCGGAACGTACACCAGGTAGCGCCCCGGCAGCGAAATCTGGCTGGTGAGGCGCGCGCCCTTGTGGCCCACCGGGTCCTTGGTGACCTGGACCAGCACGGTATCCCCGGACTTCAGCGCGTTTTCGATGCGGCGCTGCTTGCCCTCGAGGTTCACGGCGTCCCAGTTGACTTCGCCGGCGTAAAGGACGGCGTTTCGGCCGCGTCCGATGTCCACGAACGCAGCTTCCATGGAGGGCAGCACGTTCTGGACCTTGCCCAGGTAAACGTTGCCGATCAGCGAGTCCTGCTGGGTTTTGGAGACAAAGTGCTCTGCCAGCACGCCGTCTTCCAGGACGCCGATCTGGATTCTGTCATCGCGCTGGCGGACGATCATCTGGCGGTCCACGGATTCCCGGCGAGCCAGGAACTCGGCCTCAGTGATGACGGTGCGGCGGCGGCCGGTGTCCCGCGATTCGCGGCGGCGCTGCTTCTTGGCCTCCAGTCGGGTGGAACCCTTGACGCTGGTGACGCGGTTGCTGGCCGGAACGTCGCTTACGGAGCGGGGGGCGCGGACGCGGGTCACCGTGTTGGGCGGGTCATCGTCCTCGCCGCCGGTGAGTTCAAGGTCCTGGTCGCCACGACGGCGGCGGCGCCGGCGGCGGGACGTCACCACGCCATCCTCGGCCGGCCCGGTGGAGTCCTCGTCGGCGCCGTCCGTGGTGTCTGAGCCTTCCTGGCCGTCCACGGTTTCGACGTCGCGGTCAGAGCGGCTGCGGCCCCGACGGCCCCGGCTGCGGCGGCGGCGCCGGTTGCCGGATTCCTCGGAGTCGTCCTCGTCCTCGTCTTCCTGGTCCGCTTCCACGGCGGCTGCCGCCGGACGGGCAACAGTGCTCAGGTCCGGGGCCTGGAACAGGACCGAGGTAGCCGAACCGGGTTCCATGAACAGCGAGCCAAACGCTGTGGCGGGGGCTGTTTCTTCGACCGGTTCTTCGCTGGCGGGTTCCGCGGTGGCGGCTTGCGCGGCGACAGGTTCCTCTGTCCCGGGCGCGGCGACAGGTTCTTCGGCGGACGGTGCGGTGGCAGGCGCTTCCACCGCGGTGGCTGCAGCTGCTGCTCCCACCACTGCTGGTTCAAGGCCGGCTTCCGCCGTTTCCGCGCCAGTGGCGGCCTGCACCTTGCGCGTTGACGTACGACGGCGGCGCACCGGCTTCGCGTCCGGCCCGTCTGGGGTGTCCTGGCTGGATTCTGCCGGCGCGCCAGGTTCGTGGGCAGTTGCCTCGGCCGGGGGAACTTCCGCACCTGTTTGAGCCGTTTCAGCAGCGGGCTCTGCTGCGTCCGGCTTCTTGCGGGACCGCGTGCGCCGGGCCGGGGCAGCTTTGGCCGGGACCGGAGTTTCCTCTGCAGAACCTGCTCCAGCGGCAGCCTCGGCCGGCGCAGAAGTGGTCGGTGCAGACGTGGTCGGTGCAGACGTGGTCGGTGCAGACCCAGCCGGAGCAGTCCCGGCCGCAGTCGGACCATCCGTTGCCGTTACTTCTGCGGCGTCCTTCCCGGGCGCAGCCTTGCGCCGGGTCCTGGCGGCCTTCTTGGGGGCAACTGCGGCCCCCGCCGCACCAGCATCTTCGTTAACGGCCAAACCTTGTTCATTTTCCATATGTGGCAACACTCCTGCCCCTGACGTACCGCCACATCCGGCACCCATTGGGGCAAATATTGTCAAAACCCGCAGGCGTTGACAGAAGTCAAGTGGATACTCCCAGGTTCGCACCGGCGTTGGGGTGCGGCAGCCCTTGGGAGCCGGCAGGATGTTCTGAAACCCGTTGTTCTACGTGCCACAACCAGGTGCCGCCCAATGGAGTCGCGGGAGTCTGATCCGAATAAAACCGAAGCCTGCCCTGCTCATCATTGGCGGTCTTGCAAACAAGCCACCGGACCGGAGTCCGAATGTGGATCGGCTTCCAGCCACGCTTATTGTCTCACACCCCGGCAATCACAGGGCGGAAGCGCGGCCCGGACCCGCCCGGCTGGACGGCCCTCCCAGCACGCGGCGTTACAATCGGGGCAGGAGCACCCTGACGAAAAGGACGCTATGCCAATGCCCAGCATCTCCCCCGCCAACGGCACGCCTGCACTGGACGGTTCAGCACTGGACGGTTCAGCAGCGGACGGTTCAGCAGCGGACAGGACTGCCATGGACCGGGCCGCACTGGACCGGACAGGCGGCCCGGCCGCCGGGAGCGCCGCGTCCGTCCCCGCGATGACCCTCACCCGGCCGTTCGGCTGGCTCCTGGTGATTACCGGCGTCGTTGGCTGGTTTGCCTCCGGCGTGCTGGTGCTGGAGAAGCTCGAAGTCCTCAAGGACCCCGGCCACACTACGGTGTGCGACGTAAACCCGTGGATCTCCTGCGGACAGGTCATGCAGACATGGCAAAGTTCGGTGTTCGGCTTCCCAAACATGTTCATCGGAATTGTGGCGTTCGCGGTGGTGATCACCATCGGCATGGCCTTGTTGGCGGGCGCAACATTCGCGCGGTGGTACTGGATTGGCCTGCAGGTCGGCGTGACGCTGGGATTCGCCTTCGTGGTGTGGCTCTGGTCCCAGGCTCTCTATGTCATTAATATCCTCTGCCCGTTCTGCATGGTGGTGTGGGCCGCCATGATTCCCCTGTTCGTCTGGGTGACCATCCGCAACATCACTGCCGGGGTTATCCCCGTTCCGGCCAGGGCGGCCCGCGTCCTGGGCGATTCGGGCTGGGTGGTCACTGCCTTGCTGTATGTTGCGGTGATTGCCACGATCTTCTTCGCGTTCATCCAGGTATTCGCCGGAACCTCCGGATACTAGGTCTGCGGCTACGGATCCGCTGCTGCGAAACATGAGTACCTGCTACTCGTGCCAAGGCAGCATGTCGGCGTTCTGATGGAACTTCCCAACAGCGGGAAACCGTTCGGAGCGGACGGTAATTCCTTCAGACGAGAGGATCCATTGCAATGCGCAAAAACCTTTTCAGGGCAGCAATACCGATGGCGCTGGGTCTGTGCCTGGCCGGCGGCGCAGGCGTGCCGGCCATGGCTGCAACTCCGCCGGCCGCCGAGCAATCACCTTTGGGCGGAGAACACGCCCACCAGCACGTCGTCATGACTCCCAGTGGCTGCGTGGATATCGACCAGGTTCTGTTTGAGCCTGACGTCAGGGGCCTGCACCGTGCCGCTAATGAATCGGGACCGGCCAAGGGCCCCTGGCACATCTTCCCCGGGCTTGGCTGCGACGATCTTTAACGTCAAACAGCCTGGCACCCGCAGCTGGAGCTGCGGGTGCCGGGCTGGAGTCCTGTGGGACGGACAGGCGGCTCCGGCTGCCCGGATCACCTGTCCGTCCATCCCCGGCGTGGCTGCCGGGGCACGGAGCATCAGTCCTGGAACCAGATCTTGATCTCGCGTTCGGCTGACTCGGTGGAGTCGGAGCCGTGCACCAGGTTCTGCTGGACCTTCAGGCCCCAGTCGCGGCCGAAGTCGCCGCGGATGGTGCCGGGGGCCGCCGTCGTCGGGTCCGTGGTGCCGGCCAGGGAACGGAAGCCTTCGATGACCCGGTGCCCCTCGAAGATCGCAGCCACCACCGGGCCGCTGAGCATGAACTCCACGAGGGGCTCGTAGAACGGCTTGCCTACGTGCTCTTCGTAGTGCTGCTCGAGCAGTTCGCGGGTGGCGTCCACCTTCTTGAGTTCTGCCAGGGTGTAGCCCTTGGCTTCGATCCGGCCGAGGATGGCGCCGGTCAGGTTACGGGCGACGCCGTCTGGCTTAATCAGGACGAGGGTGCGCTCAGTGGTCACAACTGCTCCAATGCGTTTTTGGGGGGATTTCGGAAATTAGTCTACGGGGCCTGGTCCGGATGCGCCTGGCCATGGCCTGCCTGGTCAGGATGTGCCGCTTCCCACTCGGCCTGTTCCCGTTCGCGCTGGGCTCCTTCACGGTCCAGCCTGATTCCGGTCCGGATGCCGTACCACCAGGCGAGCGCAAACATGGCGCCCACCAGGAACATGGCCGGTTCAATGAAGCCGGTGAGGATCAGCACCGCCTGCAGCGCCCAGCCCAGGCCGATGCCCCACGGCCGGCTGAGGAAAGCGCACGCTGCCACCATCACCAGGCTGAGGCAAATGCCCACGGACAGGATGAGGACAGGGGAAATCTCGCCGCGCCGCAGGCCGAAGACCGCCAGTGTGGCAAAGAACATCACGAACGCTTCGAGCAGGAGCACGGAGGACGCGAACATGACCTTGGTGGAGCGCCGTTTCTTCGGCATGCCCGGCCGCCATTCGCGCTGGGCCTTGGTGAGCCTGGCCATCGCTATGCCTCCGTCTTCCCGAGCAGGATGCGGGCTTCGGCCACCAGGGTGATGGAGCCGGTGACCAGCACGCCGCCGGACAGGTCGTCGTTCGCCTCGGCCCGTTCGACGGCCCACTCGATGGCGTCGTCGAGCTTCTCAGCGATGTGCACGTTGTCCTCGCCGAAGCCCAGGTCCACTGCGAGTTCGGCCAGCTCCGCGGCAGGCACTGCGCGCGGCGAATTGGACTGCGTGAAGCAGTATTCTTCCGCAACCTCCCCCAGGGACTCCTTCAGCTGGCGCAGGATCTCTTCGGCGTCTTTTTCCTTCAGCACCCCGACCACCGGCACCAGCCGGGTGAAGGTGAAGGCTTCCTGCAGGGCGGCGGCCGAGGCCTTGATGCCGTCCGGGTTGTGCGCGGCGTCCACGATGATAGTGGGTGCGGTCCGCACTACCTCCAGCCGGCCCGGTGAGGTCACCTCAGCGAAGCCTTCCTGCAGCACTGCGAAGTCCAGCTCCTTCCCGCCGCCGAAGAACGCCTCCAGCGCCGCGATGGCCACGGCGGCATTCTGGGCCTGGTGGGCACCGTGGAGGGGCACCAACAGGTCGGGGTAGCGGCCGGCGATGCCCTGGACGGTCACCATCTGGCCGCCGACGGCAACCGTCCGGGATTCGACGCCGAACTCCACGCCTTCAAAGCGGAACGGCACCCCTACGTCCTTGGCTTTCTCGAGCAGCACCTGGGCGGCGTCCAGTGGCTGGGCGGCACTGATGAGGTAGCCGCCGGGCTTGATGATCCCGGCCTTTTCGTGCGCGATGTCCTCCGTGGTGTCGCCCAGCAGGTCCGTATGGTCCAGGGAGATCGGCGTGACCACCGAAACCTGGCCGTCGCCAACGTTGGTGGCATCGGTGATGCCGCCAAGGCCAACCTCGATGACGGCCACGTTCACCGGCTGGTCCGCGAACACGGCGAATGCCAGGATGGTAAGGCACTCGAAGTAGGTCAGGCGCGGCTGGCCTTCGGCCTCCAGCTCCGCGTCCACGATCTGCAGGTACGGGCGGATTTCGTCCCAGATCCGGACGAATGTCTCATCCGGGACCGGGTGCCCGTCAATGCTGATGCGTTCGGTCACCTTGGACAGGTGCGGGCTGGTGTAGCGTCCGGTGCTCAGGCCGTGGGCGCGCAGCACCGATTCGATCATGCGGGAGGTGGACGTCTTGCCGTTGGTTCCGGTGATGTGGATGATCGGGAACGCCTTGTTGGGCTCGCCCAGCACGTCCATGGCGCGGAAGAGCGGTGCGAGCCGGGGCTCCATTTTGTTCTCCGGCGCGCGTCCCAGCAGTTCGGCGTAGACGCTTTCGACCGAAAATTCGTCGGGCGTGTGTTCGGACATGTGGTCAGGCCTCCACTTTCGACACCATGACGGCAGGCTCGTCAAGGTCCGCCGGTTCGGCGGTGAGGTCCACGCTCAGCGTTTCCCCCTTGACCAGCTCTGCATTGGCCAGCAGTGCGTCCACCACGTTCTGACGGGCGGACACAGAGGTCCGGATCCGGTCGCTGACGTTCAGTCCGGCATCCTTGCGGGCCTGCTGGATGGCGCGGACCATGTCGCGGGCCAGGCCCTCGGCTTCCAGCTCCGGGGTGACCTCGGTGTTGAGGACCACGAAGCCGCCGCCGGGCAGCACCGCCACCGACGCGGAGACGCCCCCGGACTCAGCCACCACGGTCTCCAGGGCGTACTCCTGCGGTTCCAGCTCCAGGCCCCCGGCGGTCACAACGCCGGAATCCGAGACTGACCAGTCGCCGGACTTGGAGCCCTTGATAGCCGTCTGGACGTTCTTGCCCAGTCGCGGGCCGGCCGCGCGGGCGTTGACCACCAGCTTCTGCTGGATGCCGAATTCCTCCGGAGCGGCCGTGGCCGCGTCCAGCAGGCGGACCGAGCGCAGGTTCAGTTCATCGGCGACGACGGCGGCGAACCCGTCCAGCGCATCCGCGCCGGGTGCCACCACAGTCAGTTCCTGCAGCGGCAGGCGGACGCGCAGGTTCGCGGCCTTGCGCAGCGACGAGCCCGTGGAGCAGATCTGCTGGACCCGCTCCATGGCTTCGACCAGCTCCGGGTTGGCCGGGAACAGGCTGGCATCCGGCCAGTCTGCCAGGTGCACCGAACGGCCGCCTGTCAGTCCGCGCCAGATCTCCTCCGAAACCAGGGGCAGCAAGGATGCTGCCGTCCGGGTAACGGTTTCCAGGGCTGTGAAGAGCGCGTCGAAGGCATCGTGGTCCTCGTCGAAGAACCGCTGGCGGCTGCGCCGGACGTACCAGTTGGTCAGCATGTCCAGGTAGCCGCGCAGCGCGTCGCAGGCACCGGAAATGTCGTACTCGTCCAGCTTGGCGGTCATGGTCCGTACCAGCTCGCCGGTGTGTGCCAGCAGGTATTGGTCCAGGGTGTCGGCGTAGCCGCCATAGCGCAGCTTCGCGTCGTAGCCTCCACCGCCGTTCGCCGCGTTGGTGTAGAGCGTGAAGAAGCTGTACACGTTCCACAGCGGCAGGATGACCTGGCGGACGCCGTCGCGGATGCCCTGTTCGGTGACGATCAGGTTGCCGCCGCGGAGGATCGGGCTGGACATCAGGAACCAGCGCATGGCGTCGGACCCGTCGCGGTCCAGGACCTCGGACACGTCCGGGTAGTTGCGCAGGCTCTTGGACATCTTCTGCCCGTCGGAGCCAAGCACGATGCCGTGGCTGATGACGTTGCGGAACGCCGGCCGGTCGAACAGGGCCGTCGAGAGGATGTGCAGCATGTAGAACCAGCCACGGGTCTGCCCGATGTACTCGACGATGAAGTCGGCGGGGTTGTGGGTGTCGAACCAGGCTTCGTTCTGGAACGGGTAGTGCACCTGGCCATACGGCATGGAGCCTGAATCGAACCAGACGTCCAGCACATCCTCAACACGGCGCATGACGGACTGGCCCTCTTCGGGCGTGCGGGGATCGTCCGGGTTGGGCCGGGTCAGTTCGTCGATGAACGGCCGGTGCAGGTCCACCTGGCCATCCTTGTTCAGCGGCAGCCGTCCGAAGTCCGCCTCGATTTCGGCCAGTGAGCCGTAGACGTCGGTGCGCGGGTATTCGGGGTCGCTGGACTGCCACACCGGAATGGGGCTGCCCCAGTAGCGGTTGCGGCTGATGGACCAGTCGCGTGCGTTTTCCAGCCATTTGCCGAACTGGCCGTCCTTGACGTTGCCGGGGATCCAGTTGATCTCCTGGTTCAGTTCGGACATCCGGTCCTTGAACTTGGTGACCTCCACGTACCAGGAGGAGACGGCGCGGTAGATCAGCGGATTGCGGCACCGCCAGCAGTGCGGGTAGCTGTGCTCGTAGCTGGCCTGCTTGACCAGCCGGCCCTGGGCGCGGAGTACCTGGGTGATGGGCTTGTTCGCTTCGAAGACCTGCAGTCCCGCGATGTCGTGCAGGTCGCCGTGCTTGAAGAGCGGCAGGAACTTGGCGCCCTCATCGACAGAGAGGATCACCGGAATGCCGGCCTCTTCGCAGATTTTCTGGTCGTCTTCACCGTACGCCGGCGCCTGGTGGACGATGCCCGTACCGTCGGTGGTGGTGACGTAGTCCGCGGCGAGGATCCGCCAGGCGTTGTCCATGCCGTATTTTTCGTTGTCGCTGAAGTCCAGCCACAGCGGCCGGTAGGCCAGGCCGGCCAGTTCGGAGCCGGTGTGCGTCGAGCTGATCGCAGCGGCTGCTGCGGCGGCGTCCTCGTAGCCCAGGTCCTTGGCATATGCCGGCAGCAGGTCAACGGCCAGCAGGAAACTTCCCGTAACGGGCGCATCGGCAGCGGCAGCCTTGATCCCGGTGGGCCCGGCGGGCAGCACTGCGTACGTGATGGAAGGGCCGACGGCGAGCGCGGCGTTGGTGGGCAGCGTCCAGGGCGTGGTGGTCCAGGCGAGCGCCTGTACGCCGGCGAGCTGCTGCGAAAGCTCCGACTCCCCCGCCAGGATGGGGAACGTGACGGTGACGGTCTGGTCCTGGCGGTTCTTGTAGACATCGTCGTCCATGCGCAGTTCGTGGTTGGACAGCGGCGTCTCGTCCTTCCAGCAGTACGGCAGGACGCGGTAGCCGTTGTACGTCAGGCCCTTGTCGTGCAACTGCTTGAACGCCCAGAGGACGGACTCCATGTACTCGACATTGAGCGTCTTGTAGTCGTTGTCGAAGTCCACCCAGCGGGCCTGCCTGGTCACATAGTCACGCCACTCGTCGGCGTACTTCATGACAGAGGCGCGGCAGGCGTCGTTGAACTTGTCGATGCCCATGGTTTCGATCTGGGTCTTGTCCGTCATCCCCAGCTGCTTCATGGCTTCAAGTTCGGCGGGCAGGCCGTGGGTGTCCCATCCGAACCGGCGCTCGACGCGCTTGCCGCGCTGGGTCTGGTAGCGTCCCACCAGGTCCTTGGCGTAACCGGTGAGCAGGTGCCCGTAGTGCGGCAGCCCGTTGGCGAAGGGAGGGCCGTCGTAGAAAACGAATTCGTTGCTGCCGGGGGCTCCGCCGGGGGCGTCCGCGCTGCGCTGGTCGATGCTGGCCTGGAACGTTCCGTCCTCGGCCCAGTACTTCAGGATGCGTTCTTCGATCTCCGGAAACTTCACGGAGGCGGAAACGCCGGCGCCACTGGGGGAAGTACTGCTGGAGGCTGAGGCCTTGGGGTAATACGTCATTCTCGACATCCTGGGTTGGGCTGGGCGAACCTCCGGCAGCCGCCGGGGATTCCGTTCAGGATGCGAGGACGGCTGCCGTGCTGCCTTTCCGGACTGCACGTGAACCGCGGTACCACCTCACTTACCGGCGCCGCCTGCTCCCGGAGGAACGGGCCGGCCGGCCGCTCATTACTGCTGTAACGGGCTTACCCGTCCGGTTCTACTGGCGACGGGCCACCAAGTGGTGGCCGGCGTGTTCTTCCGGAAGCTCGCCGGTGATAGCCGGGTCGACGCTGCTCGTTCCAGTTTAGGGTGCCCGGACGGCGGATGTCGAAAACATCAGCCGCCGGCGGACCCGGCGGGCCGCCCATCCTGAAGTCTGGACGCCGCGCCTGCCAGGGGAAATACTGCAGGTATCAGGGTCCAAAGGGGAGGATGCCATGCCATACGAAGAAGAAGCAGCTGCATACCCCGGTCCGGAGGAGGTAATTGTCTCCATTCAGGACACGCGCAGTGAGGACGCTGTCGCCGGGCATCTTGCCTGGGGCGAGCTCCTGTCACCGCAGCTGGTGGCTGTCCGCGGCAGTACCGGCTGGACCACGGATGGCCTGGCCCGCTTCGAAGTCCTGCTGGCTGCACCCGAACACATACCGCTGGACGCTGCTGCCATTGAGCGGATCAAGCCCAGGAGGATCGAAGTGATCCCGCCGGCGGCGGACGGCACCGAACGCGGCGCCCTGGTCTGGCTTGCCCAGCTGTCCGGGCTGCCGGCGCCCTACCCGGAAACGCTCGGTCCCGCTGATGCGCCGGGCGGGACGGCTGAAGGTCTCGAAGTCCAGGGCCCCCCGGAGTGGGACCCCGGCGCGGTCCTGGGTCCGGTGGCGGCCCGTGAAGAAGCTCTGCGCCAGGGCCTGGTCCGTCCGTCCGCCGGGTCAGGGGATGAGGAATTCCGGATGTGGTGGTGCTTCATTTTCGGCGGCTGCTGATGCACCGCGGCGGGGGAAACCGGCGCCGCTGGCGGCAATTGGGTGATGCCGCCGCCGTCGTCCTGTGCTATTTGCTGGAGCTGCTGCTGTCCTGGGACAAGGTGTCTGCACCCCATCCCGGCGGTGCCGCGCTTGTTCCCTGGCTGGTGGCGCTCCTGTACGTTCCCCTGCTGTTCCGCCGCAGCCGTCCGGCGGGTGTTTTCGCAGCCGTTGCAGCCGGAAGCGCCGCCATGAGTGTGCTGGTACCGGGCTTTGTTCCGCTGTTCAGTGTCTGGCTGGCCTTGTACGCGGCCGCCCTCCTATGCAGGCGCAGCACTGCCATTGCCGCAGCCGCGGCGGCCTGCGCCCTCATTGCACTCAACACCGCTGTGGAAGTGGGCAGGGGCGGCTTCGGGCAGGACCTTGAGGCGGCCACCGTCGGCGCGCTGGGCGGTGTGGTTATCACCCTTGCCGTCTTCGGACTGGGCAGGTGGGTCGCCTGGAGCGTTGAGCAGCGCCGGCTGGCGGCCAGGCACGCCGCAGAACGTGCCATCCGGGAGGAACGCTCCCGGATAGCCCGCGAACTGCACGATGTGGTGGCCCATGCCGTCAGCCTCATGGTGCTGCAGTCCGCCGGTGCCGCCCGCGTCATGCAGGCAAACCCTGAACAGGCTGCCGCGGCCCTGGAGAATGTCGCCCTGCTGGGGAACGAGGCCGTCGTCGAACTGCGAAGGATGCTGGGACTCCTGCATGAGGGCCCGGCGGCAGCTTCGGCGGCCCGCGGAGACACCCCGCCCCAGCACCTGCCCGGTCTTTCCCGGCTTGGTCCTCTGCTCAGGGACGCGGAGCAGGCCGGGATCCGCGTGCACCTTAGGGTCACCGGGGACCCCGTCCCACTGGAACCGGGGGTGGATGTCTCCGCCTACAGGGTGGTGCAGGAAGCCCTTACCAACGCGTCCAGGTATGCGGCCCCGGGCCACACTGTCAGCGTGTTCCTGCACTGGCAGGCCTCAGGGGTGCGGTTGGAGGTCCGTAACCGCTGCGCCCCGGAACGCCGGGATCACCCGCTGTCCACCGGCCACGGGTTGATCGGGATGGCGGAACGCGTGAAGGCAGCTGACGGCCGGCTCGACGCTTGCCGCCGCGGCGACGAATTCGTTGTGGAGGCCGCATTCCCAGGTTCCAACCGCCCGGCGGGTCCTGAGCCGGCAGCCGGCCGTGGGCGGTGACCCTGTGCCGCCGGTCCGCGTCCTGCTGGTCGATGACGAACCCCTGGTGCGCGCCGGCCTGGCCATGCTCCTGGGGGCGGAGCCGGGCATCACGGTTGCCGGGCAGGCCGGAAACGGCCGCGAAGGCGTGGACGCCGCCCGGCGCGGCATTGCCGACGTCGTAGTGATGGACCTGCGCATGCCCGTACTCGATGGGGTGTCGGCAACGAGGGAGCTGACCTCGGACGCGTTCCTGGCGGACGCGCGGCCACTGCCGGTCCTGGTGCTGACCACCTTTGACGGCGACGAACAGCTCTATGCCGCGCTGCGGGCCGGCGCTTCCGGCTTCCTCCTCAAAAGCGCGGCTCCGGAAAGCCTGGCGGAGGCGGTGCGTGCACTGGCTCGGGGTGAGGGCTGGCTGGACCCCGCGGTTACCCGGGCGCTGATAGCCCAGTTCGCGGACCGCGCCCCCGACGTCCTGCCTCCGCCTGCGGAGCTTGCCCGGCTTACCCGGCGCGAGCAGGAAATCCTTGCCGCCATGGCCACCGGGCTCAGTAACGCGGACATCGCGGGCAGACTGTTCCTCAGCGAAGCCACCGTCAAGACCCATGTGGGCCGGATCTTTGCCAAGCTGGGACTGCGCGACCGCGCCCAGGCCGTGGCGTTCGCCTACGAAAGCGGCCTCGCCCGCCCGGGCGCCCCCTGGCAGGGAGCTTAGCCCGGGCCCGCCCCTACGCCTGCGGACGTATGGCGCAAATACGCCTGGAGCCTGACGATCCTGACTGCCCGGAAGCGCACAGTTGAGGCATCGCGGGGCCTCAACCGGAAGCCCCCGGGACCTGCAAAGGACAAGCAATGACCATTCCAGCAGCCCCCAGCGTGAACATCCCTCCGACCGCGCGGGCCCCTAAGGGGCGCCGCGGATTCAGGAGGGCCGTGGCGGGTGTCGCCCTCGCCGCAGCCCTGGCGGGCGCCGGCGCCGGCGCCGCGCAGGCTGACGGCCTCGTCGCTCCGGGCTCGTCCACCTACGTCAGCACCAACGTCTGGGGTTCCTCCCGGATCTGCGTGACCAACTATGGAGCCAGCTGGGGCAGCTTTACGCTGTACGCCAGCTTCGCCAGCCCCGAACAGAACTGGGTGCCTGCCTACAGCACCCGCTGCCGCGAGGCCTGGTGGTTCGGGCAGAACGTCCGGGTCCAGAACACCGGCTACACCATGCTGTACGCGTACCGGGCCTTCTGAGCCGGCCTCAGCCCTGCTTCCGGATCAGCTTGTAGTTGGCCGCCTGCGCCACCGGCCTGATGACGATCTGGTCCAGGTTGATGTGGTGCGGCACGCTCACGGCGTACCGCACCACATCCGCCACGTCTTCGGCGGTGAGCGGCTTTTCCACGCCCTGGTAGACCTTCGCCGCCGCCTGGCGGTCGCCCAGCCGGTTGAGGGCGAACTCCTCGGTCTGCACTAATCCGGGGGCAACCTCGACCACCCGGATATTGTTTTCGGCTTCTTCCAGACGGAGCGCGCCCGTCATGGCGTGCTGGGCGAACTTTGCGGCGTTGTATCCGCCGCCGCCCTCGTATGCGGCCAGCCCGGCCGTGGACGTCAGGTTGAGCACGGTACCTTCCCCGTGGGCGCGCAGCATCGGCAGGAACGCACGGGTGAGCTTCATGGTGCCCAGGACATTGACCCGGTACATCCATTCCCAGTCTTCGGTGTCCGCGGAACCCACCGTGTCGGCGCCGCGGGCGCCTCCCGCAATGTTTACCAGTGTGCTGATGCCCCCGGTTTCGGTGACCTGCGCGAGGAGGCGTGCGACGTCGTCGTCCTCTGCAATGTCCGCAGGAAGCGCGACGGCGCCGGTTTCAGCCGCCAGCGCCGCAAGCCTTTCCGCCCGCCGCGCCACGGCGTAAACGGTCCATCCATCGGCCCGCAGTGCCCGGACGGTTGCTTCGCCGATTCCGCTGCTGGCGCCGGTCACCAAAGCTGTCTTGTTCTGCAATTCGTCAGTCATGGCACCACCCTAGCGGGACCGGGCCGGCCCCGGGTTCTGCGGGAGCAAGAGAGCATGAAAGAATTGCCCAATGGCTGAAGACACGCAGGGTACAGACACGCCCACCACCGCCCCCATCAACGTTCCGGACAAGCCGGCCCTCGAAGGCCTGGAAGCCTCGCTCACCCAGCGCTGGCTCGCCGAAGGGACCTACAAGTTCAACCCCGACACCACCCGGGAACAGGTCTACTCGATCGACACTCCCCCGCCCACGGCGTCAGGGTCCCTGCATGTGGGGCACATGTTCTCCTTCACCCAGACGGACGTCCTGGCACGCTACCAGCGCATGACCGGCAAGAACGTGTTCTACCCCATGGGCTGGGATGACAACGGCCTGCCCACCGAGCGCCGCGTGCAGAACTACTACGGCGTCCGCTGCGACCCTGCCATCCCCTACAACGCGGATTACCGCCCGCCTGCCCAGCCGGCGAAGAACCAGCGCGATTTCGACGTCGTGTCCCGCCGGAACTTCATCGAGCTGTGTGAAGAACTGGCTGTGGAGGATGAGAAGGTCTTCGAAAGCCTGTTCCAGCAGCTTGGCCTCTCCGTGGACTGGCAGTTGACGTACCGGACCATCGACGACGTTTCCCGCGAGGTGTCCCAGCGGGCGTTCCTGGCCAACCTGGCCGCCGGAGATGCCTACATGGCCGAGGCCCCTACGCTGTGGGACGTCACCTTCCGCACGGCCGTGGCGCAGGCAGAGCTTGAGGACCGCGAGGTGGCCGGTGCCTACTACCGCTACCCGTTCTTCACCGAAGACGGGGAAAAGGTCTACATCGAAACCACCCGTCCCGAGCTCCTCGCGGCCTGCGCGGCACTCGTGGCAAATCCCGATGACGAACGGTACCAGCCGCTGTTCGGCAAGACTGTCACGTCCCCGGTCTTCGGCGTCCAGGTTGAGGTCAAGGCCCACCCGCTGGCCAAGGCGGACAAGGGTTCCGGCATCGCCATGGTGTGCACCTTCGGCGACCTGACCGACGTGACCTGGTGGCGGGAACTCCAGCTGCCTACCCGCGCCATCGTGGGCCGCGACGGCCGCATCATCGGCGAGACGCCTGACTGGATCACCACTGAGGCCGGCCGTGCCGCGTTCGCGTCGATCGCCGGAAAGACCGTGTTCAGCGCCAAGGAAGGCGTGGTGGAGCTCCTGGCCGCCGAGGGCCTCCTGGACGGCGAACCGAAGAAAATCATGCACCCGGTGAACTTCTTCGAAAAGGGCGACAAGCCCCTGGAAGTTGTCACCTCGCGCCAGTGGTACATCCGCAACGGCGGCCGGGACGAGGACCGGCGCGAACGGCTGATCGGCCGCGGCCGCGAGATTGAATTCCACCCCGCGTTCATGCGGTCCCGCTTTGAAAACTGGATTTCGGGGCTCAACGGCGACTGGCTGGTGTCCCGCCAGCGCTTCTTCGGCGTGCCGATCCCCGTCTGGTACCCGCTGGACGCCGATGGCAACCCGGACTACGACGCGCCCATCCTGCCCTCCGATGAACAACTGCCGGTTGACCCCGCAGCCGACGCAGCCCCCGGCTACCAGGAAACGCAGCGCGATGTCCCCGGCGGTTTCACCGGCGACGCCGACGTCCTGGACACTTGGGCAACCTCTGCGCTGACCCCGCAGATCGTGGGCGGCTGGACCCGCGACGAGGAACTGTTCGCCAAGGTCTACCCGTTCGACCTGCGCCCCCAGGGGCACGACATCATCCGCACCTGGCTGTTCTCTTCCGTGGTCCGCGCGGACGCCCTGCAGAAGAGCGCTCCGTGGAAGCACGCCGCGATCTCCGGCTGGATCCTGGACCCGGACCGGAAGAAGATGTCCAAATCCAAGGGCAACGTGGTGGTACCTACGGACGTCCTGAACGAGTATGGCTCCGACGCGGTCCGTTACTGGGCCACCTCCGCGAAGCTCGGGGCGGACACAGCCTACGAAATCGCACAGATGAAGATCGGCCGCCGCCTGGCCATCAAGCTGCTGAATGCCTCCAAGTTCGTGCTGAACCTGGGTGCCACCGAGGACTCTGTGGTTGGCACGGACCTGTCCGTGCTGTCCAACGCGCTTGACCGCGCGCTGCTGGCCCAGCTCTCCGACGTAACGGCGCAGGCCACCAAGGCGTTCGAGAACTACGATTATGCCCGGGCGCTGCAGATCACGGAGTCGTTCTTCTGGCAGTTCACCGACGACTACGTGGAACTGATCAAGGACCGCGCATACGGTGCCGCCGGTGAGGCGGAGCAGGCTTCCGTCCTGGCGGCCCTGGCCACTACCCTGGACACGCTGCTGCGCCTGTTCGCCCCGTTCCTGCCCTTCGCCACCGAAGAGGTGTGGAGCTGGTGGCGCCGCGGTTCGGTGCACCGGGCAGCCTGGCCGGCGCCCGTCGCGGTGGACGGCGACACCACCATGCTGGCTACGGTGGGCACTGCCCTGAGCGGCGTCCGGAAGGCAAAGTCCGAGGCCAAGGTCAAGCAGCGCACCGAGGTGCTCTCTGCCACCATCACCGCTTCCGAGTCCCTGACCGCGCAGCTCAAAGCCGGCCTGAACGACCTGAAGGCGGCGTCCAACGCCCGTGAGCTGACCCTGGTGGCCGGCGACGGCGAACTGTCCGTCAGCGACGTGGTCCTGGCCGCTCCCGAGGAAGCAGCCGGCGCCTAGCCACGTTCGAACTGGCCTGTTTTCGGGCAAAGGGGAAGCCCCATCAGCGTTTTGCCGTTGGTGGGGCTTCGACTTTTTCGGCCATCCGGTGACGACTCTGATGGTCTGGCAGGATCCGCCGAACTCCAGGTCTTCCTACCACGTCACTGGTAGCTTGTATCCGGCTTTGCCGATGGCTGCGCCGGAAATACATATCACTGAATCTTTGGTTCCTGCGTCCCGCTTCTTTCGAAGTGGGTAAGAACCATTGTGGTCCTGGCGCTGCGCGTGCGCAAGGGCCCTGGAGTAACTACATGGCAGTAGTTTCCTGGTCGAACCGGGGGCTCTCGGTGCGGCTGCGCTTGAGCTCGAAGAAGGACGGGTAACCGGCCAGGATGGTGGCGGCGTCCCACAGTCTTCCGGCTTCTTCACCGCGGGGAATCCGGGTCAGGACCGGCCCGAAAAAGGCGGTTCCGTTGAAGGCCACGATGGGTGTGCCCACGTCCTGGCCCACCAGGGAGATACCTTCTTCATGGCTGGTCCGGAGCGGGCCGTCGTAGGCATCCGTGGTGGCCGCCTCTGCCAGGGACGCCGGGAGTCCGCATTCAGCCAGTGCTTTGCTGATGACTACCGAACGGTCTTTTTCGCCCGCCTCGTGGATCATGGTGCCCATGGCGTCGTAGAGCGGCTTGACGGTTTCGGGGCCGTGCTCCTGCTGGGCAGCGATGATCACCCGGACGGGACCCCAGGCGTTGTCCATGGCTTCGCGGTAACCGGGTTCCAGGTCCCGGCCTTCGTTCAGTACGGACAGGCTCATGACGTGCCACACGGTCTCGATGTCGCGGACGGACTCCACCTCACCGATCCAGCGGGAGGTAACCCAGGCGAAGGGGCAGGCCGGGTCAAACCAGAAATCGGCGCGGTTCTTGACAGGTTCAGGCATGGGAAACTCCTTGGTAGGCAGTGGGCGGCCGGGAGTTCAGGCGGACTTCCGTCTCTTGGCCGCGTGCGGAACGATGGTGGGTTCGGCGCCGTTGAGGACTGCGTCACGGGTGATGACCACACTGGCCACATCCTCGCGGCTGGGCAGGTCGAACATGACCGGGAGCAGGACTTCTTCCATGATGGCGCGGAGGCCGCGTGCCCCGGTGCCGCGTTCGAGGGCCTGCTCCGCGATGGCTTCCAGGGCGGTGTCGTCGAACACCAGCTCCACGCCGTCAATCTGGAACATCTTCTGGTACTGCTTGACCAGCGCATTCTTGGGCGTGGAAAGGATCTGGATCAGGGCATCCCGGTCCAGGTTGGAGACAGTGGTGATGACCGGGAGCCTGCCAATGAATTCAGGGATGAGGCCGAACTTCAGGAGGTCCTCCGGCATGACTTCACCATAGGAGTCCACCTTCTTGCTGGCCTCATTCAGCGGGGCACCGAAGCCGATGCCCTTCCGGCCCGAGCGGGAGCCGATGATTTCCTCAAGACCTGCGAAAGCCCCCGCCACGATGAACAGCACGTTGGTGGTGTCGATCTGGATGAATTCCTGGTGGGGGTGCTTCCTGCCGCCCTGCGGGGGCACGGATGCCACGGTCCCCTCAAGGATCTTCAGCAGCGCCTGCTGGACGCCCTCGCCGGAGACATCCCGGGTGATGGACGGGTTTTCGCTCTTGCGCGAGATCTTGTCGATCTCGTCGATGTAGATGATGCCTTGTTCGGCCTTCTTGACGTCGTAGTCGGCTGCCTGGATGAGCTTGAGGAGGATGTTCTCAACGTCCTCGCCCACGTAGCCGGCTTCGGTCAGGGCGGTGGCGTCGGCGACGGCGAACGGAACGTTCAGGCGCCGGGCAAGGGTCTGCGCGAGGTAGGTCTTGCCGCAGCCGGTGGGGCCGATCAGGAGGATGTTCGACTTGGCGATTTCGACGTCGTCGTGATGGCCGCCGTCAGCCAGCGTCCCGGCCTTGGGCGCGTGGCCGGCCTGGATGCGCTTGTAGTGGTTGTACACGGCGACGGCCAGGGAGCGCTTGGCAGGTTCCTGGCCAATGACGTATTCCTGCAGGAAGTCGAAGATTTCCCGGGGCTTGGGAAGTTCAAAACTGCCGAGGTCCGCAACCTCGGCCAGTTCCTCCTCGATGATTTCGTTGCAAAGCTCAATGCACTCATCGCAGATGTAGACACCGGGCCCGGCAATGAGCTTGCGCACCTGCTTCTGGCTCTTTCCGCAGAAAGAGCACTTCAGCAGATCCGTGCTCTCGCCAATCCGAGCCATATGTGAACCCCTTAGTATCGTGCTGCCAGGCAGCCTTGCCCCGTTGCTGGAAACTTCACCGGCCTGCATGGACCGGTTTGTGACGATATCCACTCTAGGTCACATCGGTGCCCAAGGGTGGAAGGAAAAGGCCGGTGCGGCCAAAAGAACTGGCCGCACCGGCGCGTGTTTGCTGCTAGCGGGTGATTGCCTGGGGCTTGATCTTGCGGGAATCCAGCACCTGGTCGATCAGGCCGTATGCGTGGGCCTCTTCCGCGGTAAGGATCTTGTCGCGCTCGATGTCGTTGTTGACCTGCTCGGACGTGCGTCCGGAGTGGTGCGCCAGCGTGTCCTCGAGCCAGGAACGCATCCGCATGACCTCGGCGGCCTGGATTTCGAGGTCCGACGCCTGGCCGCCCTGCCCGCCGGAGAGGGCCGGCTGGTGGATGAGCACACGGGCGTTCGGCAGGGCCAGGCGCTTACCGGGGGTGCCGGCTGCGAGCAGGACAGCAGCCGCGCTGGCGGCCTGGCCGAGGCAGACAGTCTGGATCTCGGGGCGGATGTACTGCATAGTGTCATAGATCGCCGTCATCGCGGTGAACGAACCGCCCGGCGAGTTAATGTACAGGGTGATGTCGCGGTCCGGGTCCGTGGACTCCAGGACCAGCAACTGGGCCATGATGTCGTCTGCGGAGGCATCGTCCACCTGCACGCCGAGGAAGATGATGCGGTCCTCGAACAGCTTGGTGTACGGATCCTGGCGCTTGAAGCCATAAGGAGTGCGCTCCTCGAACTGGGGCAGGACGTAGCGGCTGGACGGAAGATTACCGGCGGACCACCCGAAGTTGTAGTTCATGTTCTTTGCTCCTGATCTGAGTGTTCTTGGTGCCGGTTACTTCTGGGAATCCGGTCCGCCGGAACCGTTGGAGGTTCCGCCGCCGCCGGACACCGATCCGGCGTGCGCCGCGATCTTGTCGAAGAAGCCGTATTCCAGCGCTTCGGTGGCGGTGAACCACTTGTCACGGTCGTTGTCCTTGAGGATGGTCTCCACCGTCTGGCCGGTCTGCTCTGCGGTCAGTTCGGCCATGACCTTCTTCATGTGCAGGATCAACTCGGCCTGGATCTTGATGTCCGAGGCCGTGCCGCCGATGCCGCCGGAAGGCTGGTGCATGAGGACGCGGGCATTCGGGGTGGCGTAACGCTTGCCCTTCGTGCCCGAGGAGAGGAGGAACTGGCCCATGGAAGCGGCGAGGCCGGTGGCCACGGTAACGACGTCGTTAGGGATGAACTGCATGGTGTCGTAAATGGCCATGCCGGCGGTTACGGAGCCGCCCGGGGAGTTGATGTACAGGTAGATGTCCTTCTCCGGGTTTTCTGCGGAGAGGAGGAGCAACTGCGAGCAAATGGCGTTGGCGTTGTCATCCCGCACTTCGGAGCCCAGCCAGATGATCCGTTCCTTGAGGAGCCGGTTGTAGATGTAGTTGTCCTGGGCAGCGGGATCGACGGTCGCCATCCGGGGAGCCTCGTGGTGCTGTGACATGTGTACTTACCTCTCGCTGGTGACGGTGACATCACTGAAAATCTCTACTTGGACCCTAACCGGTTTCACCGGTGTTTTGTTCGTGCACCGTGGGCTGTTCGCTGACGGCGCACGATCAGCGGAATCGCGCAGCCGCGGCCGGTTCCGGAAATGCGAACGGCCTCCGGATCAGGTGATCCGGAGGCCGTTCGTCTGCGCATGCAGCAGGCGTTCAGAAGGGGCTAGGCCTTGGCCTCTGCCTTTTCTTCTTCAGCGACGCCGGCTTCAACGGCGTCGGCGGCAGGAGCCTCTTCACCGGCAGGCCGGACGAAGTCGCTCAGGTCCACGGACTTGCCCGCGGTGTCGGTAACCTCGGCCTGGCCCAGAACGACGGCAAGCGCCTTCCGGCGGCGGACCTCGGAGACCATCATGGGAACCTGGCCGCTCTGGTCGATGATCTGGGCGAACTGGTTCGGGTCCATCCCGTACTGGCTGGCCGTGGTGACGATGTAGTCGATCAGCTCGCTCTGGCTGACGTTGACTTCTTCCTTCTCGGCGATGGCGTCGAGGATGATCTCGTTCTGGAAGGCGCGGGCGGTGTTGGCGCGGACCTCTTCGCGGTGCTCCTCGGTGTCGTGCTCGCCTTCACCGTGGCCGTTGCCCTCCTTGAAGTGGGCTTCGAGCTGCTCTTCGACCACCGAGTCCGGCACGGGAACCTCAACGAGCTCGACAAGCTTGTCCAGGACCTTGTCGCGGGCCTCGACGCCCTGCTCGACAACCTTGGAGTCGGCCGCCTGCTTGGCGAGGTCTGCGCGCAGTTCCTCGAGGGTGTCGAACTCGGATGCCAGCTGGGCGAAGTCGTCGTTGGCCTCGGGGAGCTCGCGCTCCTTGACGGCCTTCACTAGAACCTTGACCTGGGCGTCCTGGCCGGCGTGCTCGCCGCCCACCAGGGTGGTGTTGAAGATGGCGTCCTCGTCGGCGCTCAGGCCGGTCACGGCCTCGTCCAGGCCCTCGAGCATGGTGCCGGAGCCTACCTGGTAGGACAGGCCGGAGGCGGAGTCAACTTCGTTGCCGTCGATGGAGGCGGTGATGTCGATGGTCAGGAAGTCACCGTCGGCCACGGGACGCTCCACGGACTTCAGCGTGCCGAAGCGGCCGCGCAGTTCGTCCAGGGCCTTGGTCACGTCGTCGTCGGAGGACTCCGCGGCAGCGACCTCGACCTTGATGCCGGCGTAGTCCGGCAGTTCGATCTCGGGACGGACGTCAACCTCGGCAGCGAACTTCAGGCCGCCGTCAGTAGCGGAGGGGTCCGGTACCTCGGTGATCTCCACCTCGGGGCGGCTCAGCGGGCGGATGCCGGATTCCTGCACGGCAGCCTGGTACCAGCCGTTGAGGCCTTCGTTGATGGCCGTCTCCAGGACGTAGCCGCGGCCCACGCGCTGGTCGATGAGCTTGGCAGGGACCTTGCCCTTACGGAACCCAGGGACCTGGATCTGCGAGGCAACAGTCTTGTAGGCCGAGTCGATGCTGGGCTTCAATTCCTCAAAGGGGACCTCAACATTGAGCTTGACCCGCGTGGGGGTGAGGTTCTCGACAGCGCTCTTCACGGTCTAAGTACTCCTGGGATTGTTGGATGGGTTTCTGCAAACGCAACGTTTTGTCCGGCCGAGTGGTCCGGGCAGCAGAGTCGGGGTGACAGGATTTGAACCTGCGACTTCCTGCTCCCAAAGCAGGCGCTCTAGCCAAGCTGAGCTACACCCCGTTAATGCACAGGCAAGTCTACGGTCTCCGGCGCGGGGATTGCACATTTGACACGTGGGGCATGAATTAGGTTTAGTTATATCCGGCTTGGACAGCCACCCCGGAGTTACCGGCCCCGGGGACGTAGCTTAATGGTAAAGCCTCAGTCTTCCAAACTGATTACGCGGGTTCGATTCCCGTCGTCCCCTCCAAAGAAATGCACCCCCAGTCTCCGGACCGGGGGTGCTTTTTTGTGGCCGGGCTACGCCTGGCAGGACGGACACCAGTAGAGCTTGCGCCCCGCCAGTTCGGCCAGCAGCACCGTGGTACGGCACACGCGGCACGGAAGCCCTTCCCGTTTGTAGACAAAGTGCGCGTCGGCGCCGGAGGGGTATTCCGCGGACTTCAGCGCCTGCCGCTGACCGGGGTCCACGCCGGGCCCGCTCCAGTAACGGGCCGGGGTGGTAATGATCCGGCCGTCCTCCACGCCGTCGTTCATCAGGACAGACACTTCCCGCCACAGCCGCCGCGCTGCGGCGGCCTCCACGGCGGAACCGGGCAGCCACGGGTCCAGCCGGCGCCGGAAGAGCACCTCCGCCCGGTACACGTTGCCCACGCCGGCGATGACGGCCTGGTCCATCAGTAGAGCGGCCAGGGGCGTCTTGCGGCCGCGCAGCCGTGCCTCGAACCGGCCGGCGTCGCCGCGGAGGTTCCGCAGCGGGTCGGGACCCAGCCGTGCGGACACTGCTTCAGCCTCCGCAGCAGTAATGGCGGCACAGGTCGTGGCGCCACGAAGGTCGGCCCAGCCGTGGGCACTGGCAAGGCGGACCCGGACGGCCCCCACCGGAGGCGGCGGACCCGCATAGGAGCCGCCGGCGTCGTACGCTTCCGCGGGAGTCTCCCGCTCCCCCACCCGGCGGGGCGCACCAATGCTGGACGCGCCGGCGAAGGAACTGTCGCCGCCGAAGCTCCACGCGCCGTAGAGCCCGAGGTGCACGTGCAGCACCAGGCCGTGGTCGAAGCGCAGGAACAGGTGCTTGCCGTGGGCATCGGCAGAGACCAGGGTGTGTCCGTCAAGCAGAGCGGCACCCGCGGCGAACCGGCCCTGCGGGCTGGACACCGCGAGCTGCCGGCCGCCGAAAACATCATCAAACTGCCGGGCCAGGCGCCGGACCGAGTGCCCTTCCGGCACTACTCGATGACCTCGCCGGTGGCCTCGTAGGCCGCGATCTTGCCGATGCGCCGCACGTGGCGTTCGTCGTTGCTGAACGGCTCGGCAAGGAAGGCCTCGATCAGCGCGGTGGCCTCGTCAACCGTGTGCTGGCGTCCGCCGACGGCCACGACGTTGGCGTCGTTATGCTCGCGGGCCAGGACGGCCGTGGAGTGGTTCCAGGCCAGGGCGGCGCGGATTCCTTTGACCTTGTTCGCGGCGATTTGCTCGCCGTTGCCGGAACCGCCCAGCACAATGCCAAGCGCGTGGACGCCGGCCTGCTGGTCCGCCACGACGGCGAGCGCCGCGTTGATGCAGAAGGACGGGTAGTCGTCCTGGGCGTCGTATTCCTTGGGTCCGTGGTCCACAACGTCGTAACCCTTGGCGGTGAGGTGGCTGACCAGGTGGGCGCTGAGCTCCATTCCGGCGTGGTCGGTGGCGATGTGGACCCGCGGGAAGGCAGGGGCTGAAGTCACGAGCAGTATCCGTTCAGTGGTGGGCGCTGGGCCGGGCCGGCGGGCCTGGCCGGGGCAGGACAACAGGCATAAGGATACTAGGACCCGCCCGCAGCGGTGGCGTCCGAGGGGCCGCCTCCGCGCCGGGCCCGCGCCGCTACCCGGGTGAGGACTTCCGCCAGGCGCGCGGCACTGGCCGGGCTTCCGCCGCTGACCGCCACCTGCTGGCCGTCGTTCTTGCGGACGACGACGGCGGGACCGCTGCTGACGAGCATGGCTGCGGTTCCGTCGTGGTGCCGGTAGCCCCATCCGCCATAATCTGCGGCCTTGACGTCCGCGGCGCTGGCCGCGGAGATGGCCCCGGCCGGAACGACCATGACCGGGACGAGCCCGGCGAGGCGGACCTTCAGCCCGCGGCGGTCCGCCGTTACGCGGGCGAAGAGGAACGCGGCGCCCATCACTGCGAGCAGGACCAGCAGCAGGCCCAGCCAGGGCACGGCGATGGCAATGAGTGCGGCCGGGAACAGGGATGCCACGGCGATCATCACGAACACTGAGCTCCGCGCATGGACCCACAGCCGGATGTTGTCCCGCACCAGGTCCGGATCCAGTTCGCGGGCTACGGCGGCTTCCAGGGCCTGGTCGTCTTCCGGCGACCACTGCCGGTCCGCTTTGTAGACGAAGGCCATGACCACGCCCAGGGACAACGCCGCACCCGATCCGAGGGCGAGGACGGTCAGGTCAACCCGGGACTGGCGTGCGTCCGCAAGCCCCGCCTGGCCCACGAGGCCCGCGGCAAGGACGCTGGTGATGAAGAGGGTGAGGAAGAGTCCGGTTCCCATCATGATCCGGCGCATCACCACGGGCCTGCCCAGCGGCACCGCCTGCATCAGGCCCAGCCATCCAACCACGATGATCAGGGCTGCGCCGATGCCCACGTAGGCACCGAACGGGGCGAAGGAGGCGCCGCCGTCGTCCGTCCAGCGGATGGCCAGCGGGTCGGGCAGGTCAGGGCGCAGCAGCGAGGCGCACACGGCGAACCCGGCTGCCAGGACAACGGGAAATCCCAGCGCGAAGCGCAGCGCCCTGGCGTCCACGGAATCCAGAAACTTTGCCATACCTTAACGCTACTCCGGCTCTGCCTGCCCGGCCGGTCCGGGCAGAGGACTGGCGGGGCAACTTAACTGTCAGCCGGGGATGCAAGAATGAACGAAGCCGGCGCTGGAGCCGCCAGCCGGTCACCGCAACTTCTCTGGAGGACCCCTTGCCAGGCATCAATCTGACGCGCGACGAAGCCCGCGAACGGGCACAACTGATTACCGTCGATTCCTACGAAGTGGACCTTGACCTGACGCGCGGCAGCGAAGTCTTCGGAAGCACCACCACTGTGAAGTTCGGGGCCAGGGCGGGTTCCTCCACCTTCATTGATGCCATCACGGCGGCCGTCCACAGTGTCACGCTGAACGGCCGCACGCTGGATCCTGCAGCCGTGTCCGACGGGGTGCGCATCCAGCTCCCGGAGCTGGCGGAACAGAACGAACTGACCGTGGTGGCGGACGCGCCGTACATGAACACGGGTGAAGGACTGCACCGCTTCGTGGACCCCGTGGACGACGAGGTCTACCTGTACACGCAGTTCGAGGTGCCGGACTCGCGCCGGATGTTCGCGGTGTTCGAGCAGCCCGACCTCAAGGCCACGTTCACCTTCACCGTCACGGCGCCGTCGCACTGGGACGTGGTGTCCAATTCCCCCACCCCGGCGCCCGTGGAAACTTCGCAGGACCACGACGGCGGCGCCCGCTCGGTCTGGGCGTTTGCGCCCACCCCCCGCCTGTCCTCCTACGTCACGGCGCTGATCGCCGGGCCATACCAGTCGGTGCGCAGCGAGGTCACCAGCTCGGACGGCCGGGTGGTTCCGCTGGGCGTCTTCGCCCGCAAATCCCTGATGCGGTACCTGGACGCTGAGAACATCTTCGAACTCACCCGGCAGGGGTTCGGGTTTTTCGAGGCGCAGTTCGGCTGCCCGTACCCGTTCGAGAAGTACGACCAGCTGTTCGTACCGGAGTTCAACGCAGGCGCCATGGAAAACGCCGGTGCCGTGACCATCCTGGAGGGCTATGTCTTCCGCAGCAAGGTGACGGACGCCCAGGTTGAACGCCGCGCCATCACGGTGCTGCACGAACTCGCGCACATGTGGTTCGGGGACCTGGTGACCATGCGGTGGTGGAACGACCTGTGGCTGAACGAGTCTTTCGCCGAGTACATGTCGCACCTGGCAGCCGTGGAGAACACCTCTTTCACCGGTGCGTGGACCACGTTCGCGTCGGTGGAGAAGTCCTGGGCCTACAGGCAGGACCAGCTGCCCACCACGCACCCGATCTTCGCCGAGATCAAGGACCTTCAGGACGTTGAGGTCAACTTTGACGGCATCACCTATGCCAAGGGTGCCTCGGTGCTGCGGCAACTCGTGGCCTGGGTTGGTCCGGAGCAGTTCATGGCAGGTGTCCGCGAATACTTTGCCAAGCACTCCTGGCAAAACACCGAGCTGCGGGACCTGATGGTGGAGCTGGAGAAGGCCAGCGGCCGGGACCTGGACAGCTGGGGCCGGCAGTGGCTGGAAACCGCCGGGGTGAACACGCTGGCCCCCGAGCTGGAAGTGGGCGCCGACGGCACGATCCGCACGTTCAGCATTGTGCAGACAGCGGTGCCGGAGTGGCCCACGCTCCGCCCGCACCGGCTCGCCGTGGGTTTCTACAACCTGGACGGCGCCGGCAAGCTGCAGCGGGTCCACCGGGAGGAACTGGACGTGGACGGGGAGCGCACGCAGGTGCCGGCCCTGGTCGGGCTGCAGCGCCCGGACCTGGTGCTGGTCAACGATGATGACCTCGCCTACGCCAAGGTGCGGCTGGACCCAATATCGCTGGCCACCGCCACCGCGCACCTGAAGGATTTCGCCGGCAGCCTGCCGCGGACCCTGGTGTGGAACTCCGCCTGGGACGCCGCGCGCGACGGCGAAAGTCCGGCCCGGGGCTACGTGGAGCTGGTGCTGGCCAACGTGGCGGCCGAGACCGACTCCTCCGTCATCCTGGTGCAGTTGCGGCAGCTGGCCACCACGCTGAACTTCTACGTGGCAGAGGAATACCGCGAGGCCACGGCGGTGGCCACTGCGGACCGGTTGTGGGAGCTCGCTTCCGGCGTGCCGGGCGGGTCCGACGCGCAGCTGCAGTTCGTCAAGGCTTTCGCGCTGCACGCCCGCACCGACTCCCAGCTGTCCAGGGTCGCGGGCCTGCTGGACGGCACTGCGGGCCTGGCCGGACTGACCGTGGACCAGGACCTGCGCTGGGAACTGCTGGCCTCCCTGGTGGCCGGCGGCCGGATGGGCCAGGACGGGATTGACGCGGAGCTGGCGAAGGACAACACGGCCAGCGGCCAGAATGCGGCCGCGCTCGCCAAGGCGGCGATCCCCACACCGGAGGCGAAGGCTGCGGCATGGGATTCGATCGTGGTCAAGGGCGAGCTGTCCAACGCGCTGCAGGGCTCCGCGGTGGCCGGGTTCATGCGCGTCCTGGACCGGACACTGCTGGAACCGTACGCGGAGAAGTATTTCGACGCGGTGCCGGGAATCGTCGAAACCCGCACGCACGCGCTCGCCCAGCAGATCGTCGTCGGGCTTTACCCGGCGCTGCTGACCACGCAGGAGACCGTGGACCGGACGGACGGTTTCATCGCCGCCCTGCCCCCTGCCAGCGCGGCACTGCGTCGCATGATGCTGGAAAACCGCGACGGCGTGGCGCGCGCCCTGCGCGCCCGGGCCACTGACGCCGAAGCCGGCCCGGACGCTGAGGGGGCGGGCCGGTGAATCTCGAGGAGCACCATTACGCACTGGAAGTCCGGTGGACGGGGAACCTTGGTGCGGGAACGTCGTCGTACCGCGGCTATTCGCGGGATCACGACATCGCCATCCCGGGGCTGCCCGTGATCAAGGGTTCTGCGGACCCCACGTTCCACGGCGACCGGGAGCGGTACAACCCTGAACAGCTGCTGCTGGCGGCCCTGGCGCAGTGCCACATGCTCTCCTACCTGCACGTGGCAGTCAGGCATGGCGTGGTGGTTACGGATTACCGCGACCCGGCCACCGGCCTGCTGCGACTGAATCGTGACGGCAGCGGGCAGTTCGAGCGGGTTATCCTGCGGCCGCAGGTCACTGTGGCGGAGGCCGGGCAGATCGACCTGGCGCAGCGGCTGCACCGCGAGGCCAACGCGGTCTGCTTCATTGCCCGGAGCGTGAATTTTCCGGTGGAGCACCAGCCGGTGACCTCGGCCGGTTGAGCGGAGCGGCGGTCGCGGGGCTAGGGTTGAAAATGAATGTAGCCGATCCCCAAGGAGTCCCTGCCGCTTATGGTCAGCATGTTGTCAGCCCTTCCGCCGGTCGCCGCCGATCCGGACGGGGTCAGCGTTCCGGGTGTTGCGATCAGCCTTGGCGTGGGCGTTGCCGTATGGCTGCTTGCCACGTACGTCATCTCCCGCATCACCAAGCGGGTGGCAGCCGGCAGCAGCCTGTTCAAGCGTCCCACCTTCAAGTGGGCTGCCCCGGCGTTCCGGGCACTGGATCATGAGCGCAGGGTCCAGCGCGCCGAGACGATCGGCTCGCTCCTGAACAGCATCGTGGGCGTCCTGGTGGTGGTGATCACGGGCATGTACGTACTGCAGAACCTGGACATCAACATCGCTCCCCTGCTGACCAGCGTCGGCATCCTGGGTATCGCCATGGGCTTCGGCGCCCAGCAGCTGATCCGGGATTTCCTGGCCGGCATCTTTATCACCATCGAGGACCAGTTCGGTATCGGCGACGTGATCGAGACCAGCGAGGTGGTGGGCGTGGTGGAATCCATGGGCCTGCGCATCACCCGCGTCCGGTCCGACGACGGCGCCATTTGGTACCTGCGCAATGGTGAGATCCTGCGGGTGGGAAACCGTTCGCAGGGAAACTATGTTCCCCTGCATGAGGGCCCGGACGGAACCACGGATCAGGGCAGCGCGAAGACTGACAATGACAAGACCGACCAGAAAGCCGGCGACTAGCCATGACCATCACGCCTGAACCGCGCCAGCCCCGCCAACTGATGCAAAACGATCCGTTCAGCCAGCCCGGCTACACGGACAACTTCTACGACGCCGTGGGCGGCCACGAAACGTTCGTGAAGCTCATCGACGTCTTTTACGACGGGGTTGCCACCGACCCGCTGCTGCGTCCCATGTACCCGGAAGAGGACCTGGGCCCGGCCAAACGGCGGTTCCTCATGTTCCTCGAGCAGTACTGGGGCGGCCCCACCACGTACGGCGACGAACGCGGGCATCCGCGGCTGCGCATGCGGCACATGCCGTTCAGGGTCACGCCGGAGGCGAAGGACCGGTGGCTGTTCCACATGCGGGCCGCCGTTGAGGCGCTGCAACTGCCACCACTGTACGAAGGCACGTTGTGGGACTACATGGAGCGGGCGGCGCTGTCCATGGTGAACAGCCCGTCCGAGCAGTAGGCAGGGCCCGTCGGTTACGGCAGGCCGCTGCCGGTCCGGGCGAGGACATGTCCGCGGGGTCCCGTCAGCCGGAACCAGCGGCCGGAGCGGTAAAGCTCCTGTTCCCCGTCGCCGAGGAAGCCCAGGGCGAGGGCCGCGAACGCCGCGCCGGCCGGCAGGCCGGAGCCGTCCAACTCTTTTCCCCACACCGCTGCCCGGGCGTTGTTGACGATCAGCGTTCCCGGTTTGTCCGGCACGATTCCGGCGACCTCGCTCATGCCGGCCTCCGCCGCGCCGCGCAGGAAGGCATCGGTGAGGGTTTCTGCGTGCTCCCAGCCGCCGCGGGGCGCGCCCACGCCCGTCCAGGATTCGGTGACGGTCGACGGCGGTACCGGCAGTTCGACGTCGTCCGCTCCTACGCGGGCAAGACGGTCCAGGACGGCCGACAAGGGCACCGTCACGTCCGTGCCGGAGGGCTGCGCCAGGGCCATGGTGCGCAGGCCGAGGATGGTGGGGGTCGACTCACCCAGCAGGCGGGGCCGCAGCACGCAGACGTAGGCGGCAAGGACGGTACCGGCCCCCTGCAGCCGAATGGCGCCGTCGTCAATGGCTTTAGCGCGGGTGGCGAAGGTTTTCAGGTCGGCCAGGTCCCGGGGGTCTGCGAAGCGGAAAGAGCGGGTAAGAAGATCGGACACACTCAAACCCTACCGGCTGGGCCCCGGTTGAGCGGTCCTTGGGTGACGTCTAGAGTCAAGCCATGACTGAAGCCGAAACCGGACTGTTGGCCCCGCCCGACGGTGACCCCACTGCATCGCTGATCAAGCTCCTGGACCTCGGCGAACTGGAAGGTGCCCGGACAGACGAGGACATTTTTTTGGGCCCCTCGCAGCAGCAGCCCCACCATCGGGTGTTCGGCGGGCAGGTCCTGGCACAGTCCCTTGTGGCATCCATCCGCACCGTTGATCCGGACCGTTTCGTCCACTCCATGCACGGCTACTTCCTCCGTCCGGGTGACGCCAACAAGCCCATTACATTTGGCGTGCAGCGGCTGCGCGACGGGCGGTCATTTTCTGCACGCCGGGTCCACGCCTACCAGGACGGCGTGCCGATCCTGTCCATGATCGCTTCCTTCCAGGGGGACGACGAAGGCATTGAGCACGCCTCCACCATGCCGGCGGGGATTCCGGATCCGGAGTCGCTTCCGAGCACGGCGGACCTGCTGGGCAAGTTCGACCACCCGGTGGCACGGCACTGGGCCTTCGAACGGCCGTTCGACATCCGGCACGTCGATCCGCCGCTGTATGTATCGGCAAAGGGACCCAGGGAGCCGCGCAACGCGGTGTGGATGAAGACGTTCGGGCCGATGCCGGACGACACCAACCTGCACCGCGCAGCCCTGGCGTATGCGAGCGACTACACGCTGCTGGAGTCGATCCTGCGCCGGCACGGGCTCAGCTGGATCACGCCGGGCATGAATGTCGCGAGCCTGGACCATGCGATGTGGTGGCACCGGCCGGCACGGGTGGACGAATGGCTGCTGTATGTCCAGGAGTCGCCCAGCGCGCAGGGCGCCCGTGGCCTGGCTGCGGGCAAGATCTTCAACCGGGAGGGCGAGCACGTGGCGTCCGTGGCCCAGGAGGGCATGATCCGCGTGCCGACGGACTTCAAGAACAAGGTGGTGGGCGCCTTCCAGTCCAAGGTGGTGGAGCACCAGATCCGAAAGGCATCCCGGGACTAGCCGGCGCTGGCCTGGCCGGGCAAGGGAGAGGCCGGCGTCCGCGTGTGGTTTACACGTGGACGCCGGCCTTCCGTATGCCTGCTGGTGTCAGTCGCGGGTCAGGCGGCGGTGCGTAACGCGGTGCGGCTTGGCAGCATCCGGTCCCAGGCGGTCGACCTTGTTCTCTTCGTAGGACTCGAAGTTGCCCTCGAACCAGTACCACTTGGAGGGGTTTTCCTCGTCGCCTTCGTAGGCCAGGATGTGGGTGGCCACCCGGTCAAGGAACCAGCGGTCGTGCGACACGACAACGGCGCAGCCAGGGAATTCGAGCAGCGCGTTTTCCAGGCTGCTCAGGGTTTCGACGTCGAGGTCGTTGGTGGGTTCGTCGAGGAGCAGGAGGTTGCCGCCCTGCTTGAGGGTGAGGGCAAGGTTGAGGCGGTTGCGCTCACCACCGGAGAGCACACCCGCCTTCTTCTGCTGGTCCGGGCCCTTGAAGCCGAAGGCGGCAACATAGGCGCGCGAAGGCATTTCGACATTGCCCACCTGGATGAAGTCCAGTCCATCCGACACAACTTCCCACAGGGTCTTGTTGGGGTCAATGCCGCCGCGGCTCTGGTCAGCGTACGAGATCTTGACCGAGTCGCCGATCTTGAGTTCTCCGCCGTCCAGGGGCTCCAGGCCCACGATGGTCTTGAACAGGGTGGACTTGCCCACGCCGTTGGGACCGATCACGCCGACGATGCCGTTGCGCGGGAGGCTGAAGGACAGCCCGTCAATCAGCACGCGGTCATCGAAGCCCTTCTGGAGGTTCTTGGCCTCCAGGACCAGGCCGCCCAGGCGCGGTCCCGGCGGGATCTGGATCTCTTCGAAGTCGAGCTTGCGGGTGCGGTCCGCCTCGGCGGCCATTTCCTCGTAGCGGGCCAGACGGGCCTTCGACTTGGTCTGGCGGCCCTTGGCGTTGGAGCGGACCCACTCCAGCTCCTCCGCAAGGCGCTTGGCCTGCTTGGCGTCCTTCTTCCCCTGGATTTCGAGGCGCGCACGCTTCTTTTCCAGGTACGTGGAGTAGTTGCCCTCGTACGGGTACAGGTGGCCGCGGTCCACCTCGGCGATCCATTCGGCCACGTGGTCCAGGAAGTACCGGTCGTGGGTGACCGCGAGGACAGCGCCTGCGTAGGTGGACAGGTGCTGTTCGAGCCACAGCACGCTTTCGGCGTCCAGGTGGTTGGTGGGTTCGTCGAGGAGCAGCAGGTCCGGCTTCTGCAGGAGCAGCTTGCACAGGGCCACGCGGCGCCGTTCACCACCGGAGAGGTTGGTCACGTCCGCATCCGCGGGCGGGCAGCGGAGGGCGTCCATGGCCTGTTCCAGCTGCGAGTCGAGGTCCCAGGCATCGGCGGCGTCGATGGCCTCCTGCAACTGGCCCATCTCTTCCAGGAGTGCGTCGTAGTCAGCGTCCGGGCTGGCCATTTCTTCGGAGATCTCGTTGAAGCGCTGGATCTTGCCGTAAATCTCGCCGACGCCTTCCTGGACGTTGCCCAGGACGGTCTTTTCCTCGTTCAGCGGGGGTTCCTGGAGCAGGATCCCGACGCTGTAGCCGGGGCTGAGCCGGGCCTCGCCGTTCGAGGGCGTGTCCAGTCCGGCCATGATCTTCAGGATGGTGGACTTACCGGCACCGTTCGGGCCCACGACGCCGATCTTGGCGCCCGGGAAGAAGGACATGCTTACGTCATCGAGAATGAGTTTTTCGCCAACGGCTTTGCGGGCCTTGGTCATTGTGTAGATAAATTCCGCCATGGTTCCAAATCTAGTGGGTTGGCGGTCATATCTCACATTCCGAACCTGCCGCTCAGGAACCCACGAAACACTTGCCGCTGGCCAGGACAGGCATCACGGTGACCGTCACGGCCCCTTCGCGGACCTGGCCGATCACGCAGTCCTTCCCCTGACGCACAGCGGCCTCGATCGACTCCGCCGCCAGGCCGGTGGGCGTGGTGCTTTCCGACACCTCAAGCGAGCGCGTATCAATGCCTGCCCCGGTGAGGGCATCACGGACCTGCGCCGTGGACGGTTTGGGCGCACCCGCGGCGAGCCTGCCCAGGACGTCGCTCACTTTGGTGCGTAATCCTGCAGCGGCAGCGGCCTTTCCAGTGGGGCCGGCCGTTGCAGTCCCTGTGGGTTCAGCGGCGGGAACCGTGATTTCCGCTCCCGGCGTACCGGCCTGGGCAGATGCCGAAGCCGCCGGCGAGCTGCCCGTGACCCGAGGATCCTGAGCGGCCCCGCTGCAGCCGGTGAGCACCAGGAGCGATGCCATGAACGCTGTCCCTGCCACCATTGCTGCCCTGCGGGGCCTTCCCCTCCTGCCACGCAGCAGGTGAAGGCCGGAAACACCCGGTGCAGGGTGGGCCGCACCGGGTGTCCGGCGGTCAGGCGATGTGGGCATGCTGTCATTGTGCCACGATGCCATGGCCGCTCGGCGGGCACCGGGTCATGGCAGCGCGGGCTCAGGCCGGCGCCGCCGTAAGCTCACCCGTGTTCGTGTCCAGCGACGAGAAGGCTCCGTCGCGTTCCTCGACTGTCAGTGTTTCGACGTCAAATTCACCCGGGTCTCCGCCGTTTCCTTCAACCCCGTCAAAGGCTTGGTCGGAGACCGGGGCTGAACCGGCGTCGTCCGTTCCTTCCTGGTCCACGAGCGAAAGAACGGGCCTGGTGGCGTTGCGGATGTAGTTGGCCGAGCCCCACTGCAGATCGTGGCCCACCGCGTCCGCGTCGATCTCGGTGGAGTGGTAGGTCCGGCCGTCCCGTTCCCAGCTGCGCAGCTTCAGCTTGCCGATCACAATGACGGGCTGGCCCTTGCGCACGCTGCAGGCCAGGTTCCCGGCAAGCTGGCGGTACCCCTGAACGTTGAACCAGTTCGTCTGCCCGTCCGCCCACGTGCCCGTCTCTTTGATGAAGCGGCGGGTAGTGGAGGCCAACCGGAAAGAGGCCGTGGGCACTCCCCCGGTGGTGGTGGAAGTCTTGACGTCCGTGGCCACGAAGCCACGGACCGTAATGAAGTCGCTCATCTCTTCGTCCTGTCTCAGATGGTGATGCCCGTTAGCAGGCACCACCAGCATGTCTCCGTGCGGGCGCCCGAAGGAGGGATGCCTTTGGCTATGTGCATAACCCGCCGGGTTCCGGCGGGTGTGGAGGACTGGTGTCCAAAGGTACAGCGGCTGATTCCCGCAGCACGCGGGGCAATGTAAACTTCTTGAGGCGCCCGGACTCAGCGTCCAGGGGTGCCCCGCCTCAGTAGCTCAGGGGATAGAGCAGCGGCCTTCTAATCCGCCGGTCGGGGGTTCGATTCCCTCCTGGGGCACCGTGTGATGTGGCGGGACATCCTTTACGGATTTGTCGGAACATCATTGACACCCCCGGTCTTCGGACCGGGGGTGTTTTGTTGTCCGGCCCCTTCCAAAGTCCGTCCTGTTTTCGACGCGCATCTTCATGGGCGCTGCGCATGTCCCCTGACGCACGCCATATATGGGCGTCGCCGGCGAGGATGCGCCTCGACCACAATTTTGCGCGTCGAAACCCGACGGCGCAGGACCAGGATCCGGGCGGTCAAGGCTTTCGGGCGCACTACATGGGCTGCTGTTCGGGTGGCGGGACCGGGATTCGACGGCCTTCAGGCCGGCATCGCGGTGACGGCGGGAACGAAGACTTCATGCTTCGACATCGCCCATCGTGCAGTTCACCGGAAAGCACCCCGGCCTTTGGACCGGGGTGCTTCGTTTTGCGCTTGCAGGCGGCCGGAACGGCTGGTGCGGCTGGTCAGATCACCGGGCGTTCAACGACGGGATCCCCGGTCTTGCGGAACAGGGTCCGTGTGCGGGGGTCCCAGAAGATCAGGTACAGGCCGAACAGCAGGCCCGTCAGCGCCGCAGCCACCCGCGCGAGGGCCAGCGCGATGCCGAGGTCCTCGGTCTGCAGGTACGGGAATACTTCCAGCTGGTCCGAGATGGCGTAGATCATGAAGAACGACACGACGAAGTAGAGCGCCTTGACCTGCCAGTCGTTGCGGATGCCGGTGACGGCGAACAGCGGAATGAGCCACACGACGTACCAGGCCTGGATGATTGGTGCCAGCACCACCACCGCGGCGAGTGCCAGGGTCAGCCGCCGCATCAGCCGGTCATGGTCGCCCCTGAAGATCTGCCAGGCAATGATGCCGAGGGCAAGGATCTTTCCGGCGCTGAATACCAGCCCGGAGAAGACGTCGTACTCCAGCCCAAACGCCCTTGCCAGCGAGCCCACCACCATGCCGGCCAGCCCCACGGGGGCGTACCAGATGGCGAGGCTGCCGGGCGCCGAAAGCCCGTTGATCCAGCCGAAGCCAAAGCCGTTGACCAGCGCCATCAGCACCAGAAGGCCCAGGCTCAGGGCGGCAGTCAGGCCCCAGAACCAGAACTTCCGCAGCCAGCCTGCTTCCTTGCCGGCCCACATCAGGCCAATGAAAGGCAGGAAGATGATCGTAATGGGCTTAACCGCAATGGACAGCGTGACCAGGACGATGCCCCGCACCACGCGCCGGGTGGCGGAGTAGTAAAGGCCCGCCAACGCCAGGCCGATCATCAGCGCATCGTTGTGCACGCTGGCGATGAAGTTGGTCAGGAAGAGCGGATTCGCAGCGGTCAGCCACAGGGCCCGGTGCGGGTTCACGCCATGCAGTTCCGCCAGCCGCGGCACATAGATGATGCAGAGCACCACACCCAACAGGGCAACCAGGCGGAACAGCATGATGCTGGCCTCCGGCTGGACGTTGGTCACCCACACCACGAACTGCTCGATCCACAGGAAAAGCTGGCCGTACGGGACGGGCGCCTCAGTCCACATCTTGTCAGCACCCAGCTGGAAATAGTTTGACAGCGCGGAGATCCCGTTTTCGTACGGGTTGAAGCCTTCCACCATCAGCCGGCCCTGGCCGATGTAGGCGTACACGTCCCGGCTGAACAGCGGGACGCTGAACATCATCGGAAGCCCCCAGGCCGCGACGGCCGCCAGCGTCGCCTTCCGCGCCGCAGGCCCCCATACGCGCACCTTCTGCCCCAGGCGCAGCCATGCCCGTACCAGCAGCATCCCGCCGGCGGCGAGCAGGATGATGGAGAGGGCCACCCCCAACGCTTCGGCGCGCATCCAGATGAACAGAGGCATCCGGCGCAGTTCGGAGACGGGTGCGAGCCAACCGACCCCAAGGGATCCGACCAGCATGAACATGGAACCCGCGAAGCCGGCGATCAGCGGCGAACGGGCACTGTCCATTTCGGCGCCCTCCGCAGGGACGGCCGCGTCAGCGGCCAGCTCTCCCGTCCCGGGCACAGGCGCCGTCATCTCAGGGTCGTCCAATCTTCTTGCGCGAAGAGGTGGTGTCTTGCGCGCAGCGGCCGGGCGCGGCGTCCCTCGTGGACCGCCGCGGCAGGTGGAACATGCGGCGGAATCATCCGCCGCGCGTCCCAAAATCCTAGCATCGGCGGTCCGCCGGGAGGTGTAAAGGTAGGCTGGTCGGGTGCCTATAACTAACGAACGAATCGTCTGGATCGACTGCGAAATGACCGGCCTGGACATCAAGAATGACGCCCTGATCGAGGTGGCCGCCCTGGTCACGGATTCGGAATTGAACATCCTGGGTGACGGCGTGGACGTTGTCATCAAGCCGGAAGACGCCGCCGTAGCGCAGATGGGCGATTTCGTCAGGGATATGCACACCAAGTCCGGCCTCCTGAAGGAACTGCCTCACGGCAAGACCATGGCGGAAGCGGAGGCACTCGTCATGGAGTACATCGCCGAGTGGGT
Organism: Pseudarthrobacter sp. NPDC092439; assembly: GCF_044754945.1. Lineage (NCBI taxonomy): Bacteria > Bacillati > Actinomycetota > Actinomycetes > Micrococcales > Micrococcaceae > Pseudarthrobacter > Pseudarthrobacter sp. NPDC092439. The sequence goes on from NZ_JBIVQB010000001.1 coordinate 559,317, forward strand.
GCCGGACCCCCGCAAGGCCCCGCTCGGCGGCAACTCGGTGGGAACGGACCGGGTATTCCTGTCCCGGGACATGCCGGCTGTGGTTGAGCACCTGCACTACCGGGTCATCGACGTCAGCACCATCAAGGAACTCTCGCGCCGCTGGTTCGCGCGCGCCTACTTCCAGTCACCTGCTAAGAAGGGCGGCCACCGCGCCCTGGGAGACATCAAGGATTCCATCGACGAGCTCCGGTACTACCGCGAGGCCGTCTTCGTTCCCGCGCCGGGCCCGGACAGCGCCACTGCCCAGCAGATCGCGCGCCGCATCACAGCGGGCGACCCGGAACTGCCGCAGGGGTAATCTGCGCCACGTTTCTACGAATTTTCGGGGAAAACGGGAAAAGTGGCCAAAACAGCACTCAACAGCAGGTAAGCTATTTGAGTTGCCTTTCCAGAGGGCCGGGAAGCCGGCCGTTATGCGGGCACATGGTGGGCGTAGCTCAGTTGGCAGAGCGCCTGGTTGTGGTCCAGGAGGTCGCGGGTTCAACCCCCGTCGCTCACCCTCACGGGAGGCCGTACCGGATATCCGGTACGGCCTCCTTTTTTGCGTAGCCCCCTGTACCGATTACCGGCCGTAGCGCGAAGGACGGACGCCATGACAGTTCTGCCGATCACTATCTGGGGAGAGCCCGTTCTCCACCGCCGGGCAGCCGAAGTTGAAGTGTTCGACGACGGGCTCCGCAGCCTCATCGCGGACATGTTCGAGACCAACGACGCCGCGAACGGCGTAGGCCTCGCCGCCCCCCAGATCGGCGTGGGTAAGCGGATCTTCGTCTACAAATACGCCAACGACGACGGCGTTCCCCCCACGGGCGTAGTGGTGAACCCCGTGCTGACGCTCTCCAAGATCTCCGGGGCGCTTCCTGATCCGGATGACGAGGAAGAGGGCTGCCTCTCCTTCCCGGGCGGCCACTACCCGCTGAAGCGGGCGGAGTGGGCGCGCGTGGAAGGATTCGACGGCTATGGCGAGCCGGTCCGGTTCGAAGCCACGGGCTGGTTTGCGCGGGTTATCCAGCACGAATACGACCATCTCGATGGCAAGCTCTATGTCAACCGGCTGATCGACCGCTACGCGCGAAAGGCGATGAAGCAGGCGAAGAAGAGCGGCTGGGGTGTTCCGGGGCTGACCTGGATGCCCGGCGTGGACCCGGACCCCTTCGGCCACTAGGTTCCACCGGCCTCACCGTGCGCGAATAGTCCCCTGGCCGGGGCAGGTTGCCAGAACCCTCTGCATGGCTTCCTTCTCGGCCGGGGTAACCCAGAGGCCGTAGGCGGCTTTGACCGATACCTGCCGGGCCACATAGTGGCAGCGGAACGCCTTGTTCCTGGGCAGCCAGGTTGCAGCGTCACCGGCCCCCTTTTGCTGGTTGGCGGCACCGTCCGCGGCCACCAGATTCACGGGATCGTTGGCAAAGTTCTGGCGTTGCCCTGCTGTAAGCTGCTGGGCGCCTTTCTGCCACGCATCCGACAGTGCCACCACATGGTCAATCTGAACTTCGCGGCTGGTGTCTGCGCCACGGCGGAAGTCGATGGTTTTCGCCGTATACGGATCCTGGAAGCGGCCAGCCGACACCCGGCACCCGGAACGTTCCATGAACTCAAGCTCTGCCAGGTCGCGCCGCAGGATGTCGTTGCGGGTATCGCAGCCGTTCCGGTCCGCGTCCAGCCATGCCTGGCCGAATGCTTCCCGCTGGTAGTTGGCCGCAGGGGCGCGTCCCTTGACCGGAAGCCCCTCGAGAACTGAAAGCGCGCTGGCGTCCGGCACCGGACGGACGGGCGCCACGGGCTTCATCCAAACGGGGTCGAACACGGGAGCTTCGGCGGGGCCGGCGCCCGTAGGCTCCGCCAATGCGAACTGGCCGTCGGTAAAAAACCACGCCAGTGCTGCCAGCGCCGAGACGACAGCCAGGGCCAGCAGTGCCCAGGCCTGACGGGAACGGCGGCGGGCACGGCGGTAGGCGGTCCAGCTGACGCTCATGGCGTCACCGCATTGCGATATACATCCTGCACCCGAAGAGCCTAGGGCACCGGTGCTCCCGCTCCGCAGATTTCCACAGTGTGGAGGACGAGTGAAGCGTCACATGGGACCGGTGGCCGCTACTGCTCGCGCATCACGCGACGCAAGTCTTCCTCGGCGATCGCCAGCAGGCCCTCAAGCTGGCGCACCCGCTCGTTGCCGACGTCGCCTGTTGCATGGGCTGCCCGCGCACCTTCGAGGAGGCGCACCGCTTCCTTGTGGTTGGCCTTGGCCACGTCAAGGGCATGTTCGAGGGTGGTTTCGTGCTGGACTGCCGTTTCCTTAGTCATGCCACCAGTGTGATCCGGTTTCCCGGCTGATTCCAGAGGATCAGGCGGGAAACCGGACGACCGTTGCTAGACCGAGATGGCTGCCAGCGCGGCAGCCGACTCCCTGGCCGGGAATGACGGCGGGTTAACCCCGGCCATTTCCTCCATGACCCGGACCACCTGGCAGCTGTAGCCGAACTCGTTGTCGTACCACACGTAGAGGACAAGGTTCTTGTCGTTGGAGATCGTGGCCAGCCCGTCCACGATGCCCGCACGCCGGGAACCGACGAAGTCCGTGGACACTACTTCCGGGGAGTCGATGTAGTCGATCTGCTTGCGCAGGTCCGAGTGCAGGGACATTTCGCGGAGGAAGTCGTTGACCTCGTCCTTGGTGGTGCCGTTCTCCAGGCTCAGGTTCAGGATGGCCAGGGAGACGTCCGGCGTGGGGACGCGGATGGAGCTGCCGGTCAGCTTGCCCAGGAGCTCGGGCAGCGCCTTCGCCACAGCCTTCGCGGCCCCGGTCTCGGTAATGACCATGTTCAGCGCGGCGGAGCGGCCGCGGCGGTCGCCCTTGTGGAAGTTGTCGATCAGGTTCTGGTCGTTGGTGAAGGAGTGCACAGTTTCCACGTGGCCGTGGACCACGCCGAACTTGTCATTGATGGCCTTCAGGACCGGGGTGATGGCGTTGGTGGTGCAGGACGCGGCGGAGACGATCCGGTCTGAGTCCAGGATGTCACCGTGATTGATGCCATGGACGATGTTCTTCAGCTCGCCCTTGCCCGGCGCCGTGAGCAGGACGCGGGCAACGCCCTTGCTCTGCAGGTGCTGGGACAGGCCTTCGCTGTCGCGCCAGCGGCCGGTGTTGTCCACTACCAGGGCGTCCTTGATGCCATACGCCGTGTAGTCGATGGTGGCGGGATCGTTCGAGTAGATGACCTGGATCTGGACGCCGTTGGCCGTGATGGTGTTGGCATCCTCGTCGATCCGGATGGTTCCTTCGAACGAGCCGTGGACGGAGTCGCGGCGCAGCAGGCTTGCGCGCTTGGAAAGGTCGTTGTCCGATCCGCGGCGCACCACGATGGCGCGCAGGCGAAGGCCGTGGCCGCCCCCGGCCTTCTCAACGAGGAGGCGGGCCAGGAGGCGCCCGATACGGCCGAAGCCGTAGAGCACGACGTCCGTGCTGGTGCGGTCGTCGCCGCCGCGCTTGCCCACAATCTCTGCCAGCTCGGCGCGGAGGAACTCCTCAAGGGTGGCACCGGCGCCTTCGTCCTTGAACTTCTGGTTCAGCCGGGCGATGTCAATGGCCGCCGCGCCCAGTTCCATGCCGGCGAGCGCGTTCAGCAGCGGGGCGGTCTCCTCCAGGCGCAGTTCGTCCTTGCTCATCCGGCGTGCGAAGCGGTGCGCCTTGAGGATGTTCATGGTGGACTTGTTGATCAGGCTCCGGCCGTGGATGCTCGTGACCACGTTGTTTTCGCGGTAAAGCCGCCCGATGACCGGGATCATGGCTTCGGCAAGGGCCTCCCGGCCCATCCACGTATCAAGACAAGAATCTGACGTCTGGCTCACAGAAATACCTTCCTCGGTTCAGCCGCATACGTCTTCGTACGCGGATGTCGGCCACCGGATGATGTCCAGGGGCACCGTGGCCTGCCGGGTTCGGCCCGCAGGCGCATGGGTCGCTGCAAAGAAAAACCGCCGGCTGCGAACGCAGCTCCGGCGGGAGAACTTCTACGTCCGGAATCCATTCTAGGTTGGCCGCCGCGCGCCGGGAGGCTCCGGACGCGTGAAATCACTCACACGCGCACAGGGGTTCAGTTGTGCATCGCCGAGTAGAGGTTGAGGCTGGCGGAGAAAACAACCCACGAAAAATAGGGCAACAGCAGCAGGCCCGCGGCTCCGCTGACGGGCCCGAAGCGGAGGATCAGGAAGGCCAGGGAGGCTGCCAGGGCAGTGATCAGGAGGAAGGCGGCCCACAAAGCGGGAGTGCCAAGGAGCGGGTACAACCCGAAGAATGCCAGCGGCCAAACGGCATTGAGTCCCAGCTGGGCACAGTAACCGGCCAGGGTGCTGCCGCGCAGGGCTCCCCGGCGCCAGACCAGCCAGGCGGCTATGGCCACCCCGGCGTAAAGGAGCATCCACATGGAACGGAACAGCCAGCCCGGGGGCATCCAGGGGGCCTGGGCTGAGGCGGCGAACCAGCTGCCGGCGGACCGGATGGGAACAGCGGCCAGGAACCATGTGGCGGCAGACAACGCGATGAACCCGGCGAGCGCGGGCAGGTCACGGGCCCGGCGGGGCGCGGGGGAAGTATCAGCAGGCACGGTTCAGATCCCCAACAGCGTTCCAGGTCAATCGACAGCGATCCAGGTCAAGCAAAAGCATGTGGATGGGACAGCCGATACGCCGGGTTCTGTACTCCCCCGCTGTTACCGGCGAAGGAGCGACGGCCATCCATCTACGGGTACCGTTGCCGGCACCCTCCAGCGGCCTACCCGGACACTCGGGCGGGCAGCCCTCAAACGTGTCCTGTCTGGCCTTGCTCCGGGTGGGGTTTACCTAGCCTTCCCGGTCACCCGGGAAGCTGGTGGTCTCTTACACCACCGTTTCACCCTTACCTGCGCTTGCCGTCCGGGGACGGCAAGGCGGGCGGTCTGTTCTCTGTGGCACTGGCCTGCGGGTTACCCCGAGTGGGCGTTACCCACCACCCTGCCCTGTGGAGCCCGGACGTTCCTCGAGCCACTTGCGTGACGCGCGGCCGCCTGGCTGTCCCATCCGCGTCCAGTCTACCGGCGCCTGTGCCTCTCCTGCCGCCGGTAGGATCGGACGGTGCTGATTCTGCTTCCCCCCTCTGAAGGCAAGACGCCGGCCCCCCGGGGCGCCGCGCTCGACTGGGACTCTCTCGCTTTCCCGGCCCTGAACGCCAGGCGGGCCGAAGTCCTCGAGGCACTGGGCACGGTCAGTGCGCACGAGGATGCCCTCGCCCTGCTGGGCGTGGGGGCATCCCTCCGCGACGACGTCGTACGCAATACACGGCTGCACGCCGAACCCGCGGCGCCGGCGCACCGGATCTATTCCGGCGTCCTCTACGACGCGCTGGGGTACGAAAGCATGAGTGCCGCCCAGCGGCGAAAGGCGGACGACGCCGTACTGGTCATTTCCGCGCTCTGGGGCGCCATCCGCTTCTGTGACAGCGTTCCCGCCTACCGGCTGTCAATGGGGACGGCACTGCCCGACGTCGGTCGCCTCGCCCCCTTCTGGAAGCCGCACCTGGCCGCTGCCCTCGCCCCGGTGGCGGAGGGGCAGCTGCTGGTCGATTGCCGCTCCAGCACCTACGCGGCCGCCTGGGCGCCGCCGCCGGAGCGGACCGCCGCCGTCAACGTCTTCACCGAAACCGGCGGGGTCCGCAAGGTGGTGAGCCACTTTGCCAAGCACACCCGCGGCGAACTGGCGCGGCATCTGCTGACCCGTCGGGGCAAGGCTCCCGCAACACCCCAGGCCCTCCTGAAGGCGGCGCAGGAAAAGTGGACGGCGGAACTGGTGCCCGGAACGGCCCGCAGGCCGCATGCACTGAATATCATCCTGCCGGGCTGAGAACAGCAGGGCCGGTCAGGCCCATTCTTCGGAGCGGACCAGAATGGCCCCCGAGTCCGGGCAGAACACGATGTCCTCCGGAGCTGCAGCCTTGATGTCCGCAAGGTCCCCGGGGCTGAGTTTCATGCCGGAGGCTTCCGAGGTGCCATGGAACAGCCGGGCTGCCCCCACCCCGCGCCTGGCAAGGGTTTTTTCATAGACCGCCAGCAGCGGGGCATCCAGCGTCCCGGCGAAGGAGGCGCGCCGGCCCTTGACCTCCGCCGCTTCTGCGTCGACCGCGGCCAGTTGCTGGTCGAGCTCGCTTCGGATCGAGCCGAAGGAGCCCTGGATGTCGTCCACGATCTGCTGCTGGGCGGCCTGCTTTTCGCGCAGGGTGTCCAGACGTTCCAGGACTTCCAGTTCCACGTCCTCCAGGTCCGAGCGCCGCTTGTTGAGCGAGGCGATGTCCTTCTGGAGGGCCACCAGGTCCTTGGACAGCCCGGTGCCGCTGTTGAGCCGGGCTTCATCCCGGTTGATCCGTGAGGTGACCTGTTCGACGTCGGCTTCCGCACGCTTGAGCTCGGCTTCAGCGTCATGGACGGCCACCTTGGCCGCGCCGAGTTCGCCGTTGGCCACACCCAGCGCCGCTTCGAGGTCCTTGATCCGCGGGTCCGTCTCCAGGGCGCGCCGGCGGTTGGCGAGCGCGGTGAGCTTGGCGTCCAGTCCCTGCAGTTCGAGCAACTTCAACTGTTCTGCCGGTGCTGCCTTGGCCACTTTTACCTCCGCTTAATCCCTACCGGCCGGAGCCGGGCACCGAACCGGCGCTTCCTAGACTCTAGCTGCTGGCCTGCTTCCCCGCCCGGCTTAGCCGGGAGTGAGGATGAAGTCCCACGGGTCGCTGTTGGTGGTGCTGACCCGGATTTCAACGTCGTGGCCCTGGTCGCTGAGCACGTTTCCGAGCGCCGATGCGGCCGCCGGCAGCCACAGCCATTCGCTGGCGAAATGCGAGACGTCCACCAGGTAGGGCCGGCCATTGAGGGCCGCTTCCCGCGCTTCCGAGGCAGGATGGTGCCGCAGGTCTGCGGTGACGTAGACGTCCGCGCTGCTCGCCCTGACCTCGTTGAACAGCGAGTCCCCGGCACCGCCGCACACTGCGATCCGCCGAACCAGGCCGTCTTTGTCGCCGGAAACGCGCACTCCGCCGGCCACCGACGGCAGGATGCCGAACACGCGGGCAGCGAAATCGCCAAGGCTCATGGCATCCGGCAGTTCGCCCACGCGGCCGATGCCCTCTTCCGGCAGTCCGTTGGCCGACGTCGCCAGCGGGGCGACGTCCTGGAGCCCCAGCGCATCCGCCAGGACATCGGAAACGCCACCGACGGCGGAATCGCCATTCGTGTGTACCGTCAGCAACGCGGTGCCCGACTCGATCAGGCGGTGGACGGCCCGCCCCTTGGGGGTGGTGGCGGCGACAGTGGTGACGCCCTTCAGCAGGAGCGGGTGATGAGTGATCAGGAGCTCGGCACCCCACTCCACGGCCTCCTCGATCACCTCAAGCGTGGGGTCCACGGCGAACATGACCCGCGAAACCGGTGCGGCCGGATGCCCGGCTACCAGACCCACCTCGTCCCAGTTCTCCGCCAGCGACTCGGGCCACAGCTCCTCCACCGCCAGGAGCAACTCGGCCAGGGTCGGAACGGTTTCGGAAGCCGCTGCCGCCGAACCGGAGCCACCGGGCCCGGCCAAGGGGGCATCGCCGTCGTGGGTCTCTGGTCCGGTAACGTCGGTGTCCTCAGGTTCCATAGTCTTATTTCTACCCCATCGTTTGGTCCGGCCGGCAGGAGCAGGGAATCATCCGGGCCCGCCAACCATTGAAGAGATCATGAAAACTTTTGTCCTGGGCGGAGGCTGCTTCTGGTGCCTCGACGCCGTCTACCAGAAGACCAGGGGTGTCACCTCCGTGGTTTCCGGCTACACCGGCGGCCATGATCCCGAGCCTGACTACTACTCTGTGTGCAGCGGCACCACCGGGCATGCCGAAGTGGTCGCGGTGACTTTTGATGAGGAAGTCATCCCCGCCGACGTTGTCCTGGACATGTTCTTCGCGCTGCACGACCCCACCACACTGAACCGCCAGGGATACGACGTGGGCACGCAGTACCGGTCGTCGATGTTCTATGAGACAACGGAAGAGAAGATCCTGTTCGAGGAGGCCATCGAACGCAACCAGGCGCTGTGGGCGGACCCGATCGTGACCGAAGTCAGCCGGCTGCCGCGGTTCCACGTGGCCGAGGAATTCCACCAAAACTACTACGCCCGGTACCCGGAACAGGGCTACTGCCAGGTGATCATCAATCCCAAGCTCGCCAAGGCCCGGAAATATTACTCTGCATGGCTTAACGCTTAGCCAGCCTTGGGCGGCCTCGTTAGGCTGACCTCAGTATCCACCCCTCAAAGATAGGCGTATGTACATGGCACGGATCTATGACGATGTAACCCAGCTGGTTGGCGGAACTCCGCTGGTCAGGCTGAACCGGCTCAGCGAGGGGCTGGACGCCACCGTCGCTGTCAAGCTCGAGTTCTACAACCCGGCCAACAGCGTCAAGGACCGCATCGGCGTGGCCATCATCGACGCAGCGGAAAAGTCCGGCGCCCTGAAGCCCGGCGGCACCATCGTCGAAGGAACCTCCGGCAACACGGGCATCGCCCTGGCCATGGTGGGGGCTGCCCGGGGTTACAAAGTCATCCTCACGATGCCCGAGACCATGTCCACCGAGCGCCGCGTCATGCTGCGCGCCTTCGGTGCCGAGATCGTCCTGACCCCCGGATCCGAGGGCATGCGCGGCGCGGTGGAAAAGGCCCAGGAAATCGTGGCCAACACTGAGAACTCCATCTGGGCACAGCAGTTCGCCAACGAGGCCAACCCCCGGATCCACCGCGACACCACGGCCGAGGAAGTCTGGGCTGACACCGACGGCGGGGTTGACATCTTCGTCTCCGGCGTGGGCACCGGCGGAACCATCACCGGCGTCGGCCAGGTCCTGAAGGAACGCAAGCCCGGCGTGCAGATCGTGGCCGTGGAGCCCAAGGACTCCCCCATCCTCAACGGCGGGGCACCCGGACCGCACAAGATCCAGGGCCTCGGCGCAAACTTCATCCCCGAACTGCTGGACACCAGCGTTTACGACGAGGTCCTGGACGCCAGCCTGGAGGATTCCGTCCGCGTTGCCCGCGAACTTGGCGTCAAGGAAGGCATCCTGGGCGGCATCTCCTCCGGCGCCATCGTCTGGGGTGCGCTTGAGCTGGCCAAGCGCCCGGAAAACAAGGGAAAGCTGATCGTCGCCGTGGTCTGCGACTTCGGAGAGCGTTACATTTCCACGGTCCTCTACGACGACATCCGCGGCTGATCAGTCGCACTCCCCCTGTTTCCTGTAGAAAGGACTTTGTGGGCTTTTTCGCAAGACTGAAGGAAGACCTCGACGCCGCCCGGTCACACGACCCGGCGGCGCGGGGTTCTTTCGAGAACTTTTTCGCCTATTCGGGCCTCCACGCCATCTGGATCCACCGGCTGACGCACCGGATGTGGCAGAGCCCTGGCCTGCGGTTCCCCGCGCGCCTGCTCTCCCAGCTGGGCCGGTTCCTGACCGGCATCGAGATCCACCCAGGCGCAACGATCGGCCGGAGGTTCTTCATCGACCACGGAATGGGTGTGGTCATCGGCGAAACCGCGGAAATCGGCGAGGACGTCATGATTTACCACGGAGTGACCCTGGGCGGCCGCTCGCTGGCACGGATCAAGCGGCACCCCACCATCGGCGACCGTGTCACCATCGGCGCAGGCGCGAAGATCCTTGGCCCCATCACCATCGGGCGGGACAGCGCCGTGGGTGCCAACGCCGTAGTGGTCAAGGACGCACCGCCGGAGTCGATCGTCACCGGCGTTCCCGCCAGGTGGCGCCATCGGGACGCCCAGCGGGAAACCAAACCCGCCGTGGACCCGGCCGAATACGACATCGAATACCGGATCTGACACTTCAAGCCGAAAGGCGGGCAGCTCCCCCGGATTCCCGGGAGGCTGCCCGCCTTTCGCGTTGCTGCTGAAACTCGTGGGCGCAGAGCCTAGTGGGTGTCCACGGCTTCAACCTCGGACTTGTCCTCGCCCCACAGCGTGTGGAACGTTCCCTCGGCGTCCACGCGTCCGTAGGTGTGTGCACCGAACAGGTCGCGCTGACCCTGGATCAGGGCCGCTGCGACGCGCTTGCGGCGCAGGCCGTCGTAGTAGGCCAGCGAGGAGGAGAACACGGGCACCGGAATGCCGAGCTGGACCGCGGTGGCAACGACGCGCCGCCAGGCGGGGAGGGCGTCGGCGATGGCTTCGGTGAAGGCCGGAGCGAACAGGAGATTGGCAGGCTTTTCCTCTGCCGCGTAGGCCTTGGTGATGTCCTTGAGGAGCTCGGCGCGGATGATGCAGCCGGCCCGCCACAGGCTGGCGATCTCGTCCAGCTTGAGGTCCCAGTTGTATTCCTTGGCGGCCGAGGTCAGCATGTCCAGGCCCTGGGCGTAGGAGACCAGCTTGGAGGCGTAGAGCGCCTGGCGGACGTCCTCGACGAACGTTTCCGGGATCTGCACCTCTGCCTCGCGGCCGGCCAGCAGTTCCTGGCCAAGCTTGCGCTGGCCTGCCTGCGAGGACAGTGCGCGGGCGAAGACGGATTCGGCGATGCCGGATACCGGCGAGCCCAGTTCCAGGGCGGAGATAACGGTCCAGCGGCCGGTTCCCTTCTGCCCGGCGGCGTCCACCACGACGTCGACGAACGGCTTTCCGGTCTTGGCGTCCACGTGGCCCAGGACCTCGGCGGAGATTTCGATCAGGAAAGAGGACAGCTCGCCCTGGTTCCATTCGGTGAAGATCTTGGCCTGCTCTGCGGGCTCGATGCCTGCGCCGGAGCGCAGCAGGTCGAAGGCTTCGCCGATGACCTGCATGTCCGCGTACTCGATGCCGTTGTGGACCATCTTCACGAAGTGTCCGGCGCCGTCGGTGCCAACCCAGGCGCAGCAGGGCTCGCCGTCCACCTTGGCCGAAATTTTCTCCAGCAGCGGGCCGAGGGCCTTGTAGGACTCCCTCGAGCCGCCGGGCATGATGGACGGGCCGTTGAGGGCACCTTCCTCACCACCGGAGACACCGACGCCCACGAAGTGGAGGTCCTTCTTGGCCAGCGCAGCCTCGCGGCGGCGGGTGTCCTCGTAGTGGGAGTTGCCGGCGTCGATGATGATGTCGCCCGGTTCCAGGAGCGGTTCCAGCTGCTCGATGACGGAGTCGACCGGCTTGCCGGCCTTGACCATGATCAGGACGCGGCGGGGCTTCTCCAGCGAATCCACCAGCTCCTGCAGGGTCTCGGTGCGGACGAAGTCACCTTCAGAGCCGTACCGCTCCAGCAGCGCGTCTGTCTTTCCCACGGAGCGGTTGTGGAGGGCTACCGTGAATCCGTTCCGGGCAAGGTTGCGCGCCAGGTTGGCACCCATCACCGCGAGGCCGGTGACACCGATGTGTGCAGACATCAAATACTCCAATTCATCTTCATGCGACGGACGGCGGCCCCGGTTCCGGGTGCACCGCTCTATCGAGGGGTCGGAATAAAGCATATATATTCCCCGGCGTGCGGAAAAGCGGTGACCGCACCGTGGAACCCTGTGTGTCGGGACCGGTTGGCGCAGCAGCGGACGCGGGTACCGTTCCCACTAGGCTTATCAGCATGACCAGCAGCCTGCACCACCGTGCCATCGAAAGCCTTGGCACCCGCATCATTTCAGGCGAGCTGGCTGCCGGCCACGTCATGCTCGCGGAGCAGTTGGAAGACGAACTGCAGGTTTCCCGGTCAGTCATCCGTGAGGCAGTCCGTGTCCTGCAGTCGCTGGGCCTGGTGGAGACGACGAAACGGGTGGGAATCCGGGTTCTGCCGTCGCACCGCTGGAACCCCTTCGACGCGCAGGTGATCAGGTGGCGGCTTGCCGGTGAGGCGCGCGGTGCCCAGCTGCGGTCCCTCGCAGAGCTGCGCGCCGCCGTCGAACCCGCTGCGGCGGAGCTGGCCGCGCAAAACGCCCCGGCCGGGCTCAGGCTGGAACTGGTGGACGCCGCCTACGCCATGCGGGAAGCCGGCCACAGCGGCGACGTGGCCCGTTTCCTTGAACTGGACATCCGGTTCCACTCACTGCTGCTTTCGGGCTCCGGGAACGAAATGTTCGCCAACCTCATGGGGCAGGTGGCCGAAACGCTGACCGGGCGCACGGTGCACGGCCTCATGCCGGAGCATCCGCACGAGGGCGCGCTGCAGTGGCACGTGGACGTTGCCGAAGCCATCAGCCGGGGGGACGCCGCGGCGGCCAGGGAAGCATCCGACCGCATCCTCCGCCGCACCATTTCCCGGATGGCCGATACCTGGACAGGCCAGCCCAGGGTCTTTGTTCCGGTGGCGCCCTGAAACCGGCCGCAATGTTTTTTTGTTTCCGGAAGTTCACGGTATATTCGTTTTCAGGCCCTCCCCCGCGGCATCCCCCAATAGTCGCGGTGGAGGGCTTTCCACTGCCCCGGGGCAGCGGGACGGGTCAGGCCGCATCTGCCGCCTGTTCCCGCAGCCGCCAGCCGCCGCCCAGGCCGTCGCGCTCCAGGACCATGGTGGTCAGGGCTGAATTCCGGTTGCGGCCCAGCCTGACCTGCAGTTGGAGGACCTCCACGTCCACACCCGCTGCACCGCGCGGCATCCGGCGATGAACCTCCCACCAATTGATGCGCTCATACCACCTGACCGGCTGGGCAGCCACGTCCCATTGCCGACCGTCCCGGAGCACCGCCGTCGGAAGCCCGTCCCTGCCGGTGCGCACTATTACCTGTTCCATACGCGCAACCTACGGCAGGGGTCCGACAATGCCCGGTGCCGGTGCCCGAAACGCGAAAACCCCGCCATCACAGGCCGTTTGGCCTGCAATGACGGGGTTTCCTTTGGTGGGTCCTACCGGGATCGAACCGATGACATCCACGGTGTAAACGTGGCGCTCTACCAGCTGAGCTAAAGACCCAGGATGCGGATTACCGGCGCTTCACGCCGCAACCAACGAACATAGACTGTACCCGAACAGGGGCGGCAAACGCGAATCGGCGCCGTCTGCGCCTACAGCGGCGGGAGTTCCGCGGCCAGCCATGCCAGTGCTTCGCTCACGCCGGCCTCGAGTTTGACCACGGCACGGTCGTCGCCGCGCGTGGCGCCGCGGTTAATGATGACAACGGGTTTGCCGTTCTTCGCGGCATGCCGCACGAACCGCAGGCCGCTCATCACCGTCAGGGAGGACCCGGCCACCACCAGAGCCGGCGAACCATCCACCACCGCGTACGACCGCTCTACCCGTTCCTTGGGCACGCTTTCGCCGAAGTACACAAAGTCCGGCTTGAGCGTTCCGCCGCAGGCCGGGCATACGGCAACTACGAAGCTGCTGATCAGCCTGCGGTCCTCCACGGTGGCATCCGCATCCGGGGCCATCTCCACGAGCCCGCTCCGGCCAGCCCGCTCCAGGAAGTCCGGATTCAGTTCTTCCAGGACGGTCGCCAGGAACTGCCGCGGATAAGTCCGGGCGCAGTCGAGGCACACCACCTGGTCATACCGCCCGTGCAGGTCGATGACGTTGATGCTGCCGGCTCCCTGGTGCAGGCGGTCAACGTTCTGCGTGATCAATCCGGAAACGTAGCCTCGGCGCTCCAGCTCGGCGGCAGCATAATGTCCGCGGTTGGGGTCGGCATGGCGGAGCCGGGACCAGCCGATATGGTTGCGGGCCCAATACCGTTGCCGGTTCGCGGCGCTGCGGATGAATTCCTGGTAGGTCATGGGAGACCGCGGCGGCGAATCGGGGCTGCGATAATCCGGAATCCCGGAATCCGTGCTGAGGCCGGCACCGGTCAACAGGGCAAAGGGGCTGCCTGCCAGGACCGCGGCTATGCGTTCAAGGAGGCGGACGTCTTCAGCGGAAGGAAGGGACGGGCGCGACGGCGGCATGCTGGCAAAGCCTGTCAGGCCCACCCCGTGCCGTCCGGCGGCCATGGTGCATCAGTCCCGCACCAGGGCGGCCAAAGCCGCCTTGTATTCTGCCAGGTCCCGGGCCTGACCGCGCGGGTTCACCACGCTGTAGCGGACGATGCCCGCACCGTCGATGATGAACGTCCCGCGCCGGGCCATCCCCGTTTCGAAGTCGAAAACCCCGTACTCTGACGCAACGGCGCCGTGCGGCCAGAAGTCGGCCAGCAGATCGAAGCTGTAGCCCTCCTGGGCCGCATAGGCCCGAAGGCTGAACTTGCTGTCCACCGAGACTGCCAGGACCGTCGCATTCGCGTCCTCGAACGCGGCGATGTTGTCGCGGATTTCGCAGAGTTCACCGGTGCAGATTCCGGAAAACGCAAACGGGTAGAACACCAGCACAACGTTCTGGCCGGCAAAAGAAGACAGACGGACGGGCTCCCCGTACTGGTTGACCAGTTCAAAATCCGGTGCCTGCTGGCCGACCGCAGGAACAGTCCCGGCGGCAGCAGCAACTGCGGACGTCACTTGTTCTTCCTGCTGACAAGACGGGACGCGCTCCAGTCCTTTGAAACGCCGGCGGACGTGGTCACGTGCAGCCCGGCGGTGGGCGCGGCTTCCTGGATGTCTGCAGGGGACACGTAGCCATCGCGGCCGGACTTCGGGGTCAGGACCCAGACAACGCCGTTTTCGCTCAGGGTGGTGAGGGAATCCATCAGGCTGTCAACGAGGTCGCCGTCACCGTCGCGCCACCAGAGGATGACGGCGTCCGCCACCTCATGGTCGTCCTCATCCAGCAGCTCGGCGCCGGTGAGGTCCTCGATGTCGTCACGCAAGTCGAAGTCGACGTCGTCGTCGTAGCCGAACTCCTGAATCAGATCCCCGTTCTTGAAACCCAATTTTTCCGCCACATTTACCGAAGTGGCGGCGTCGGCCTCGCTCACGTGTTCCTCCAATGCCTCATATATGCAGTGTGCATGGTGATTTCCATTACTCCCAAGCCAACACCCTTTGGGCCCGCGCTTCAAGCTGCCGCCCCCGCCGGACGCCATATTCTGCATCACACCGTGGCCGGAAACCCGTCCCGCGGCGGCTTCTGTCACACAACCAGTATGACGGCGAAATACAAAGGCGGCGCCCGGCCCGCAGCTACGCATCGGCTTCCAGTGGCGGCTAGAGTGGCTGATGACAACTATGCCTGCCGGACGACAACCATGTGACTCCGCGCCGGCATGGGAGAGCTAGGACCCTGCCCGGCACACATGACCGGGCTGTTGTAACCGATACGTCGCATCACGGCGTATGTACGCCGGGCAGTCACCCTGCCTGGCCTGAGTGCGCCGATTCACGCGCGCAAAGAGAGGTTGGACGTGGCTGCAGGAGAAGATACCTCCCATATCCTCAGCGGGTTGACTAACCAGCTGCCTGATCGTGATCCGGAAGAGACTGCCGAATGGGTTGAGTCCCTGGATGCCCTGATCAGGGAACAGGGCACCGAACGTGCCCAATACATCATGCGGAGCCTGCTGCAGCGCGCCGGTGCGCAGAGCGTCGGGGTGCCGATGGTGACCACCACGGACTACGTGAACACCATCCCCGTGGACCAGGAAGCCGAATTCCCGGGCAATGAGGAATACGAGCGCCGCTACCGGGCCTACATGCGGTGGAACGCCGCCGTCATGGTGCACCGCTCCCAGCGCCCCAACATCGGCGTGGGCGGACACATCTCCACCTACGCCGGCGCGGCCACCCTCTACGAAGTGGGCTTCAACCACTTCTTCCGCGGGAAGGACCACCCCGGCGGCGGTGACCAGGTCTTCTTCCAGGGCCACGCCTCCCCCGGCATGTACGCCCGCGCCTTCATGGAGGGCCGGCTCTCCGAACAGGACCTGGACGGCTTCCGCCAGGAGAAGTCCCGCGAAGGACACGCCCTGTCCTCGTATCCGCACCCCCGCCTGATGCCCGACTTCTGGGAGTTCCCCACGGTGTCCATGGGCATCGGTCCCATGAACGCCATCTACCAGGCGCAGTCCAACCGCTACCTGCACAACCGCGGCCTCAAGGACACCTCGGACCAGCAGGTATGGGCGTTCCTCGGCGACGGCGAAATGGATGAGCCCGAATCGCGCGGCCTGCTCCAGCTCGCTGCCAACGAGAACCTGGACAACCTCAACTTCGTGATCAACTGCAACCTGCAACGCCTTGACGGGCCGGTCCGGGGCAACGGCAAGATCATGCAGGAACTCGAAGCCTTCTTCCGGGGTGCCGGCTGGAACGTCATCAAGGTGGTCTGGGGACGCGAGTGGGATGACCTCCTCGCCAAGGACAGCGACGGTTCACTGGTGAAGATCATGAACGAGACGCCGGACGGCGACTACCAGACCTACAAGGCAGAGTCCGGCGGGTTCGTCCGCGAGCACTTCTTCGGCAAGACCCCGCAGACCAAGGACATGGTTGCGGACCTCACCGACGACCAGATCTGGAACCTCAAGCGCGGCGGCCACGACTACCGCAAAGTGTACGCAGCCTACAAGGCAGCCACGGAGTTCAAGGGCAAGCCCACCGTCATCCTGGCGAAGACCGTCAAGGGCTACGGACTGGGTCCGCACTTCGAGGGCCGCAACGCGACCCACCAGATGAAGAAGCTCACCCTCGACGACCTGAAGAAATTCCGCGACCACCTGCGCATTCCGGTCACCGACGAGCAGCTGGAAAAGGACCCCTACCAGCCGCCATACTTCCACCCGGGCACGGACGCTCCGGAAATCAAGTACATGATGGAACGCCGGGCAGCGCTGGGCGGCTCCGTGCCGGAACGCCGTTCAAAGCACGCCGCCGTCACCCTGCCGGATGCCAAGTCCTACGAAGTGGCCAAGCGCGGCTCCGGCAAGCAGCAGGCCGCCACCACCATGGCGTTCGTCCGTCTGCTGAAGGACCTGATGCGGGACAAGGAGTTTGGCAAGCACATCGCGCCGATCATCCCGGATGAGGCGCGTACGTTCGGCATGGACGCGTTCTTCCCCACCGCGAAGATCTACAACCCCAAGGGCCAGAACTACCTGTCCGTGGACCGCGACCTGGTCCTGGCGTACAAAGAGTCGCCCGCGGGCCAGCTGATCCACCCCGGCATCAACGAGGCCGGCGCCGTGGCGGCCTTCACCGCTGCAGGCACGGCCTACGCCACCCACGGCGTGCCGCTGGTTCCGGTCTACGTGTTCTACTCGATGTTCGGTTTCCAGCGCACCGGTGACGCCTTCTGGGCTGCGGCGGACCAGATGGCCCGGGGCTTCATCATCGGCGCCACGGCAGGCCGCACCACCCTGACCGGCGAGGGCCTGCAGCATGCTGACGGCCACTCCCCGCTGCTGGCGTCCACCAACCCTGCCGTGGTCACGTACGATCCCGCGTACGGCTATGAGATGGGCCACATCATCCGTGACGGCCTGGAGCGGATGTACGGTCCGGAGAGCACCGACCGGAACCTGATGTATTACCTGACGGTGTACAACGAGCCGATCACCCAACCCGCGGAGCCGGAAGAGCTCGACGTGGAGGGCGTGATCAAGGGCATCTACCTGCTGGCTCCAGCCAAGATCGACGGCCCCCGCACCCAGCTGCTGGCGTCCGGTGTGTCCGTCCCCTGGGCCATTGAGGCGCAGCGGATCCTTGCCGAGGACTGGGGCGTTTCCGCGGACGTCTGGTCCGTCACGTCATGGAACGAGCTCCGCCGCGACGGACTGGCCGCCGAGGAAGAAGCGTTCCTCAACCCGGGACAGCCCGCCCGTGTGCCGTTCGTGACGCAGCAGCTGGCCGGTGCCACCGGTCCGGTGGTGGCCGTGAGCGACTACATGAAGGCCGTCCCGGACCAGATCCGCCAGTTCGTGCCGAATGAGTTCGCCACGCTCGGCGCTGACGGTTTCGGTTTCTCGGACACCCGCGCTGCGGCCCGCCGCTTCTTCAAGAACGACACCCACTCCATCGTGGTGCGTTCGCTGGAGATGCTGGCACGCCGTGGCGAGGTCGATGCCGAGGCTCCGGCCAAGGCCATCGAGAAGTACAAGCTGCACAACGTCAATGCCGGCACCACCGGCAACGCCGGAGGCGAAGCCTGACCCTGGCGCCCTGAACGCGACGTAAGACGGCGGCCCCCACCTTTCGAGGTGGGGGCCGCCGTCGTTCCCGGGCAGCCCGGCCGCGGCGGCGCCGGGCTGTGGCGCAGGCCATGGCGAATTGTAGCCTTCTCACAAATGGAGCTTCCGCGGCACTGCCCGTATGCTCAGATCATGCCAGCTCCCGCCACCCCGTCCGCCAAACGCAAACCCCCCGTCCCCAAAGCCACCCCGGAGAAGACGGAAACGCTCAAAAAGCTCCGCGCCAACGTGGGGCAGCTGTCCACCACCACCATGCGGGAGCTGGAAAAATCCCTGCCCTGGTATAGCCGGCTCAGTTCGGACGAACGGTCAGCACTCGGGATGGTGGCGCAGAACGGCATCGCCGCGTTCGTGACCTGGTATGAGCGGCCCAGCTCCCCGTCCTGGATCCTGACAGACGTCTTCGGTACCGCCCCCACGGAGCTGACCCGTTCCATCAGTCTTCAAAAAGCGCTGCAGCTGATCCGGATCGTGGTGGAAGTGGTGGAGGACCAGGTTCCGGTGATCGCACCGGAGGCGGACCAGCCCTCCCTGCGCGAAGCGGTGCTGCGGTACTCGCGCGAGGTGGCGTTCGCCGCCGCGGACGTCTACGCCCGCGCTGCGGAATCACGCGGTTCCTGGGACACCCGGCTGGAGGCGCTGATCGTGGACGCCATCCTCCGCGGCGAGAACACGGACGCGCTGCGTTCCCGTATCGCCGCGCTCGGCTGGAAGGCACAGGAGCGCTTTACCGTCATGGTGGGCAACTCCCCGTCGGAACCCAGCGCCAGCTATGTCAGCGAACTGCGCCGCATGGCCGGGCGCTACGCCGAAGATGCCCTGGTGGGCATCCAGGGCGACCGGCTCATCCTCATCCTGGGCGGGGTCCAGGACAGGGAAACCGCCTACGTGAAGCTCAGCGAAATGTTTGCTCCGGGACCGGTGGTCTACGGCCCGGAAGCGGGCTCGCTCCTGGAGGCCAGCGGCTCCGCACAGTCCGCCTTCGCGGGCTTGACCGCGGCCCGGGCCTGGCCTGCAGCACCGCGCCCGGTGGCAGCCGACGACCTCCTTCCCGAGCGCGTCATCTCGGGAGACGACGCCGCCCGCAGGTCCCTGGTGAAGAACATCTATCGGCCCCTGCTGGCGGCCTCCAACGGCCTGGTGGAGACCCTGGGCACCTACCTGGAGCTGGGCCATTCACTGGAGGCAACGGCGCGCGAACTGTTCGTCCACGCCAACACCGTCCGCTACCGCCTCAAGCGCGTCTGCGACGTCACCGGGTGGGATCCGCTGCTTCCCCGGGAGGCATTCGTCCTCCAGGCAGCCCTGGTGGTGGGCCGCCTGTCCGCCCCTCCCAGGGCCGCGGCGGAACGTCATCCTTCGCGGAATCAGACCTGACACGTTGTAGACTTCCTACAACCTGACCACGTGAGCTTGGTGCAGACAAACACCGCTGGATCACACCGCAATTTGGAAAGCTGGATACGTGCTTGCAATAGTCTGCCCTGGACAGGGCTCACAGACCCCGGGCTTCCTTGCCCCCTGGCTCGAGCTGCCCTCCGTGGCGGACCAGCTGGCGTCACTGAGCGACATGGCGGGCATTGACCTGATCGCCCACGGCACCACCTCGGACGAGGAGACGATCAAGGACACTGCCGTGGCGCAGCCCCTGATCGTTGCGGCCGGCCTGGTCGCTGCCTCGGCGCTCTTTGATGTGGAACTCAGCAGCCTGCCGGTCATCCTGGCAGGACACTCCGTCGGTGAAATCACGGCGTCTGCATTGGCCGGCGTGCTCACTGAGAAGGAAGCAATGACGTTCGTCCGCGAACGCGCCAACAACATGGCGGCCGCTGCCGCGGTGACTCCCACGGGAATGAGCGCAGTCGTGGGCGGCGACCCCGCTGAGGTCCTGGCCGCCATCGAGGCAGCGGGCGCCACGCCCGCCAACGTCAACGGCGCCGGCCAGACCGTGGCCGCCGGAACGTTCGACCAGCTCAAGGCGCTGGCCGAAGACCCGCCCGCCAAGGCCCGCGTCATCCCGCTGAAGGTGGCCGGAGCGTTCCACACCAGCCACATGTCGCCCGCCGTCAGCGCCCTGAAGGCGCTCGAGCCGCAGCTCGCCCCACAGGCGCCGTGCGTTCCCCTGCTCTCGAATTACGACGGCGGCGAGGTCACCGATGGCGGTGCCGCCGTCGCCAGCCTCATTGCCCAGGTTTCGCGGCCTGTCCGCTGGGACCTGTGCATGGAATCGCTGGTCCGGCGCGGGGTGACCGGCCTGATCGAGCTGGCACCGGCCGGCACGCTTGCCGGCCTGGCCAAGCGGGGCATGCCCGGCGTAAAAACCGTAGCCGTCAAGACCCCCGATGACCTGTCCGCGGCACTGGCACTCTTCGCAGAACTGGAGGGCAACGCATGAGCGTTCCCACGCTGAAACAGGCTCCCATCCAGGAGTACACCCGGATCCTGGGCCTTGGCGCCTACCGCCCGGACGTCATCGTCACCAACGAGGACGTGTGCCAGTGGATCGATTCCTCGGATGAGTGGATCCGCCAGCGCACCGGCATTGTGACGCGCCACCGGGCCCCTGCAGACGTCAGCGTTATCGACATGGCAGAAGGCGCTGCGCGCGAGGCCTTGGCGAAGGCCGGGATCGAGGCGTCGGAACTGGGCGCCGTCATCGTCTCCACGGTGACCCACCCTTACGCGACACCCTCCGCCGCTGCAAGCCTCGCCGACCGGCTGGGCGCCACTCCGGCTCCTGCCTTTGACATCTCCGCAGCCTGCGCGGGCTACTGCTACGGCATCGCCCAGGGTGACGCACTGGTCCGCTCCGGCACGGCGAAGTACGTCCTGGTGGTCGGAGCCGAAAAGCTTTCCGACGTCATCGACAACCGTGAGCGCACCATCTCCTTCCTCCTGGGGGACGGCGCAGGGGCAGTCGTCATCGGCCCCTCCGATACGCCGGGCATCGCGCCCTCGGTGTGGGGTTCGGACGGCAGCAAGTGGGATGCGATCGGCATGACGCGTTCGCTGCTGGACGTCCGGGACCTGGGGATGGCTGCGCGGCAGTCGGACTCCACCGGCGACCTCGCCCTGCTGGAAGAAGCCCAGGAGCTGTACCCCACCCTCCGCCAGGACGGCCAGACCGTCTTCCGCTGGGCAGTGTGGGAAATGGCCAAGGTGGCCCAGCAGGCCCTCGAAGCCGCCGGCGTGGAAGCCGAGGACCTGGTCGCCTTCATTCCGCACCAGGCCAACATGCGCATCATTGACGAGATGGTGAAGAAGCTCAAGCTGCCTGAAACGGTTACAGTGGCACGGGACATCGCTGACGCAGGCAACACGTCTGCGGCTTCCATCCCGCTGGCCACCCACCGCCTGCTCCAGGAAAACCCCGGGCTCAGCGGGGGCCTTGCCCTCCAGATCGGCTTTGGTGCCGGCCTGGTATTCGGCGCCCAAGTAGTCGTCCTTCCGTAGGAACGTCCCCACGGACCGCATCCGCGGCCCGCACCGTTTCCGGCAGTCCCTGCCGGCAATACAAGAAAAGGAGCCATCAATGGCTAGCAACGAAGAGATCCTGGCCGGCCTGGCTGAAATCGTCAACGAAGAGACCGGCCTGGCCCCGGAATCCGTAGAAATGGACAAGTCTTTTACCGAGGACCTGGACATCGACTCCATCTCCATGATGACCATCGTGGTCAACGCTGAAGAGAAGTTCGGCGTCCGCATCCCGGACGAAGAGGTCAAGAACCTCAAGACCGTCGGCGACGCCGTCAGCTTCATCGCCGGAGCACAGGCCTAGTCAGCCTTCGCCGCAAGGCGCCTGCGGGGCTGCCGGTCCGGATTCTCCGGCCGGCACCCCGCTGTCTTTATCCGGCGCACCCTGCGCCGCCCACCAAATGTGCGGGACCCTCCGAAGAACCGGAGACGGACTCCCCATCGACAGAGAGTGATCCCATGACACGCAAAGTAGTCATAACCGGTCTGGGCGCCACCACGCCCATCGGCGGCGATGTACCCACCATGTGGAACAACGCGCTCAAGGGGGTCTCCGGTGCCCGCACCCTGGAGGACGAGTGGGTTGCCCGGTATGAACTTCCCGTCCACTTCGCCGCCCGCTGCAGCACGCCCGCACTGGATGTCCTGAGCCGCGTCGAGGCCAAGAGGATGGACCCCTCCACCCAGTTCGGCGTCATCGCTGCGCGCGAGGCCTGGGCCGACTCCGGCATCACCGAAGTGGACCAGGACCGCCTGGCCGTAGCCTTCGCCACCGGCATCGGCGGCGTGTGGACGCTGCTGGACGCCTGGGACACCCTGAAGGAAAAGGGTCCCCGCCGGGTCCTGCCCATGACCGTTCCCATGCTGATGCCCAACGGTGTCG
Organism: Pseudarthrobacter sp. NPDC092439; assembly: GCF_044754945.1. Lineage (NCBI taxonomy): Bacteria > Bacillati > Actinomycetota > Actinomycetes > Micrococcales > Micrococcaceae > Pseudarthrobacter > Pseudarthrobacter sp. NPDC092439. The sequence goes on from NZ_JBIVQB010000001.1 coordinate 581,777, forward strand.
CAGCCGCCGTCAGCCTGGACCTTGGCGCCCGCGCCGGTGCGCACACTCCCGTCTCCGCGTGCGCTTCCGGCACCGAAGCCATGCACCTGGGCCTGGAACTCATCCGGTCCGGCAAGGCCGACGTGGTGATGTGCGGCGGTGCCGAAGCAGCCATCCACCCGATGCCGCTGGCAGCATTCGCCTCCATGCAGGCCCTGTCCCGTCGCAACGACGACCCGCAGGGCGCTTCGCGCCCCTACGACACGGCCCGTGACGGCTTTGTCATGGGTGAAGGCGCCGGTGCACTGGTGCTCGAGGCCGAGGAACATGCCCTGGCCCGCGGAGCGCGCATCTACGCTGAACTTGCCGGCACGTCCGTCACCGCTGACGCCTACCACATCACCGCACCCGACCCCGAAGGCCTGGGCGCCACGCGCGCACTGAAGGCGGCCATGTTCGACGGCCGCATCCAGTCGGAGGACGTGGTGCACGTCAACGCGCACGCCACCTCCACCCCCGTCGGTGACAAGCCCGAGTACACCGCACTCCGGGCGGCGCTGGGTGGCCACGTGGACAATGTCGCCGTGTCCGCCACCAAGTCCCAGATGGGGCACCTCCTGGGCGCTTCCGGCGCCGTGGAGGCTGTCCTGACCGTGCTTGCCGTTTATGACCGCAAGGCCCCTGTCACCATCAACCTCGAGAACCAGGATCCCGAGATCCCCCTCGACGTTGTGACCTCCGCCCGCGACCTGCCCTCGGGCAGCATCGTGGCGCTGAGCAACTCGTTCGGCTTCGGCGGACACAACGCCGTAGTGGCAGTCTGCAGCGTCTAGTTCCCGGCTGCACCAGGGTTATCCGGGGTATCCGGGACAACGCAGAAGAGGCCCCGCCAGCCGGCGGGGCCTCTTCTGCGTTATTGCCTGTTGTTGTTTCCTTGCTGGAGGAGGCAGTTGAAACAACGTACGACGGCGGTCAGCCCACCTGGTGCAGCCAGCGCACCGGAGCGCCTTCCGCGGCGTGCCGGAAGGGTTCGAGTTCCTCGTCCCAGGCTTCGCCGAGGGCGAGCGAGAGCTCATGGTAGACGGCTGCCGGGTCGCCGGCACCGGATTCGTAGGCGTACCGGATCCGGTCCTCTGAGACCATGATGTTGCCGTGTACGTCCGTGGTGGCGTGGAAGATTCCCAGCTCAGGGGTGTGCGACCAGCGGCCGCCGTCAACGCCCTGGCTTGGCTCCTCGGTAACCTCGTAGCGGAGGTGGGCCCAGCCGCGCAGGGACGAAGCCAGCTTGGCCCCTGTGCCAGGCGTACCGGTCCACGACAGCTCGGCACGGAACATTCCGGGCGCAGCCGGCTGAGGGGTCCACTCCAGGTCCGTCCGCTTGTCAACGACGGACCCGATGGCCCACTCCACATGCGGACACAGGGCCGTAGGGGCCGAGTGAACAAACAACACACCGCGGGTCATTGCAACAGACATTCCATCCTCCATAGCTCTAGGTACGTCTTCCCCAACGCCCTCAGCCCGGATGGAACAGCGATGCCATTCACCTGCGGTTGCGGTCTTCCGCGATATTCAGCTGTAGATGATCCAAGGTAAAACACCGTCCGGGCTGCCAAGCCGCATGAAGCCTCTGAGCTTCAAGCGGCAGTTGAAAGTTGCCGGACGTGATTCTTATTGTGCCGTACGCCCTGGAATTACGCCAGTGCAATACAGCGCCCTTTCGGGCCTCCCGCTCCCTGGTGCTGTCAGGCGCGGGGATGAGCCTGCTGGTAACTCTTGCGGAGGCGGTCCACAGAGACGTGGGTATAGATCTGGGTGGTGGCCAGGCTGCTGTGGCCCAGGATTTCCTGGACTGCACGCAGGTCCGCGCCGCCGTCCAGCAGATGGGTTGCAGCAGAGTGCCGGAGCGCATGCGGGCCGGAGGCGGAGGTGTCCCCCAGCGCTTCGAAAAGCCCGTGGACCAGGGACCGGACCTGGCGCTGGTCCACGCGGCCGCCGCGGGCGCCCAGGAACAACGCGGGTCCGCTCCCGGCTTTGACGAGCCGCGGGCGTCCCCTGCGGAGCCAGTCATCCAGGGCAACGGCAGCAGGGACGCCATAAGGAACGGTCCGTTCCTTATCGCCCTTGCCGATTACCCGCAGGGTCCGGCGGTCCTGGTCGAGGTCGTCGATGTCCAGGCCTGTCAGCTCACCCACCCGGATCCCCGTGGCGTAGAGCAGTTCCACCAGCGCCCGGTTGCGGACCGCCAGCGGCTCCCCTTCTGCTGCGTCCTGTTCGAGCCCGTCCAGGACCCGCTTCAGCTGCGACTCCTGCAGCACGCCAGGCAGTTGCCGTTCCCGCTGCGGCGCCTTGAGTCTCAGCGCGGGGTCCGCATCGATGCGTTCTTCCCGCAGCGCCCATGCTGTGAAGGACCGGGCCGTCGCGGCCCGGCGCGCCAGGGTGGCCCGGGCGACTCCGGCCTGGCTCAGGGCACCGAGCCAGCGGCGGAACGTCCCGAGCTCAAGGTCCCGGGGATCCGTGCAGCCCTCCCCGGCTGCGAACGAGAACAGGCTGCGCAGGTCGCCCCTGTACGCCCGCAGCGTGTGTGCCGACATGGCCCGTTCTCCCGAGACATAGCGGCAAAAGGCAGCCAGGGAGTCCCCGAGTGCTGCCGGCAACTGGTCTTCTTCCATCCGTCCACTGTCTCAGGCCCCGGTGCCGGACGGGTCCCCGGACACGGCACTCGGCGCGGGATCATTCCCCGCGGCGCATCAGGCGTTGGTCCTGCCGCGTTTCCAGGCACCCCGTTCGGAGACAGCCAGCCCCAGCAGGCCGAGGCGGCCCAACCCGGCCCGCACTGAGTCAGTACCCAGCCCGGCGACCGCGGCGAGCTTTTCCACGGAAGTGGTGGACCGCAAGGGCAGGGCGTCCAGCAGGATGAGGTCCTCGAGGGTAAGCCCGTCCTGCACGTGCGACGCACCTTGCCGCGGTTCCGGCAGGTCCGAGCCGCTGGGCGAAGCCAGCTCTGCGATTTCGGCGGCATCAGTGACGCACACAGCACCGCCGTCCCGCAGCAGGCGGTGGCAGCCGGCGGAATTGGCACTGTGTACCGATCCGGGCACGGCACCCACCGCCCTGCCCAGGGCCTCGGCGTGATGGGCTGTATTCAACGCCCCGGACCGCCACCGGGCCTCCACGACGACCGTCACCGCCGAGAGTGCCGCTATAAGCCGGTTGCGTTGGAGGAACCGGTATCTTGTGGGCGCGGACCCCGGCGGAACCTCTGCCAGGACGGCGCCCTGGTTTGCCACGGCGCGCAGCAGTTCCTCATTGCCGGAGGGGTAGAACCGGTCCACGCCGCCGGCCATCACGGCGATGGTGGGAACAGATCCGCTGGCTCCGGCCAGTGCTGCACGGTGGGCGTGCGCATCGATGCCATAGGCGCCGCCGGACACCAGCGTAAAGCCGCGCTGCGCCAGGGAGTACGCCATGTCCCCCGTTACCGCGGCACCATAGCTGGTGCTGTCCCGGGAGCCGACCAAGGCGATGCTTCGCTCCGCCTGGGGCAACTGCTGTTCATGCCCACGCCACCAGAGGCAGATCGGCTCCTGGATGCCCAGATCGGCCAGCTGTTCCGGCCAGAGGTCGTCCGAGGGGATCAGCAGGCGGCCGCCCAGGCGCGCCATGGTGGCAAGGTCCCGTTCCGGCGCGAGGTCCGGGGCCCGGGGCAGCCAACGTTTCAGACAGGCAGCCAGGCCCGACCAGCCAGCCGCAACACCGTTGTCCGCGAGCAAGCAGCTGATTTCCTGTTCAATTCCGGCGCCGCCGGCCACCTGGCCCGTAGCGATCCGCAGGGCGTCCACGGACCCTGCGGCCTGGACAAGGGCCAGACCGGCGGCGTCCTGGGGCTCCAGGAGCCGGGAAAGTGCCGCGCGGGCAAGCCTTTCAGTGTCCATGGCTGTATCCCTCATGCCGCTGCCGCCGCTGCCTGCCGCAGGCCCAGGGCCTGACCAATGTCGTTGGACTCCGGAGCGTCCCGGTGCCCCAGGTCCGCCAGGGTCCAGGCCAGCCTGAGCACGCGGTCGTACCCGCGCGCCGTGAGGACGCCGCGTTCCAGGGACCGGTCAAGGATCCGCGTGGCGCCTGGGGCCAGGCGGAGATCACCGCGCAGGATGCGGCCCGGCACCTGGGAATTTGTTTCCAACCCGAAGGCCGCCAGCCTGTCCAGCTGCCGGGCGCGGGCTTCCTTGACCCGCCCTGCCACCACGGCAGTGCCCTCCTCGGCTGCGGACTGGCCGAATTCGGCCAGCGAAACCCGTTCGACCCGCAGCTGAATGTCCACCCTGTCCAACAGCGGACCGGAGAGCCGCGCAAGATAGCGGCGCCGCATCATTGGGGTGCAGGTGCACTCAAGACCTTTGCCGGACGCTTTGCCACAGGGGCAGGGGTTTGCTGCCAGCACCAGCTGGAACCTGGCAGGGTACGCGGCGGTCCCGGCCGAGCGGTGGATCACCAGCTCCCCGGATTCCAGCGGCTGGCGCAGTGCATCAAGCACGCGCCGCTCATATTCGGGCGCCTCGTCCAGGAACAGCACGCCCCGGTGTGCCCGGGATGCTGCCCCCGGCCGGGGCAGGCCGGATCCCCCGCCGATAATGGCGGCCGGCGTTGCGGTATGGTGCGGGTTTTCGAACGGCGGCCGCCGCAAAAGCTGCACTGCGGAGGAGGGCAGCCCGCTCAGCGAGTGGATGGCCGTGACCTCCATTGATTCCTGGTCCCCGAGGTCCGGGAGAAGGCCCGGAAGCCGCTCGGCGAGCATGGTCTTCCCGGCGCCGGGCGGGCCAGTCAGCAGGAGGTGGTGGGCCCCGGCGGCTGCAACCTCAAGGGCGCGGCGGGCGTCGCCCTGCCCGGAGACATCTGCCATGTCCGGGACCACCCCGGACTCCTGAGGGCCATCCCCTTCCTGGTCTGCGTCCTCGGGCTCGAAGTCCAGTGCGAGGTCCTGCGGGTCCGCTCCGAAATCGAAGGCGACCCGGGCAAGGGTCCGGTAACCGCGGACGTTGGCCCCGGGAACCAGCGCGGCCTCGGCATAGTTGGCCTGCGCCACCACTATGTCGGGGTAGCCGGCTTGGACGGAGGCCATGACCGCCGGAAGGATGCCGCGGACCGGGCGCAGCCGGCCGTCCAGCCCAAGTTCGGCGATGAAGACTGTCCGCCCGGACGGCCTGGTGTCGTTGGCGGCCCGAAGCACGGCCATGGTGACTGCGAGGTCGAATCCGGATCCGCGCTTGGGCAGTGAGGCCGGAATAAGATTGGCCGTGATCTTGCGCCGGCTCAGCGGAATGCCTGAGTTCTTGGCGGCCGAACGGATGCGTTCCTTGGCCTCATTAAGCGAGGCGTCCGGAAGGCCGAGGATCACGAATGCGGGCAGCGTCTGGCCGATGTCCGCTTCAACCTCCACCATGTATCCGTTCAGCCCCAGCAGCGCCACGGAGTAGGTGCGGCCCAGCGCCATCACCCCACCCCCTTGAGGTGCTCCAGCTGCGGCGCGCCGCCGCCGTCGTCCACTACCGCAATAACGTCCACGCGGCGCCGGGACATCCGCAGCTCCCGGTCACGGCACCAGGCTGTACCGAGGCGGTGGAGCCGGGCAAGCTTGTCAGCCCCCACCGCTTCAAAGGGATGTCCGTAGTCGAGCGAACGCCGGGTTTTCACTTCCGCAATGACCAGGGCGTCCCCGTCCAGGGCCACGATGTCGATCTCGCCTTCAGCGCAGCGCCAGTTGCGTTCCACCACCAGCATGCCCAGCGATTCCAGATAGCCTGCCGCGAGTTCTTCGCCCCGCCGGCCCAGCACGTCTTTGGATTTCATGTCCACCTCCACCACCAGCCTGACGGGGTGCGGGGAGCAGCGGGCAGGAAACTTTCGCTATGTGGACAGGCCGCCTGCCAAGGGCGGATGTGGAGGAGAAGTGGCCAGGTTAGTTGCCCAGGTCCACGTCCTTGGGAAGAGCCAGTTCCTCGTTGCGCGGCAGTTCTTCGACGTTGACGTCCTTGAAGGTGAGCACGCGGACGCTTTTGACGAACCGTGCCGAGCGGTACACGTCCCAGACCCAGGCGTCCTGCAGGGTCAGGTCGAAGTAGACCTCGCCGTCGGCGCTGCGCGCCTGGAGGTCAACGTGGTTGGCAAGGTAGAAGCGACGCTCGGTCTCGACTACGTAGCTGAACAGGCCCACAACATCCCGGTACTCGCGGTAGAGCTGCAGTTCCATGTCAGTCTCATAGTTTTCAAGATCCTCAGCACTCATGCTTCCATCTTGCACCATCGGCAGCCGCGTGGGCGCCCGTCAGGCCCCGGCCTCCTGGAGCTCCCCGTCCTGCAGCACTTCCAGATCGCCGCCAAGCAGCCGCCAGCTCACCCGGTGGTAGGGGGTGGGACCCTCAGTCCGGAGGGCGTCACGGTGCAGGGCGGTGGCGTATCCCTTGTTGACGTCCCAGCCGAAGCCGGGATATTCGGCGTGAAGGGTCCGCATGGCCTGGTCCCGTTCCACTTTGGCGATGACGCTGGCGGCGGCAACGCTGAGGCACTGCATGTCCGCCTTGACCTTGGTGTGCACGGGTGCTTCGCACCCGCTGTCCTGGACAGGTCCGTCGAAGAGGGACGGCTGCCCGGCCGGCGAAAGCCAGTTGTGGCTCCCGTCCAGGAGGACCATGTCAGGCGTGATGCCGGCAGCGAGGACCGTACTCCATGCCCGCGTACCGGCCAGGCGAAGCGCGGCGATGATGCCGAGCGCGTCGATTTCCGCCGCGGAGGCATGGCCTACGGCCGACGCGATGCTCCAACGCCGGACCAGCGGTTCAAGCCGCTCCCGTTCGGCGGCGCTCAGCAGCTTGCTGTCCCGGACCCCTGCCAGGGGTTTCTGGCGCTCAAGGTCCACCACCGCGATGCCTACGCTCACGGGTCCGGCCAGCGCTCCCCTGCCGACTTCGTCCACGCCTGCCAGGAATCGGACCCCACTGCTGCGGAACGTCCGTTCGTGCCGCAGGGTGGGCGCCTTGCGGCTGGCAGGGGTTTTCGCCGCAGCCACTTTGGCGGTGCGCGTTGGGGTGCTGGTCTGGTTCTCGGCAGGCATGGTCAGGACGCGGGCGGTACGTTCCGGAACACGTCGGGATAGTTGTCGAGGGCGGTGATCCGGTTCAGCGGCCAGGCGATGACGGCCGCCTTGCCCTCGAGGTCGTCCAGGTCGACGAAGCCGCCGTCCGCGTCCATATGCGCACGGGAGTCAGCGGAATGGTTCCGGTTATCACCCATGACCCATACTTTCCCTTCGGGCACCACCACATCGAATTCCCGTACCTGGGGGACTTCAGCCGGGTTGATGTAGCCCTCATCGATGGCTGTTCCGTTGATGGTCAGTTTACCGCCGGCATCGCAGCACACGACATGGTCGCCAGGCAGCCCGATCACCCTCTTGACGAGGTGCTGCTCGGAGTTGTCAGGCAAGAGGCCCACGAAGGTGAGGCCGTCCTGCACCCAGGTGAACGGCCCGTCCGCCTTGTCCGGCACCGCGGGCAGCCAGCCCTTGGTGTCACGGAAGACCACCACATCGCCTCGGTTGAGCGCGAACGGTTCGGGAACCAGGAGGTTTACGAAGATCCGGTCGTCCACATCCAGCGTATCCACCATCGACTCGGAAGGGATGAAGAACGCCCGGAACAGGAACGTCTTAATAAGGAAGGACAGTACGACGGCGATGACTATCACCGTGGCGATCTCTTTTAGCCACGTCATGACCGGATGCGCCTCACGCCTCCCGGCAGATTTGGCCGCAGCGCGGCTTTCCGCGCGGTTTTCGAGGCCGGGCACTGCCGCGTCTGCCTGCTCCGCGCCGGAAGCGCCAGGGGCGCCCTCGGGCTGTGGTTCAGGCATGCGGGAGTGGTTCTCGGGCATCTACTGTCCGTTCTGTGTGCTGGGGCCTGCCGCAGCCGGCCGTGGTACTGGTGCAAATCTATCAAGGGGCCAGATGATCTGGACGGGCCGGCCCAGCACCCGGCCCACAGGAACCATTCCTCCGCCCGGCGCGCCGAGCAGGCTGCGGGAATCCGCCGAAACCGACCGGTGGTCCCCCATCACCCAAAGCCGGCCGGCCGGAACCAGCGCCTCGAACTCCAAGGTGCTTGGCACGTCTCCGGGATAAATGTACGGTTCTTCGAGCGGTTCGCCGTTGACGGTTACCATGCCGGCTGGATCGCAGCAGGCCACCAGGTCGCCGGGGACGCCGATGACGCGCTTGATGTACACCGTGTCGCTCCCGGCCAGGCCCAGCCACGCGGCTGCACCGGTGACGGCCTCGCCTACCGGGCCACGGCCGCTCTCCAGCGGCGCAAAGGTTCCCCTGCCGTCGAACACCACGATATCGCCGCGGCGCACGGGCTCCGCTTCGAAGGCTGTCCTCGACACCAGAATCCGGTCATCCTGCCGGAAGGCGGGCTCCATGGACTGGGACGGGATGAAGTAACCATCTATCCAGAAAGCCCTGACCAGCCCGCTGGCCACGAGCGCGGTACCCAGGACTACTAACGCAAAACGCCAGCCCCTGATGCGGGGCTGGCGTTTTGTCTGGTCCATGTCCGTGTCCTCGGGCGCTGGTGCTGGGTGCTCCGGCGCCGGCCGGCTACGGCTGGGTCCGGCCTGTGGTCCGGGAGGACTACTTGGCGGTGTTGAAGTCGCGCTTTTCCTTGATCTTGGCGGCCTTACCGCGCAGGGCACGCATGTAGTACAGCTTGGCGCGGCGGACGTCACCCTTGGTGACAACCTCAATCTTTTCGATGATCGGGGAGTGAACCGGGAAGGTACGCTCCACGCCAACACCGAAGGAAACCTTGCGGACGGTGAAGGTTTCGCGCACGCCGTCGCCCTGGCGGCCCAGGACGAAGCCCTGGAAGACCTGGACGCGGGAGTTCTTGCCTTCGATGATGTTCACGTGAACCTTGATGGTGTCACCGGCGCGGAAAACGGGAACATCGCTCCGCAGCGAGGCTGCGTCGACGGAGTCGAGAATATGCATGGTATTTGCACTCCTGGTGAACGCCACAGGTCATTCACTTTAGGTCACGGCGGGCAAGCCCGCACACCTGGCGGTGCAGCGGAAATTCCAGCCGAAAGGTAATTGGTCCTGCCGTCTTCACCGATTGAAGCGGCAGGTTGTCAGGCTGTTGGCGGCGCTCCCCCTGTGGCAGGTGCGGGCCCAGCAGACACAAGGACTAATTTTGCCACACCCGAAGGGCATCAGCCAATCGGGCGGCGCACCAGCCGGCCGGCCACGATGTCGTACCCCAGCACATACAGTTCGGAACGGTCGGCACGCGGGAGGTTGCCGGCGTCGAACCCTTCCAGGAGGTCGGGCCGGCGCTCCGCAGTGCGCCGATATTGCTCGTGCCGCCGCCACTGGGCAATTTTGCCGTGGTTGCCGCTGAGCAGCACGGCGGGAACCTCGCGCCCGCGCCACTGGGACGGCTTCGTGTAGACGGGGTACTCAAGCAATCCGTCGGAGTGGGATTCCTCCACCAGCGATTCGGGATTGCCCACCACGCCGGGCAGGAGCCGGCCTACGGCCTCCACCATGGCAAGCACCGCCACCTCACCACCGTTTAGGACGTAGTCCCCCAGGCTCACGGGGCGCACCTCGAAGTGCTCCTGCGCCCATTCGAAGACCCGTTCGTCAATGCCCTCGTAACGGCCGCAGGCGAAAGTGAGGTGCTCCTCTTCGGCGAGTTCGTAGGCAAGGGCCTGGGTGAAACGCTCGCCGGCGGGCGAAGGGACAATCAGGACCGGCTTCCGGGCACCTTCGGGCCGGGCTTCGACCACAGCCGACAGCGCCTGCGCCCATGGCTCCGGTTTCATGACCATGCCCGCGCCGCCGCCGTACGGGGTATCGTCCACGGTCCGGTGCCGGTCGGTGGTGAAGCTGCGAAGGTCGTGGACGTGCAGGTCAAGCAGGCCGTCCTGGCGGGCTTTGCCGATCAGCGACAGGTCCAGCGGCGCCAGGTAGTCGGGGAAGATGCTGACGACGTCGATCCGCATCTAGGCGCTGCCTTCCGGGCCGTCCGTGGCAGCTTCCCCAGCGTTGAGTTCGAACAGCCCCGGCGGGGGCGTGATGAGGATGTACCCTTCGTCGATGTTGACCTCGGGAACGATCTCCTCCACGAACGGAACGAGGATCTCGTCGCCCTCCGGGGTGGCCACCACCAGCAGGTCCTGGACCGGCATGGTGTTCAACGCGGCAATCCTGCCCACCACGGCTTCTCCCACGCGGGCTTCCAGGCCGACGAGCTCGTGCTCGTACCAGCCTTCATCGCCGTCCTCGTCCAGTTCGGCCGTCTCGATGAACAGCTTTGCTCCGCGCAGCGTCTCGGCCTTGTTGCGGTCCGCCACTTCCTCAAAAGCGAGCAGGAGGATGTCCTTGTTCCACCGGGCGCTGGCTACCGTGAGCGGGCCGGAGGACGCAGGCTCCACGAGGAAACCGGTGCCGGGAACGAAACGGTCCTCGGGTGCGTCGGTCAGGACCTGGACCGTGACTTCACCACGGATGCCGTGGGGTTTGCCGATTCGCGCCACCTGAAGCTTCATCTGTTCCTCTGTTCGCTCTGTGGGTATTGGTTGGTGGGGTAAAAGCACTCCGGCCCCTCCACCTTGCGGTGGAGGGGCCGGAGCAAAACTGATGTTGCCGAGCGCTCAGCGGCGGCGGTCGGTGTCGACGACGTCGACCCGCACCGGTTCGCCGCCGGCCAGTGCTGCCACGACGGTGCGCAGGGCGCGTGCCGTCCGGCCCTGGCGGCCGATCACCCGTCCCAGGTCATCCTGGTGAACGCGCACCTCGAGGGTGTCCCCGCGGCGGTTGTTCTTCGAATTGACCTTGACGTCATCCGGGGAATCAACGATTCCCCGGACAAGGTGCTCCAGCGCTTCTGCCAGCAATCTACTCAGCCTCGGTGGTCTCTGCTTCGGCGTCGGCCGGCGCTTCGGCTGCGTCAGCCTTGGAGGCCTTCTTGGTGATTGCTTCCGGGATGATCACGGAACCCTTTTCCGGGGCAACGAAGGCTTCCTTCGGAGCCTTCGTCTTCAGGGTGCCTTCCTGGCCCGGGAGGCCCTTGAACTTCTGCCAGTCACCGGTGATCTTCAGGATTGCGGCAACCTGCTCGGACGGCTGGGCGCCGACGGACAGCCAGTACTGTGCACGCTCGGAGTCGACCTCGATGTACGAGGGCTCTTCGGTGGGGTGGTACTTGCCGATTTCCTCGATGGCGCGGCCGTCACGCTTGGTGCGTGAGTCTGCAACGACGATGCGGTAGTACGGGGCGCGCATTTTACCAAAGCGCTTAAGGCGAATCTTTACGGCCACTTTTGTGGTCACTCCTGTTTCAGAAAAGGGGTTGAACCCGGCGTTCTGCACCCGTGGGGCGGGCCGTACTTGCGGGCTCGAAGGACAGGATCAAAACGCGGAGAGAGGGGCCACGCAGATCGAGTACCTGTCCATTGTGCCAGATCAGCGCATGGATTTCGACTTTGCATCCGCGCGGCCTGCCGGGCGAATGCGGCGCTTAGGCCGACCACACATAGAGCGAGGTACGGTCAGCGTCGTCCACAGTGCCGGCCAGCCGGGCCACCTGTTCGACGTAGGTCCGTGACTGCCCGGCCCCGAACGGCATATCGTCCTGCCCGGCCCACTCCGCGGCAACATCATCCAGCACGTTTCCCTCGCCTTCCGTCTCATAGGTGAGGAGGTCCGCCAGGGCCCGGACCATGGCCGGCGGCACGGCCAGGAGCGAATCGCTGGCCACGTCAACCATGGTGAGTTCGTAGTCGGCGCCGCCTGCGTGCACAGCCCTGCCGGCAAGGTCGCCCAGCTGCTCGACCTCGAAGTCGCTGATGTCCGGAATCCGCACTGCCTGGCCGCCGGGAGCGGCTCCGCCTGCGTCCAGCTGGCCGGCACGCTTCAGGGCGGCGTCGTGCGTGGCGACAAAGATCTCGGTGAAGCCCATGGGAATTACCCTCGTTCCGTCGTCGGTACGGCGCGGCCGGAGGCGCGTGGCGCCCCCGCCGCTCCGGCTGTTGGCCGGGCCGTTTTCAGCCTAGTACAAGGCCGGGCCGGATCGGCGCACGGCCACCCGAAGCCGGTTGCGCCAGGGATCCTCGAACCGCAGTTCCGCTCCGGTGTGGTGCGCCGGCACCCCGGCGACCCTGAGCCGGTCCGCCAGGGCGCCGACGTCGTCCCCCGACGGCACCTCGATCAGCACTTCACCGAGCCCCAGGGTGTCCTTGCGCGGCCCGGCGCCGCGGCTGTTCCAGACGTTCATGGCCATGTGATGGTGGTAGCGTCCGGCGGAGACGAAGAGCGCCTGGCCGTGCCAGCCCGCCGTCTTTTCAAAGCCGAGGGTGCCCACGTAGAAGTCCCGCGCCGTCTGCACGTCACCCACCTGAAGGTGGACGTGGCCCACTCCTGCACCGGTCGCGCGCTGCCCGTCAAGGGATTCCTCGGTGAGGTACCGCTCGAGGTAGTGCTGGGGCGGCAGCGCCAGGCTGTCCATCACCACGTCGGTCCCGTTCCAGGACCAGTTGCTGCGGGGGCGGTCCCAGTAGAGCTCAATGCCGTTGCCTTCGGGATCGTTGAAGTAGAAGGCCTCGCTGACAAGGTGGTCGGCGCTGCCGGTGAAGAGCCGGGGGTTGAACCGGGCAGCCGTGGCGATCGTGGCGGCGAGCGCCTCCCTGGTTTCGAAAAGCAGAGCGGTGTGGAACAGGCCCGCCTCGCCCCTGCCGGGAAGGTGGAGCCCGGACGCCGGGGCCAGTTGGACCAGTGGCCTGCCCAGGCGGCCCAGGTAGACGCCGCCATCCTGTTCGGCCACGACTTCCAGGCCCAGCGCCTTCTGGTAGTAGTCCGTCATGAGCTTCATGTCGCCCACTTTGAGCATCACCGTGCCCATGCCGAGCCCGGCGGGAAGAAGGTCCTGGTTTACGGTTTCTGCGGTCATTGGAACACTCCGAACTCCTACGGCCTCCCGGGTGGCGGCCCTGTCCATTAAATGAGTTGAAGCTTCAATTTATTCCGCTGTCGTGGACGATCCGGCCGCCCAGTACCACCTGCTGCAGGTGGCGGATGGTTTCAGGCCGGCTCCGCGGATCCGCACTGCACACAACCACATCCGCCCGCGCGCCTTCGGAGATGGCCTGCGCTCCCAGCCACTGCCGCGCGGACCAGCATGCGGCATCCAGCGCTGCCGCTGCCGGCAGGCCCGCGGCGTGAAGCGCCAGGATCTCGTCCGCAATCCGCCCGTGCCGGATGACGCTTCCGGCGTCGGTGCCCGCGAAAACCCGCACGCCGGCGTCGAACGCTTCCGCCACGCGCTCCGCCCGGCGCTCCCAGAGCGCCAGCATATGGGCCGCGTAGCGCGGGAATTTCGGCTGCGCCTGCGCGGCAATGTCCGGAAAAGTGGCGATATTGATCAGGGTGGGCACGATCGGCACGCGCTGCTCGGCGAAGCGGGACAGGTGCCGCGGAAGGAGCCCCGTGGCGTGTTCAATGCAGTCGATGCCGCCGTCCAGCATCTGGTCCAGCGTGTCCTCGGCGAAGCAATGGGCGGTGACACGGGCGCCTTCGTCATGTGCCGCCTGGATGGCATCGCGGACGACGGCGGCAGGAAAGGACGGAGCCAGGTCGCCGGCGCCGCGGTCAATCCAGTCGCCAACGAGCTTCACCCACCCGTCGCCGTCGCGCGCCTGCTTCCGGACCGCTTCGACAAGGCCTTCCGGTTCAACTTCCCGGGCAAACCCGCGGAGGTAGCGCCGGGTGCGGGCCACGTGACGCCCGGCGCGGATCAGTACCGGAAACTCCTTGCCGCCCTGCATCCAGCGCGTGTCAGCCGGGGAACCCGCGTCCCGGACCAGCAGCGTGCCGGCGGCGAGGTCCGCCCGGGCCTGGGCTGCGGCGGTGTCCGCATCCACGGGACCGCCGGGCCCAAGGCCGATATGGCAGTGCGCGTCGACGAAACCCGGCAGCACCCAGCCGGGCAGGACGTGGTCAGGCCGCGCGGAGGGCCGCTGGAAGGTCAGGCGGCCGTCCACGGACCACAGCCCGCGCACTTCCCGGTCCGGGCCCGTGAGCACCGGTCCGCTGAAATGGATAACCGCCGGCATGGAACTCCTCTCATCCTGCCCGGTCAGGCTAGCACCGCGAATGTGACGCCGCTCCCCGTGGGGCCTGTGGTAGCTTCGTTCCTGACCACACGGGTGCCCCTGCAGGGGCTGAGATCGGGCTGACGCAGCCTGCGACCGTCGAACCTGTCCGGGTAATGCCGGCGAAGGAAGTGAGTATTCCTTGAATACACCAGAAACACAGCTGAACCCTGCCCTCGATGCGTCTGGCCGGGATCCTGCCACCCAGTCCCTGAAGTCCCACTCGCTCGCCTTCGTGGAAGACAGGGGGTCGGGCCTTCGGGTACCAGTCACCGAGATTACCCTGTCGGACTCCCCCGGCGGCGAGCCAAACGCTCCGTTCCGCGCCTACCGGACGGCCGGGCCGGGCAGCGACCCGGTCCGAGGCCTGCGGCCCTTCCGCACCGAGTGGATTGAGGCGCGCGGGGACACTGAAGCGTACAGCGGCCGGGAGCGGAACCTGCTCGACGACGGCCGGTCGGCTGTCCGCCGCGGCGCAGCCTCTGCGGAATGGAAGGGCGCACGGCCAGTGCCCCGCCGCGCCGTCGAAGGCAAGACAGTCACCCAGATGCACTACGCCAGGCAGGGCATCATCACGCCCGAGATGCGCTTCGTGGCGCTGCGGGAAAACTGCGACGTGGAACTGGTCCGCAGCGAGGTTGCCGCGGGCCGGGCCATTATCCCCAACAACATCAACCACCCGGAATCGGAACCGATGATCATCGGCAAGGCATTCCTGGTGAAGATCAACGCCAACATCGGCAACTCCGCGGTCACCAGCTCCATCGCGGAGGAAGTGGACAAACTCCAGTGGGCCACCCAATGGGGTGCGGATACAGTGATGGACCTCTCCACCGGCGATGATATCCACACCACGCGCGAGTGGATCATCCGCAACTCCCCCGTGCCGATTGGCACCGTGCCCATCTATCAGGCGCTGGAGAAGGTCAACGGCGAAGCCAACAAGCTGACCTGGGAGATCTTCCGCGACACCGTCATTGAGCAGTGCGAGCAGGGCGTGGACTACATGACGGTGCACGCCGGCGTGCTCCTGCGCTATGTTCCGCTCACTGCCAACCGGGTCACCGGCATCGTGTCCCGCGGCGGCTCCATCATGGCGGGCTGGTGCCTGGCGCACCACCAGGAAAATTTCCTGTACACGCACTTCGACGAACTCTGCGAAATCTTCGCCAAGTACGACGTCGCGTTCTCGCTCGGCGACGGGCTGCGGCCGGGCGCCACGGCGGACGCCAATGACGCCGCCCAGTTCGCCGAGCTGGACACCCTGGCCGAGCTCACCCGGCGTGCCTGGGAGTACGACGTGCAGGTCATGGTGGAAGGCCCCGGCCATGTCCCGTTCCACCTGGTCCGGGAGAACGTGGAGCGGCAGCAGGAGCTGTGCAAGGGCGCCCCGTTCTACACCCTGGGACCGCTGGTGACCGACGTTGCCCCCGGCTACGACCACATCACTTCGGCCATCGGAGCCACCGAGATCGCCCGCTACGGCACCGCGATGCTCTGCTATGTGACGCCCAAGGAGCATCTTGGCCTGCCCAACAAGGACGACGTCAAGACCGGTGTGATCACCTATAAGATCGCAGCGCACGCAGCGGACCTCGCCAAGGGCCACCCCGGTGCGCACGAACGCGATGACGCGCTGTCCAAGGCGCGCTTCGAATTCCGCTGGCGGGACCAGTTTGCGCTGTCCCTGGACCCAGTAACGGCCGAGGCGTTCCACGATGAGACCCTGCCGGCGGAACCGGCCAAGACCGCGCACTTCTGCTCCATGTGCGGGCCGAAGTTCTGCTCGATGCGGATCAGCCAGGACATCCGGGAGGAGTACGGGTCCGCGGAGGCGCAGGCAGCACTGGCGGAGGCGGCCTCCGGAATGCGGGAGAAGAGCCAGGAATTCCTGGCCGCAGGCGGCAAGGTCTACCTGCCGGAGCCGAAGGTCCCGGCCGGCGGCTGACCCGGACACAGTGGCGGGGCCCGGCAGTTACGGGGGCTCCGCCCCGCCACAGGCTGCAGGACGGACAGCCTTACGCAGCGAGGCTCCTGCCGGCCTCGCGGATGAATGACCGGATGGTCCGGTCACCTTCAACGGAATCGTGCGGCCGGTGCCCCCCGGCAGCAATGCGGTGCACGGCCCCGGTTTCCCGCAGGTAGCCGGCAATCTCCTCGAACAGCGGCTCCCATCCTCCGGTGAGCACCAGGGTGGGGACACCCGGAACGATATGCAGCGGGGCCTCTGCGCACTCACGAAATTGTGCCCGGTGCGCCGCTGTGGCAGGCAGGTCCGCCGTCAGGGACAGGCAGGCCGGCTCCACGAGGGCGAGTGAGTGGACAAGGTCAGGACGTTCCACCGCGGCCAGCATTGCCGGAATGGCGCCCTGGGCGTGGGCCACCACATGGCCGCCTGCAGCACCGCGGCCATCGTCCTGCAGCGAGCGAAGGATGATCGCGGCGTCCCCGGCAAAGGACGGCGCTGCCGGCCCGGCCGTTGGATCGCACCCGAGGCGCCGGAGGAAGAGGGCATCGTAGGCAAGTGCCATGCCGTGCTGGCGAGGCCAGGCAGCGGCGCCGAAGCTTCCGGCGCCGTGCACGAACACTACGCGTTGCTTGACCATGACCCCACCCTATTCCACGGCCCCGGCAGCACGCCGGAGCCCGGGCTGCTACTTGCCGAGGAACTTCTCGAAGCCCTTGGGCAGGTTCAGCTGCGCCGGGTCGAAATCACCCTGCTGGCCGAACGCCGCACCGGTGGGCAGCGCCTTGCCGGCGTTGGCGCGGCGCGCCTCCGCCTCCTTGCGCTCCTGCGCGGCCTTGGCCGGATTGCCGGACTTGGCCTTCTTCTTGGGCGCGTTCCTGGCGTTCTTCCGGGCTCCGCCACCGGCGCCGGGCAGGCCGGGCATTCCCGGCATTCCGGGCATGCCACCCTGCGCCATCTTCTTCATCATCTTCTGCGCCTGGGCGAAGCGCTCCAGCAGTCCGTTGACCTCTGAGACGTGCACGCCGGAACCGCGGGCGATGCGGGCGCGGCGGGAGCCGTTGATGATCTTGGGCGCGAGCCGCTCGTGGGGCGTCATGGACCGGACGATCGCTTCAACCCGGTCGATTTCGCGTTCGTCGAACTGCTCCAGCTGCTGGCGCATGTTCTGGGCGCCGGGCATCATCATGAGCATCTTCTTCATGGAGCCCATGTTGCGGATCTGCTGCATCTGCGCCAGGAAGTCTTCCAGCGTGAAGTCTTCCTGGTCGGCGAATTTCTTCGCCATCCGGGCTGCTTCATCCTTGTCCCAGGACTTTTCCGCCTGCTCGATCAGCGTCAGGACATCGCCCATGTCCAGGATGCGCGAGGCCATCCGGTCCGGGTGGAACAGCTCGAAATCGTCCAGGCCTTCTCCGGTGGACGCAAACATCACGGGCTTGCCGGTGACCGACGCGACGGAAAGGGCTGCACCGCCGCGCGCGTCGCCGTCGAGCTTTGAAAGCACGATGCCCGTGAAGTTGACGCCTTCATCGAACGCGAGCGCCGTGTTCACGGCGTCCTGGCCAATCATGGAGTCAATCACGAACAGCACTTCGTTGGGCACGATGGCGCGGCGGATCTGGCGCGCCTGCTCCATCATGTCCGCGTCAACGCCCAGGCGTCCGGCGGTGTCAACGATGACTACGTCGTGAAGCTTCTGGCGGGCTTCCTCCACGCCGGCACGGGCAACGGCGACGGGATCGCCGGCCGGCTGGTCCAGTTCCGTGGACGTGGCGCCGGGGTGCGGGGCGAAGACGGGCACATTGGCGCGCTTGCCTACTACCTGCAGCTGGGTGACGGCATTGGGTCGCTGGAGGTCGCAGGCCACCAGCATGGGGCTGTGGCCCTGGGCCTTCAGCCACTTGGAGAGCTTTCCGGCCAGTGTGGTCTTGCCTGCACCCTGGAGGCCGGCCAGCATGATGATGGTGGGACCGGTCTTGGCGAGGCGGATGCGGCGGGTCTCGCCGCCCAGGATTTCAACAAGTTCTTCGTTGACGATCTTGACGATCTGCTGGCTGGGGTTCAGGGCACCGGAGACCTCCGCGCCGAGGGCACGTTCGCGGACCCGGCCGGTGAATTCACGGACAACCGGAACGGCAACGTCGGCGTCAAGGAGCGCGCGGCGGATCTCGCGTACGGTGGCGTCAACGTCAGCCTCGGTGAGGCGGCCCTTGCCGCGGAGATTCTTGAAGGTTGCTGTCAACCGGTCAGAAAGTGAATTGAACACGTGCCGTTCTTTCAGTGGATGATCGGGACTCGACTATCTAGGGTACCAACTCGGACACGCAAGATGGCATGCTGGCAAAATGACCAGCCCAACAACTGTCAGGACCCTGCTCATCCTCGGCGCTTCCGGCGACCTCACGGGCCGCCTGCTGCTCCCGGGCCTCGCCCGCCTTGTGGCGCGGGGGCGCGCCACCGGCCTCCGCCTGGCCGGCGCGGGCTCTGATCCGTGGACGCCGGAACAGTGGCGCCAGCGCGTCACCGGAGCCTTCAGTGCCGCGGCCAAGGATGCCGGCCAGGAGGGCCGGCATGCCCTGGACTCCATCGCGCAGGATACCGCCTACCACCAGCTGGACGTTACGGCCGACGGCGCGCTGGCTGCCCTCGTGGCCGGGCTTGAAGGGCCCGTAGCCATCTACTTCGCCCTGCCGCCCCAGGTCAGCCAGCGCGCCTGCGAGGCCCTGCAACCCGGCCAGTTGCCACCCGGGACGCGCCTGGTGATGGAGAAGCCGTTCGGCTCCGGGGAGGAATCGGCGCGGAACCTGAACCGGACCCTGGTGCAGCTGGTCCCGGAGGACCACATCCACCGCGTTGACCATTTCCTGGGCAAGGCCACGGTGCTGAACATCCTGGGCCTGCGCTTCGCGAACAACTTCCTGGAGCCCGTCTGGAACCGGGAGCACGTGGAGAAGGTGGAAATCATCTTCGATGAGGACCTGGCCCTGGAGGGCCGCGCCCGCTACTACGACGGCGCGGGCGCCCTCCGCGACATGATTCAGAGCCACCTCCTGCAAATCATGGCGCTCATGGCCATCGAGCCGCCGGCCACCATTGGCGAACGCGACCTTCGCGACGCCGTCTCCACGGTGCTTCGTGCCGGCAGCGTCAGAGCCCCTTACGGCGGGTCCAGCCGGCGTGCCCGGTATACGGCCGGAACGGTGGCCGGCACCGCGGTCCCGGACTATGCCCGCGAGGAGGGCGTTGATCCGGCCCGGAACACCGAGACCCTCGCCGAAGTGGAGGTCCGGATCGAGAACTGGCGCTGGAGCGGCGTTCCCTTCATCCTGCGGTCGGGCAAGGCTATGGGGGCCAGACGCAAGGAGGCGGTGGTGACCTTCCGTCCCGTGCCGCACCTTCCGGAGGGCTTCACGGGGGTGGACGCCCCCAACCAGCTGCGCATCGGGTTCGGCCCGGACACGCTCCAGTTCGATGTGGACGTCAACGGCCCGGGGAATATCTTCAGCCTGGGCAGGGTCACCCTGGATGCGGAGCTGAGCGCCTCGGACCTCCTTCCCTACGGCGAAGTCCTGGAGGGCGTGCTCAATGGGGATCCGCTGCTGTCCGTCCGCGGCGACACAGCGGAGGAATGCTGGCGCATCGTGGAGCCGGTGCTTCGGTCGTGGGAGGAGGGTGCCGTGCCGCTGGAGGAGTACGACGCCGGCTCGGCGGGTCCCCGTTCCTGGGCCGCCCGGGGTGCGGCCCAGTCAGCGGATCGCACTCCGGGGTAAGGCCGGAACGAAACGGGGCGGGCGGGGCACCTTTCGGTGTCCCGCCCGCCTCGTCACGGCGTTGGCCTGCTGGTTCCGGGCAGGCCCGGAGCGTCAGATTGCGGCTACCCCGCGTTCGCCGGTCCGTACCCGGACGGCCTCAAAAACGTCCATCGTCCAGACCTTGCCGTCGCCGGCGCGGCCCGTGTTGGAGCTGGCGATGATAACGTCCAGGATGTCGTCCGCCTGCTCGTCCGTAGCCAGGACCTCCACCCGGATCTTGGGCAGCAGGTCAACGTTGTACTCGGCTCCGCGGTATACCTCCGTGTAGCCGCGCTGCCGGCCGTAGCCGCTGGCTGCGCTGACCGTGAGGCCCTGGACCCCGTAGGATTCCAGCCCTTCCCGGATGGCTTCGAGTTTTTCCGGCCTGACGATGGCAGTAATCAGTTTCATGCCCCCACGCTTTCCTTGCCTGTTGCCGATTCTGTGTTCTGCGTCCCGGCTGCTGCCTGGTCCGACGTCTGGCTCTTGCCGGTCATCACGTCGTGCAGGGGCTGGAACGAGCCGCCGTGCCCGGATACACCGAACTCGTAGGCCGTTTCAGCATGCAGGCTGAGGTCCACGCCCACGCTTTCCTGTTCCTGGGAGACCCGGAAGCCCATGGTCTTGTGGATGGCCAGGGCAATGATGACCGTAAAGACGGCCGAGTAGGCGATGGCGATGCCTGCCGCTGCCAGCTGGGCCCACATCTGGGTCATGCCGCCGCCGTAGAAGAGGCCGCCGCCCGCGCCCTCCTCCGGCAGTGCGATGAAGCCAAGGGCTACGGTGCCGATGATGCCCGAGACCAGGTGCACACCCACCACGTCCAGCGAGTCATCGAAGCCCCAGCGGAACTTCAGGCCCACGGCCAGGGCGGAGGCAACGCCTGCCACGATGCCCAGTCCCAGGGCGCCCACCGGGCTGACGTTGGCGCAGGCCGGGGTGATGGCCACCAAGCCGGCAACCACGCCGGATGCTGCGCCGAGGGAGGTGGGGTGGCCGTCGCGGATGCGCTCGGTGACGAGCCAGCCGATCATGGCCGCTGCCGGCGCTGCCAGGGTGTTGACCCAGATCAGGCCGCCCTGCTCAGCGGAGGACGCGAGGCCGCCGTTGAAGCCGAACCAGCCGAACCAAAGCATGGCGGCCCCGAGCATCACGAAGGGAATGTTGTGGGGACGGTGGTTCGGGTCCTTGCCGAAGCCTTTGCGGTTGCCGATGATCAGCACGAGGATCAGGGCCGCGACACCAGCGTTGATGTGCACCACGGTACCGCCGGCGAAGTCGATGGCGGGGCCCAGTGCCTGGCCGATGGCGCCGTCCTCACCAAAGAGGCCGCCGCCCCACACCATGTAGGCCAGCGGGCAGTAGACCAGCGTGACCCACACAGGCACGAAGACGGACCAGGCGCCGAACTTGGCGCGGTCGGCAATGGCACCGCTGATAAGGGCAACGGTAATGATGGCAAACGTCGCGCCGTAACCCACCAGGATGAGGCCATCCGGTGAATCCGCGGAGTTGACGCCTTCGAGGCCGAAGCTGGCCAACGGGTTGCCCACCATCTGCAGGAAGCCGTCACCGCCTGTCATCGAGTAGCCCCACAGCACCCACACGACACTGACGATGCCGATGGAGATGAAGCTCATCATCATCATGTTCAGCGCTGCCTTGGCGCGCGTCATGCCGCCGTAGAAAAATGCGAGCCCTGGTGTCATCAGCAGCACGAGTGCCGCCGCCACCATCAGCCATACGTGACCCGGGGTAAGTTCCATGGTGCACGTCCTCCCTATGATCGATTCTGCGGAATACTCCGCCTGCCAACGCCGTTTTGCGTCCTGTATCGAGTCTGGGGTCGGCGTGTTTCGGCTGCCGCGGATTTATATTGCGGCCCTGTTACAACAACCTCCAGGAAGTAAATGGTGAATATCCGGCTTGTTACGGTGGTGTTTCATCCCTTTCGCCGGTCCCCGGCACTGTCCACGGCAAGGATTGCGGCATCATGACGGCAGAACCCCGCGAAAGCGGCACATCGTCCCGGTTCTTCACGCGGTTCCTGCCGCGGCCCGGGAAGTTCCCGCGGGACATCAAGGTGATGCTTGCCGCTGCGTTCCTGATCGCCCTGGGCTTCGGCCTGGTGGCCCCGGTTCTGCCGCAGTTCGCCACCACGTTCGGGGTGGGAAACACCGAGGCGTCCGTCATCGTGGCCATCTTCGCGTTCATGCGCCTGGTGTTCGCTCCGGCGGGCGGGGCGCTGATCGGCCGGCTGGGCGAACGTCCCGTATATGTTGCGGGGCTGCTCATCGTCGCGGCGTCCACGGCCGCCTGCGCTTTCGCCCAGGACTACTGGCAGCTGCTGCTGTTCCGTGGACTTGGCGGGGCCGGCTCCGTGATGTTCACGGTTGCCTCCATGGCACTGGTGGTACGGCTGGCGCCTCCGGAAAGCCGCGGGCGGGTCTCCGGCGCCTATGCCTCGGCGTTCCTGGTGGGCAACGTGTGCGGGCCCATCGTCGGGGGCCTGTTGGCAGGTTTCGGCCTGCGCGTCCCGTTCCTGGCCTACGCCGCGGCGTTGGTAGTGGCCGCGCTGGTGGTCCAGACGCAGCTGAGCCACCAGCGCAGGGGCGGCGGCCCGGGCGGACAGCGCGCGCCGGAGCTGCCGTTCACTGAGGCGCTGGCGGCGGGCGCGTACCGGTCCGCGCTGGTGTCCAGCTTCGCCAACGGCTGGGCGACGTTCGGGGTGCGGATGGCCACGGTGCCGCTGTTTGCCGCTGCCGCGTTCGGCTCCGGGCCGGAGGCTGCCGGCCTGGCGCTGGCTGTGTTCGCCGCAGGGAATGCGTCCGCGCTGACGTTTTCCGGCCGCCTGGCAGACAGCCTTGGCCGCCGGCCCATGATGGTGTGGGGCCTTCTTGTGGCCGCGGCTGCCACCGCGGCGATCGGCGCCTCGGCGGACCTGGGCTGGTTCCTGGCCGCGTCCGCGCTGGCCGGTGTCGGTTCGGGCCTGTTCGGTCCGGCCCAGCAGGCCGCGGTTGCGGATGTGATCGGCAACGACCGCTCCGGCGGCAGGGTCCTGGCCGTCTACCAGATGGTGTCCGACGTCGGCGCGATCGTAGGGCCCATCCTGGCCGGCGTGCTCGCGGACCGGCTCGGCTATGGCTGGGCGTTCGGGGTGACCGGCGGGATCATGCTGGTGGCGGCCTGCAGCTGGCTCGGCACCCGGGAGACCCTGCGGCCGGCACGCTGACCGGCCGCAGGCTGGCTGTGCCCCCGGTTTTGCAGTACGGCTAGTTCAGCAGCGCGTCCACGAAGGCTTCGGCCTCGAACGGTGCGAGGTCGTCCGCGCCTTCACCCAGTCCAATGAGTTTGACGGGCACGCCGAGGCTCTTCTGGATGGCCACCACGATGCCGCCCTTGGCGGTGCCGTCCAGCTTGGTGAGGACGATGCCGGTGATGTTGACTACTTCGGAAAACACGCGGGCCTGGTTGAGGCCGTTCTGGCCGGTTGTGGCGTCCAGAACCAGCAGGACCTCGTCGACGTCCGCGAGTTTCTCCACGACGCGCTTGACCTTGCCCAGCTCGTCCATCAGGCCAACCTTGTTCTGGAGGCGGCCCGCGGTGTCGATCATGACCACGTCCACCTCCTGCTCGATGCCGGCCTTGACGGCCTCGTAGGCAACCGAGGCGGGGTCGGCGCCGTCGATATCCGACTTGACGGTGGGGACGCCCACGCGCTGGCCCCAGGTGGCCAGCTGTTCGGCGGCGGCGGCACGGAACGTGTCCGCGGCTCCCAGCAGGACGTCCTTGTCTTCGGCCACCAGGACGCGGGCCAGCTTGCCGACGGTGGTGGTCTTGCCCACCCCGTTGACGCCGACGACCATCATGACCGCGGGCTTGCCGTCCTGCCGCTCGATGTTGAGGCTGCGGTCCATGGCGGGGTCCACCAGCTTGACCAGCTCTTCGCGCAGGAGGGCCTTGACGTCCTCGGGCGTGCGCGTGCCCAGGACCTTGACGCGTTCACGGAGTGCATCCACCAGCTGCATCGTGGGCTCGGTGCCGAGGTCCGCCAGGAGAAGAGTTTCCTCCACTTCGTCCCAGACGCCCTCGTCGATCCGGTCGCTGGAGAGCAGCGCAAGCAGGCCCTTGCCCATGATGTTGTTGGACCGGACAAGCCGCTCCCGCAGGCGCATGAGGCGTCCGGCCACCGGCAGCGGGGTGTCTACGGGTATGGTTTCGAGCCCGGCGGCATCATCCGGGACCCCGGCGGTTTCCAGGCCCTCCAGATCCACACCGGCAGGCGCCGTCCGGTCCGCCACAGGCGCATCGGCCACCACGGTGCTGCCGCGGCGGGGGGTCTCCGGATCGTTGGCGTCGCGGGTTCCCGGGTACTGGTTGATGTTCCGGCGGGTCTTGAGCAGGACCGGAATCAGCCCGCCGACAACCACCAGGGCAGCAACAATGGACAGGATAATGGGAAGGATTTCATTCACTCCCCTAGCTTCTCACAGGGCAGCTACACGTCCGCGGTCGCCCGGTCCCCTGCCAGGCGCTGGCTGATCACGGTGGAAACGCCGTCCCCGCGCATGGTCACGCCATACAGTGCGTCCGCCACTTCCATGGTGCGCTTCTGGTGGGTGATGACGATCAGCTGGCTGGATTCGCGCAGTTCCTCGAAGATGGTGATGAGCCGGCCCAGGTTGGTATCGTCCAGGGCAGCTTCCACCTCGTCCATGACATAGAACGGGGACGGCCGCGCCTTGAAGATCGCCACCAGCAGCGCCACGGCCGTCAGCGAGCGTTCACCGCCCGAGAGCAGTGAGAGCCGCTTGATCTTCTTGCCGGCCGGGCGGGCTTCCACCTCGATGCCTGTGGCCAGCATGTCGTCCGGGTCGGTGAGGACCAGCCGGCCTTCACCGCCGGGGAACAGCCGTTCAAAGACCCGCACGAACTGGGCCTGGGTGTCCTCGAACGCTTCGGCGAACACCCGCTGCACGCGCTGGTCCACTTCCTTGATGATGTCCAGCAGGTCCTTGCGGCTGGCCTTCAGGTCCTCCAGCTGGGAGCTGAGGAACTGGTGCCGTTCCTCCAGGGCCGCGAATTCCTCCAGGGCCAGGGGGTTGACCTTGCCCAGGCTGGCCAGGTCCCGCTCCGCCCTGCGGAGCCGCTTCTCCTGCTCGGCACGCACGTAGGGTTTTCCCTCGACGATATCCTCGCCGGCCTCGTCCACAGGGGTGCGGAGGGCGGCCCATTTGTCCCCGGACTCCTCCGCCGGTAGGGGCACAGGGACGTGGGGCCCGAACTCTGCCACGAGCGCGTCCGGGGTAATCCCCAGTTCGTCGATGGCCCGGGTTTCCAGGGCCTCGATCCGAGCCCTTTGCTGGGCGCGGGCGAGTTCGTCGCGGTGGACAGTATCCGTCAGGTCCGCCAGCTCGCGGGCCAGGGCTTCGGTGGCCGAGCGCACCTCAGCGAGTTCCTTGTCCCGTCGTTCCCGGTTTTCCTCGGCGAGGTCCCGTTCGTGCCGCGCAAGGTCCACGGAAACGTCCAGGTACCGAAGGGAAAGGCCGACGGCGGCACCCACCGCAGCGGCCCGTCCCGCCTGCAGCCGGCGCCGGCGGGCCCGCTCCGCGGCTTCGGCCCGGGCACGCCGCTCGGTGACGGCGGCCCGTTCCAGCGAAGCGGCCCGGTTTCCCGTGGCGGACAGCTGTTCTTCGGCGCTGCGCAGCGCCAGGCGCGCCTCCATCTCGGCGGCACGGGCGGCCGACGCCGCCTGGGCGAGTTCGTCGCGGTGTGCGGTTGAAGGCTCCTCCTCCAGGGGCGCCTCCTGCGCTGCGGCAAGCCTCGCTGCCACAGCGGCGAGCGCTTCCTCCTCCGCGGCGACGTTGGCCTCGGCGCGGGCCAGGGACTGGGCCAGGCGGTCGCTTTCCCCCACAGCGCTGCGCAGGACGGAATTCAGGTGGCCCAGGCGTTCGGCTACGGCGGCGAGGCGGGCGTCGGACTCGTGCAGCCGCTCCATCGCGGCATCGGTCCGGTCCTGCGCGCCGGCCCGCCGCGCCTCTGCGGCGGCCAGTGCAAACCTGTTGCGCTCCAGAGTGGCGCTGACCTCCTGAAGGTCAGCTTCGGCGTCGTCCACGGCGGCCTGCACCTCAAGCAGCGACGGCCCCTTCGCGGAGCCGCCGGTGGCCGAGGCTGCCGTGAAGATGTCCCCGGCGCGGGTCACTGCCGTGATGCCGGGGTGGCGGGACACCAGCCCGGCGGCGGCTTCCAGTCCGTCAACGACGGCGGTGCGCGCCAGCAGGTGCCTGACCTGGTCGGCGAAGTGCCCGTCGCCGTCCACCACGTCCGCGGCCGGGACAGCACCTGCGGGGAGGCCCGGCAATGGCGGGCCGGGCTGTGCTTCCCCGTTTGGCGCCGGAGCCAGCAGCAGTGCCGCCCGGCCGGCGTCGTCCGCCTTGAGCAATCCGAGGAGTGCCACCGCGGTTTCCGGACTGTCCACCAGGACCGCCTCGGCGGCCTCGCCGAGGGCAGCTGCAACAGCGGCCTCATACCCGCTTTCCACCTCGATTGCGCCGGCGAGGCTGCCCCGGACCCCGGCGAGGCCCGACTGCAGGGCGTGGCTGGCCCCGTCCTTCCGTTCCAGTCCCAGCCTCAGTGCGTCCCGGCGCGCCACCAGGGCATCCCGGCGGCGGACCCCCTCGTTCACGTCCGCGGTGAGCGCGGCGATATCCTGCACCACGGCGTCCAGCGCTTCCGCTGCGGCCTCATACTCGGCGTCAAGGGACTCTTCGCCTTCTTCCACGCCGGCCACCTGGTTCTCCAGTGCGGAGAACTCGGCCTGGGCGCGCGCGCGGCGCTCCTGCCCGGCGGCCAGCGACTCGTGCAGCCTGCCGAGTTCCGCCTGTGCGGACTCCACCCGTGAACGGGCCGCGGCCACCTGGCCGGCCAGGCGGGCCATGCCTTCGCGGCGGTCTGCGGCCGCCCGCAGCTGCGAGGTGAGCCGCTTGTCCTCGGCCAGCGCGGCGCTTTCTGCCTGGGCCTTCACGGCCTCCGCCTGTTCGAGCGCCCGGCGGCGCTCCGCCGTGTCCCGTTCCAGCCCGGCGAGTTCTTCGCGGACGCGCGCGGCCTGGCGCTCCAGCTGATCGGGGTCCCGGCCGGATGCCGGTTCGGCATCCACGGCACCCAGGAGGCGGCTGCGCTCCTGTGCGAGCGAACCCAGGGACCGGAACCGCTCCCTGGCCGCGGTGAGCCGGTACCAGGTGTCCCGGGCCGCGTTCAACCGCGGTGTGGCCTGCGCCGCCAACTGCTCCAGCCCGGCCTGTTCCCGGCGTCCGGCGGCCAGATCGTGTTCGACGGCGGCCCGCCGGGCCTTGAGCGCGGCCTCGTCCGCCACTTCCTGCTCCAGGGCGGACTGCAGCTGGACCAGGTCGTCCGCCAACAGCCGGGCACGCGCGTCGCGCACGTCGAACTGTACGCGCTGGGCACGTCGGGCCACCTCGGCCTGCTTGCCCAGGGGCGTCAGCTGGCGCCGGATCTCTCCGGTGAGGTCCGTGAGCCGCTGGAGGTTCGCCTGCATGGCCTCAAGCTTGCGGACCGTGCGTTCCTTGCGGCGGCGGTGCTTGAGGATTCCTGCCGCTTCTTCGATGAAGCCGCGGCGGTCCTCCGGTGTGGCGTGCAGGACCCGGTCCAGCTGTCCCTGTCCAACGATGACATGCATTTCCCGGCCCAGCCCTGAATCGGAGAGCAGTTCCTGGATGTCGAGCAGCCGGCAGCCGGACCCGTTGATGGCGTACTCCGAGCCGCCGGTCCGGAACAGCGTCCGTGAGATGGTCACCTCGCTGTACTCGATCGGCAGTGCACCGTCCGAGTTGTCGATGGTGAGCGAAACGTGGGCCCGTCCCAGCGGCGGGCGGCCGGAGGTGCCGGCGAAGATGACGTCCTCCATCTTGCCGCCGCGCAGGGTCTTGGCGCCCTGCTCGCCCATCACCCAGGCCAGGGCATCCACCACGTTGGACTTGCCGGAGCCGTTGGGGCCCACCACGGCGGTGACGCCGGGCTCAAAATCGAAGGTGGTGGCCGACGCGAAGGACTTGAATCCCCGGACGGTCAGGCTTTTGAGGTGCAAGGTGTTTCGGATCTCCTCGTGGTGTCAGCGGGTGCCGGGCTGACACCAAATCTAACCCGCCTGCCCTCCCTCCCGGGGGCTTTTCGTCCACTTAGAGGGCTTAAAACGCGTTCTTAAGGCGCCTGGGGGACGAAATCCCGTGGGGCGGACGACGGCGGCGGGCCGGCTACCAGCGTCCGTTGCGAGGCCGCGGCTGGCAGACCGGGCACGTGTGTGACGAACGGTTCATGAACTGTTCGCGCCGGATGACGGCGTTGATCCCGGCGGCGGCACAGCGGGGGCATGCCTCGCCGCCCCGGCCATAGGCGTTCAGCGACCGCTCAAAATAGCCTGAGGCGCCGTTGACGTTGACGTAGAGCGAATCGAAGCTGGTTCCGCCGGCGGACAGGGCGTCGACCATGACCTCCCGGGCCGCAGCGACCAGGCGTTCGGCGTCCGCCCGGCGCAGGGTGTCTGTGGGCCGCGCATAGTGCAGGCGCGCCCGCCACAAGGCCTCATCCGCGTAGATGTTCCCGATTCCGGACACCAGCCCCTGGTCCAGGAGGGCCCGCTTCAGGCCGGTCCTGCGCGCGCGGAGCCGCCGGTAGAAGAGGTCAAAGGAAAAGTGCGGGTCCAGCGGATCCCGGGCAATGTGGGCCGCCTCGGCCGCAATCAGCGGCAGCGGGCTTTCCGCTTCGCCGCCGGGGCCGCCGTCGTCCGTGGGAACCAGGTCGGTGACGAAGAGGCCCCCGAAGATCCGCTGGTCCACGAACCGCAGCTGGCCCGGCATGCCGGGCGCGGAACTGAGGCGCAGCCGGACCTTCAGGTGTTTTTCGTCCGGGACCCATGCGTCCTGCATGAGCAGCTGCCCGCTCATGCCCAGGTGCGCCATCAGGGCCACGTGCGGCACGCTTCCTTCCGGAGTCTCCCCGTCCGCGAGCGGAAACCAGAGGAACTTTCCCCGGCGTACCACGTCGGTGACGGCGGCGCCTTCGAGATTGCCCGTAAAGTCCGCAGTACCCGCAGCGTGCCGCCGGATGGACCGCGGGTCCACCACGTCCACCGCTTCGATGGTGCGGCCGCGGACCCAGGTGGCCAGGCCGCGGCGGACCACTTCCACCTCAGGCAGTTCAGGCATGGCCGTTACTGTTTTGCGCCGGCGCCGTTGAGGGCACGCCAGGCGTCGGCGGCGGCTTCCTGCTCCGCTTCCTTCTTGGAGTGGCCGGAGCCCTTGCCGTACGCGGTACCGCCTACATGCAGCACGGCGGTGAAAGTGCGGGCATGGTCCGGCCCGGTGCCGTCCACGGCATAGTTGATGGTGCCCAGCTGCCGGCTCGCGGCCAGTTCCTGGATGCTGGTCTTCCAGTCCGTCCCTGCCCCCAGCGCAGCTGCATCCTTGAGCAGGGGCCCGATCAGCCGCATGACCAACTGGCGGGCGGTCTCGATGTCGTTGGAGACGTATGTGGCGCCGATCAGGGCTTCCATGGTGTCCGCCAGGATGGACGCCTTGTCCTTGCCGTGGGTCAGTTTCTCGCCCTGGCCCAGGTAGATGTATTCGCCGATGCCCAAGGTGCGGCCGATACCGGCGAGGGCACGGGTGCTGACCACGGCGGAACGGCGCTTGGCGAGCTCGCCCTCGGGCAGGTCCGGGTTGTCCCGGTACAGGGCATCGGTGACGGAGAAGCCCAGGATGGAGTCGCCCAGGAACTCAAGCCGTTCGTTGGTGGGGACGCCGCCGTTTTCGTAGGCGTAGGAACGGTGGGTGAGCGCAAGACGAAGCGTCCCGGCGTCAATAGAGACACCGAGACGCTTCAGAAGCTCTTCAGTTGAAGACATCGTGTCAGCCTGGCGGCCGATTAGACGTCCGCGACCTTGCGGCCCTTGTACTCAAGGAACAGCGCGGTGCCAGCCGAGTCGGTAACGACCTTTGCCTGGTGCGGCAGGCTGTAGGTGACCTGGCCGTTTTCAACGGTCTTCACCAGGTGGGGTGCGGTCGCCTTCCACTGCGAGCGGCGGGCGCGGGTATTCGAGCGAGACATTTTCCGCTTGGGAACAGCCACGGCTAACTCATTTCTCTCTAGACAAACACGTACAAATCAATTTTGCCGGTCAGGCTTAGCCATATCAGCTAGGGCAGCCCAGCGAGGGTCAAGGACCTCGTGGTGGTGCCCCGGCTCGTCTTCCAGGCGCGCTCCACATTCGGAGCAAAGGCCCTGGCAGTCTTCCCGGCACACCGGCTGGAACGGCAGCATGGTCACCACTGCGTCCCGCAACACCGGTTCAAGATCGATTACATCGTGCTCGACTCGACGTTGCTCTTCATCATCTTCTCCGTCCGAAAGCTCGACGCCTTCGTAGAAGAAAAGTTCTTGCACATTGACCTCAAGGTCATACGCAAGGGGATCCAGGCATCGGCCGCATTCACCGGTTACTTCGGCGAGCGCGGTTCCTGATACCAGAATTCCTTCGTGTACGGCCTCAAGCCTCAGGTCCAGCTCGATGTCCGAGCCTTCCTGAACGCCAATGAGCGCCACACCAAGATCACCTGGTGCGGGTACATGTTCCTTCAGTGTCCGCATGCTTCCCGGGCTGCGCCCGAGGTCCTTGACGTCGAACGCCAGGGGCGAACCTGCATCTCTTTTAATGAGAACTCCTGTTGAACATATGACCGACGTACCATCTTAGCCTGAAGAGCCGCGGGGACTCAAACCAGCAAACCGGCGGCGCCGAAGTACCGGTCAAGCCTACCCTCCCGGCCGCTGATCCGCGGCAGGCGCGCCAGCGGTCATCCGCCGCAGCACCGAGCGGGGCACGAAGTCCGAGATGTTCCCGCCCAGCGCCGCCACTTCCTTGATAAGGGTGGAGGACAGGTGCAGGTAGTGCGCCTCCGCGGGCAGGAAGACCGTCTCCACGCCGCTGAGCTGCCGGTTCATGGTGGCCATCGGCAGTTCGTAGTCGAAGTCCGAGGACGATCTCAGCCCCTTGACGATCGCTGAGACTCCCCGCTGACGGCAATATTCGGCGAGCAGTCCGTCCCCGACGGGTTCCACCACGATGCCTTTGAGGGAAGCCAGCGTTTCCCTGGCCATCTCCAGGCGCTCGGGCTGGGTAAACCGGTACTTCTTTGCATGGTTCGTGGACACGGCAACGATGACTTCGTCAAACAGGCCTGCGGCCCGGGCGATGACCTCGAGATGGCCGTTATGGATGGGATCGAAGGATCCTGGGCACACCGCTCGTCTCATGCTCCGAACCTACCGCATGGAAACGCCGGGATACCATGGCTGGATGCATCCAGCAGCGGAACTTTCCCCTTCCACGGAGCCTGCTCCCTGGCAGCGCACGGCCCTCGGAGCGAACCTCCTGTCCCCGGGCGGCGGCCTGGGCGTCACCATCTTCGAAGAGATGACCACCCTTGCCGCAAAGACCGGTGCCATCAACCTGGGCCAAGGCTTTCCGGACGAGGACGGGCCGCTGGAAATCCGGGAAGCTGCCCGCGCTGCCATCGCCGCCGGCGCCAACCAGTACGCACCGGGCAAGGGCATCCTGGAACTGCGCGAAGCGGTGGCAGCACACCAGGAACGCTTCTACAACCTCACCCCGGATCCGCAGACTGAAGTGATTGTCACCACCGGGGCCACCGAAGGGATCGCGGCAACGCTGCTGGCTTTTTGCCGGCCGGGCGACGAGGTCCTGACGCTGGAGCCCTTCTACGATTCCTACGGCGCGGTGATCGGGCTCTCCGGCGCCACGCATGTGACCGCTCCCCTGTTGGCTCCGGACTTCATGCCTGACATGGCGGCGCTGGAGGCGGCCTTCAGCGAACGCACCCGGGTGGTCCTGCTGAACAACCCGCACAATCCCACGGGGGCCGTCTTCCCGCGGCATGTGCTGCAGCGAGTAGTGGACCTCGCCGAACAGCACGGCAGCATCATCGTCACGGACGAGGTATACGAGCACCTCACCTTCGGCGCCACGCACATTCCGGTGGCCACCCTGCCCGGCGCGGCCGGGCGCACGCTCACCATTTCCTCCGCCGGCAAGACGTTCTCGCTCACCGGCTGGAAGATCGGCTGGCTGACCGGGCCGGAAGAACTCGTGGCGGCGGTCCGCACTGTTAAGCAGTTCCTTACATATAGCTCCGGCACGCCATTCCAGGCGGCGATCGCTGCGGGCCTGGCGCTGCCGGACGTGTTTTACGACGGCGTTGCGGCCGCTTTGGCGCGTAAGCGGGACATCCTGGGCGAAGGGCTGAGGGCGGCCGGCTTCGATGTGTTTTCACCCCAGGGCACCTATTTCATCAACGTGGATACGGCCCCGCTGGGCATCAACGACTCGGTGGACCTGGCCCGCCGACTGCCCGCGCTGGTGGGCGTTGCCGCCATTCCGGTGCCGGTGTTCTGCCACGAGGACGGCGCCCGCCGTACCCGCAGCCTGCTCCGTTTCGCTTTCTGCAAGAAGGTGGAAGTGCTGGAGGAAGCCGCCGGGCGGCTCGCCGCCCTGGGCGGAAAGCTCTGATGCCGGCGGGGACGGATATTCCGGCATCGCGCTTCCTCCGGGGCGCCGGCCTGCATGCGTCCATCGAGGCTGACGCGTTCACGGAGGGGAGCTTCGTGCTGAGCATCGGCGGCGTGGAGCAGTCGCACGTTAACCTCGCGCAGCCCGCGGAGATCTTCTACGAGTACCTCCGCCGGATCGGCCATCTGGTGGACCTGGCGGCCCCGGCAGGAGCTCCGCTGCGTGTCCTGCACCTCGGGGCCGGCGCGCTGACCCTGGCCCGCTACATCCAGGCCACCCGGCCGGGCTCGGAACAGTACACGGTGGAACTCGAACGTGAGCTCCTGGACTTCGTGCTGCGGCACCTGCCCCTGCCGGAGGGAACCGTCCTGCACACCGTCACCGGAGATGCCCGTGCCGAACTGGCCGGCCTCGATCCGGAGCTCCGCTTCGACGTGGTCATCCTGGATATCTTCTCGGGGCCCGACGCCCCGGCGCACCTGGCCTGCGCGGACTTCTACCAGGAGGTACGGGCGCGGCTCACCACGGCCGGGATCCTGGTGGTCAATGTTGGCGACGAGCCGGGATTGACGCTCGTCCGGAGTCAGGTCGCCGCCATGCGCCGCGCCATGGGTGACGTGGCCGCGTTTGCCGAGGCAGGCATGTTCGAGGGGCGCTATCCGGGCAACATCATCCTGGCCGGAACGCAGTCCGTCTGGCCGGCAGAGTGGAGCGCCGCGCTGGCAGACCGCGGACCCCACCCGGCCCGGGTCCTTGCCGGGCCTGACCTGGACCCGCTGGACGGTTAAAGGGCGGGAGGTCAGGCCGGGCGGTCAGGTCTGCGGCAGGTCGCCGCCATCGATCGCGTCCGGCACGGAGGGTTCGGCGAACCAGAGCCGCGTCTCCCCGTACTTCTTCTCCGCGAAGCGCGCCATCCCCCCGGGCCACTCCGGCTCGGGCGAACGCGACGACCGTTCCACCACCACCACGGCACCGGGCGCCAGGAGTCCGGAGAGCTTCTCCAGCACCGCGGAGAGCGCCACCTCATCCAGCGGGTAGGGCGGGTCCAGGAAAACCAGGTCCCAGGCCGCTGCCTCCGGGACGCGGCCCAGGAAGGGCTCCACCTTGGCCCGGTGGACGGTCACGGCTTTGCGGCCCAGGATCCCGTTGATGAGGTCCGCGTTCCGCTGGCACACGCCGCTGGCCTTGGCATCCGACTCCACGAGATCCACCGTTTGCGCACCGCGGCTGGCGCTTTCGACGCCCAGCGCCCCGGACCCGGCGTACAGATCCAGGACCCGGGATCCGGCGATGACGCCGAACGCGTCAAGGCGGGAAAACAGGGCTTCCTTCACCCGGTCCGTGGTGGGCCGGGTCAGCGATCCGGGCACGCCGGTGAGCGGCGTACCGCCGGCCGCTCCGGCAACAATCCTGCTCATGGCCGGCCCCTGCCTGCAGTCCGGTGCACCGCACGGCCGGCGTCGACGGCCGGAACCGTATTAACCGCGTTCAAGGAACGCCTCCTTCTCGGGGTTGAGGTACTTGTCGATGGCGTCCGCGAGCGCCGGATGCGCCGTGAGGTCCGGATCAATCGCGACGATCCGGTGCGCGTCATCGCGGGCCCGGGCGATCACATCCTCGTGTTCCAGGACCCGCAGCAGCTTCAGCGTCGACCGCCCGCCGGACTGGGAGGCGCCCAGGATGTCGCCTTCGCGCCGCAGCTTGAGGTCCTCCTGGGACAGCTCGAACCCGTCCGTGGTGGCCGCAACAGCGTCCAGCCGCCGACGGCTCGGATGCCCGGGTTCCAGGGCGGTAACAAGCAGGCAGGTGCCGGGCAGCCCGCCGCGGCCCACCCGGCCGCGCAGCTGGTGCAGTTGGGAGATACCGAACCGGTCGGCGTCGAGGATGACCATCAGAGTGGCGTTGTGCACGTCCACGCCCACCTCGATCACCGTGGTGGACACCAGGACCTTGATGCGGTTGGCGGTGAAGTCCGCCATCGCGGCGGACTTCACCGCAGGGTCCTGCCGGCCATGCAGCGGGGCCAGCGGCACCCCTTTGAGGGCCGGCTCCTGCGCAAGATGTTCGACGACGGCCGTCACCGAGGCGAGCTCCCGGACGGGGCCGGTGTCCAGGTCAGCCTCTCCCGGCCCCAGGTTCACCGGTTCCGCTTCGCCGGGTGCCGCTTCCCCGGGGCTGAAGTCGCCGTCGTCGTCCGTTCCGATCTTGGGGCACACCACGTACACCTGGTGGCCGGCATCAATCTCTTCCCGTGAGCGCGACCAGATGCGTCCGGCCCAGCCGGGGTTCTCGGCAAGGCCCACGACGTGGGTGGTGATCCCGGCGCGGCCGGCGGGAAGCTCGTCCAGCACGGAGGTTTCAAGGTCGCCGAACACGGTCATGGCCACCGTGCGCGGAATCGGCGTGGCGGTCATGACCAGCAGGTGGGGCGGCTTGCGGGCCTTGGCCCGAAGGGCGTCGCGCTGCTCCACGCCGAACCGGTGCTGCTCATCCACCACGATCAGGCCGAGGTCGTAGAAGGAGACGTTATCGCTCAGCAGGGCGTGGGTGCCGATGACGATGCCTGCCGTGCCCGAGGCTGCGTCGAGCATGGCCTGCTTGCGGGCTGCGGTGGGCATGGATCCGGTCAGCAGCGTGACCTGCACTGCAGGGCCGCTGCCGAGCCCGCCGAGCAGCCCGTCGCCTGAAAGCGGACCGAGCGTGCGGCGAATGGACTCGTAGTGCTGGGCCGCCAGGACCTCAGTGGGGGCCAGGAGGGCCGCCTGTCCGCCGGCATCCACCACCTGGAGCATGGCCCGAAGCGCAACCACGGTCTTGCCGGAGCCCACTTCGCCTTGGAGGAGGCGGTTCATGGGTGAATCCCG
Organism: Pseudarthrobacter sp. NPDC092439; assembly: GCF_044754945.1. NCBI lineage: Bacteria > Bacillati > Actinomycetota > Actinomycetes > Micrococcales > Micrococcaceae > Pseudarthrobacter > Pseudarthrobacter sp. NPDC092439. Next base: position 617,186 of record NZ_JBIVQB010000001.1, read on the forward strand.
GCCCAGTTCGGCAGCGAAGGTTTCGCCCACTGCTGCCTGGCCGGCCGTGAGCGTGAAAGGCAGATTCGCGTCGAATGCCGCCACGAGCCCGTCTGGAACGGGCTTCCGCGCGGTGGCTTCCTCCGCGGCGATCTGGGCCCGGCGGCGGGCCAGGGCGGACTGGAGCACCAGGGCCTCGTGGTAGCGCAGCCGCTGGCGGGAACGCTTCCAGTCGTCAGCGGACTTCGGGGCATGGATCAGCCGGTAGGCATCCCCGAGCGGCATGAACCCCTCCCTGGCCGTGACATCGGCGGGCAGCGGGTCCGGCAGGGCATCGAGCTCCATCGTGTCCAGCAGAGCCTCCACGGCCTTCTGGATTTTCCAGCTGGGCAGTTTGGCCGTGGCCGGATAGACCGGGATGGGCATGGCTGCCAGTTTTTCGGCGTCTCCGCCGCCGGCCATGAAGGGGTCCTCGTCAAGGACCAGGTAATCCGGGTTGGTCAGGCCCAGCGCCCCCTTGAAGCTGGTGACCTTGCCCGAGAACAGCGCCCGCCGCCCCGGCAGGAGGTCGTTCCTGGCCCGGAAGCCGTTGAAGAAACTGATTTTCAGGGTGCCCGGGACTTTTCCGCGGTAGTCGGTGCCGCCCACAAGCCGAAGCCCGGCCTGGCCGTCGTCGTCAGAGACAACCACGTCCGTGATGGAGCCCTTCCGCTGCACCATCTTCCTGGTATTGCTGGAGAGCACCCGGGCAATGAGGGTGACTTCCTCGTCGCGGGGAATCTCGTTGATCGGCGTCAGTTCGCCGCGGGTCAGGTAGCGCCGGGGAAAGTACGTGAGCAGCCCGCCGACCGTGGAGATGCCCAGCTGCTTCTCAATGACAGCCGCGGAACGGTTGCCGATGCGCCGTTCCAGCGCCAGGTCCAGTTCAGCGGTCATGCCCGTTGGCAAGGGAGTCCACCGGGCCCGCCACCGGATCCCGGGGCAGGGCAAGTTCACTGACACTGATGTGGTCCGGATCACCGAGGGACCGAATGGTTTCCACGGCGGGTTCCGCCTCCGGGACGTGGACGTGCACCCGCCACCGGTAGTTCCCGTCGTGGTCCGCGCCGGAGCCCACCTGGCTCATGATCACGGACTCACCAATTTCGTCGAGCCGCTGCCGGAGGGTCGCGGCGTTCAGCGGCGACAGGCTGATGGTGCACATGACTTCCACTCCATCGTCGTCCGGCATGTCCGTGTGGATGTGGGGGTCCTGGACGTCGTAGCCGTGAAGGCCGTCCAGCAGTTCGCCCTGGAGTTCCTCTCCCAGCACCGCCGAGCGCAGGCAGTCCAGGATCAGGAGCATGCCCACCCCGCCGGCATCCACCACGTGGGCGCTGGCGAGCGCGGCCAGCTGGTCCTCGGTATGTACGACGGCGGCCAGCGCGCCTTCCACGGCGGCGTCCAGTGCCAGGCCCAGGGCATGGTTGCTGTCGTCGCCGTTCTGTCCGGCGTCGACGGCGGCGGCAGCGCGCGCCGCGGCCTCCATGACAGAGAGCATGGTTCCCGGCACGGGATCGCTAAGGGCGGACCAGGCGCGGATCTGGGCCCTGTTCAGGGCTGCGGCGAGCAGGGTGGAGGTCAGCCGGGTGTGCCCGGCGAGCGGTTCGGCGGCTGCGGAGAGGAAGACGGAGAACAGCGTTCCGGAGTTTCCGCGGGCTTCCTCCATGGCGGCCCGCCCGGCAACGGCCAGGACCTCGCCCACGTCGGCCTGCGCGGCCGTGGCATCGTCGCAGGCGAGCGATCTGGCGGCCGCCCGGACGGTCAGGTACAGGTTGGTGCCGGTGTCGCCGTCCGCCACCGGGAAAATGTTGATGGCGTTGAGCCGGTCGCTGTGGTTGCCCAGTGCCGTCTCAGCCTTGCCCAACCACCGCTTCATCGCTTGCGCGTTGGCGGTTACCTTAGTGTGCAAAATGATCCCATCCCCGGGTGCCGGCGGGCCGGCCCGCTATCGTCACGCCCGGGCCGTCCATACGCCCGGGTGCTTGTATCGAGCCTATCGCAGCGAATCCCTCCGGCAGCTGAACACCGGCCGGGAAGGTGGCCAGCAGTCCATGGTCCTCGCCGCCGCCCAGCACCCACTCCATGGGATCCGTTCCAAGGATTTCAGCCGCAGGAGCAAGCACACGGGCCAAAGCGGAGAGTGCCCCGGGATCAAGGTCCACGACCACGCCGCCCGCCTTGGCCAGGCGCATCCCGTCGCGCAGGAGCCCGTCGGACACATCCATCATGGCGGTGGCGCCGGCCTCTCGGGCCGCCGGGCCGGCAGCCAGCGGAGGCCGGGGCCTGCTTTGGAGTTCGGGAAAGACCTGCCGGGAAGGGCCGGGCTTCGCGTCCGCGGGGTCCGATTCCAGCAGCGCCAGGCCCGCGGCGGCATGCCCGGCTGTGCCTGCCAGGGCGACGGTGTCCCCCGGCTGCGCGCCGGAGCGCATCACCGGGCGGCCGCCGTCGAGCGTTCCCAGCACGGCGGCCGTAACCGAAATTTCCCGGCCCCGCCCAAGGTCGCCGCCAGCGACGGAGCAGCGCCCGGCGCCCAGTTCGCGTACCGCTGCCACCAGGCCGTCGGCCAGGTCCTCCACCCACGCGACCGGAGTGTCCGGGGGCAGGGTGAGGCTGACCACCAGGGACGTGGCCACGGCGCCCATCGCGTTGATGTCGCTCAGGTTCTGTGCCGCCGCTTTCCAGCCCACGTCGAAACCGGTGGTGCGGTAGCCGTTGGGCCACTCTAGGCGGAAGTCCTGGTCCTGGACCTGGGTGTCGATGCTGATGACAGTCCGGCCGTCCGGAGCAGCGATGATGGCCGCGTCATCCCCGGGCCCCAGCAGCGTTGCCTCCGTGTGGGTGCCGGCGAGGTCGAGGCGCGGGAAGATCCTGGCAAGGAGCTCCGTCTCCGAGAGTTGGTCAACCGTCAGGGCAGAGTCCGCCAGGGCTTCCGCGGACCCCGCCTCGGAACGGGGAGCGTCGGCGCGGCTCATAGGTTTTTCAGGCACGCTCCTACGCTACAGCCAGCCTCCGACACCGGGGACTCCGGCCTCGGAGGATCAGCTCCGGCCGCCCGGGAGAATTGGCGCCGCCTTGGCGGAACCGGGATGATGGACTCATGCGAGCCGTCCCCCAAATTTCCGTGTCCCTCCTGCGCGGAAGGACTTCCGTGAGGGCTTTGGGGACCGCTGCGGCATTGGCCGGGGGTCTGTCCCTGGCCGCCTGCTCCCCCGCTGTGGATGTTCCGGCCGCCGCGGACGCCGCGAACCCGGCATGCGCGCCGATGATGGTGGCGCTGCCCGATTCCCTCGGCGACGCCGAACTGCGCCAGACGAACAGCCAGGCCACAGCGGCCTGGGGCGAGCCGTCCCTCGTAATCCTGCGCTGCGGGGTGAACGTTCCCGGACCCACCACAGACCGATGCGTCACCGTGAACGGGATCGACTGGCTGCTCAAGGAAGGCGACCCCGTGTGGACCCTGACAACCTACGGCAGGACCCCGGCAACCGAAATCCTGATGGACCCGGACAAGATCAGCTCAGCCACGGTGCTGGCGGAACTGGCCAACGCCACCGGCAAGGTTCCGGCTGAGCGGAGCTGCATCGGCCAGGAGGAACTGCAGAACCTGCCGGACAGCCAGTAGCGCCAGGCACAGCACTTAGGGGCGACCGCGGGTCGTTGACAGAAGTCACTGTTGTCGACAATATTGCGCGCAGGATGGGCGGCAGCCCGAATCTGTGCGGATGCGAGGGCAAACGATGCGTTGGCGTGTGAGCAGGAACGGTGGTCGACGGCCGGCCACCTCAAACGACCCCGTCGCTGCGGCGATCGCCGCATCTGCAGCGGGCAGGCCGCTGATTCCGCGCCACCCGGACGTCGTGCCGAGGATCGAGGAGCTGCCGCAGTGGATTGACGTGCACGACTCCGACGACATTGACGGCTTCAACACGGTGGTTTGGTTTGACGACGAGATCAGCTCCTACTGCGACGCCTACGACGACGGCCTGGACCAGGCGCTGGCGGACCAGCCGGGCGTCGAGGACATCCTGGCCGAGGATCGCGAGGTTGTCTACCTGCGGACGAAGCTGGCTATCGCTGACGTGAAGGCTGCGGTGATCCGTGCTGTCGTTGAGGTAAACCGATCCCCCCGGGAGCCCGCACCCACCGATGTGCTTTCGATCGATACGGTCGACAGGCTGGCGTCCGGGGTGCTGCCGCTGCTCGGGCAGGCGGGATTCGCGAACACTCCGACTGGGCCGCGGTACTTCTACCGTGAAGGCAGCGAGGGTTTCGTCCAATCCATCGCGCTCGCACCCGGCGCAGGCACCTCCGGCGACGGCACCAGCTATGCCGGACTCGTGTGGGTGATGTCCGGCACGCACGTGCCCGGTTTTGGCCGGGACGTCCCCTCGAGCCCCGACCGCGTGGCGCCGGTGCACTGCGGCCAGCCCGCCTACCACTGGGTCGCACCGACCGTCGACGCGCTGACTCGGTTATTGCACGACGAGGTGTTGCCCGTTCTCAGCCTGACACGCGGCCGCGCTGAGTTCGCTGCCTGGGTAGGCGGCGACCCAACGAGGGTGCCGGTGCCGAACCATCGACCGACGTACGCGCGGCTGTTCGCGCAGTGGGGCCTGACCGATCAGGCGGCGCGCGTGGTGGCCCACGTCGACGAACACGAGAGGTCCCTACGACTTCACCCGGATATTGTCACTGCCCGTGAGCTCATCCGGGACGCGCGGCCGTAGCCCTCGCCGGCGGGGGTCAGCGCAGGCCGGTTTTCCGGTTCAGCGCCAGGTAGATCAGTTCGTCGATCAGTTCTGCGTAGTCCAGCCCGGAGGCCGCCCACATCTGCGGGTACATGCTCTTGGGCGTGAATCCCGGCATGGTGTTGATCTCGTTGATGATCAGGTCGCCACTGGCCGTGTAGAAGAAGTCCACCCGGCTCAGGCCTTCAGCCCCCACGGCGTCGAACGCGGCTGCGGCAAGCTCCCGGACCCGGGCAATGGCTTCTTCGGGAATATCTGCCGGGCAGCTGAGCGCCGCTGCGCCATCCTCGACGTACTTGGCGGTGAAGTCGTAGAACTCGTGGCCGCCGCCGGCCACAGAGATCTCGCCCGGCATGGATGTCCGGGGGGCGTCGGTCCCCCGTCCTTCCAGGACCGCGCACTCGATTTCACGGCCCACGATTCCGGCCTCGATGACCAGCTTGAGGTCGTGCCGGCGTGCTTCCCCGATGGCGGCGTCAAGGTCCGCCAACGAGTCCACCTTGGAGATGCCCATCGAGGAACCGGCCCGGGCGGGCTTGACGAAGACCGGGAAGCCGAGTCGGTCCACCTGCTTGCGGACAGACTCAGGATCGTTGCGCCACTGCCGGTCTGTGACGGCGACGTAGGGACCAACCTGGAGCCCGGCGGCCTCGAAAACCACCTTCATGTAGTGCTTGTCCATGCCGACGGCGGAAGCCAGGACCCCGGCGCCCACATACCGGGTGTCGGAAAGCTCCAGCAGCCCTTGGATGGTGCCGTCCTCGCCGAAGGGCCCGTGCAGCAGCGGGAAGACCACGTCCACGGTACCGAGCTCCTGCGGAACCTCGTTGGGCGCCGCCACGATGAGCTGGTGTTCGCCGCCGATTTCCGCGAGGGTCACCGTGCGGTCCGATGCCTCCACTTCGGGCAGCGACGCCGACGCCAGGGACCACTCGGCGGTGTCACCGGAGGCCAGCACCCACTGGCCGGACTTTGCGATCCCGATGGGGATGACCTCGTACTTGTCCCGGTTGATCGCGCCAAGTACGCCGGCCGCCGTTACGCAGCTGACCGCATGCTCACTGGAGCGGCCGCCGAAAAGAACGGCGACACGGGGCTTTGTCCGGCGGCCTGGTTCCTCCGCCGGCAGTTGGTGATGGGACATGTCAGTAATCGCCTTCAGGTTTCAGTTCCCGGGACAGCAAGGCGGGCCCCAGTTGGTCTACGGACAGTTTTCCGGCCAGGACGGCCACCACGGCGGCGGTGATGGGCATGTCCACCCCCAGCTTGCCGGCCAGCTCATGGACAGCCTGGCCGGACTTGATGCCTTCCGCGGTCTGCGTCATTTGCCGCCCCACTTCCTCCAGGGTGAGGCCCTGGCCCAGCAGGCGGCCGGCAGTGTGGTTGCGGGAAAGCGGCGAGGAACAGGTGGCCACGAGGTCGCCCAGTCCCGCCAGCCCTGCCATCGTCTTGGCTTCTCCCCCCAGTGCCAGGGCGAGGCGGGATGTTTCGGCCAGGCCCCGGGTGATGACCGAGGCCTTGGTGTTGTCCCCCATCTGCTTGCCCTCGCAAATGCCCACCGCCAGCGCAATGACGTTCTTCACGATGCCGCCAATCTCCACGCCGACGGTGTCGGTGGTGGTGTACGGGCGGAAATATGGCGCGGTGCAGCTCCTGGCGATCCACCCGGCCACGGCCGGGTCGGTGCATGCCACTACGGATGCGGTGGGCTCCTCGCGGGCGATCTCCATGGCCAGGTTGGGTCCCGACACAATGGCGATCCGGTGTGCAGGCAGGCCCAGCTCGGCAGCGATGACCTCACTCATCCGGGCATCCGTATCCAGTTCCAGGCCCTTCATCAGCGAGACCACGACGGCGTCCGGAGCAATGAAGTCCTTCCACGACCGCAGCTGCGCGCGAAGGGACTGGGCGGGAACGGCAAGGACAACCAGGTCCGCACCGGCCAGGACTTCGCGCACGTCAGTGGACGCCGTAATCGACGCAGGCAGTGCCACGTCCTTCAGGTACTGGGTGTTGACGTGCGCCGTATTGATCTGCCCGACGACCTCCGGACGCCGGCCCCACAGCCTGATGGCGCGTTCTTCACCGGAGGCCTGGGCTGCGTCAGCGAGGATCTTGGCGAAGGTTGTTCCCCACGAACCGGCCCCCAAAACGGCCGCGGAGCGGGCAGAGCCCTGGGCGGCCTGTTCCGGGTTCACTGGGCCCCTGTCCCCGGGCCGGGCCGTTCCCCGCGTCCCACGGTGCGTCCGGCGGGACCCCGCTTGCGGGACGGATCCCAGCGTTCAGCCGGAGGCTCTTCGGTGCGCAGCCCCGCCAGCAGTTCGGTGATCGCGTCCATGATGGCGTCCGTGGCGGCGGTGAGCGTGGCCTTGTCCAGGGGCTTGTCCGCGAAGGCGCTGAAGTCCACGGGATCGCCCACCACCACGCGGGATTTCTTCCTCGGGAAGAGGTGCAGTTTCTTGCCGTAACGCGGCAGGACCTCGTGCGCGCCCCAATGTGCGATGGGGACGACCGGGATCCCGCCTTCCAGCGCCAGCCTGGCCGCGCCGGTATGCCCCTTCATGGGCCACATGTCCGGATCCCGCGTCAGGGTGCCCTCGGGGTAGATGATGATCGCGCCGCCCTCGGCCACCACTTCCTGGGCCACCTGCAGCGACCGGTTCGCCCCCGCCGTCGAACGCTCCACCGGGATTTGCTTGGTGGCGCGCAAAAGCGGGCCCAGCCCCGGGACCTTGAACAGCGAGGCCTTGGCCAGGAAGTGCGGTGCCCGCTTGTGGTTGTAAAGCATATGGCCGACCACCAGCGGATCAAGTTCCGTGCAGTGGTTGGGGGCAGCGATGAAACCGCCGGCGGGCAGCTTCTCGGTTCCTGACCACTCCTTGCTCATCAGCAGGTTCATCAGGGGGCGGACCACGCTGGCGATAAACACGAACGTGGCCCTGCTCTTGGCCGATTCCTTCACAGCTGCACCGTTACTTCCTGGTCGAGATGTCGAAGTCGGCACCGAGTCCGGCCAGCTTCTCGGTGAACCGTTCGTAGCCGCGGTTGATGATGTCGATGCCGGTGACGCGTGACGTGCCGGTGGCCGCGAGTGCGGCTATGAGGTGGCTGAAGCCGCCGCGGAGGTCGGGAACGTCGATGTCGGTGCCCTTGAGCTGGGTGGGTCCTGAGATGACCGCCGAGTGCAGGAAGTTGCGCTGCCCGAAGCGGCACGGCACGCTGCCCAGGCATTCGCGGTGCACCTGGATGCTGGCGCCCATCCGGATGAGGGCGTCGGTGAAGCCGAACCGGTTTTCGTACACCGTTTCGTGGACGATGGACACGCCTTCGGCCTGGGTCAGTGCCACGACCAGGGGCTGCTGCCAGTCGGTCATGAAGCCGGGGTGCACATCTGTTTCCAGGACCAGGGGGTTCAGCTTGCCGCCGCGGTGGTAGAAACGGATGCCGTCCTCGCCGATGTCCATGCCGCCTCCCACCTTGCGGTAGGTATTCAGGAAGGTCATCATGTCGCGCTGGGACGCGCCCTCGACGAAGATGTCGCCGCGGGTCACCAGGGCGGCCGACGCCCACGACGCCGATTCGTTCCGGTCCGAGAGCGCACGGTGGTTGTAGCCGCCCAGGTCCCGGACGCCCTCGATGCGGATGGTGCGGTCCGTCTGCACGCTGATGATGGCGCCCATCTTCTGCAGGACGGCGATGAGGTCGATGATTTCGGGCTCGGTGGCGGCGCCGGAGAGTTCGGTGATGCCTTCCGCGCGGGTGGCACTCAGCAGCACCTGCTCGGTGGCGCCGACGGACGGGTAGGGCAGGGAAATCTTTGCGCCGTGCAGGCCCTTGGGGGCGGAAATGTGAATGCCGCCGGGGCGCTTTTCGACGACGGCCCCAAACTGGCGCAGTACGTCCAGGTGGTAGTCAATGGGCCGGTCGCCGATCTTGCAGCCGCCCAGGTCCGGGATGAATGCTTCGCCGATCGCGTGGATCAGCGGTCCGCAGAGCAGGATGGGAATCCGGGAGTCGCCCGCGTGCGCGTCGATGGCCGTGCTGGAAGCCGTCTTGGCGTTCTTTGGGTCCAGGGTGAGGTCACCCGTGGCGGGATCCTTGGCGACGGTCACACCGTGCAGCTGGAGGAGGGACGTGACCACTTCCACGTCCTTGATCTCGGGGACGTTGCGCAGCACGGAGGGCTCGTTGCCCAGCAAGGCTGCGACCATCGCCTTGGGGACAAGATTCTTCGCTCCGCGGACACTCACGCGGCCGGCCAGCGGAACGCCGCCGCGGATTGTCAGAACACTACTCATTTACCGGTTTCCTAACGATGACTCGCCCCCAAGATCCTTGCAAAGGCTCCAACCAAGCATAGGAGGTCACGTTACCGAACCGAAATAAGCACCGACCGCGGGTGGCCGTGGCGGTACGCGCCATGCCTCCGCTGTCCCGCGCCCGGTCCGGCCAGGCGAAGCCGGGACAGGCTCAGGAATGGCGGGCCGGCAGGGTGGTCGGCAGGAAAGACGGCCGGCGCGCCTCATAGGCCGTGATATCCGCCTCATGCTGCAGGGTCAGTCCGATGTCGTCCAGGCCTTCGAGCAGCCGCCACCGCGTGTAGTCGTCAATCTCGAAGGGGGCCACGATGTTTCCGCACACCACCGTCTTGGACGCCAGGTCCACCGTGATCTCGGTTCCGGGCGCGTTTTCGAGTTCCTTCCAGATCAGCTCGATGTCGTCCTGGGCAACCTGGGCGGCGAGCAGCCCCTGCTTTCCGGAGTTTCCGCGGAAGATATCGGCGAACCGGGAGGACAGGACCGCCTTGAAGCCGTAGTCCTTCAACGCCCAGACGGCGTGCTCGCGGGACGAACCGGTGCCGAAGTCGGGCCCGGCCACCAGGATGGACCCGGAGCTGAACGGTGCCTGGTTGAGGATGAAGGACGGGTCCTTCCGCCAGGCGGAGAACAGTGCGTCCTCAAAGCCGGTGCGGGTGATGCGCTTGAGGTACACCGCGGGGATGATCTGGTCCGTGTCGACGTTGCTCTGGCGCAGCGGGACGCCGATGCCGGTGTGGGTGGTGAATTTTTCCATGGCTGTGTCCTAGGCTGCGTCGGTACGGAGGGCGGCGGGTTCGGGGGCCGGTTCAAGGTCCGACGGTGAGCTCAGCGTTCCGCGGACTGCTGTCGCCGCGGCCACCACCGGCGAAACCAGGTGGGTGCGGCCGCCCTTGCCCTGGCGTCCTTCGAAGTTGCGGTTGGACGTGGATGCGCAGCGCTCCCCCGGTTCCAGCTGGTCCGGGTTCATTCCCAGGCACATGGAACAGCCGGCAAACCGCCACTCCGCACCGAAATCCTTGAACACCCGGTCCAGTCCTTCGGCCTCGGCTTCGAGCCGGACCCGGGCCGAACCGGGAACCACCAGCATGCGCACCTGCGGGTCCTTCTGCCGGCCCCGGATGATGTCCGCGGCGGCGCGCAGGTCCTCGATGCGGGAGTTGGTGCAGGAGCCCAGGAATACGGTGTCAACCCGGATGTCCTTCATGGGCGTGCCGGCCTCCAGCCCCATGTACTGCAGGGCGCGCTCGGCAGCAGCCTTCGCGTTCTCATCGCCGAAGTCCGACGGTGACGGCACTGACTGGGACAGCGAAACGCCCTGGCCGGGGTTGGTTCCCCAGGTGACGAACGGTTCCAGCGTGTCGGCGTCGAGGTCCACCTGCGCGTCGAAGAGCGCGTCGTCGTCGGTCCTTAGGGTGTTCCAGTATTCGACGGCGGCGTCCCACTCAGCCCCTTCGGGGGCGTGCGGACGGCCCTTCATGTATGCGTACGTGGTCTCGTCCGGCGCCACCATGCCGGCGCGGGCGCCGGCCTCGATGGACATGTTGCAGATGGTCATCCGGGCCTCCATGGACAGCGCGCGGATGGCCGAGCCGCGGTATTCCAGGACGTAGCCCTGCCCGCCGCCCGTACCGATCTTGGCGATGACGGCCAGGATGATGTCCTTGGCCGTGACTCCCGGGCGCAGAGTGCCCTCCACGTTGATGGCCATGGTCTTGAACGGCTTCAGGGACAGGGTCTGGGTGGCCATGACGTGCTCCACCTCGGAGGTGCCGATGCCCATCGCCAGCGCGCCGAACGCGCCGTGGGTGGAGGTGTGCGAATCGCCGCAGACAACTGTCATGCCGGGCTGGGTGAGGCCAAGCTGCGGGCCCACCACGTGGACGATGCCCTGCTCGGCGTCCCCGAGGGGGTGGAGCCGGACGCCGAACTCCGCGCAGTTGTTGCGCAGCGTCTGGATCTGGGTGCGGCTGGTGATGTCCGCGATCGGCTTGTCAATATCCAGTGTCGGAGTGTTATGGTCCTCCGTGGCAATGGTGAGGTCCGGGCGCCGCAGCGGGCGTCCCGCCAGCCGCAGTCCTTCGAAGGCCTGCGGGGACGTTACTTCGTGGACCAGGTGCAGGTCGATGAAGAGAAGGTCAGGCTGTGCGTTGGCTCCATCGCCGTCGCCTTTGCGCACCACGTGCGCGTCCCAGACCTTCTCGGCCAATGTCTTTGCCATGGCCAGCTCCCTTCCCCGCGTTTGAACGGAGTCCCGTAGACCGGGTTCCGTTTGGTTAGTCCTACTGAAGCAGGGCGGCTCCGCGCTGCGCCAGCCAAAAGATTTGCATCTCAGATATTGAGACGGCAATATCATTACATGGACAATTCTAGTGGAGTCGGCGTCATTGATAAAGCGGCCCAGGTGCTGGATGCGCTTGAGGCCGGACCGACGACCCTCGCGCAACTCGTGGCGGCAACCGGACTCGCCCGGCCCACTGTCCACCGCCTCGCCCTCGCACTGGTCCACCACCGCCTGGTCAGCCGCGACATCCAGGGCCGCTTCGTCCTGGGCAGCCGACTCGTCGAACTGGCCTCCGCTGCCGGTGAGGACCGCCTTATCGCGTCCGCCGGCCCTGTCCTCATGCAGTTGCGCGACGCCACCGGCGAGAGTGCCCAGATCTTCCGCCGCCAAGGCGACTGGCGGGTGTGCGTTGCGTCCGCGGAGCGCCCCATTGGCCTGCGCGACACCATCCCCGTGGGCACCCAGCTGTCAATGAAGGCCGGCTCCGCGGCCCAGGTCCTGCTCGCCTGGGAGGACCACGACCGCCTCCTCGAGGGCCTCCAGGCCGCGCGCTTTACGCCCACCGTCCTGGCCGGCGTACGACGGCGGGGCTGGGCACAGAGCCTTGGCGAACGCGAGCCGGGGGTCGCCTCCGTCTCTGCACCGGTGCGCGGGCCTTCCGGCCGCGTGATCGCCGCCGTGTCGATCTCCGGCCCGATCGAGCGCCTGACCCGGCAGCCTGGCCGGCTCCATGCCGAAGTGGTGTGCAACGCCGGACGCATCCTTACCGAAGCGCTGCGCAAGAACAACGACTGACTGCCACCTCCAACGCATTGGCAGGGCAGTCCGGACATGGCGCTACGCTGATGGCATGGGCAGCTATGCAGTGTTCCTCCGCGGCATCAATGTGGGCGGCATCAACATTAAAATGGCAGACCTCCGCCAGGCGCTGCAAGGCTGCGGTTTTGCGGACGCGAAAACCGTCCTGGCCACCGGCAACGCGGTCCTGACCAGCCGCCTGGGTGCCCGCCGCGTCAAACAGGAATGCGAAAAGTGCCTGCGCAGCGCCTTTGGCTACGAAGCCTGGGTGGTGGTACTGGACGCGGAGCGCACAGCCGAACTGGTGGCCGCCTGCCCCTACCCGGCGGACGACAAGGGTACCCACACCTACGTCACGCTCTCCTCCGACCCGGCCGTGCTGGACCAGCTTGAGACCGCCGGCTCTGCCTTTGACGGTGCCGGCCTGCAGCGGTTGGGCCCCGAGGCGCTGGCGTGGCTGGCACCGGCCGGCGGGACCCTGGACAGCCCATTCAGCAAGCTGTCAGCCAAGGCGAAGTACAAAGCCGCCACCACCACCCGCAACCTGCGGACCCTCATCAAAGTCCGCGATGCCGCGGCAGCGCTTACTTCGCCGCCTTCAGTGCAGCGTTAAACGCTTCAAGCCGCCGCACCTCGGCGTCAACGGGTTCCACCACCAGCTCGCCGGCGACCTTTGCGACGGCGGCGTGCAGCCGCCGTCGGGCCTTTCGGGCACGCGAACGCGCGGCTGCACCGGCGATGAAGCGCCCGAGGATGGCAAGGACGACGCCCAGGACCACCCCAAAGGCGATCATCAGGGTAGGCACGGGCCAGCCCTCCACCCGCGGCACTTCCGGGACGGGCAGCTGCAGGTACCCGAGTCCGGCGAGGACACCGAGCCAGCCCAGGCCGCCCAGAACGGTCAGCAGCGCCGCCCACTGCACCACATTGAAGACCTGCCACCACCAGGACCTGCGGTTGGCGGCGAGGTCCGCTCCCGCGATGGCCTGGTCCAGTGCATCCGGCAGGCGTTCCCTGCCCTCCCTGGCGGCGCCGCGGATGGCGGCCCGCCACGGACCCGGGGCGCCGGCGCCGGCGGCGTCGGCGAAGTGGCGCACGGCGGCGTCCGCCCTGGCGCGCTCCGGTGCGCCGGCTGCCGGAAGCGAAGTCCGGTTAAGCTCTGCCGGCGCGTTGCTGCGGAGGTTAAGCCGGCGCAGGGGATCCGGCCTGAAGCGGGACAGCCAGCGCGTCACCGGCCACCCGGTCCGCCTGGTGGCTTCCAGGCGGTAGGAGTCGGCCACCGCACGGACGACTACCGGGACGTTGGCCGCCGTCGCCAGCTCATCTGCGAGGCGGGACCTGGAGGCGGCTTTGATCCCGGCAGCTTCGCCTTCGCCGGAGGCCTCCCCCAGCAGTTCCGCGGCCTTGGTGACGTCCGCCGCGAGCCGCTGGGCCTGCGCCTTTCGTTGCACGGCGGCCCTCCGGATGGCCGCCCGGACGTCATGGATCCCCGTTCCGGTCAGCGCCGAAGCTGCCATGACATGCACCCTGGAAAGCCCGTCCCGGGCCAGGATGCCGTGCAGGGACTCCAGGACCGGCCGGACATCATGCTCCGGCAGGCGGTCCACCTGGTTCAGGACCACCATGGTCACCGCTCCGTGGGATGCAAGCGGGGCCAAAAAGTCCTTGTGCACCGCTGCGTCCGCATATTTTTGCGGGTCCAGCACCCACACCAGCACATCCACGAGGCCCACCATGCGCCGGACCACTTCGCGGTTGGCTTCCCGTGTTGAATCGAAGTCCGGCAGGTCCAGCAGAATGAGCCCGGTGTCCTCGTCAGCAAAGCCGTCCACGGGTGCCGCATGGTGACGTTTGCGTACGTCCAGCCAGTCCAGCAGGGGTTCACTGCCGGCAGCACCCCAGACCCCCGCCAAAGGTTCCGACGTCGTGGGGCGCCGGGCGGCCGCCGTCGCAATTTCCGCCCCGCTGACGGCATTGAAAAGTGAAGATTTTCCGCTTCCGGTGGCGCCGAAAAATCCCACCACCGTGTGGTCTGCGGAAAGCGAGCGCCGTGAACTGGCGCGTTCCAGCACCCCGAGGACGCCATCCAGCGCCTCGTCCGGCAGCACGCCCCCGGCAAGTTCACGGGCGTCGTTCAGCGCCTCCAGGCGACGGTCCAGGCGGGTGGCCTCCCTGGCCCCGCTGTGCCGGCTCACGCCGCGCCACCCAGGCGTGCGAGCGCCGCCGATTGCGCCGTGAGGTCGCCGGCCGCGGCGGGGTCGGCGGCCGGCAGGCGGACGAGGAACTTCTGCTGTTCCTCGTCCAGCAGCCGGCGGCAGCGGACCGCCAGGTCCTGCCGGGCCGTCGCCGCCATCCTGCGGACGGCGTCTTCGCCGAAGACAGCCTCGAGGAGCCGCTGACCCACCACGGCAGTCCCGCCCGCAATGCCGATTTCCAGCCCGGTGAGGCCTGCGGTCATCGAGAACACGACGATCATGAGCGCAGCGCCGAGCCCATTGACACCGAACGACAGCCAGCGCGCCTGGGTACGTTTTCCCTGCCCCTCCGTGCGGATCAGTTCCATCAGTCCCGCCTGCCAGTCGCGGATCTCGGCCGCGGCGCGGTCGGCAAACCCGGGGCTTGTGCCCGAGAGGTCGTCCGTGCCCAGCAGGCTCCGGCCGGCCGGATCCGAACGCCAGCGCTGGTCCGTCTCTTCCGCCGCGGTTGCCGCCTCGTCAAGGATGACCGCCTGCAGACCCGTTTCGATAGCGGCTTCCACCTTCACCGCGGGCGCCGGTTCCCCGCGGAAAAAGGCACCGAGGCGGTCGCGGAACCGGCCAACGTTCTGCTCGAGCGCCCGGAAGAACTCCCCGGTGCCAACGAAATCCTGCCAGCGGGCCAGCACTTCGCCGCGGAGCAATGCGCCGTCCCTGGTCGCCTCCGTGATGCGCCGGACGGCATCACCATAGGCCGCCACGGCATCTCTTTTGAGGCTCCCGGCAGCACTCTGCTGCTGCTCCAGCGCCCCGGCCACGCCCGCCACCCTTTCAGCCAGCGCGCGGACCGCCCCATTAAGGGTGCGCCGGGCCACGTCGGAACGGCCGACGGCGTCCGCGGCCAGGTCCTCCAGCCACGCCCGGAGCGGCTGCACCGCTTCCGGCTGCAGCATGCCGGCCGGACCCAGTGAGGTTTCCTGGACGATGAACAGCTGCGCCCCGCCCAGTCCTTCCCGGTCCAGGAGTCCGCGCAGGTCGGCGCTGACCTCCTCTTCGGCGCCTGGCGGGACCCGGTCCAGCACGACCGCGACCATGACGTCCCGCGACGCCGCGTCAAGGAGCAGCTTCCACGGCACGGCATCCGCGTAGCGGTTGGCCGTGGTGACGAAGATCCACAGGTCCGCTGCGGCCAGCAACTGCCCGGCCAGCCGGCGGTTCTCATCGGAGATCGAGTCGACATCGGGGGCGTCGAGGATGGCGACGCCGCCGGGAACTGCAGGATCGGCCAGCAGGATCAGGGAGGTGGCCGCGGTCTCCTCTGCTGGAATGTCCCCGCCGGGCAGCCGGGCGCTGTCCAGGCTTCCACGGATCCGGCTCAGCCCGGGCAGGACCCGCTGGCCCTCGAACCAGCTCCCTTCGGCCGGATGATGCAGGAGGATCGGCTGGCGGGTAGTGGGCCGAATGGCTCCTGACCGGGTGACGGGATGGCCTACCAGGGCATTGACCAGGGTGGACTTGCCGGCACCGGTGGAACCCCCGACGACGGCCAGCAGCGGTGCGTCGAGGCTGCGGTACCGGGGCAGGATGTAATCGTCCAGCTGGACGGCCGCTGCGGCAGCCTCCCGCCTGGCTGACTCCGCCCCCGGCAGTGCCAGAGGAAGTTCGATGGCCTGGAGGCCGCTGCGAACTTCTTCAAGAAGCGCCACCGCCGCCGTGATCCGTTGATCCGGCTGGGATTGCTGCTCCTGCTGGGGTTGCGGGCCCGGCCCGTTCTGAGACGACACACGTTCATCATGCCAGTTCAGCCCGGCACGGGGCGGAAGTGGCAGGGAAACAAAAATGGCCCCGGGCGTGTGCCCGGGACCATTTCGATGGTGACCCCAGCGGGATTCGAACCCGCGTTACCGCCGTGAGAGGGCGGCGTACTAGGCCGCTATACGATGGGGCCGTGTACTTTCTGTCAGCGTTTCCGCTGATCAAGCTCAGTGATTGTTTCACACATTTTGCTCTGGTTTCAAATCGGCGGAACCGGTTGAGACCGTCCTGGTTTTCAGCCAAATAGTGGCGATTAACCAAGCGCTGGGATACCAGGACTCGAACCTAGAATGACGGTACCAGAAACCGTAGTGTTGCCAATTACACCATATCCCAATGGCACTTTCGGGCCGGTTTTCAGGGCATTTGCCCCGCTCCGTGCGCCTCAGCACGAGAAATTACTTTACCCGAGACTTTGGGCTTTGCACAAATCGGGGAATCCTCAGGACGCCGAAGGGGCTGACAGGCCGTACCCGGGTGCCCCAGCCTAGGCAAGAAGCCCGGGCAGGGAGGTGACCATTCCGCCGTCGTACCCCTGCCCCGGCTCCCCCGTCCGGTTCAGCCAGACGCCCAGCAGGCCGGCCGCCGTCGAACCTTCAGCGTCCAGGAGGCGGTTGTCGCCGACGTAAAGCGTTGCGCCGGGCTCGGTGCCTAGCAGCCTGACGCCTTCGAGGTAGATGGCAGGGTCCGGCTTGGCCACTCCCAGGGTGTCCGTCCCGACGAGCCGCCGAACCCGTTCCAGGCCAGCGCCGTCCAGCTTGGCGCGCTGGTAGTCATGCACGTTGTTGCTCACTGCGCCGTACGGGATACCCGCGGCGTCCAGCAGGTCCAGGAACGGGAGCACGTCCGGGAACGGCTTGACGTAGGCGGGCTGCTTCTCCATGTAGGCGCTAAGCCAGCGGTGGGATTCCTCACCCTCGCCGAGGTCGACGCCGAAATGCCCCAGTGCCGCACGGCCCCGCAGCAGCCGCTGCTCGTTGAACGTCAGCTCGCCGGCCAGGTAGCGGTCATAGTAGTGCGTGGTTTCGTGCGTGAAAATCCGGCCAAACCGGGCCCACCCCGCCTGGTCCAGACCCGGCAGCAGGTGTTCGCTCACCTCGCGGAGAGCCGTGGTCATGGCGTATTCGAGATCAACGAGCGTGTCATCGATGTCGAAAAGGACCCCCTGCACCGCGCCGAAGGGGGTCTGCAGCACTGAGCCAGGAACCTGGCGGGTGGCAGTCATCAGCCGCGGAACGCGCGGAGCCGGGTGAGCGAGGACTCCTTGCCGAGGATCACCATGGACTCGAACAGCGGCGGTGAAATCCTGCGGCCGGACACCGCGGTGCGGACCGGGCCGAAGGCGAGCCGGGGCTTGAGGCCAAGATCCTCCACGAGCGCCTGCTTCAGCGCGGACTGCAGGTTTTCGGCGGTCCAGTCCGTCAGCGGCTCCAGGGCGGCGATCGCCGCATCGAGCACCTCGCCAAGATTCGCAGGCAGACCCTTCCGCGCGTCATCGGCGATGTCCACCGCGTCATCGGCTTTGAACAGGAACGCCAGCATCTCGGGGGCCTCGCCCAGAAGGGTGATGCGTTCCTGGATCAGCGGCGCGGCCTCGGTGACGATTTCCTCTTCCCGGTCCGTCAGGATTTCCCCCACCAGTCCCGCCTCACGCAGATAGTGGGCCACCCGGTCCCGGAACACTTTCGGCGCAAGCATGCGCACGTGCGTGCCGTTGATGGCCTCGGCCTTCTTCAGGTCGAAACGCGCAGGGTTGCCCAGCACATCATGGATGTCGAAGTGCTCCACCAGCTGTTCCACGGTGAAGATATCCTCGTCCGCGCTGAGCGACCAGCCCAGCAGCGAGAGGTAGTTGAGCAGGCCTTCGGGGATGAAGCCCCGCTCGCGGTGCAGGAACAGGCTGGATTCAGGGTCCCGCTTGGAGAGCTTCTTGTTGCCTTGGCCCATAACGTAGGGCAGGTGGCCGAACTCCGGCATGTACCGGGCCACGCCAACTGCATGCAAGGCCCGGTACAGGGCGATCTGGCGCGGAGTCGAGCTGAGCAGGTCCTCGCCCCGCAGGACGTGGGTGATGCCCATCAGCGCATCATCCACGGGGTTGACCAGCGTGTACAGCGGTGCGCCGTTGGCGCGCACCACGGCGAAGTCCTGCACGGATCCCGCCTTGAAGGTGATCTCGCCGCGGACCAGGTCGGTGAAGGTGATGTCCTCGTCCGGCATCCGAAGCCGAAGGACCGCCTGGCGGCCTTCGGCCTTGAACTGGGCGAGCTGTTCCTCCGTCAGGTGCCGGTCGAAGCCGTCGTAGCCGAGCTTGGGGTCGCGGCCGGCGGCACGGTGCCGGGCTTCGATTTCCTCCGGGGTGGAGTAGGACTCGTAGATGAATCCGCCCTCATGCAGCCGCTTGATGACGTCCTGGTAGATACCGCCGCGCTGCGACTGGCGGTATGGCTCGTGCGGACCGCCTACCTCCACGCCCTCGTCCCAGTCGATGCCCAGCCACTTCAGCGCGTCCAGCAGCTGATGGTAGCTTTCCTCGCTGTCGCGCGCCGAGTCGGTGTCCTCGATCCGGAAGACGAGCGTGCCCTTGGTGTGCCGGGCGTATGCCCAGTTGAACAGCGCCGTGCGGATCAGCCCGACGTGCGGGGTGCCGGTGGGCGAGGGGCAGAACCGGACGCGGACGGGGGTTTCCGCGGTGACGGGCGGGATGGAGGCAGCAGGCGACGGGGAAGCGATAGTCATAGTGGCTCCAACTTTACCGCCTGGCCGCCTCCGCCCTTTCGCGTGCCGGGTGCCCCTAGCGGCGGACGATCGGATTGGACAGCCGCCCGATCCCCTCGATCTCGACCTCGAAGCGGTCTCCCGCGTTGACCACGCCCACGCCGGCCGGCGTCCCGGTCATGATGACATCGCCGGGCAGCAGCGTGAACGCCTGCGACACGATGGACACGATTTCGCGGACGCCCCGGACCATCTGGCTGGTGCTGCCGTCCTGGCGCAGTTCGCCGTTGAGCCGGCCCTGGATCTGCAGGTCCTCCGTGTCCAGGTCCGTTTCGATCCAGGGGCCCAGCGGCGCGGAGGTGTCGAATCCCTTGGCACGGGCCCACTGCAGGTCGGTCTTCTGGACGTCGCGGGCGGTGAGGTCGTTGCCGCAGGTGTAGCCGAAGATCACATCGTCCACGCGGTCCTCGGGCACGTCCTTGCAGATCCGGCCGATGACTACGCACAGTTCGGCTTCGAAGGAGACTTCCTCGGAGAACTCGGGCAGGATCACGGGATCGTTCGGGCCCACCACGGATGTGTTCGGCTTCAGGAAGAGCAGCGGCTGCGCCGGCACCTCATTGCCCAGCTCGCGGGCATGTTCCACGAAGTTCCGGCCCACGCCCACTACCTTGCTGCGCGGAATGATCGGCGCCAGCAGGCGGACGTCTTCCAGCTTGTGGCGGACGGAGGTACGCTCCACGCCGTTAAAGAAGGGATCGCCGTGGATGACAGTGATTTCCTCACTGCCCGGCTCACCTTCCACAATGCCGTAGAGGGGATCGGAATCGACTACAAACCTGGCAATACGCATGGCTCCTAGCCTACCGTCCCGCTTTCGGTGCGCAGGTAGTGGAGCTGGGCGGCAACTGACGTTTCGGCCGCGCGCCTGACTGAAGGTCCGACGTCGGCATACACTGCGTCGGTGACGTCACCCGCGGACGCGTCCCGGCCCAGCCGGTTCAGGACGCCGCGGATCTGCGCCAGACGCTCCTGCCGGTGCCTGAGGTAGTCCCGGGCCGTGGCCTCAAGCGATGGCAGCGGCGGGCCGTGTGCGGGCAGGACCGCCGCCGGTCCCAGCTGCTCCAGGCGGATCAGCGTGGCCAGGTAGTCGCCCAGCGTTCCGTCCGGATAGTCCAGCATGGTGGTGCCGCGCCCCAGGATGGTGTCGCCGGTCAGCACGGCGCCCGCAGCGCCGTCCGCGGGGAGATGGAAGCACACCGAATCCGAGGTGTGGCCGGGGGCGGGAACCACCGCGATCTCCAGCCCGGCGGCCCGGATGCGTTCGCCCGCTGACAGGGGTGCGCCGCCGCCGTGGCAATGTTCAGGGTCCGCGGCACGGACCGGGGCCCCGGTGAGTTCATGGAGCCGGGCTGACCCCGCGGTGTGGTCCGCGTGGCGGTGGGTAATGAGGATGAGCTCCACCGGGCCGGCTCCGGCAAGGGCCTGCAGATGTGTTTCATCCGCCGGGCCGGGGTCCACCACCACCGCTGTGGGGTGTCCGGGAGCCCGCAGGACATAGGAGTTGGTCCCCTCCAGGCTCATGGGGCCCGGGTTCGGTGCAAGGATGTAGCCGGCGGACAGTGTGGCCCGCTGCAGGGCCGGAGTCGGTGCAGTGCTCACCAGGCAATCCTCCGAAACTTAACGCAATGCGGGGTCACGTTCGGCCGTCCCGGCCACCGGGAAGCGGCAGGAGTGACCCCGCTTTGCTTGGGATAGCTTGAGTTGCCTGGGACAGCTAGACCAGGCGGGTGAGCCAGCCGTGGGTGTCCGGGTAAGTGCCGGTCTGGATTCCCAACAGGCGTTCGCGGATGGCCATGGTGGTCTCCCCTGCCTTCGCGTCTTCGGCGCCGATGAACTCGGTGGCGTCCTTGAGCACGCCGATGGGCGTGATGACGGCCGCGGTCCCGCAGGCGAATACTTCCGTGATGTCACCGGAGGCCACGCCGTCGCGCCACTCGTCGAGGGTGATCTTACGTTCAGTGACTTCCCGGCCCATGTCCTTGGCTACCTGGATGACAGACATGCGGGTGACGCCTTCGAGGATGGTGCCGCTGAGCGCGGGCGTGACGAGCGAGCCGTCTTTCATGACGAAGAAGACGTTCATGCCGCCGAGCTCTTCCACAGCGTTGTCGTTGAACTGGTCCAGGAAGAGCACCTGCTTGCAGCCGTTGGCCTCGGCCTCCTGCTGCGCGATCAGCGAAGCCGCGTAGTTGCCGCCGCACTTGGCCGCACCGGTGCCGCCACGGCCGGCGCGGGCGTACTGACGGGAGATCCAGATGGACACCGGCTTCAGTTCGCCGCCGAAGTAGTTGCCGGCAGGCGAAGCGATGACGCGGAACGAAACCTCACGCGCAGCCCGTACACCCAGGAAAGCCTCCGTGGCGATCATGAACGGACGCAGGTACAGGGCTTCACCGTCGCCGGACGGAACCCATTCCCTGTCTGCGGCGACGAGTTCGCGGATGGCGCCCAGGAAGTATTCGGCGGGCAGCTCGGGCAGGGCGATCCGGCGCGCGGACTTGTTCAGCCGCGCCGCGTTGGCTTCCGGCCGGAAGGTCCAGATGGAGCCGTCCGCGTGCCGGTAGGCCTTGAGGCCCTCGAAGATCTCCTGCCCGTAGTGCAGCACAGCTGCCGACGGGTCAAGGGTGATGGGGCCGTAGGCTTCCACCCGGGGATTGTGCCAGCCGCCATTGCCGTTCTCGTCCACGCTGTAGTCGACGATTGCGGTGTGGTCGGTGAAGTGGTTGCCAAATCCCGGGTTCGCCAGGATGGCTGCACGCTCTTCGGCGGACTTCGGGTTGGCCGAAGGCAGCTGGGTGAATTCGACGCCAGGGGCAGTCTGAGTCATGGTTCCTCCACGATCGGCCGCCGGCGGTTCAGCGCTGAACGGCGGGCGGCATTTGGTGATTCGAGACAAGCTTACGCCGGTTGCCGCACGCGCTCGTGCCGTTACAGCCCGGCTGCTATCGCGTCGCCCACCTCGGCCGTGGTGCGCGTGCCTCCGCCGCGCTTTTCGACGTCGGCAATCACCGCCGCTTCGATCTTCCGGGCTGCCGAGGAGTAGCCCAGGTGATCCAGCAGGAGGGCCGCTGACAGGATGGCCGCCGTCGGATCCGCCTTGCCCTGGCCGGCAATGTCCGGCGCCGATCCGTGGACCGGCTCGAACATGGAGGGGGCGGTCCGGTCCATGTTGATGTTGCCGGACGCGGCCAGGCCGATGCCGCCAGTCACTGCAGCGGCGAGGTCGGTAAGGATGTCACCAAAGAGATTGTCGGTGACGATCACATCGAATCGTGAGGGGTCGGTGACCATGAAGATAGTGGCGGCGTCCACGTGCAGGTAGTCGTGGGTGACCTCCGGGAACTCCTTTGCCACGGCCTCCACGGTGCGCTTCCACAGGTGCCCGGCATAGACAAGGACGTTGTGCTTATGGACCAGGGTGACGTGCCTGCGCTCCCTCGCGCTGGCCCTGCGGAAAGCATCCCGGACAACCCGCTCCACGCCATGGGCTGTGTTCAGCGAAACTTCGGTGGCCACCTCGTGGGGAGTTCCGGCGCGCAGGGTGCCGCCGTTGCCCACGTAGGGTCCTTCGGTGCCCTCACGGACCACAATGAAGTCGATGGTGCCGGGATTGGCCAGCGGGCTTCCCACCGTTCCGTAGAGCCGGGAAGGCCTCAGGTTGACGTAGTGGTCCAGACTAAAGCGGAGCTTAAGCAGCAGCTCGCGTTCAATGATGCCGGAGGGGATACGGGTATCGCCCGGGGCGGCGCCCACCGCGCCGAAGAGTATCGCATCGCGGGTGCGGAGGTCTGCCAGTACCTCGTCCGGGAGGGTCTCGCCCGTCTCCATCCAGTGCTCGGCGCCGAGCTTGTAGCGGGTCTGCTTGAGTTCGACGCCCTCCGCGGCGGCCGCCTTTTCCAGGACTTTGACCGCCTCGGCGATAACCTCCGGGCCGATACCGTCGCCGGGAATGACTGCAAGATCAATGGAAGCGCTCATCGTTTCAGGGTAGCCAAGTGATCCATATGCTGGTCAACCTGTCTCAAGATACGAGAACCTGACAGAGCGGGGAGGACCCACGCTGTCAGCGCGGTGCCTCCCCGTCCCTATCGCATCAGTCGGCTCTACTTATAGCTGCTGGTGTGCCGCCCGGTCCCGCCTGGCATCATCCGGACAGCCACGACTGCTGCGGAAAGGAAGAGTGCGATCAGTCCCGCGGTCAGCGGTGCCCCGGATGGTGCAGCCGCCGCAGCCGTCTGGACGCTGTAACCCTGGTTCCTGCCCGCCGCGGTGCCCGATGCGGCTTCCACACTGCCCGGCGCCACCACGGCACCAGCAGTCACCGGTCCTGATGAAGGTCTCTCGCCTGGCTCCGAAGCATTTTCGTCTTCCGGGTCCGGCACAACCACCGGATCCCCCTCAACCGGATCAGGGTCAGGCACCACCACCGGATCCCCCTCAACCGGATCAGGGTCAGGCACCACCACCGGATCCCCCTCAACCGGATCAGGACCAGGCACCACCACCGGATCCCCCTCAACCGGATCAGGACCAGGCACCACCACCGGATCCCCCTCAACCGGATCAGGACCAGGCACAACCACCGGATCCGGACCAGGCACCACCACCGGATCAGGATCAGCGGGCGCTACAGGGTCCGGCGCCCCGCCAGGATCTTTGCACCCTGCTTCCCACCAGTCGATTTTGTCCAGGTTCCGCCCACCCGGCAGAACGCTGCCGTCATTCGGCGGAATGATGTCTTCGTCGTGGTGGGACCCCATATGGTCGTTCGGCCCGTTGATTGCGTCGACGCTGATGGTGACCGCAATGTAGGGGTTGAGTTCAGAACCTGTAGCGTGGCAGATCGTGATGGTCCTGCCGGCGTCTTGTGGCGAGGCTGTAGCAGTCGCCGTTGTTGCCAGCGCGGCCAAGCTCAAGACCCCCATCCCTGCAAGGATCCGTCTCATTTTCCCTCTCCATCCAATTCTTGGTCCAGGCCGACCAGCCAAGAGGGAGAAGGGGCCGCCCCGTACTGAAGGAAACAGCACCATCGCAAAACGGGGTGATGGTTCTCCCAGCTGAATCATCGGTTGCTTACCCAATGAGCGTAGGAGCGCCGCACCCGCTGGTCCCGAGTAGCGATTACCTGTATTGGCGCAGGTCAGATACGCAATGCGCGGGGCGGATACTCAAAAAAAGGCTCTGCCGGGACACCCTCCTGGGCATCCCGGCAGAGCCGGAGTGGAGCACGCGCTAGCGTCAGGAACCGGCAGGCTCCTCATATTTGGGGAAGACCGGCGTGGGCGCCGGCAGGACAGTGCCCGCCGCGATCGGGGTGCCCAGAGCAGCGAACGTACGGGCATCGCCATCAGGCTGCCCCAGTGCCGTGAGCAGCGATGCAGTGGCGGCGGGCATGACGGGCTGCGCCAGGATGGACACAATCCGCAGCACTTCGAGGGTGACGTACAGAACCGTGTTCATCCGTTCGACGTCGGTCTTCCGCAGCACCCAGGGGGCCTGCTCGGCGAAGTAGGCGTTCGTGTCGCCCAGGACGCCCCAGATGGTTTCGAGTGCGCGGCTGAACTCCTGCTTGTCGAAGGCCGTGCGGGCAGCCTCCAGCAGGGCGCCGGCCTGGGCCAGGATCGCCTTATCGGCGTCCGTGAACGCAGCAGGCACCGGAACCACTCCCCCGCAGTTCTTGGCCACCATGGAGAGCGAACGCTGGGCAAGGTTGCCGAAGTTGTTCGCCAGGTCGGAGTTCATCCGACCCACGATAGCCTCGTGGTTGTAGCTGCCGTCGGCACCGAAGGGCACTTCGCGCAGGAAGAAGAAGCGGACCTGGTCCAGGCCGTACTGCGCCACGAAGTCCGCCGGGGCCACCACATTGCCCAGGGACTTGGACATCTTCACGCCGTTGTTGTGCAGGAAGCCGTGGATCATGATCCGCTTGGGCAGCTCCAGGCCGGCGCTCATCAGGAATGCAGGCCAATAGATGGCGTGGAACCGCGAGATGTCCTTGCCGATGACGTGCACGTCCGCAGGCCAGAAGGTCCGGAACTTCTCAGAGTCGACGTCGGGATAGCCGACACCGGTCAGGTAGTTGGTGAGGGCATCCACCCACACGTACATGACGTGCTTGTCGTTGCCTGGCACCGGGACGCCCCAGTCGAAGGTGGTGCGGCTGATGGACAGGTCCTCGAGTCCGCGCCTGACGAAGCTGATGACTTCGTTGAAGCGGTACTGCGGAGCGCCGAATTCCGGCTGCGCCTCGTACAGCGCCAGCAGCTTCTCCTGGTAGGCGGAGAGACGGAAGAAGTAGCTCTCCTCCGCTGTCCAGGTCACTTCGGTGTCCGTCTCTTTCGAGTAGCGCACGCCGTCGTCCTTGACCACGGTGTCATCCTCGCCGTAGAACGCCTCGTCCCGGACCGAGTACCAGCCCTCGTACTTGGACAGGTAGATGTCTCCGTTCGCTTCCATCTTCTTCCAGATGGCCTGCGAGGCAGCGTAGTGGTCCGCGTCGGTGGTGCGGATGAACCTGTCGTACGTGATGTCTAGGGCAGCGTGTGCCGCCTTGTAGATCTCCGCGTTCCGGTCCACCAGTTCCTTGGGCGTAATGCCTTCCTTTTCGGCGGTCTGCGCGATCTTCATCCCGTGCTCGTCTGTTCCTGTCAGGAACATCACGTCATACCCGTCCAGCCGTTTGAACCGCGCCATGGCATCGGTGGCGATGTACTCGTAGGCATGGCCGATGTGCGGAACGCCATTGGGGTAGGTAATGGCCGTGGTGATGTAGAACGGGGTTTTCTCTGAAGCAGTCACGTTGCGGACGTTACCTTCGGGTGCGGAGGGACAGGCTAGATCAGTTCCGTCAGCGTATCGCTGAGCCGGACCAGTTCGTGGTCGTGGGATGCGACCAGCACCGCAATTCCATCCGACGTGGTGTCCTTCAGGATGCTGATGATCCGGTTGGCCGACGCGCGGTCCAGGCTGGCGGTGGGCTCGTCCACGACGAGGACCCGGGTTCCCAGGATCAGTGCACGCGCGATCGCGACGCGCTGGCGTTCACCTCCGGAGAGCTGCGCGGGACGGTGCCGCATGCGGCGTCCGAGTCCCACCAGGTCCAGGAGGTCCTTGGCCATATCCCGGCGCTGGTCAACTTCGCCGTCGGGAACTGCGGGCAGCAGGACGTTTTCCAGGGCGCTCATGCCGTCGATCAGGGCGCCGCCCTGGTCGACGTAGCCGATGAGTGCCCGACGGCGGTCAGCGATTTCGTCGTCGCCCATGCTTTCAAGGGAATCGCCTTCCCAAAAAACGCGGCCGGACGTCGGCAGGGTCAGCCCCGCGCCGACGGTGAGGATGCTCGTCTTGCCGGAACCGCTGCGGCCGGCGACGCAGTGCATCTCGCCGGCGTGCAGGGTGAGGTCGAAATTCTCCACCACCGTGACGGCTTCGGCGCCGCCCTTGCCTCCGCCGTAGCGGATGGTGATGTCGCTCAGCTCCAGCGGGGTGGCGTGATCCGTGGACTTGACGATGGTGTTGGCACGGGTCTGCAGGGGGACCTCACCGGAGCCGGCCCTGCGGCTCCGCTGGACGTTGGTCGGGTTTGTCATTGGACTACTTTCGTTGCAATCGGAATCCAGCAAAGTACAGCCAGGAGGCCGGCCAAACCGGCCCACAGTGCTGCGTAGGGGGCCAGGAGCAGGCCGATCCCCAGTGCGCCCAGGACGCCGAGCGGCAGGGCCACGGTGCCCACGAGGGCGTTCTCGAACAGGCGGACCTGGCGCAGCATGTCCGGGTTCCAGCCCATCGCCGCCAGGATGGCCAGGTACTGGCGCTTCGCATTGAGCTCAAACCGGCCAGTGACCAGCGTCAGGACCAGGCCCACCAGCACTCCGGCCAGTGCCAGCAGGATGCTGGGCAGGGCCACGCTCGTGGCGGCGAGCCCGCTGAGCGCGCTGGCGCCGGCCGCGCGGGGGATGTCGATCAGGAGCGCGATGAGTCCGCCCACCGCGGCGCCGAAGACACCGACTGCCACCGCGAGCGACAGGGTATTGAACTTGTTGGTGGCCAGCTGCCGGTTGGCGAAGGTCAGCGGGGAGTCCACCGGAATGAGCCGCTCGTCATGCTGCGGCTCCTGGTCGATCTCGTCGCGGTGGCGCAGCTGCCGGGCGGCGAAGTATGCTGCGCCGGCGTACAGTGCCAGCACCGCCGCTGAGACAAGGACTGTGGGCAGGCTCCAGCTGACCAGGCTGAGGACGATGCCGGCGGCGGCCAGCAGGACCGCGCCGACTCCGAATTCCTCCAGGACCCAGTTGCGGATGCGCCGCTGCGTCCAGCCCATGGCCCGGAGGGTGCCGGCTTCCGTCCTTCGCTTGCGGATGTAGCTGACGGTGGAAGCACCGGTCAGCAGAGCCGCACCGCACAGGGTGAGGAAGAGCAGGGTGATGTTCGTCCCGGAGAGGGAGCCGGACACGGCATCAGCGGCGTCCTGGCGGACCCACGACTGGGTGACGGTGCCCAGGTCGGATTCCTTGCCGGCGTCGTCCTTGGAATATCCGGGGACGAAAATGCTGGCGTCTTCCCGGGCAGAACCTGCCACGATGGTGGCTTCCAGGCCCATGTCTCTGATTTCCGCGGCGAGTTTCTCGACCTCCGGCTGGGCTTCCTTCCAGCTGCCCGGCGCCGCGGCACGGACGCGGACGGCGTCGATGACCGCTGCGTTGTCCGTGTAGCCGCGCGCCGCGGCAAGTCCGTAGTAGTCCGTGATGGCACCGGCGGACTGGCTGGCCAGGCCCGTGGCGCTCAGGGAGGGCTTCAGCTCTGCGGCCTGCACCTCCTTGCCCTGAGCGTCCTGGACCAGGGTGTAGGGGGTCGGGTCGTAGCCGCCGAGCGGCAGCTTGTTGACGTCGCCGGCGGCTTCCGCCACGGTGGCCGGGCTGAACGTGCCGTAGACCATGGCGAGCGGTGCCGCGACCTTCTCCCCCGTTTCCAGGTTTTCGCGGTAGGAGCGTTCATCCACCGGTTCCCGCTGCGTCTGGTCCACGGGGGCGCCGTTGGCGCCCGTCTCGGGCAGCCGGTTCACCGTGACCCATTCACCGGGCACCGCAGTCTTGGCGACGGCGCCGTTGGCTGCAGTCTCGCCGTCAGTGTATTTGGGCGCCGCGGCGAAGTCGGTGCTCCATTCCGCGGGCGTGTACAGGCCCTGGTTGAAGTTGCCGGTCTTGCCGAGCAGGGCAGAGTGGTCCGTCGATCCGGGCCAGTCCAGCGCGAACGGGTCCTTGGATACGAAAGGCAGGTAGTCCTTGTCCAGCGACCGCGAGGCCGTGCCGACTTCCTTGACCACTTTGCCGGCGTCGTCGATTTCTTCGATCTTGACGTTGTACTTGAGGTCCAGCGAAGTGCCCTCGCGCACGATCAGCGGGATCGCCTGCGAGTCTTCGGTCAGCTGGCCGCTGCGCTTGGCCTGCTGGTACTGGGTCATCAGGGGTGCCCAGTACTTAAGCTTCACGCCAAGGAAGTCCGGTCCCTCGTCGAGCTCCTCCAGGCTGATGCCGTTGGTGAAGAGGCCTTCGAAGTAGCGGCCGATCGCTCCGGCGTCGCGGGCATCTGCCGGCGGTGCCTTCTCCAGCGGCGCCAGGAAGTCGCCGGCGGAACCCAGCAGCGCACGTTCGGCCGCAGGGTCCACAGCCACCACGGACTCGGTGACCTCGGGGGCCAGGGGCAGCGAAATCGAGGCATTGAAGAGGTTGTGCTCGGAGCCTCCGGCCGGAGCCGGGAACTTGATGCCGGTTTCGCCTTCCGGCGCGGCAATGCGGATGCTCTTGCCACCCTCTGTCTGTTCCTCCACCAGCTTCGCTTTGCCCAGCGTGCCTTCCGCGGTGGATTTGAACAGCGTGGTCTCGGAAACACCGTCGGAGCTGACTGCGGTGGCGGTGAGGCGGTACTTGGTCGGCTCGTCATTGAGCACCGACTCCGCTGCCGGCCACTGCTCCGGGGCAGTGGCTCCTGCCGCCTGGTCCGCCGCCGCGGTCCCGGCAAGGCCTGCGTTGTAACCGAGGAAGTCCATGGCGTCCAGGCGGGGCGATTCAAGGTTCTGCGTGACCCGGGAGACCAAACTGATGGGGGCGGCAACGGACGTTCCGGAAAGGTTCCGGATGGCTTCGAGCTGGTCGAAGGTGATCCCGCCGGAACCGTTGGCGATGTCCGGCTGCATCAGCGCACCCGAGCCTGCCTTGGTCTGGACAAGGACGTCGTAGAGTCCGCGTGAATTTTCATCCACGGTCCGGTTGAGGGCAGCCTGCGACTGTCCCTGGACGAGGACCGACAAGCACATGGCTGCGATCAAGATGGCCGCGGTCAACAGCAGCACTTTGCTTCTGATGAACCTCTGGACGGCGTTCATTAATCTCCCTGGAACCTGGTTTGCGTGCGCACTGACATGCCCGCCGCCGGCGGACACGGACGATGACGGACGGATGTGCAAAAGGTATTGGCCGGTCTGCGGGCCTGGTCCCGGAACGGGACCCAGCCATTGTAAGCAGACCGGCCAATCATACGTGGACCCGGACGGACACGCCCACCCGGAAAGGAGGCCGTCGGCGTTGCGCCGGAGTCCCCCACACGGTGTTCCTTAGTCCTCCAGGTCCACTTCCCGGACCATGTCCGCGCCAATGCCGGCCTTGATGGCATCGAGCACCTGCTGCGGGACGGAGCTGTCGATGGTGAGGAGCGCCAGCACCTGTCCGCCCTCGTCCGAGCGTGCCACCTGCATGCCGGCGATATTGATGTTGTTCATTCCCAGGATGTGGCCGATGGTGCCGATCACGCCGGGCCGGTCCGTGTAGGCGACCACCACCAGGTGCTCGCTGATGGGAATCTCGACTTCGAAGCCATTGATCCCCACGAGCTTCTCCACCTGCTTGGGTCCGGTGAGCGTACCGGCCACTGAGATCTGGCTGCCGTCGCTGAGGGCACCGCGCAGGGTCAGGACGTTGCGGTAGGACTCGGTCTCCGGGGTGGTGATGAGGCGGACGTTGATGCCGCGCTGCTCCGCGATGACCGGGGCGTTGACGTAGGAGACCTGCTCGGTCACCACGTCGGCGAAGATTCCCTTCAACGCCGCCAGTTCGAGGACCTTGACGTCCAGCGAAGAGATTTCCCCGGCCACTTCGACGTCGAACTGCGTCAGCGAGTCGTGAGTCAGTGCGGTGAAGATCCGGCCCAGCTTCTCCACCAGGGCGATACCGGGGCGTACGTCCGGTGCGATGATGCCACCGGCCACGTTGACCGCGTCCGGCACCAGTTCGCCGGCCAGCGCCAGACGGACGGACCTGGCTACCGAAACGCCGGCCTTCTCCTGTGCCTCATCGGTCGACGCGCCCAGGTGCGGGGTGACCACCACGTTGTCCAGTTTGAAGAAGGGCAGGTCCGTGCTGGGTTCCTTGGAGAACACATCCACGCCCGCACCGGCGATGTCGCCGTCCTGAAGGGCGGTGAAGAGCGCCTCTTCGTCCACCAGGCCACCGCGGGCCACGTTGATGACGTAGGCGGAGTTCTTCATCTTCTTGAAGGCGTCCGCGCCCAGCATGCCCACCGTCTCGGGCGTCTTGGGCATGTGGATGGTGATGAAGTCGGACTGGGCCAGGAGTTCATCCAGGGTGACCAGCTGCACGCCGAGCTGGGCGGCCCGGGCAGAGGTGATGTAGGGATCGTAAGCCAGGATCTTGGTGTCGAAGCCCTTGAGCCGGGCCGCCACGAGAGCGCCGATCCGGCCGAGGCCGATGATTCCGATCTTCTTTTCGAACAGTTCGATGCCGGTGTACTTGGAGCGCTTCCATTCCCCGTCCTTGAGGGCGGCACTCGCCTGTGGAATGTGGCGGGCCAGGCTCAGGATGTGGCCCACGGTGAGCTCGGCGGCGGAAACGATGTTGGAGGTGGGCGCGTTGACCACCATGACGCCGGCCTGGGTGGCCGCCTTGATGTCCACGTTGTCCAGTCCGACGCCGGCACGGGCAATGACTTTCAGGTTCTTCGCCGCGGCAATCGCCTCCGCATCCACCTGGGTGGCCGAACGGACCAGGATGGCGTCAACGTCGGTGATCGCCGAGAGGAGCTGGGAACGGTCGGAGCCGTCTGTCTGGCGGATTTCAAAGTCCGGGCCGAGGGCCTCCACGGTGGCGGGGGAAAGTTCTTCGGCGAGCAGTACTACGGGTTTTGACACGGCTGATCCTCTGCGTTGCAGTCCTGGGGATGGAACAAGTCTAGGCCGACGGAAAGGCCGGGCTCACATTGTTAAGTGTGAACCCGGCCCCGGCGCCGATGGCGTGGCGAACGGCTGGCTGCCTTAGCGGGCAGCGGAGCCTTCGACGTAGTCCACGTCCTGCTGCTGCCAGGAGAAGAGGGAACGCAGCTCGCGGCCCACGGCCTCGATGGGGTGCTGCTCGGCCTTGGCACGCAGTTCCTTGAACTCCACGGCGCCGTTGTCCTGGTCCTCGATGAACCGCTTGGCGAACGCGCCGGACTGGATGTCGGCCAGGACGGCCTTCATGTTTTCCTTCACCTCGGGGGTGATGACGCGCGGGCCGGAGACGTAGTCGCCGTACTCTGCGGTGTCGGAGACGCTCCAGCGCTGCTTGGCAATGCCGCCTTCCCACATCAGGTCCACGATGAGCTTCAGCTCGTGCAGGACTTCGAAGTAGGCGATCTGGGGCTGGTAACCGGCCTCGGTCAGGGTCTCGAAGCCGTACTGGACCAGCTGGGACACACCGCCGCAGAGAACCGCCTGCTCGCCGAAGAGGTCCGTCTCGGTCTCTTCGGTGAAGGTGGTCTGGATGACGCCGGCGCGGGTGCCGCCGATTGCCTTGGCGTAGGACTTGGCGAGGTCCCAGGCGGAGCCGGAAGCGTCCTGCTCCACGGCGATGATGTCCGGGATGCCGCGGCCCGCTTCAAATTCGCGGCGGACGGTGTGGCCCGGCGCCTTCGGCGCGACGAGGATGACGTCGACGCCCTCCGGTGCCTGGATGTAGCCGAAGCGGATGTTGAAGCCGTGGGCGAAGGCAAGGGCCTTGCCCGGGGTCAGCTTGTCCTTGATTGAGTCGTTGTAGATGGCGCGCTGGTGCTGGTCCGGCGCGAGAATCATGATGACGTCGGCCCATTCGGCGGCGTCGGCAACGTTCTTGACCGTGAAGCCGGCTTCTTCTGCCTTGGCCGTGGACTTGGAGCCGTCCTTGAGCGCGATGACGACCTCGACGCCGGAATCGCGCAGGTTCAGTGCGTGGGCGTGGCCCTGGGATCCGTAGCCAACGATGGCGACCTTGCGGCCCTGGATGATCGACAGGTCTGCGTCGTCGTCGTAGAACATTTCAGTCACTTGCGTAACTCCTCTTGAGTGGTGTGTAGATATTTGTCTGGTGGTGCTGCGGTTACGGGCGCCTACGCGGAGCGCAGCGCCCGGTCACTCATGGAGCGGGATCCCCGTCCAACGGCCAGGGTGCCGGACTGCACGATTTCGCGGATGCCGAAGGGCTCAAGCACCGAGAGCAGTGCCGTGAGCTTTTCGGGGTGGCCGGTTGCCTCAATGACGACGGAATCGGTGGAAACGTCCACCACTGAGGCGCGGAACAGGTCTGCAGCCTGGGTGACCTGCAGGCGTGTTGCGGCATCCGCACGTACCTTGACCAGGATGTGGTCTCGCTGTACGGAAGATTCGGGGGTCAGCTCAACGATCTTGATGACGTTGATCAGCTTGTTGAGCTGCTTGGTGACCTGTTCGATCAGGTCGCCGTCGGCGTCGACCACGACGGTCATCCGGGACACGCCCGGGACCTCCGTGGGGCCGACGGCCAGGGAGTTGATGTTGAAGGCGCGGCGGGCGAAGAGGCTGGCTACCCGGGTCAGGACACCCGGCTTGTCCTCCACCAGCACGGACAGTGTGTGACGGCTCATGGCCTAGTCCTCCTCTTCCCATTCCGGGGTCATGTTGCGGGCAACCTGGATCTGGTCGTTGCTCACGCCGGCGGGCACCATCGGCCACACCATGGAGTTGGGGCTCACCACGAAGTCGATGACCACCGGTCGGTCATTGATTTCGAGGGCCTTCTGGATGGTGGCATCGATGTCCTCGTCGCGTTCACACCGGAAGGACGCACAGCCGTAGGCCTCGCCCAGTTTAACGAAGTCCGGGATGCGGACGGTGTCGTGGCCGGTGTTGAGGTCTGTGTTGGAGTAACGGCCTTCGTAGAAGAGCGTCTGCCACTGGCGCACCATGCCCAGCGAGGAGTTGTTGATGACGGCAACCTTGATGGGGATCTTGTTGATGGCGCAGGTGGCCAGCTCCTGGTTGGTCATCTGGAAGCAGCCGTCGCCGTCGATGGCCCAGACCACACGGTCCGGCTCCCCCACCTTGGCGCCCATGGCGGCCGGAACGGCGTATCCCATGGTGCCGGCGCCGCCGGAGTTCAGCCAGGCATGCGGGCGCTCATACTTGATGAACTGCGCGGCCCACATCTGGTGCTGGCCCACACCCGCAACATACACGCCTTCAGGTCCGGTAAGGGCGCCGATGCGCTCAATGACCTTCTGCGGGGCAGTGAGGCCGTCGTCCGGCTCGGTCCAGCCGAGGGGGTAGGTCTCCTTGAGGTTGTTCAGGAAGGCCCACCAGGTGGTCAGGTCAGGGGTGCCGGCCACCTCGAACTGTGCGCGGACCGCGTCCGTCAGCTCGGGGATGATCTCCTTGACGGAGCCGACGATGGGGACATCGGCGGTGCGGTTCTTGGAGATTTCGGCGGGGTCGATGTCCGCGTGGATGACCTTGGCCGTGGGCGCGAAGGTCTTCAGGACACCGGTGACGCGGTCGTCGAAGCGGGCGCCCAGGGTAATCAGGAGGTCGGCCTGCTGGAGCGCGGTGACGGCGGAGACGCTGCCATGCATGCCGGGCATGCCCACGTGCTGGAGATGCGAGTCCGGGAAAACTCCCTTGGCCATCAGGGTGGTGACCACGGGAGCTCCGGTTGCTTCCGCCAGGGCCATAAGCTCGGCGGAGGCGTGGGCCTTCACCACGCCGCCGCCCACGTACAGGACCGGCTTGCTGGAAGCGGCAATCAGCTTGGCGGCTTCGCGCACCTGCTTATTGTGGCCGCGGGTCACGGGGCGGTAGCCGGGCAGGTCGATCTTCGGCGGCCACGAGAAGGTCATCTGGCCCACCTGGGCGTCCTTGGCCACGTCCACCAGGACGGGGCCGGGGCGGCCGGTGGAGGCCAGGTGGAAGGCCTCGGCCATGACATGCGGGATGTCGTTGGGGTCGGTCACCAGGAAGGAATGCTTGGTGATGGGCATGGTGATGCCCACGATGTCCGCCTCCTGGAAAGCATCGGTGCCAATGACGCCGCTGGACACCTGGCCGGTGATGGCCACCATCGGCACGGAGTCCATGTGGGCATCCATGATGGCGGTAACGAGGTTGGTGGCTCCCGGGCCGGAGGTGGCGATGCAGACGCCCACCCGGCCGGTAACCATGGCGTAGCCTTGCGCGGCGTGGCCGGCTCCCTGTTCGTGACGGACCAGCACGTGATTCATGCTGGAGGCCATCAAGGGGTCGTAGGTGGGCAGGATCGCGCCACCGGGCAAACCGAAAATATCGTCGACGCCGAGTTCTTCGAGCGAACGGACAATAGCTTGCGAGCCGGTCATCACCGTTGGGGGTACAACGTTGTTCGGCCCAAGGACAGGAGAGGCGGCAGCAAGGTCGGCGACGGCGGCGTTGTCAGCCATCCGGTCGGCACGGTCCGAAGCCTTGGGGGCTCCGGCGGACTTGGCGGCCATCAGCGAGGGGCTGATCGGCGATCCTTTGCTCATCGGACTCTTCCTTGTGGATCATCTTGTTTCGTGGAACTGCGGGGAATAAAAAAACCCCTCAGCCTGACGGCTCTTCGAGGGGTTCGCGCGTGACGGTTCGTTACCGGGGCTAGTGTGCCACGCGCTTGGTAAGTACGACGACGGTGCCGATAACGAAGGTCATGCGTTCAGTTTTCCCTCTGGCTGAGACAGGTGTCAACGAAGACCGGACCCATCTCACCATGTGGACGCCGTTGTCCACGGGGTGATCCGAACCCCGAACGTCCGGCGCGGGCGCCGTCAGCCCGGGGCCCTTTGGATCACCCCTTATTAGGCCCTTCCACCCCAGGCGGGCACCATCCCCCGCCGAAGGCTTCGGGCCCGCGCGTCACCCGCAGTATGCGCCCGTGCTGGCGCTGTGCACCAGCTTGGCGTATTTGGCCAGGACACCCTTGGTGTAACGTGCCGGAAGCGGCTCCCAGCCCACCTTGCGGGCCTCGAGTTCGGCGTCGTCCACCAGCAGGTCGAAGCTGCGCGCGGCGATGTCCACCCGGATCCTGTCGCCGTCCTTGACGAAGGCGATGGGGCCGCCGTCGACCGCTTCCGGCGCAACGTGCCCGATGCACAGGCCCGTGGTGCCGCCCGAGAACCGGCCGTCGGTCAGGAGCAGGACGTCCTTGCCCAGCCCGGCACCCTTGATGGCGCCGGTGATGGCGAGCATTTCGCGCATGCCCGGGCCGCCCTTGGGGCCTTCGTAGCGGATGACGACGACGTCTCCGGCCTTGATCCGGCCGTTGTCCAGCGCGTCCAGGGCGCCCTGTTCACGCTCGAAGACGCGGGCGGTGCCCTCAAAGACGTCGGCGTCGAAGCCGGCGCTCTTCACGACCGCGCCTTCCGGGGCCATGGTGCCGTGCAGGATGGTGATGCCGCCGGTCTTGTGGATCGGATTGTCCAGCGCGCGCAGGATCTTGCCGTCAACGTCCGGCGGGTTGATCGCCTCGAGGTTTTCGGCGACGGTCTTGCCCGTGACGGTGAGGCAGTCCCCGTGCAGCAGGCCGGCGTCGAGCAGTGCCTTCATGATGACCGGCACGCCGCCGATCTTGTCGACGTCCGTCATCACGTAGCGGCCGAAGGGCTTGAGGTCGCCAAGGTGCGGGATCTTGTCGCCGATGCGGTTGAAGTCGTCCAGCGTCAGCTCGACTTCGGCTTCGCGGGCGATGGCAAGGAGGTGGAGCACGGCGTTGGTGGAGCCGCCGAATGCCATGGTGACGGCGATAGCGTTCTCGAAGGCCTTCTTGGTCATGATGTCCCGGGCGGTGATGCCCTGGCGCAGCAGGTTGACCACGGCTTCGCCGGACTTGCGGGCGAACTCATCTCGACGGCGGTCTGCCGAGGGCGGGGCTGCGGAGCCGGGCAGGGACATGCCCAGGGCCTCACCGATGCAGGCCATGGTGTTGGCGGTGTACATGCCGCCGCAGGCACCTTCACCGGGGCAGATGGCCTTTTCGATCCGGGTCAGGTCCTCCATGCTCATCTTGCCCGCGGCGCAGGCGCCCACGGCTTCGAAGGCGTCGATGAGGGTGACTTCCT
The DNA here is from genome assembly GCF_044754945.1 of Pseudarthrobacter sp. NPDC092439. Taxonomy (NCBI): domain Bacteria; kingdom Bacillati; phylum Actinomycetota; class Actinomycetes; order Micrococcales; family Micrococcaceae; genus Pseudarthrobacter; species Pseudarthrobacter sp. NPDC092439. The sequence continues at coordinate 653,544 of NZ_JBIVQB010000001.1, forward strand.
TTTCGGAGCCGTCCTCAAGCTTGACCCAGCCGGGCATGATGGAGCCGGCGTAGAGGAACACGCTGGACAGGTCCAGGCGGGCGGCGGCCATGAGCATGCCGGGAAGCGACTTGTCGCAGCCGGCCAGCAGCACGGATCCGTCAATGCGCTCAGCCTGCATGACGGTTTCCACGGAGTCTGCGATGACTTCGCGGGACACGAGGGAGAAGTGCATGCCCTCGTGTCCCATGGAGATGCCGTCGGAGACGGAGATGGTGCCGAACTGCATGGGGAAACCGCCGCCGGCGTGGACGCCTTCCTTGGCGCCCTGGGCCAGCCGGTTAAGGGAGAGGTTGCAAGGAGTGATTTCATTCCACGAGCTCGCGACACCGACCTGGGGCTTCGCGAAGTCGTCGTCCCCCATGCCGACCGCCCGGAACATGCCACGTGCGGGTGCAGCGTGGATTCCGTCGGTTACGACCCGGCTACGGGGTTTGATGTCAGGCTTGTTGTCGGTTGCGATGGTGGTCTCACTCATAGGGGAAAGTCTAGGGCTCCGCCCGCGCGCACCAGGACGGAAAAAGCGGCGAACGCCGTAATATCCGGAATATTTCTATCAAATAGTGGACTGACGTCCCACAATTTGGACACTACGGACGTGCCGGGACCGTGCGCGGTGGCCGCCGTCACGTTCCACTCCCCTGCTCAACGGCTTTCGCTTCCCAAGAGAGCATCGCGAGGACGTCGCGGACGGAGGTCCGTTCAGCAATGTCCGCACGGACCAGCGCAACGATGCTGCGGCGGGCCGCAACTCCTTCGAGTGGCCGCAGCACGAAGCCCCGCCCCTGGTTGCCCGTGGCGGTGTAACGGGGCAACAGGGAAAGCCCGTGCCCGGCACTCACCAGCGCTTCCAGGACCCGCAGGTCCGGGAACCGCTGGGCCTGCACCGCACTGCTTCCCGCCTGCTGCTCGATTTCCCGGAACACCGCGTCGAAGGGAAAGCCCTCCGGCACTCCCAGCCAGGGATAGCCCACCACGTCCTTTGCGGTCAGCCTGGTTTTGCCGGCAAGGGGGTGGCCGGCCGGAACCGCAACGTCCAGTGGTTCCTTCAGCAGGGGTACCACCGTGACTCCCTGCCGGGAGAAGACATCCGGACCGTCCACACTGTGGGCCAGGACGATGTCATAATCGGCCACGAGCTCAGGGAAGCCGGAAACGCCCGGGTCTTCCAGGCAGGCTTCGAGCTGGAGGCCGGGCACTGCCTTGACCCGGTTCAGCAGCCCGGGCAGGAACATTTCGGCTGCACTGGGAAAGAACGCCGCCCGGATATGCGCCTGCCAGCCCTGGCGGTAAGTGTCGATGGTCGCTTCGGCCTTCGCCATCGCGGTGGAAACCTCAGCGGCAGCAGTGGCCATGGCCCGGCCCGCTTCGGTCAGCCGGACGCCGCGGCCGGATTTTTCGATAAGCGCGACGCCCAGTTCGTCCTGGAGGGTGCGCAATTGCTGCGATACCGCGGAAGGGGTGACGTGGAGGGCCTCGGCGGCGGCCCCGACCGTTCCCCGGTCCGCCAATTCGCGCAGGATCTGCAGGCGCTTGAAGTCCATGTAGCGAGGCTACCGTCAGCACAGCCCAAACCGCGGGTGTGCTCAACAACGCGGGCCCCGGCGTCCTCTCTGGACAGCAGTGGGTGCCCGACGTAGCGTCGGGGTGGAGGCTACCGTTCCATCCAAACAGAAGGGCTTGCCATGGACATCGTTCTCTGGATCATTCTCATCGCCGTTGCAGTGGCCGTCGTGTGGTGGCTGCTGAACCGCAGCAGTTCCTCCCCCGCCCGGCCCGGCCACGATGATGCCCCGGCGGCGCACGCCGACGGTGCCCTCTCCCGCGGAGGCGCTGCTCCCTCTGCTGAGGCAGCGGCAACCACCGGACTTCCGGGCGCGGCCGGCTTCGGCGTTCCTGCGGAACCTGTCGCACCCACAACGGCAGAGGAGCCTGCGAACGCGGCGACGGGCGGCGGCCGGCCGGGCAGCGAATGGGAAACCCAGTGGTCCGAAGGCAGTGCGCCCGGCGCTACGGGGGACACTCCCGGGGCGCGCACAGGCACGGTCCCGGCCCCGGGCGGGGAACCGACCCACACTGCTGCTCCCGTGCATCACGCCGAGTACACGGACCGCCATGCGCCCACGCTTCCGGGCGCCGAGTCGGCCGCACTCGAGGAAGACGCTCGCGACGGCGCAGGTCACCACCACGCCGTCGCCGACGTTCCCGACGGCGCGGCTGCCGCAGAAACCATGGACCGGACGCAGTCTTCCGCGCTTGTGGAGACCGGCACTGACCGGATCCAGGATGAACCGGGCAATGCAGCACAGCCGGAGCCTGCCGGTCACTTGGCGGCCGACGAGCCGTACGGCGCCGGCTCTGTCGCCGCCAGTACGGACGGAACGGGCCCTGCGGGCTACCCCGTCAAAGGCGTAGCCACGGACATGGTCTACTACGACGAGGACCACCCCGCATATGGGGAAGCCCGTGCTGAGGTGTGGTTCGAGTCTGCCGCCCACGCGGAAGCAGCCGGTTTCCGGGCACCGCGCAGGCAGCGGCTTTAGGGCCTTCCAGGTGCAGCGCCGGCCCGCTTCGGGATCCACACCCGCTACGCCCCCATGATCCGCACCGGGCGCGCCAACGGCACAGGGCCCATGGTGGCCGCGGCTCTTCTCTTCCTCCTTGCCACCTGCAGCAGCCCGGACGCGGCGCCAACACAACGTCCCGGAGCCACGGTTCCATCCGCGTCAGGGACCAGCCCGGTGGCGGCAGCTGGCAGTTCCCCGGCCGCCAGCTCCAACGCATCCCCGTCCGGCGGCGCCGTCCGGGTCGCCGGCCGGCTGGACCTGCGGCTCGACATCCCATGGTCCGGAGTATTCCTGCCCGACGGTACCGCCGTCGTTTCCGAACGCGGCACCGCCGCGCTGAAGGCCGTGCGCGGAGCTGACGCCACCCTTATCGGTACGGTCCCGGGCGTGGCACCTGCCGGAGAAGGCGGCCTGTTGGGACTGGCACTCTCCCCCGGGTTCGCCACGGACAGGCTGCTCTACGCATACCTCACCTCCGACGCGGACAACCGGGTGGTGCGGCTTCGCCTGGCGGACTCCGGCAACGGCGCGCTGTCCCTCGGCGCCCCCGAGGTGGTATTTGCCGGCATCCCCAAGGCCGCGACACACAACGGAGGCCGCATCCGCTTCGGGCCGGACGGCTACCTCTATGTGGGCACCGGAGACTCGCAGCGCCGCGACCAGCCCCAGGACCCTGCGGCGCTGGGCGGGAAAATTCTCCGGCTCACACCGGACGGTGGCCCGGCGCCCGGCAATCCGTTCGGCAACGCCGTCTACAGCCTTGGCCATCGAAACGTCCAAGGGCTGGCGTGGGACACCGACGGGCGGTTGTGGGCCACTGAGTTCGGGCCGGACGTGGACGACGAACTGAACCTGATCCTGCCGGGCGCCAACTACGGGTGGCCGGAGGTCACCGGGGCACCCGGCAGGCCGGAGTTCCAGGACGCCAAAGTAGTCTGGCCCACCAGCGATGCTTCGCCCAGCGGACTCGAGATCGCGGGCTCCACGGCCTATGTTGGCGCCCTGCGCGGGCAGCGGCTTTGGACCATCCCCCTTTCCGGCGCCGAGGCCGGAAAACCTGTGGCCCATTTCACAGGAATGTATGGGCGGATCCGGGACGTGGTGCGGACCCCAGAGGGTGGTTTCTGGCTGCTCACCAACAACCAAAACCCTGATTTCGCGGTTGTTTTAGGGCCCGCCGGCTGATGCGGCAGGCACCCGGCCCGCCGATTTCACATGGGCGAAAAGTTCGTGTAGAGTTTCATGTCGTTGCGGAGAACAACGGGGAAACAAAAGCCCCGATGAGCAAAGCAAAGAAGATGCACCTCTAGCTCAATTGGCAGAGCAATTGACTCTTAATCAATGGGTTCCGGGTTCAAGTCCCGGGGGGTGCACCAAAGGGAAAACAACCCCTGGCCGGCGGAAACGCAGGCCAGGGGTTGTTTTGTTTTCTGATTGTTCCGTTTCCGGGAAGAAGCGCTGAACTGCACGCCCTTCCACCAGCGGAACAACACCGGGCGGAAACAAAAACGCGGCCTCCGGCCTGGGCCGGGGTCGCGTCGTGCGGCCCTCTCGTGGGACCGCGCTGGATGCCTTGGAGACCGGATCTTTTAAGGCGTATTGTCCACCAGTGCCGCGTTGGCCGGGGTGGAACCGAACTGGCTGGCCAGCTCGCGGACCACGGCCTGGAGTTCCTGCCGGAGGACTTCCGGGTCGATGGATGCGGAGGCCAGCACGGAGCGTTCCATCTCCACTGCGGCTGCAACTGCTTCCTTGCCTCGTTCGGTCAGCGACACAACGTGGCTCCGGCGGTCCGAGGTGCTGCGTACCCGGGCAATGTGGCCATGGGCTTCGAGCCTGCTGAGGGTCTTGCCCATCGTCTGGGCCTGGACCCGGACGTACTGGGCGAGCTGCGCCTGCGTCATGGGACCCTGGGCTTCCAGAACTTCGATGGCAATGACGCCCGCATGGGTCAGCCCGATCGCGGCAAGTTTTTCATTCCATGAGTGTTCAACGAGGCGCGCAGCAGTGGACAAGAGGCGCCCCGTGGGCCAGTGATCCATATCAGGCATACAAGCCAGTATAGCGAAATGCCGATTGGCACAGTCGAACACCCGTTACTAGGCTGGTGTGTCACCCCAGCAACCAGGAGAAAAACAATGGCTGAAAGACTTCTTACCGGTGACCAGGCACCGGCGTTCACGCTCACGGACTCCGCCGGTAAGGATGTCAGCCTCGCCCCCGGCAACGGCCGGAGCACCATTGTGTACTTTTATCCGGCAGCCTCCACGCCCGGGTGCACCAAGCAGGCGTGCGACTTCCGGGACAGCCTGGCATCCCTGCAGGCAGCCGGATACGACGTCCTGGGAATTTCCCCCGATCCCGTGGCCAAGCTTGCCAAATTCGCGGAAAAGGAAGCATTGACCTTCCCGCTGCTGTCCGATGCAGACCACGCCGTGGCCGAGGCCTACGGCGCGTGGGGAGAGAAGAAGAACTACGGAAAGACGTACGAGGGGCTTATCCGGTCCACTGTCGTCGTGGACTCGGACGGAAGGGTTGCCCTGGCCCAGTACAACGTCCGGGCCACGGGGCACGTCGCCAAACTCCGCCGGGACCTGGGCCTCGACAGTTAACTGTTCCGGACCCCGGGCGACGTTACAATGGAGACTGGCTTCCGCCGTCGTGCGTTTGGGCGCGCGTCTGAACAGCGGCAAGCTTTGCGCGAGTGGTGAAATTGGCAGACACGCAGGATTTAGGTTCCTGTGCCTTCGGGCGTGGGGGTTCAAGTCCCCCCTTGCGCACATTGTGACAGAACACCCCCAGCCTTCGGGCCGGGGGTGTTCTGCGTTTTCGACAGCCCCCCGAAAAACTCCTTGGCATCCACCCATCCGCAGCCGCGCATCGGCCGAATACCCAGTGAGACATCAGCCACGCGGCAGATGTCCACCGGCCAGATCAACGCTGCGGACACCGGTCCGCGGCAGGCACATGCCACAAACCAAGGAGATCCGAAATGCAGACCATCAAGCGCACAACTTTCTCGGTCGCAGGCGTTGCAGCCGCCGCACTGCTCAGCCTGACCGCCTGTGGCGGATCCAGCACCGCGGAGTCCTCAGCCCCGGCAGAGACGCCGGCGGCCACCACTGCCCCTTCAGCCTCGGCCAGCGCCGACATGATGGATCCGGCCGCCAACCTGGTCGGCCCCGGCTGCGCCGCCTACGCCGAGCAGGTTCCCACCGGTGCCGGCTCCGTGGAGGGCATGGCCCTGGACCCCGTAGCTGTTGCAGCCTCCAACAACCCGATCCTCACCACGCTCACGGCAGCCGTCTCCGGCAAGCTGAACCCCAAGGTTGACTTGGTGGACACCCTCAACGGCGGCGAATTTACGGTCTTCGCACCGGTGGACGACGCCTTCGCCAAAATCGACGCCGCCACCATCGAGACCCTGAAGACGGACGATGCCCTCCTGAGCAAGATCCTGACCTACCACGTAGTCCCCGGCCAGATCACCCCGGATGAGATCGCGGGCACGCACGCTACGGTCCAGGGCGGTTCGGTGACCGTGACCGGCAGTGGAGACAATCTCAAGGTGGACAACGCCAACGTGGTCTGCGGCGGCGTCCAGACCAAGAACGCCACCGTATACCTGGTGGACTCCGTCCTGATGCCCAAATAGGACCCACACCACGGCTCCTGAGGCGGGTCCCGGCCGACAGGCCGGGACCCGCCAAGCTGCGTCAATTAGACTGGGGTCCGGCCCGCAGGCGGCGGAGCCGGAACATCCCGAGGTGGTAAACGAGTGCCCAGCAGTACATCGCGGCGGACTGTCCTCCTGACCGGAGCCGCCTTCCTGGCGCTGGGCGCAACGTCGTGCACCGGCTCGCCCGGCCCGTCGCCGTCGTCCGGCGCCGCTGACCCCTCTGCGGGGCCCCGGCCCACCGCAACCTTCAACTTCGGAACGGCAGCCCAACCGCTCGGCCTGGACCCCGCACTCTCCAACGACGTGGAGTCCCAACGCATCACCCGCCAGATCATGGAGGGCCTGGTGGGGGTGGACCAGACCACCGGCCAGCCCACCCCCCTCCTCGCCACGGAGTGGAGCGAATCCGACGAGGGCCGTTCCTACACGTTCAAGCTCCGCACAGATGTCACTTTCCAGGACGGCACTCCTTTTAATGCCGAAGCCGTGTGTACTAACTTCAACCGCTGGTTTGGCCTGCCGAGCGCCCTTCGCGACCAGGCCCCGGGCATCTCCTTTAAAGGCGTGTTCAAGGCGCACGCTGATGACCCGGGGCTTTCGATCTTCAAAAGCTGCACGGCGGTGTCGGCACACACGGTGCGGATCGACCTGACCCAGCGCTTTACCGCATTCCTCCAGGCGCTGACCCTGCCGGCGTTCGCGATCGCCTCCCCTGCGGCTCTCGCCAAGGACACCGCAGACGTGTTGGACCAGGACCGCGGCGGCCAGCGGCTCTCCAGATTCGCCACCCGCCCCGTGGGCACCGGGCCTTTCAGGCTGGCCGCCTGGGACGAAGCAAGTGTCACGCTCGCCACCAACGATGCCTACTGGGGCGACCGCGGCCAGATAGCCACCATTAACTTCAAGGCGTACACCCACCCCCAGTCACGCCTGCATGCCCTCCTGGACGGCACGATCGACGGCTATGACGCCGTCACCGTCGGAAACTTCGACCAGCTGGTCAAGCGGGGCAAACAGATTGTCCAGCGGGATCCGTTCTCCGTCATGTATGTGGGAATCAACCAGGAGATCCCGGTGCTGCGAAAACTCAAGGTGCGGCAGGCGATCGAGATGGCGATCGACAAGGAAACACTGATCCGCCGCTTCTTCATCGATAACACCGGCAAAGCGACACAATTCGTCCCGCCCAAGATCAGCGGGTTTAACAACGACGCGCCTGAGCTGGGGCATAACCTGGCGAAGGCGAAGCAGTACCTCCAGGACGCCGGCTACGCGGGCGAGCCGCTGAAGTTCTACTATCCGCTCAACGTCACGCGGCCCTACCTGCCCACGCCGGAGAAGGTGTATGCCGAGATCAGCCGCCAGCTCACGGCCGCAGGGCTGAACATCCGCCCCGTTCCCGTGGAGTGGTCCGAAGGCTACCTCCAGGACGTTCAGTCGGCCGGCGACCACGCGCTGCACCTCCTCGGATGGAACGGCTCCTATTCAGACGCAGACAACTTCGTGGGCCCGCTCTTCGGTGAGAAGAACGGCGAGTTTGGCTACCAGGATCCGCAGGTCTTCGCCAAGATCAACCGGGCCCGGGGACTGCCCCAGGGCGACGAGCGGGATGAGCTGTACCACACCATCAACGAGCAGATAGCGGCCACAGTCCCGGCCGTCCCGATCGCATTCCCTATCTCGGCATTGGCCCTCTCGGACCGGGTCATCAGCTACCCGGCGTCTCCGGTGCTGCATGAAGTTTTCACGAAGGTCCAGCTAAAGCCTTGACGGACCGGCTCAATTTCAGTATGTCCGCCGGGCGGGGATATTCTGTGACAGCCAGAGCCGCTGCAATCGGAGACTGATCGTGACCTTCATTTCCAAGACCCCTCATGCCGACGTCGTCCTGATTGGCGGAGGCATCATGAGCGCCACGCTGGGGGCTTTCCTCAAGCAGCTGGAGCCTGACTGGACCATTTCGCTCTTCGAACGGCTGGACGAGCCAGGACTGGAAAGCTCCGGGCCCTGGAACAACGCCGGCACCGGCCACGCCGCCCTCTGCGAGCTCAACTACTCCCCCGCAGCCAAGGACGGCTCGGTGAACCCCGCCAAGGCGCTGCACATCAACGAGCAGTTCCAGCTTTCCCGCCAGTTCTGGTCCCATCTGGTGGACCGGAACCTCATCGGTTCGCCCAAGGGCTTCATCAATACGGTTCCGCACATGAGCTTTGTCATCGGCGAGGACCACACCCGGTTCCTCAAGACCCGCTACGAGGCGCTGAAGTCCCACACCCTGTTCCGGAGCATGGAGTACTCCGAGGACCACGGCCAGATCGCCAAGTGGGCGCCGCTGATCGTCAAGGGGCGCGACCCCAAGCAGCGCATCGCCGCTACCCGCGCCGCCGAGGGCACGGACGTCGACTTCGGGGCGCTGACCCGTGAACTGACCACTTACCTCGGCAAGAACGGCGTGGAGGTCAACTACGGCCACGATGTCACCGGCATTTCCCGGGCGGCCGACGGCGGCTGGGACCTCTCCCTGAAATACCCGCGTTCCGGCGAGCACGGCAAGATCCATGCCAGGTTTGTGTTCGTGGGTGCCGGCGGCGGCGCACTCCACCTGCTGCAGGCCTCGGGCATCCCGGAGAGCAAGGGCTATGGCGGATTCCCGGTGTCCGGGCAGTTCTTCCGCTGCACGGACGAGACCATCGCTGCCCAGCACAGTGCCAAGGTTTACGGGCAGGCATCGGTGGGCGCTCCCCCCATGTCGGTGCCGCACCTGGACACCCGCTACGTCAACGGCAAGCGGTCCCTCCTCTTCGGTCCCTACGCCGGCTTCTCCACCAACTTCCTCAAGAACGGCTCCTACCTGGACCTGCCTCTGTCCATCCGGCCGGGGAACATCATCCCCATGCTGGCCGTGGCCAAGGACAACATGGACCTCACCGCATACCTCATCAAGGAGGTGGCCAAGCGCCACGGCGACAAGGTGGAAGCCCTGCGGGAGTACTACCCCGAAGCCCGCGACGGCGACTGGGAACTGATCACCGCCGGCCAGCGTGTACAGATCATCAAGAAGGACCCGCAGAAGGGCGGTGTCCTGCAGTTCGGCACCGAGGTGATCGCCAGCCGCGACGGTTCCATCGGAGCATTGCTGGGCGCATCCCCCGGTGCATCCACTGCGGTGCCCATCATGATTGAGCTGCTGCAAAAGACGTTCCCCCGGAACTTCAAGGGCTGGCAGTCCAAGCTGAAGGACATGATGCCCGGCTACGGGGTGAAGCTGGATGAGAATCCGGACCTCGCCGTGGAGCTTGAAAAGGCTACGGCCAAATCCCTCCAGCTGGAAAGCGTTTCCGCCAGCTTCTGACCACCACCAGGAGAGCATGCGATGTTCCGGCTGGCACACCTTTCACTCGCAAACCGGGCCCTGATCGCACTGATCACCGTCTTTGCCTCCGTCTTCGGCGTGATCACCATGTCCTCGCTGAAACAGGAACTCATTCCCTCCATCGAGTTCCCGCAGATTACGGTGCTCACAGCCATGCCCGGTGCGTCACCGGAAGTGGTGGACAAGCAGGTAAGCGCTCCCCTGGAAACCGCACTGAACGGCGTGGAGGGGCTGGAATCCACCTCCTCCACGTCGCGCGACGGCGTCTCCCGGATCACCTTGGCCTTCACCTATGGCTCGGACCTTGACCGTGCCCGGAACCAGATCGACCGGGCCATCTCCAATGCCAAGCGGACCCTGCCGGAGGACGTCCAGCCGCAGGCCATCGCCGGCAACATCAGCGACTTCCCCATCGTCTTTTTGGCGGTGTCCTCGGACAAGCCGCTCAGTGAGCTCAATGCGGACCTCCAGCGGCTGAGCGTGCCGCGGCTGCAGAAGATCGACGGCGTCCGGGGCGCCGACGTCACGGGCGGCGCCACCCAGCACATCGAGATCCTGCCGAGGACCAGGGAGATGGCCGCGGCCGGTACCGGCCTCAGCGCCATCCGCGACGCACTGTCCAACAACGGGGCGCTCATCCCCGCCGGGACGCTTGAGGAAAAGGGCAAGACGCTCTCGCTGCAGGTGGGCAGCCCGGTGGACTCCATCGAAGCGATCCGGGCGCTTCCACTCTCCGGGGCAAAGAAGGCGGCCACCATCGGTTCGGTGGCCGATGTCTCAATCCAGGACGACGGGCGGACCTCCATCACCCGGACAAATGGCGAGGAGACACTCGCGGTATCGGTCACCAAGAAGCCCGAGGGGGACACCGTGGCCATTTCCCACGCCGTCCGTGACTCCCTGGCTGAACTCGAAGCCGAACTCGGCTCCAACGCGAAATTCACCCCCGTCTTTGACCAGGCGCCCTTCATCGAGAAGTCCATCAAGGACCTGACCACGGAAGGCCTCCTGGGCCTCGGCTTCGCCGTGGCCGTCATCCTGGTGTTCCTGATGTCCACCCGGTCCACCCTGGTCACCGCCGTATCCATCCCCCTGTCCCTCCTGGTGACGTTCATCGGACTTTCCGCCACCGGCTACTCGCTCAACATCCTCACCCTGGGCGCGCTGACCATCGCCATCGGCCGCGTGGTGGACGATTCGATCGTGGTCATTGAGAACATCAAGCGCCACCTCACCTACGGCGAGGACAAGGTCACGGCCATCCTCACCGCCATCCGCGAGGTGGCCGGCGCCATCACCGCGTCGACGCTGACCACCGTGGCGGTCTTCCTGCCGATCGCGTTCGTCGGGGAACTGGCCGGCGAACTGTTCCGCCCGTTCGCCCTGACGGTGACCATGGCGCTGCTCGCCTCGCTGCTGGTCTCGCTGACCATCGTCCCCGTCCTGGCATACTGGTTCCTCAAAAACCCGGGGGCCGCCGTCGGGTTTCCCCCCGGAACCCCCGGGGCCCGCGCGTACGCTGCGGAAGCCCGTGCCAAGGCACTGGCCGCCGAACAGCGGAGCAGGCTCCAGCGCGGCTACCTGCCCATCCTCCGCACCACCCAGAAACACCCTGTGGTCACGCTGGTCGCCGCGGCCCTGGTGCTGGGAGCCACCGCCGCCATGACGCCGCTGCTGGCCACGAACCTGCTGGGCGGCTCAGGACAAAACAGCATGACCGTCCGGCAGGTCCTTCCCGCGGGTACCAGCCTGGCGGATACCAGCGCCGCCGCCATCCGGCTGGAGGAGAAGCTGCGGACCATCGACGGCATCAAGGACATCCAGGTCACGTCCGGCAACGCCCAGGCAGGCTTTGCCGCCCTCGTCTCCACGGGATCGTCCAACTCCACTTTCACCGTGGTCACGGACGAGAAAGCGGACCAGGACGAGCTGCAGGAGACGGTCCGCGCTGAACTGGCCGAGGTGCCCGGTTCGGGCAAGGTATCGGTGGGAACCCAACAGGGAGGGTTCGGCACATCGTCCACCGTGGACATCACCCTGAAGGCGGCAACGACGGCGGACCTCCGGACCGCAAGCGAGGCCATGATGGCCGCGATGGAGGGCACGCCCGGCACCAGCGAGGTGGCGACCAACCTGGCCGAGGGCCAGCCGGTGGTCCAGATCCGGGTGGACCGGGCCAGGACGGTGGCAGCCGGACTCAACGAGGAACAGGTGGCAGGCGTGCTCGCCTCCACCATCAGCCCGGTGCCGGCCGGTGAGGTGCGTATCGGCACTACTGATTTCCCGGTGCGGATCGGCAAGGGGACCCAGTTCACCAGCATCGAAGCGGTCCGTGGCATCGCGCTGCCCGGCGCCCGGGGGCCGGTCCGGCTCGGCAGCATCGCCAGCGTGGAGCAGGTGGATGTCCCGGTGAGCATCACTGCGAGCAATGGCCAGCGGACCGCCAAGGTGTCGGTGACGCCGTCGGGCTCCAACCTTGGTGCCGTGAGCGCCGAAGTGGAAAAGCGCCTCCGGGGCGTCGATCTGCCTGCGGGCGTCACTGCGGAGCTGGGCGGCGCCACCACGCAGCAGGCCGAATCGTTCCGCCAGCTGGGCCTGGCGCTGCTGGCCGCGATCGCCATCGTCTACGTGATCATGGTGGCCACGTTCAAGTCCCTCGTCCAGCCGCTGATCCTTCTGGTCTCGGTTCCCTTCGCGGCCACCGGAGCGGTGGCGCTGCTGCTGGTGACGGGCGTCCCGCTGGGGCTCCCCTCGCTGATCGGCATGCTGATGCTGGTGGGCATCGTGGTGACCAACGCCATCGTGCTCATTGACCTCATCAACCAGTACCGCCGGCCTGGAGAGGGCCGGCCCGCGATGAACGTCCCGGACGCCATCACCCACGGCGCGCGCCAGCGCCTGCGGCCCATCCTGATGACCGCGCTGGCCACCGTCTTCGCCCTGACGCCGATGGCCCTGGGGCTCACCGGAGGAGGCGGCTTTATCTCCCAGCCGCTTGCCGTCGTCGTTGTTGGCGGGCTGGTCTCCTCCACCGCCCTGACGCTGGTGCTGGTACCCGTGCTGTACCGGCTGGTGGAGGGCCGGCGCGAAAAGAAGGACCTGATGCGCGAACTGAAGCGCCGTCCTGAGTTCGCGGCCGCATCCGATGTCGAGGAGGAGTTCCGGGACTGGACCACGGGCATGGTGCCCAAAGTCAGCGGGCGGCGGGCAGCCAACGGCGGGCCGGAGCAGGCCGGCTAAAGCCCGCGCTGCCGCCGGGAATAATTGACGGCCAAACGCGTTGCACGGGACAGTAGATGCAAATGCATCTAAATTGGTTTACTGTTAAATCAATGAACCGGGCCCGCAACGGAAAGGCACACCATGCAGATCGGTGTTTTCAGCGTCAGTGACATCACCGCCGACCCCACCACGGGCCGGACTCCCACGGAACACGAGCGCATCAAGGCCTCGGTGGCCATCGCCAAAAAGGTCGAGGAAATCGGCATGGATGTGTACGCGCTCGGCGAGCACCACAACCGGCCGTTCTTCTCCTCCTCCCCCACCACCACGCTGGCCTACATCGCCGCCCAGACGGAGCGGATCATACTGTCCACGGCGACCACGCTGATCACCACCAACGACCCGGTCAAGATCGCCGAGGACTTCGCCATGCTCCAGCACCTGGCAGACGGCCGCGTGGATCTGGTCCTGGGCCGCGGCAACACGGCTCCGGTGTACCCCTGGTTCGGGAAGAACATCCAGGACGGCGTGGAACTGGCCATCGAAAACTACAGCCTGCTCCGCAAGCTGTGGGACGAGGACACCGTGAACTGGTCGGGCAAGTTCCGCACGCCGCTGCAAAACTTCACTTCCACGCCCCGCCCGCTGGACGGCGTGGCGCCATTTGTGTGGCATGGATCCATCCGCACACCGCAGATCGCCGAAGTGGCGGCCTACTTTGGCGACGGCTTCTTCGCCAACAACATCTTCTGGCCCAAGGAGCACTACCAGCAGCTGATCGGCCTGTACCGCGAACGGTACGAACACTACGGCCACGGCAAGGCAGACCAGGCCATCGTGGGCCTTGGCGGACAGTTCTTCATGCGGAAGAACTCCCAGGACGCCGTGAAGGAATTCCGGCCATATTTCGACAACGCGCCGGTATACGGCCACGGACCGTCGCTGGAGGACTTCACGTCGCAGACGCCACTGACGGTGGGCAGCCCGCAGGAAGTCATCGAGAAGACCCTGACTTTCCGGGAATACTTCGGCGACTACCAGCGGCAGCTGTTCCTGATCGACCACGCCGGCCTGCCGTTGAAGACTGTGCTGGAACAGCTGGACCTGTTCGGCGAGGAGGTACTCCCGGTCCTCCGCAAGGAATACGCGGAGAAGAAGCCCGCGCACGTCCCGGAGCCGCCCACCCACGCCAACCGCGTCGCAGCCACGCTGGCGGCGCAGGAGGCTTCCGAGACCCCCGCGGAGGCATAGGTGGCCGCCGAAAGCTCCACCTCCCCCGTGCGTCTGGCCGCCGAAACGTGGGAGTCCCTGTTCCGCACGCAGGTGGCCGTGATGCGCAGGCTCCAGGCAGGGCCGGCGTTCAGGAAGCTGGCGGTCAACGAGTACGATGTGCTATTTACCCTGTCCCGGTGCCCGTCCGGCTGGCTCCGCCTGAACGAGCTCAACGACAACGTCCTGCTCAGCCAGTCAAGCCTCAGCAGGCTGGTGGAACGTCTTGAGAAGCGCGGGCTGGTGGCCAGGATGCCGGCCCCAAACGATGGCCGGGGCGTGCTGCTCAAGCTCACAGAAGCCGGCCGGGAACTGCAGAAGGAGATCGGACGCGAACACGTCCGGGACATCGCTGGGCTGATGACGCCGGCGCTGACTGCTGCGGAGCAGAAAGAGCTCCAGCGGCTGACGGAGAAACTGCGGGCGGCGCTGGGGAAGCGCTAGCCCAGCTGCACCGGCCGGGAGGGGTCCTCTTCGGGAAGGACGTCTGCCACTGCTGTCACCCGCAGCTGGCTGAGGGTGAGGCTTCCTCCCACCGTGGACAGGAATGCCGTATCGGACGAGTCCCGTCCGGCGGTGATCCGCAGCATCGATTCGCGCGGCGCAAGGCCGGTCGGGTCGATGACATGCCAGGCGCCATCGACCCAGGCCTCGGCCACGGCGTGGAAATCCATGGGCTTCAGCCCCGGTGCATAGACGGCCGCGAGCCGGGCGGGGACGTCCTTGGCCCGCAACAGGGCGATGGCCAGGTGCGCAAAGTCGCGGCACACCCCCCGGCGGGCGAGCAGCGTCTCTACGGCACCGTCCGTGCCGCGGGAGGACCCGCTGATGTAGCGCAGCTCCCGGTGCACCCACGCGCGGACTTCCTCCACCAGCGCGGACCCGTGTGCCCGGCCGAACGTGGCGTACGCCGTTGGCAGGAGGCGGTCCGATTCGGCGTACCGGCTGGGCCGGACGTACCGGATGCGGTCGGCCAGATCTGCCTCCTGCGGCAGCCCGCGGCCGGATACGGTGGCCGAGTACTCGACGGTGACCTCTGTTGGATCAGTGAACTCCATGTAATGGAACCGGCCGCCGTGATGGTCCGCGACGGCGGTCAGGGGAACCTGTGCGCCGCCGGCTTCGACGGACAGCGATTCCCCGAGCCGGGAGTACCCGGTGTTTTCCGCGACGGCGATGGCCATGGCCACCTTGGTATTGGCGGTGGTCTTGAAGACCAGGCGTGCGGAAACAGTGCGTTCCATGACTCTCCGGGGGTGTGGACGGCGGGAAGCCAGCCTCCGCACCTTCCGGCCTGAGGTGGCGGCCGGCAGCGGGACTAGTCTTCGATCTCCAGAGACATTAGCATCCGCTGCACGTTGGCAAAGTCTTCGCTTTCCGCCGCGTACTCCCCCGCCTCCGCCAGGGTGTTGAACGCCTTGGCCGGGGCCACCTTCTCGTCCGGGGCGAACGACCGCAGCACGGGGACGTCGCCGAACGAGTAGTCGCCTTTGGCAGCAGGGCCGCGTACGGTGTTGCGGAGTTCGCAGGCCCGGCCGTCGGTCCCGGCCACCACGTTCGTGATGCCGTACGAGCCGAAGTACCGGTACCCCTTGATGACACGGAACACCACCCTGGGCGGGATGGTTCCCGCAACCGTTCCGGCTGCCAGGTTTCCGGCCGGGACGCTGCTGAGCACCGTATATTCCCGCTTGGCGGCTTCGGTGCATGTGGCGGACGACGGCGGGAGTCCCGTCCTGAGCGCGGCCATGAATGTTCCGTCGGGCTTCTTGACCTCGATGGAAAGGGCGCCTGCCAGAGTGCCCTTCGCGGGCGGCACGGACTGCACGATCCATTCTTCCGGCAGTTCGAACAGGACCGACCTGTCCGGAGCGGAGTAGGTTTTCCAGGCGGACGCGGTGGCCGCGGGCTGCGGCCCGGCGGTCGGGTCCGCGGTGCCGGAGGCACCGGCTGGGGGTCCGGGCGTGGCGGTGGCCCCGGGGTCGTCGCCGCCCGCTTCGGATGCCGTTGGCGCCTCCGGTGCGGCCGTCCAGCCGGGCCGGCCGTCTCCCGGGCCGCTGCAGCCGGACAGCAGCAGTGCCGTTGCCAGGATGACCGCCGGGGCGGTGGCCTGATAGGGAGTGCGTGCTGCCGGGCCTCTCATGCAGCCAGCCTAGCTTCCTGGCGGGCGGGTGCCGCGGCGACTCCCCGGTGCGGCGGCTCCCGGCGCGGCCGCTCCCGGCGCGCACCGCCGTCGTACGCCTGTCGCGGTTCCGGGCACTAGGGTGGACGTATGGCGCAAGAGCAGCACGGCGGAACCCACGAAGACCTGGCGGAGATGTCCGCCCTCGATGTTGCCGACTGGCGGCTGCGGACGTTTGCCCTGTACGACACGGTCCGCCGGATCGCCGCGGACAACCCGGCGGAAGCGCACTCTTACTGGCGCCACCAGCGGGACCTGATGTTCGCCACGCACCCCGCTTCGCCGCTGACTGCCGAAGGCAAGGCCAGTTTCTCCGGCCTCCGGACCGCGGACTATGACCCGATCTACCGTTTCCATGTCCCACTCACCGGCGAGGGCGCCGGGCGCCGGATGAGCGTGGAGACCGGGACCGATGGCGTGGTGAATTTTGTCCGCCTGGGCACATTCGACCTGCCTGAGATGGGCCAGTTGGCGGTATGGAAGCTCCGCGGGTACGGCGGGGGGATATTCCTGCCGTTCCGGGATGCCACCGCCGGCCAGCCCCACGGAACCTATGGCGCCGGGCGCTACCTGCTGGACACCATCAAGGGGGCGTTCCACGGAGCCGGCGGTAAGGACGGCGCCTTTGTGCTCGATTTCAATTTCGCCTACAACCCGTCCTGCGCCTACAACGAGGCGTGGGCGTGCCCGCTGCCCGGGCCTGCCAACCGGCTCGCGGTGGAGATTCCGGCCGGCGAGCTGTACAACTAGGGCCGGCAGCGGAGGGTTCTTACCGGCGGTTTGCCAGGCCCTTCACACCGGCAACAGCCGCCGCGACCGCACGGGCCGCCGCGTCCAGGTCCTCCGCGCTGACCGAGGCGTCAAAGCTGAAGCGGACGGCGGTCTGCGCCACTCCTGCGGGGATGCCCATGGCGGTCAGCACGGCGGAGGGTTCGTCGGATCCTGCAGCGCAGGCGGAGCCGCTGGAGCACACCACGCCCTGCCGCTCCAGCTCGAGCAGCACAGACTCTCCGCTGGTGCCCGGGAAGCAGAACGACGCCACCGAGGGGAGCCGGTGGACCGGGTGCCCTGTCAGCTCCGCGCCCGGCACCCCGGCGAGCACTGCTGCGGTGAAGGCGTCGCGCAGCGCAGAGACCCGTCCTGCTTCTTCGTCCTGCCGCGAACGTGCCAGCGCCAGTGCTGCGGCGAGGCCCACCGCCCCGGCAACATTGGAGGTCCCGGACCTGCGCCCGCGTTCCTGACCGCCGCCGTGGACCAGCGGTTCCAGGCTGGTCCGGCTCCGGATGTAGAGCGCCCCGCAGCCCTTGGGCGCCCCGAGCTTGTGCCCCGAGATGCTCAGCGCATCAACGCCCAGGGCCCGCACATCCAGCGGCAGCCATCCGGCTGCCTGAACAGCGTCGGTGTGAAAGGGGATGCCGCGGCGCCGGGCAAGGTCCGCGAGCGCCGCCACGGGCTGGACGGTGCCCACCTCGTTGTTGGCATACATCACGCTGGCCACGGCAGTGCCGGGCTGCAGGGCCGCCGCGAACGCACCGGGGGTGACCAGTCCGTTGCCGTCCACGGGCACCACGTCCACCGCGAAGCCGTGGAATTTCGCCAGGTACCGCGCGGATTCCTCCACGGCCGGATGCTCGACCGCGCTGATCACCACCCGGTTCAGACTCGGGTCCATGGCCTGGCGGGCCAGGGCGATGCCCTTGACGGCCAGGTTGTCCGCTTCGGTGCCGCCGGAGGTGAACACCACCTCTCCCGGCCGGCAGCCCAGGGCGGCGGCCACGGACGAACGGGCCGCCGCGAGCGCGGCGGCCGCCGACTCCCCCAGGCCGTGGTGGCTGGACGGGTTGCCGAACTCCCCGGTCAGGTAAGGCCACATGGCTTCGAGCACTTCGCGCCGGACGGGCGTGGTGGCGGCGGCATCGAGGAAGATCATGGCCTACTCCACGCTGAGTTCGAGATCCAGGCCGAGGTCCAGGGCGGCCACGGTGTGGGTGAGCGCGCCGATGGAGATCACGTCCACTCCCGTGGCGGCGATGGCGGCCACGGTGCCCTGGTTGACGTTGCCGCTGGCTTCCACTCGTGCCCGTCCCGCCACCAAGGCAACCCCTGCGGCCAGGTCAGGGATGCTGAAGTTGTCCAGCATGATGGTGTCCACTCCCGCGGCGAGGACCGGCTCGATCTGGTCCATCCGGTCCACCTCCACCTCGAAGTGGGTGGTGTGCCCCAGCCGGGCCTTCGCTGCGGCGAGCAGTGCCGTGAGCCGGGCAGGGTCGCCGCCGGTCATGACGGCCAGGTGGTTGTCCTTGGCCAGGACTGCGTCGGACAGGCTGTACCGGTGGTTGGCGCCGCCGCCGCAACGGACGGCGAAGCGTTCCAGGATGCGCAGGCCGGGAGTGGTCTTGCGCGTATCGGTGATACGGGCCCTGGTCCCTTCGGCCAGCCTGACGAACTCGGCGGTCCGGGTGGCGATGGCGGACATGCGCTGCACAAGGTTCAGTGCCACGCGTTCTGCAAGGAGGACCGAACGCGCGGGCCCGGTGACCCGGGCAAGGTGCGTGCCGGCGTCGAACGTTTCTCCGTCCGCCACGAGCAGCTCGACGCTGATGCCCGCGTCCACCAGCTGCATGGCGTCGCGGAAGACGGTGGCCCCGCTGAAGATTCCGGGCACGCGGGCGTTCAGTACTGCCGTGGCCCGGGCGGACGATGGGATCAGGAGCTGCGACGTGATGTCCCCGGCGGGGGCGTCCTCGGCGAACGCCCGTTCCAGGATCTCCCGCACCGGCGCCGCCGGCAGGGCCAGGTCAAGGCCGCGGACACGGACGCTGGTTTCAGTCATGAAGGAGGCTCGCTTTCGGAAGTGGCATGGTTTCGACGGGATCGTCGTCTCGGTAATGGGCACCGAGGGAGTCGCAGCGGCGGAGGGCGGCGGAAACCAGCAGCTGCGCCGCGAGAAGCAGGTTCCGGTCCTCGTGCGCCGCAGGATCAACAGAAGCGGCAGCACTCACGGCTTCGGGACGGACGGCGGCGGCCCACCCCCTGAGGACCAAAGCCGCCTCTGCGAGCAACGCCCCGGAGCGCAAAACGCCGGCATGGGACGTCATCAACCGCCGCAGAGCCTCCCTGGAAAACGGCTCACAGGTCGCCACAGACCTGTCAGCAACAAAAGAACCGGCCGCGCCGGCCGGTGAGCCCGCCGAAACGGTGACGGCACTCTCCGCGGCCCGCGGCAGGGCTGCGGGAGCTTGCGTCAAGGGGAGGCCGCCCGCGGCCGAGACAGCAAGCGGAGCATCGCTGCCTGGGGCCATCCCCCGGCGCGCCGCACCGGAAAGGAAGTCTTCGACAGCGCGGCGGCCGAAGACGAGCCCTTCGAGGAGCGAGTTGCTGGCCAGCCGGTTGGCCCCGTGGACCCCGGTGCAGGCCACCTCACCGGCGGCGTAGAGGCCAGGCACAGACGTACGGGCGGAGAGGTCGGTGGCTACTCCCCCCATCCAGTAGTGGGCTGCCGGGGCGACCGGGACGGGTTCCCTGGTCCAGTCGATGCCCGCGTCCAGGGTTTTCCGGGTGAGGGTGGGGAACCGACGGGCCAGGTAGCCGGCGCCGCGTTGCTTTTCGATGACCCGCGCATCCAGGTACACGTGGCCGTTGGGGTCGCCGAGTTTGGCCAGGTGCAGGGCGATGCTGCGGGAGACGACGTCCCGGGGAGCCAGCTCGGCGTCCTGGTGATAGGCGCGCATGAAGCGGCGGCCACCGGCGTCCAGGAGGACGGCGCCGTCGCCGCGGACGGCTTCGGAGATAAGCAGCGGCCCGTCCTGGGCGGCCGTGTGCCCACCGCCTTCAGGGGCCGTGGTCCGGACCAGGCAGGTGGGGTGGAACTGGAAGAACTCAAGGTCCGCTACGGCGGCTCCGGCACGGGAGGCGAGCGCCAGTCCGTCCGCCGTCGCAACGGCCGGGTTGGTGGTCTGGGCAAACAGCTGCCCGGCCCCGCCGGTGGCGAGCAGGACGGCGCGTCCCGCCAGGGTCCGGACGCGCCCTTCGCGCAGGTATTCGACGCCGGTGACCCGTCCGCCGTCCCGGATGAGCGTCGTGACGTGGGCGCCGGAGACGACGCTGATCTTCCCCCGGGCCTGCCGGTCCAGGACGGCACGGACCAGGGCGTGCGAAACCCGGGCGCCCGTCGCGTCTCCCCCGGCGTGGAGGATCCGCGGAGCGCTGTGGGCGGCTTCGAGGCCCAGGGAGGGACCGCCGCCGTCGGGCTCCGCGTCGAACCGCACGCCAAAACGGCGGAGGCCGGCGATATCCCGGCGCGCTTCCGTGCACATGGCCCGCACCGCAGCCTCGTCGCAGTGGCCGGCGCCGGCAGCCAGGGTGTCCGCGGCGTGCGAGTCCACCGTGTCCCCGGGCGCCGGCCCGTCCAGCACCGCGGAAATACCGCCCTGGGCATACCAGGTGTTGCTCACGCCGAGGCCGCCCTTGGTCAGAAGGACCGCCGGGACGCCGGCCTCCGCGGCGACCAGTGCCGCGTACAGTCCCGCAATGCCGCTGCCGACGACGATGAGCCGGGACTGCGTGCTGCCTCCGCTGTGCCTGGCCGGGCCGGCCGTGGGGAAAGTGGACATGGCGGGCGCCTTACCCTTGGGGCCTTGCGGCCAGCATGCGTTCCAGTGCGGTGCGGGCGTTTTCCTGCACCGAGGAATCCACGATGATGCGGTTGACCACCCGGCCGGCCACGAGTTCCTCCAGTACCCACGCCAGGTAGCCCGGGTGGATCCGGTACATCGTGGAGCAGGGGCAGATCACCGGGTCAAGGCAGAAGATGGTGTGCTGAGGGTTCTCGGCGGCCAGCCGGTTCACCATGTTGATTTCGGTGCCAATGGCAAACGTTGTGGGTTCCGCGGCGGCCGCGATGGCCTTCCTGATGAAGTCGGTGGAGCCGGCCGAATCCGCGGCGTCCACCACTTCCATGGGGCACTCGGGATGGACGATGACCTGCACGCCCGGGAAGTCCGCCCGGGCCTTCCCGATCTGGGCCACGTTGAAGCGCTTGTGCACCGAGCAGAAGCCGTGCCACAGGATCACGCGGGAATCCAGCAGATCCTGTTCGCTGTTTCCGCCCAGTTCCTTCCGAGGGTTCCACATCGGCATCTGCTCCAGCGGCACGCCCAGCGCCTTTGCGGTGTTGCGGCCGAGGTGCTGGTCGGGGAAGAACAGCACCCGCTGGGCGCGCTCGAACGCCCATTCCAGCACGGTGGCCGCATTGGAGGAGGTGCAGACGATGCCGCCGCGCTCGCCGCAGAAAGCCTTCAGGGCGGCGGAGGAGTTCATGTAGGTGACGGGAAGGACCGGAACCCGGCCGTCGGCGTCGGGCTCTGTTCCGAAGATCTCCTCGAGCTGTTCCCAGCACTCGGACACCGAGTCGGCGTCCGCCATGTCCGCCATGGAGCAGCCGGCCGCGAGGTTGGGCAGGATCACCGCCTGCTCCGGCGCCGAGAGGATGTCTGCGGTCTCGGCCATGAAGTGGACGCCGCAGAAAATGATCGCTTCGGCGTCAGGCCGGGTCAGCGCCGCGTTGGCCAGCTGGAAGGAGTCGCCCACGAAGTCGGCGAACTGCACCACCTCGTCGCGCTGGTAGAAATGGCCCAGGATGACGGCCCGGTCCCCCAGCGTTGCCTTGGCGGCCAGGATCCGGCGGGCGAGTTCTTCGTCGCCGGCCTGCTTGTATTCCTCGGGCAGCTGTCCCTGGCGCGGCGTGGCTGCAGGCGCGATGTCTCCGCTTGAGGCGCCGGGGCCGTAGGCGGGTGCGCCGGCCAGCGCCTCGGCGAGGTCGAAGTCCCAGGGTCCCTTGGCGAGAGCGGGGCTGCAGGTGCCCGCTCCGGCGGTGCCGCTGTTGGCGGCCTGCTCTCGCGTGATCAGCTGGATGGCAGTGTTGACGCTGCTCATGGTGTGCTCCTGTTGTCTGGATCCAGGCCGGGCCGGCCGGTGTAACGGTAAAGGCGGGGCGGACGGTGCTTGCCGCCCTGGAGGTACTCGCCGGTTTCTTCGATTTCCGGAGCAGCCTTGAGCTGCCGGCGGAAGTTTGCGGGATCCAGCCTGCGGTCAAGGACCGCCTCATAGACCTCGCGGACCTGGGCCAGCGTGAAGTACTCGCCCAGCAGGTGGTAGGCCACCGACCCGTAGGCCAGCTTGTTCCGCAGGCGCCAGAGGGCATAGTCCACGATGGCGTTGTGGTCGAAGGCCAGGCGGCCAGGGCGGTCAGCTCGGAACCAGCGGACATTTTCCGATTCGTCAGCCAGGGCGGCCTCGGTGGGCTGGACCAGGGCCCAGTACACGATGGACACCACCCGTTGGGACGGCGAGCGGTGCAGGCCGCCAAAGGCGTAAAGCTGTTCCAGGTAGGTGGGGGCCAGGCCGGTAGTCTCCCGCAGGTTGCGGGAGGCCGCGTCCTGCAGCGACTCATCGTGGCTGAGCGGCCCTCCCGGCAGGGCCCACATCCCCTTGTAGGGTTCGCGGATCCGGCGGACCAGTGGCAACCAGAGCGTGGGGCGGCCGGAGGTGGCACTGGGGCGCAGGGCAAAAATTACCGTGGAGATGGCCAGCGCGGGCGGCGCGGTGCGGCGCTCCGAAACGTTCGCAGCACTGTTGAACAAGATTCCACCACCCTCGGCCGCCGGGCCTGCCCCGGCAGCAATCCCAGTTATGGTCACTTTGACCAGAACTCATTCTACGGCCATATCTGTCCGAGCCGGAAATGTTTCTGCGGGAGCTGCGGGGATTTGCCGCCGACGCCGGCCTCCACGTCCTGGAAGTGTTGCGGGCGTTGCGTCCCGGGGTTACTTGGCGGCAGCCTCGAGGAGGTTCAGCGTCCGGCCCTGGAAGTGGGTATTAAGGACGATGACCGAGGACGCCCGCTGCACCATCCGGGTGGCTATCATCGCGTCCAGGACCCGCTGCAGGTCCGGGTTGGAGCGGGCCGCCACACGGGCCATCAGGTCCGAACTGCCGGAGACGGTGTGCACCTCGATAATTTCGGGAATGGCGGCCAGTGCCCCCGCGACGGTGTCATGCCCGGCATCCTGATTGATGGTGAGCGAACAGAACGCCACGACCGGGAAGCCGAAGCGGGCCGGGTCGGGCAACGGTACCCACGAACTGATGACGCCCGTCTCCGTCATCCGGTCCAGCCGCGACTGGACCGTCGCCCTGGCCACGCCAAGGGTCCTCGAAGCTTCGAGGACCGAGGCCCGGGGTTGCTCCGTGAAGAATCGGACAATCTTCGCGTCCAGCGCATCAACCACCAGGCAAACTCCTCGCACAACCCTGGCAGGGCCACGCAACCTGCGTTGAATTCCTGCCATTTTCCGGACAACTTGCTTCCATCGTCCCACGACCTGCATTCTCCGGAGCCGGTCTGCAGGCGGTAAATTCGACTGGGCCCACAAGGCGCCACACCCGTTAACCCCAAGAAGGTCCCCCTGCTCATGACAACGAAGTCCCTCCCCGCACGGCCCACGGCCGCTGCGGGCCACAGCATGAAATCCCGCCAGCTCACCATGATGGGGCTGGGCAGCGCTATCGGCGCGGGCCTGTTCCTGGGCTCCGGCGCGGGCGTCCAGGCGGCGGGCCCGGCTGTCCTGGTCTCCTATCTGGTGGCCGGCACCCTGATCATCCTGGTGATGTGGGCGCTTGGGGAGATGGCCGCAGCCAACCCGAACAGCGGAGCGTTCTCCGTATACGCCGAGCGCGCCATGGGCCGGACGGCAGGGGCCACGATCGGCTGGCTCTGGTGGCTCCAGCTGGTGGTGGTCATCGCGGCCGAGGCACTCGGCGCGGCGGGGCTCCTGTTTTCCATTTGGCCGGCGGTCCCGGTCTGGGCGCTGGCGCTCATCTTCATGGTGGTCTTCACCGCCATAAACCTCGCCGGCGTCCGGAACTTCGGCGAATTCGAATTCTGGTTCGCCATCCTGAAGGTGGCCGCCATTGTACTGTTCCTTGCCATCGGGGCCGCCCTGCTGCTGGGCCTCCTGCCCGACGTGAAGTCCCCCGGACTGAGCAACTTCACCACGGATTTTGCCCCCAACGGGCTGGCTGGCATTGCCTCGGCACTGTTCGTGGTCATCTTCGCCTTCGGCGGCACGGAAATCGTCTCGGTGGCCGCGGCTGAAACCGAAAACCCCCGCCAGAGCGTGGCAAAAGCCATCCGCACGGTCCTATGGCGGATCCTCGTCTTCTACATCGGCTCCGTCTTCGTCATCGCCGCCGTCCTGCCCGCCACGTCGGAGGGCCTGGCGTCCCCGTTCGCGGGCGTCCTGGACGTCGCCCGCATCCCCGGCGCCGGGACGGCGATCACCCTGGTGGCCGTCGTCGCGCTTCTCTCTGCCCTGAACGCGAACCTGTACGGCGCGTCCCGGATGGTGGCCTCGCTGGCGGAACGCTCGGAGGCTCCCCGGTTCCTCACCCGGCTCAGCGGTACACACGTGCCCATGCTTGCCGTGGCTGTTTCCGTCGCGTTCGGCTTCGCCGCCACCGTACTGGAACTGCTGTTTCCCGAGCGCATCCTGCCTGCGCTGTTCCAGCTGGTGGGCTCCACCTGCCTGGTGGTCTGGGGCGCCGCCCTGGTTTCCCAGCTGATCCTGCGCCGCCGCGCCGACCGTAACGGCATTGAACTGCCGCTCCGGATGAAGGCCTTCCCGGCCCTGACCATCCTGGGCTTGGTGCTGCTGGCCGTGATCTTCGCGGTGGGCTTCAGTGCGGAGGCCAGCCGGGTGCAGCTGTTCAGCACCTTTGCCCTGGTTGCCGGCATTGCGGTGGCCTGCAGGATTGCTGCCCGCATCAGCAGCCGGCGTCCCGGTGAAGAGGCCGGAACCGCTGCCAGGCATACCGCGGCCGCGGACGCCGACCAGTCCCGCTGATACACCGGGGCGGCTGCGCGCTGCCGCCCCAGGCAGGCTCCGCCTGCGTGGCCCCGCCCACAGCCGGCGTGGCTGAAATTTCCTTCCCGCTACCGGATCCTGGCGAGGGCCTGATCGAAGCAACCGTGCTGGAGTGACTGGTGGCTCCGGGCGAACTGGTGAAGCGGAACCAGCCCCTGGCGGAGGCGGAAGCAAGCAAATCCGCCGTTGAATTGCCCGGTCCGCAGGCGGGTAGAGTGGTGCGTACCTTCGGGGAACCGGGCAGGCCGATACGCGTCGGCCAGCCCCTGACCATGTTCGAGGTGCCGGACAACACGGCCGGGATCGTGGGCACGGTGCCGAAGGAAGAAGCCCCCACGCGCCGGGTCCGCCTGAGCGCCGTACTTAATGAGGACTGACACCATGAGCGGCAGGCACACCGGCCCCCAGCAGGCGCACACCGTGGAAGGCACGGACCCCCAGATGTACGTGGAGGTCCATGAACCCGCCACGGACGCCGGGCTCCGGCCGGTCCTGCTGGTGCACGGCTTTTCCTCCTCCAGCAAGCTGAACTGGGTTGACACCGGCTGGCTCCCCGCGCTGCTCGAGGCCGGCCGCCGGGTGATCATGGTTGACCTGCCCGGCCACGGCCGCAGCGGCGCCCCGGAGGACCGGGACTCCTACTCCCCCAGCAGGATCCGCGCTGACCTCCTGCAGGCGGCGTTCGACGCCGGTGTGCGGCCACTGCGGGACGGCGACCCTTCCAGCGGGCTGGACGTGGCGGGGTATTCCCTCGGCGCCAGGCTCGCTTGGGAGTTCGGGGCCACGCAGCCCGAGATCGTACACCGCCTGGTCCTCGGCGGGCCCAACATCAGCGACCCTCTGGCCGCGTTCGACCTCGTCGCCGCCCAGCAGTACCTGGCGGACGGAACACCGATCGCGGACGAGTCCACGGCGCGGCTGCTGAAAATGGCGCTGCTGCTGCCCGGCAACAACATTTTCGCGCTCCTGACCCTGGTGGAAGCCATCAAGGACGAACCCTACGACCCCGCCGAGGCCGTGCCGCACGTGCCCATGCTCCTGGTGGCCGGAGACCAGGATGAACGGGTGGACAGCCTCCCGAAACTCGCGGATCTTGCCCGCGGCGCCGGTTCCATGGCAGAAGTACTGACCCTTCCGGGACGGAACCACACCAACGCAGTCACCAGCCGGGCCTTCAAACAGGCAGCCATTTCATTCCTCGCGGTGTAGCGTCGCCGCGGCCCGGGCCGTTTCGGAGGACCTGCGCTCCGGGCGTTTGCCGGCGGTACCCTGAAGAAAGATACGGGGAGGACACATGCGCAGGCGATTCAAGGACCGCACCGACGCAGGCATGCGCCTGGCAGAACTGCTGGCAGGCTACCGGGACCGGCCGGACACGCTGGTCCTGGGCCTGGCCCGCGGCGGGATCCCGGTGGCGATGGCGGTGGCGGAAGGGCTGCACCTGCCGCTGGGCGCCGTGCTGGTCCGCAAGCTGGGCATTCCCGGCCATGAGGAGACGGCTTTTGGTGCATTGGCCTGGAGCCAGGGCCGCACGGTACGCCTGCTGAACGCGCCGCTGGTGCGGCGCATCCTCGAAGACGGGGTGCGGCAGGATCTCCTGGAGGCGGTCGAGGAGCGCGAACGCGCCGAACTGCTCCGGCGAGTGGACCTCTACCCCGGAACGCAGCAGGACGTGGCCGGCAAAACCGTGCTCCTTGTGGACGACGGCCTGGCAACGGGTGCCACCATGCGGGCTGCCATCGAGGCTGTCCGCGGGGGTGGTGCTGCTGCCGTGGTTGCCGCAGCTCCGGTGGCATCGATCGAAGCTGCTGCCTCCGTGGAGGAAGCCTGCGATGCGGTCCTCTGCCTGCACCTGCCGGGCAGGTTCGGTGCGGTGGGCAGCTTCTATGACCGGTTTGAGCAATTGACCGACGACGACGCCATCCGCCTCCTCAGTCCGTAAGCGGCCGTAGCCGGGCCAGCAGCCTTGCCTGTCCGGCTCAGCGGGGAAAGCGCCAACGGGTCCGGACCGCTGTAGGTCCGGACCCGCCGTCGTGCGTTATTGGTGTGGAACTCCTGCCTTGGCGGGCGGGATGCTAGTGGTGGCTGCTGACGCCGAGGGGATTGCCTTTGGTTTCCTTGGCCAGCACCACGCCGATGGCCGAAATAACACACAGCACCATGATGTAGATGCCGATGGATCCGGCCCATTTGGTGCTTTGCAGCAGCGCTTCGGCGATAGTGGCGGCAAACGCGCCGCCCAGGATGGCGCCGAAGGCATAGCCGATGGAGATGCCCGAGTACCGCACGTGGGCGGGGAACATCTCCGCGTACATCGCGGACATCGGGCCGTAGGACAGGCCCAGGCCGACGGTGAGGACGAACAGTGCCACGCCGTACAGCCAGATGTTCCTGGTATCGATCAGCGCGAACATCGGGAGCATCCAGGCGAAGACGATCGCGTAACCGGTGAGGAAGGTCTTGACGCGCCCGATCCGGTCCGAGAGCCAGCCGCCCACCAGCGTGAAGATCAGCCAGCCGAAGGAAGCGAGGGTGGTGGCGAGCAGGACCTCAGGGACCGGCATCTTCAGGGTGCGGGTGGCGTAGGCGATGAAGAATGCGATCAGGAGATAGCCCGCGGCGTTGTTGGCGATGAAAATCATGGTGGAGTAGAGCACAGACTTCTTGTGGCTGCGGAGCAGTTCACCCAGGGGCGCCTTGCTTTCTGCCTTGCGTGCAGCCATTTCCTTGAACACCGGGCTCTCGGCCACGGCGCGGCGGATCAGGTAACCCACCACGATCAGGACGATGGAGAGCAGGAACGGCACCCGCCAGCCCCAGGAGGCGAAGTCCTCCTTGGACATGCTGGTGTTCAGGAAGTAGAGCAGGCCCGTGGCCAGGATCATCCCGACGGGAACGCCGATCTGCGGGTATGCGCCGAACAGGCCGCGCTTGTGCAGGGGCGCGTGTTCCACGGCCATCAGCGCGGCACCGCCCCATTCGCCGCCGGCGGAGAAGCCCTGGACGATGCGGAGGGTGATGAGCAGGATCGGTGCCCAGGCACCGATCTGCGCGTAGGTGGGAAGCATGCCGATCAGGGCGGTGGCCGCACCCATCATCACCAGGGTGAAGACCAGCATGGCCTTGCGTCCCAGCCGGTCGCCGAGGTGGCCGGCAATGACCGCACCGAGGGGGCGGAAGAGGAAGCTGATGCCGATCAGGGCAAAGGAGAGAATCTGTGCCAGGCCGGGGTTCTTCTCGTTCAGCGGTGCCAGGAAAAGGGGCGACAGCAGCGTTGCCGTCAGCTGGGCAAAGATGAAGAAGTCATACCACTCGATGGTGGTCCCTACGAGGGTGCCGGCGAGGACTTTTCGCTCCTCCCGCCGGCTGCTGGGGCCAGCGGGTGTGTCCACCGCGGAAGGTGAGGTCATTGAAACTCCATTGTTTATTGGCGGCGGGGCCGCCGGGTCGCCTTCAGGATTACTGACAGAACGGTCAGTTAGTTAGCAGGGTACTACGAAAAGGTGATACAGGACACGAATTTCGGAACATTAAGGTTCCGGCGCCGTTAGTTCTATAGTTGAACTAGTAATTCGTAATGAGAACACTACGGTCGGAGCGTCCGCCACACAAGAGGCTTCCGTCCCCCGACACCTAGGATGGAGGCCATGAACGTCCCCGCAACGGCCGCGACCGGCGCCGCGCCTGCCCAGGCCTCGCCCTCCCAGACGCTCTCCCGGGGAATCCGTGCGCTCGAGATCCTCGCCGCCGCGCCCGGACCCCTGACGATTGCCGAGCTCGCGGACGCCATGGGGGTGCACCGCTCCGTGGCGTACCGGATACTGCGCACGCTGGAGGACCACTCACTGCTGGTCCGGGACGACGCCGGCCGGGTCCAGCCGGGGCCGGGGCTCGCCGTCCTGGCCCGGGGCGTCTCCCGCAACCTGCAGGCAGCGGCATTGCCTGAACTGACACAGCTGGCCAACAGCCTGGACATGACGGCCTTCATCGCGGTGTGGGACCACCACGACTGCATCACACTGGTTACCGTTGAACCGCGGCATTCCGGCGCCACGGTGGCACAGCATCCAGGAACCCGGCACCCAATCAATGCCGGCGCCCCGGGAATTGCGATCCAGTCCGCGCTGACCGAGGCGGAATGGGAGCACCTGGGCACCGGCATCGCCTACCGTGCCGAGGCTGCAGAGGCACGGCGCAGGGGCTTCTCCGCCAGCCATGACGAAGTCATCCCCGGGGTGTCCTCGCTGGCGGCCCCGGTCCGGGTCCCCGGCGGGCGTCCGGCCGCGCTCGCCGTCGTGTACATCAGCTCCCTGCACGACCCGGAGGCGGTGGTGGGGCCGGCGCTGGCGGAGAGCGCCGCCAGGATTGAGCAGCAACTCGCCTAGGCTGCGGGCTCCAGCACCTCGGAAACCTGCAGGGTGGATCCGTTCCGGCCTTTGAGCACCTGAAGCTGGGTGCCGATCCGCTGCTTCATCTCAGCCACATGGCTCACCAGGCCCACCACACGGCCGCCGTCACGCAGCCCCTCCAGGGCATCCATGACCTGCTCCAGCGACTGCTCATCAAGGCTTCCGAATCCTTCATCCACGAAGAGCGTTTCGATTTCCACGCCACCCGACTCCTGCTGGACCACATCCGCCAGGCCCAAGGCCAGCGAGAGCGACGCCATGAAGGACTCCCCGCCGGAGAGGGTGGAGGTGTCACGGCGGTGGCCGGTCCATTGGTCCACCACTTCGAGCCCAAGCCCTGACTTGGCGCCGCGGGCTGCCCTGGCGTCCGTGTGCTGCAGCAGGTAGCGGCCGTCACTCATTGCCACCAGGCGCTCGGACGCCGCCACAGCCACCTGCTCCAGCCTGGCCGCCAGGACGTAGCTGTTCAGGCTCATCCGGTAGGTGTTCTCACCGCGGCCCGACGCGGCCTCAGCGAGCCCGGCCAGCATCTGCGCCCGCTCCGCCGGGCCGCGGCAGGCCCCGGCCGCCTCGTGGTATTCAGCCGTTATGGCCTGCAGTGCGGTGAGGCAACGGGAAGCCACACCGGCAGCCACTTCGGCATCCCGCGCTCCGCGGACTGCCTCCGCGGCTTCGGCGCGCAACCGCTCCAGCCGCTGCGTATCAGCCTCGAAGCCGGCGGCTTGTTCGTCCAGCGCCAGGACAATGTCTTCGGAATCGAAGAGCTCTGCGACCCGGGCAGCCTCGTCCTGCGCGGTGCGCACTGCTTCCTGGAGCGCTGCCGCTGAGGGGGCGTCCAGCAGCTGGCCGCGGACTTCCGCTGCGGAATTGAAGCCCGCAGCAGGCAGGGCGAGGTCAAGCCGGGCCGTGGTTTCCCGTTCGTGCTCTTCCGCCGCAGCCAGGACGGCATGCGCCTCAACAGCCTGGTCCAGGACGGCCACGGCCTTGCCAAGTGAGCGCAGCCGGCGTGCCAGCGAGGGGTGTCCGGCACGCAGCTCCGCCAGGGCCTGGTTGAGGGCGTTCTGCTGCTCTGCCAGGTCCCTGCCCGCGGATGCGGACCTGGCAAGTTCCTTGTCCGTTTCCTGCCGGGACCGAGAGGCAGCGTCCAAGTCGTCTTTCAGCGTGCCCAGGCGGGACCGCAGGGTTTCAAGCTCTTCTGCTGCGAGCGCGGCATCGTCGGCAGCACGGACCGCGTCCGCGCAGTCCTTTGCGGCTTGCTCCTCCGCGGCGTCGCCGCCCTGGCCGGCGAGGACGGCCACCAGTTGCTCCGCTTCGGCCAGACTGCGGGCGACGTCCGAGTGTGCAGCGTCTGCGTCCTCGTAGGCCTGCCGGGCGTCTTCTTCCTGTTGCGCGAGGCCCGGGCCTGTGGCCCTGCCCTTCGCGGGGTCCGGGTGGGCGGCGCTGCCGCAGACGGGGCAGGGAGCTCCATCAGCAAGGCTTGCCGCGAGCTCCGCCGCAGTGTTGGCCAGGCGCTCTTCCCTCAGGTCCAGCCATACCTGCTTGGCTTCAAGCTGGCTGCTGCGGGATTCTTCCCAGCGGGCTTTGACGGCGTCCCGGGCCTCAGCGGCCCGACGATAGCGCCTCACCACCTCAAGCAGTTCCTTTGCGTCCCGGGCTTCCTTGGCGAGCAGCGGGGCCGCCGCCGCGCGCTGTTCCAGCGGACCCGATTCCTCCAGCAGGCGGTCCTGTTCACCCTGCAGTTCCGCGGTCCTCCGGCCCAAGTCCGTGAGCGCAGCCGCAAGCTTCTCCTGCTCCTTGACCAGGCCGGCCTGCCGGCCCCGAAGCGACTGCAGCCGCTCCTCATCCGGGAGCCGCGCCTCCACCACGGCCTGCAGGGAACGCAACCGGCCAAGTTCGGCCGCGGCATTCGCCGGCAGGCCGGCCGAATCCCGCAGCTCCAGCCCGGCAAGCTCCGCTTCTTCCGCCGCGGAGACCCGCAGCAGGGTGAGCGAGGATCCGGCGGCCCCTGCGGCGGCACGCACCTTTGCTGCGGCGGCATCAACGCTGTGCAGCTGGCCGGCAAGCACTTCTGCCTGGCGGTGCCGTGCAAGCCGGAGAAGGTGCCCTTCCAACTCCGGGCCGCCAGCCTCTACGGCAGCCTTCCGGACCGAAGCAGCGCGGAGCCTCCGCCCGCGTTCGGTCCGGGCTTCCTCGGCTTCGGCCGCCGCCACCCGGCCGCGGCTGATCTTCCCTGCCTCGTCCGCGTCAGCTTCCAGCGCCGCCAGACGGTCGACGGCGGCCTGCTGCAGCCAGGCAAGCCGGGCCTCGGCACCTGTGTCCTGCTGTTCTGCGGCGTCGAGGCCCAGCGCTGCGGCTTCTGATTCCGCCCTGCCCGCAAGCATCGCAAGCTGTCCGGAAATCGCGGCAACTTCCTGGCGGGCCAACTGCGCCTGGCGGACCAGGTCCTGTTCCACGGCTTCGAACCGCTGCGTTCCAAAAAGCTTCTGCAACAGCTCCAGCCGGTCCGTGGCCTTGGACCGCAGGAAGGCAGCAAAGTCCCCCTGCGGGAGCATCACCACACGGGTGAACTGTTCCCGGTCCATTCCCAGCACGGCCATGATCTCCGCACCGGCCTCGTCGTTGCGGGCGGACAGCTCTTTCCAGTCCGCCCCGATCCGCTCCCGAAGAAGCGTCTTGGCCTGCTGCGTAGTGAAACCGTTGCGGCCACGAGCACTGGGCTTATCCCATGCCGGCGAACGAGTCACCTCGAACCGGCGCCCCTGGGCCGAGAAGACACAGGTCACCGCCGGTTCCCGGGAGGGATCCGCGTGGTCGCTGCGGAGCCGCTTTCCCTCCTGGCGGGCGCCCGGCACGGAGCCGTACAGGGCGAAGCAAATAGCATCCAGGACACTGGTTTTTCCGGCGCCCGTCGGTCCGTTCAGGAGGAAGAGGCCGTGGGCGCTGAGCCGGTCGAAGTCGATCTCCTCCGTACCCGCGAACGGGCCGAACCCGGAAATCCGCAGGGAATGAATCCTCACCCCGACACCTCCTGCAGGCGGACATTTTCAAGGGCGGCGGCCAGCGCGGCCTGCTCCGCTTCATCGGCGTCCCTGCCGCGGACATGGGAGAGAAAGCCGCAGCACACTGCGAGATCGTCCGGAGCCTCGGCGAGCCGGCTGCTGTAGGTGGCGGGTGTGCCGGCGGCGCCGCCCTCGGGGTCGAAGCCCAGCACCAGCGTGTCGGGGAAACGGGTCCGCAGGCGCTCCATGGCGCGCGCAGGCCGCTGCGCATCCGTCAGGGTGATCTGGCAGTAAGCGGACTCGGCCCACTTGTGGTCTTCGGACGCCAGGAGGTCCTCAAGCCTGCCCCGCAGCACGGCCAGGGCGCGGGGCGCCGCCCAGGTCACCTCCTGGATTTCCTCCAGCCCGTCCGGACCAATGTCCACCAGCCACGCGCCCTTGCGGTGGTTTGCTTCCGAAAACGAATAGGCCAGGGGCGACCCGGAGTACCGGACCGTATTCGAGAGTTCCTGCCGGCCGTGCAGGTGGCCGAGCGCGGTATAGGTGAAGGCGTCGAACAGGTCCAGCGGCACCGCCCCCACGCCGCCGATGCTCAGGTCCCGTTCGCTGTCGGAGCTGATGCCTCCGCTGGCGAAGGTGTGGGCGAGGACCACCGAATGAACCGGCGACTGCTCCGAGCGCCGTTCAATGTCCGCCTGAACCAGTGCCGCGGCCGCACGGGTCACCTCGAAATGGCTGGCGGTCTCCACACCCAGCTGGTCCGCCACGAGCCTGGGTTCCAGCCACGGGATGCCATAGACGGCCAGGACAGGACTGCCTGCCCCGGTGCCGGGTCCCAGCGGCAGGACAACAGGCTCGGCAAGTCCTTCGACCCTGGTGCGAAGGTGCACTCCCCCGCGTTCCAGCAGCCGCGAGGCGAAGCCCAGCCTGATGGCGGAATCATGGTTTCCGCTGGTGAGCACCACCTGCGCGCCGGCAGACGTCAGCCGCACCAGCGCGTCATCCAGCAGGCGGACCACGTCCACACCGGGGAGTGCACGGTCGTAGACGTCCCCGGCGATCAGGACCACGTCCACCGCGTGGCGGGTGACGGCATCCAGCAGCTGCTCGACGAAGTCCCGCTGGGCATCGAGCATGCCTACGCCGTGGAAGGACCGGCCCAGGTGCCAGTCGGAAGTGTGAAGTAACCGCATGTTCCTACGCTATCGGCTGGCACTGACAGAACGTGGCCGCACCCGCAGCTCCACGCAGCGGTCTGCCCTATCGCTTCCCGTCGCCGTCAAAGAATGCCTGCGCCTCACCGGCCCGGGCCGCAGGCAGTCCGGACCGGGACGGTTCGGCTGCAGCTGCCCGCGGATCACCCAAAGGGGAGCCGGCGGTGGTCTCCTCCGCTGCCGTCAGGCCGCCGTCCGCACCCGGCCCCGCCACCTCCACGGAAGCCCCGGCCGCTGGGGAGGGGAGGGCGCGGAAGACCAGTCCCGCGATGGCAGCGCCGGCCAGCGGCGACAGGACGAAGACCCAAAGCTGCTCCATGGCCCAGGCCGAGCTGAACACCGCGGACGCAGCGGCACGCGCGGGGTTGAACGGCAGGTTGCCGATGGCCTGTCCCAGCTGGAGCAGGACGGCGAAGCTCAGGCCAACCGCCAGGGCAGCCGCCGGCGTGTTCGAGTTGTTGCGGCCGGCCGCCCCCAGGAATACGGCGACGATCAGGGCAGCGCCCAGCATTCCAAGCAGCAGCCCCGCTGCCAGCGGCGCCTGGATAATGGAGTGCTCACCGTACCCCGGGCTGACGGTGTCGAACGCCGTCCGGCTGTCCGCGATGCCGGGAAGGGTCCGCAGGACGCCATAGAGCACCAGGGCGCCCGCCATCGCTCCCGCCAGCTGTGCGGCCATATAGGCAGCCGCCGCCACGGTGCGGATCCGGCCGGCCAAGAGGTGCCCCAGCGTAATGGCTGGATTGAAGTGGCCCCCGGAGACATGCCCGAACGCCAGCATTGCTGCTGTTACGGCAAGGCCCGCAGCCAGCGGGGCGGGCAGCGGGCTGGACTGCGGGATGGTGAACAGCGGCACGCCGACCGCGGCCAACATCAGGAACAGGGTTCCGAAGGCCTCAGCTGCAAGGCGGGGCACCAGCCCGTACTGCGCCGCCGCCGTTCCGGGCAGCGAGGTATCTTGGCGGTCGGTGCCGGGCATGCTCATGTGTGACCTCGGGGTAGGTGCGGGAACGGGTGCTGCACGGGGCAACCCCACCATTATTCCAGCCCGGTCCGCAGTTTTGGACCCGGGCCGGCCGGGTGCCGCAGTCCGGGTCGCCCCCCTCCCCGCAGGCCACGGTAAATTTGGCCCATGAGCAACGACCCGGCACTTCCCGCGCCCACCTTGAAATCCCGCATCCACGGCTGTCTCCTGGGTGGTGCGTTGGGCGACGCCCTGGGCTACGCCGTGGAGTTCGACTCCATCGGCAGCATCCGGCAGCGGTTCGGCGGCCGGGGTCTCACAGATTTTGCGCAGCTCCCGGACGGGGGCGTGTTTTCGGACGATACCCAGATGACGCTCTACACCGTGGACGGGCTGGCGGAAGCACTGGAGTGGGCGAATTCGGGGGTCGGAGCAGACGTCAATGCCTGCCTTTGGCTTGCGTACCTGCGCTGGCTGGCCACGCAGGGCGAGGACGCCGGCCCCTCCGCGCCCGCGCCCCAGCCCCGCTGGATCGACGGACAGACGGTCTTGCACCAGCGCCGGCACCCCGGCAAGGCCTGCATTTCCGGCCTGGCCAACGGGGAGATGGGCACCTCGGCCCGTCCCGTCAATCCCGATTCGAAGGGCTGCGGCACCGTGATGCGCTCAGCGCCGTTCGGCCTGATTCCGCACATAGCGTCCGACGCCGTCTACAAGCTAAGTGCCGACGCCGCCGCCCTGACACACGGACATCCTTCGGCGCGGCAAAGCGCCGGAACATTCAGTCTCCTGATCCATCGGCTCGTGGCCGGCGAGGGCCTGCAGGAGGCGGCCTCCGCGGTGGCGGCGTCCGCCCGCGACCTGCCGGACGTTGCGGCCGAGCTGCCCGATCGCCTGGCCGCTGCCCTGGACCTGGCGGCCAGGGGCTTAGTCTCCCCCGAGGAACTGAACCAGGCACTCGGGGAAGGCTGGGTCGCGGAGGAGGCTCTCGCCGTCGGACTTTATGCGGCACTGGCCACCCTGCCGGGCCGGCGCGCAGGCACCCGGGACGCGGCGCAACGGCACTTCCGCGAAGCGCTGGCGGTGGCCACCAACCACAGCGGGGACAGCGATTCCACCGCGTCGGTTGCGGGCAACATCCTGGGTGCCCTCTATGGCGAGGACTGCCTGCCGGAGGAATGGCTGGGCGCACTGGAAGGCCGGGACGTCATCCGCGGGACGGCCGGCCTGCTGGTAAAGGTCACGACTGGCGAAGGCTGATGTTGTTGCACGCCTCGCAGACGTCCTCGGGGATCAACCCCCGGCTCTGGAGGAGTGCGAAAGCCCGGCATCCCAGGCAAAACCCGGCGAAGGCTTCCAGGGAGGCCGCCACCACCAGGATCCCGAGCACCGTCCAGGCAGCGGGCTGTGCGCCGGCGAGGAACAGGGCGAGTGCCAGTGTGGACATCGCCGCACCGATGCCCTGGGCAAAACGCTTGGGCGGGCCGGGCACCAGCTTGGTCCGGCCCAGCCTGGGCGCGATGACCTTGACTGACAAAAGCGCCAGCGGGGAAAAGCGCGGCCCGGACAGGACCCTCAGCCAGAAGCCGGCGGCGATCGCCAGGAGGCCCCAGCCCGAGCCGGTGACAGCGGTGACCAGTGCCAACAGCACTACGAGGCCGGCGGTGATGCGTGCTGCATACTCGTTGACGGGGTTCGGGAAGGCAAAAAGGGAACGCATAGAGCAAGGGTAGGGGCGCGCCTGCTAGGCGGAGAAGCTTTGTTGCCTCGCGTGAACTGATGTGCCGTGGCCCACCATCTGAAGGAACTCGCCCTCAGAGAGCACCTCGATGGCCTGGCCGCGGCCGTGGAGCTCCAGGACCCGGCGTGCCTTCCCCGTCAGCCGGCCGGACCGCAGGTCGGCGGCGTCGAAGCCGTCGCCCACCACCAGGACCGTAGTGCGGCCGGTAACCCGGCTTTCCGTGCGCGCGCCCAGCTCCGCGGAGCGCATCTTCGCCTCGGGGCGGGCCATGGTGAGCTGTCCGGTGAACACCACGGTTTGGCCGAAGAGCGGGTGGCCCGGTTCGGCGTCCGGATTGGGCACGGGGTTCTCGCCTTCCTCCGGCCATCCCGGAAGGAAGGGCCGTGCCGGCGCCGCTGCCCCTCCTGCAGCCTGTGCCATGGCGGCGATGCTGGGCTTGGACAGTACCCCCGTGGCCGGATCGAAGGCCGGCTGCCGGGGCATGGCCAGGCCCAGCGAAAGGAACAGCTCGGCCAGGCTGTTGGCGCCGTTCCGGCGGGCGATGTCGATGAGGATGCCGGCACAGGCGCGGGCATCCTCCACGGCGTCGTGGTGGTTCAGCAGCGGCACGCCTGCTTCTTCGGCGGCGAACGGCAGCGAATTGGACACCAATGAATAGCAGCGCCGCGAGAGCATGACGGTGCACACATAGTCATACGCCGGCCCCGGCAGACCTGAAACCTCCAGGGCGGAACGGATCACGCCCAGATCGAATGCGGCGTTGTGGGCCGCCAGGACATCGTCGCCGATGAACGCGCCGATCTCCGGGAACAGGTCCCCGAAGCGCGGCATGCCGGCTACGTCCGCGGCGGTGATGCCGTGGATGCGCACGTTGTGATATTCAAAGTGGTCATGGTTCGCGGGGGGCCGCATCAGCCAGGACGCCTCCTCCACGATCCGGCCGTTCCGCACCTTGGTCAGGCCCACGGAGCACGGGGATCCACGGAAGCCGTTGGCCGTCTCAAAGTCGATCGCCGTAAAGTCCAAACCCACGGCCCCCACTTTACCGCCGGTGTCCCCACAAACCGGTCAAGTACCCTTGAGGGGTGAACTTTCCTGTGATAACTGACCTCGCCGTGTCCATGCTGGGCGGGGCAGGACCGGTCCAGCCGCAGCTGGCCTCTTTCCTGCCCGACTGGCTGAACCCCCAGGTCTTCCTGGCCGATCCCGCTCTCGCTCCCTGGGTGGTGCTGCTGGTCTGCGGCATTGTCTTTGCCGAGACCGGCCTGCTGGTAGGGTTTTTCCTTCCCGGCGATTCCATGCTGTTCACCGCCGGCCTCCTGGTGGCCACGGACACCATCAAGTTCAATGTCTGGATGTTCGCCCTGCTGATTGTGGTGTCCGCGATCATTGGCAACCAGACCGGTTACCTCATCGGTTCCAAAGCCGGCCCGGCCATCTTCAACAAGCCCAATTCACGCCTCTTCAAGCGCGAGAACGTGGAGAATGCGCATGCCTTCTTCGAAAAGCACGGCGGCAAGGCACTGATCCTGGCGCGGTTCGTTCCGATCATCCGCACGTTCGTTCCGGTCATCGTGGGCGTTGCGCAGATGAACCGGAAGAAGTTCTTCCTCTACAACGTCATCGGGGCCCTGCTGTGGGGCGGCGGCGTCACCCTCCTCGGCTACCTGCTGGGCGACCGCATCCCCTGGGTCCGCGACAACCTGGACGTCATCTTCATCGTCATCGTGCTGGTTTCGGTGCTGCCCATCGGCGTCGAAATCCTGCGCGGCATATCCGCAAAGCGCCAGGCGGTAGCCTACGGCACTGACCCCGTGGACGAGTTCATCGAAGAGCACACACCGGAAGAAGAACACCGCACGCCCCGCGACACCCAGGGCCTCCGTCCGGAATAGCCCGCCCCGGCACCACGCCCGGTTCCGGGGGTCAGCGGTGGTTCAGGGCCTCGACGACGGCCGGCAGCAGGGCGCGGAAGGCCTTCCCCCGGTGGCTGATCGCGTTCTTCTCCGCGGGCGTCAGCTCCGCGCAGCTGCGGTTGTCCCCGACGGGCTGCAGGACCGGATCGTACCCGAACCCGCCGGCTCCGCGCGGTTCGCGCAGCAGGAAGCCTTCAAGCTGCCCGTACTCCACCACCTCGCGGCCGGGGAGGCCGCCTGCGTCCGGAACGGCCAGTGCTGCGGCGCAGACGAAAGCCGCGCCGCGGTGTGCGTCCGGCACATCGCGTAACTGGGCGAGGAGCAGCTGCAGGTTGGCCTCGTCATCGCCGTGCCCGCCAGCCCAGCGTGCCGAGAAAATCCCCGGCGCCCCGCCCAGCACGTCCACGGCCAGGCCGGAATCGTCCGCAATCGCCACAAGCCCGGTGGCCTCCGCCACAGCGCGCGCCTTCAGCAGCGAATTCTCGGCAAAGGTCACACCGCTTTCGACGACGTCGGGGGCACCTGCCGCCGCTGCGTCCACTACCTGGGTGTCGACGTCGAGCCCCGGCACCTGCCCGCGCAGCAGTTCGCGCAGCTCGCGCAGCTTGCCCTGGTTATGGGTCGCGAGCACCAGCCGCGCGCCCTGCCGGCCGGAACCGGCCGGAGTCCGGACACTCACAGGGTGTCCGCCAGGGTTTCGCGCTGGATTGCCGCGAGCTGCCCGGTGCCCAAGAGTGCCAAATCCAGGAGCGCGTCCAGCTCGGCGCGGTCGAACGGGGCACCTTCAGCGGTTCCCTGCACCTCGACGAATTTTCCGGAGCCGGTGACCACCACGTTCATGTCCGTCTCGGCCCGGACGTCCTCCACGTACGGCAGGTCCAGCATGGGAACGCCGTCGATGATCCCGACCGAGACGGCGGCAATGGTGTCCACCAGCGGCTCCGCGGTTCGGGCAATCAGCTTGTTGTCCCGGGCGAACCGGATGGCGTCGGCGAGCGCAACATAGGCGCCCGTGATGGCAGCGGTGCGGGTGCCCCCGTCGGCCTGGAGGACATCGCAGTCCAGGACGATGGTGTTCTCGCCCAGTGCCTTGGTATCGATGATCGAACGCAGCGAACGTCCAATCAGCCGGGAAATCTCATGCGTGCGGCCGCCGATCTTCCCCTTGACCGACTCACGGTCCGAGCGGGTGTTCGTGGCCCGCGGCAGCATGGCGTATTCGGCGGTGACCCAGCCACGGCCTTCCCCTTTAAGCCAGCGGGGCACGCCGGCGGTGAGCGATGCCGTGCACAGGACCCGGGTGTTTCCGAACTCGATCAGCGCCGAGCCTTCGGCCTGGTTGGACCAGCCGCGCGTAATGCTGATGGGCCGGAGCTGGTCCGGTGCACGGCCGTCGGCGCGCACGATGGGCACTGCAGTTGCTTCAGAAGTCATGCCTTTAGCTTATCCACTGCACCGGCACCGGTTCGCGCCGGAAGCCGGCTTGCCGCCCACTCCAGCGACGCTAGATCGTGTAATGCACTCCGGCCACGGCGACTGCAACATCCCCGCCGAAGACCGGGCGGGCCTCCGCCATGACGGTGGTGGGCGAGGTCCACACCGGGATGTGTGTCAGGAGGAGCCGCCGGGCACCGGCCGCCGCCGCAGCCTCGCCGGCCCGTTTTCCGGTCAGGTGCACGTCCTTGATGGCGTCGTCACGGCCCTCTTCGAAAGCGGCTTCGCAGAGGAACAGGTCTGCGTCCTTCGCGGCCTCTTCGAGGCCGGGGCAGGAATCCGTGTCGCCGGAATACGTCAGGGTGCGGGAAACAGGGTTGCCGTGCTTGTCCGGTTCCACCACCTCAACACGCAGGGCGTAGGCCTCTTCGACGGGGTGGTTCACCGCGAAGGGGGTGACGGTGAAGGGGCCCACAGTGACAGATTCGCGTTCGGCCCAGTTGGTGAAGTCGAATTCCTCATGCATGCCCGGGTCGAGGTCCAGGCCGTAGGCGGTGGCCATCCTGTCCGCCGTGGCTGCCGGTCCCCATACCGGGATCCGGTCGCGGCCCCAGCCGCCGGGCTTCCACCGCACCGCCACGTGCAGGCCGCAGAGGTCCATGCAGTGGTCCGGGTGCAGGTGGGTAAGGAAGATGGCGTCGATGTCTTCCAGGTCGGTGTAGCGCTGGATGGCGCCGAGCGCCCCGCTCCCCAGGTCCATGACGACTTTCCACGTCCGTTGGCCGTCCGTGGCGGTGAGCAGGTAGCAGGAGGCCGGAGATCCGGGCCCGGGGAAGGATCCGGTGCAGCCCACGATGGTCAGCTTCACAGTCCCGGCCCTCCCACGAAATTGGAGATGCGCGGGCGCGTCCGGGAACTCCGCGCGGCGGCGATCATTTCCGGGGTGATGCGCGCCAGGCTGCCCGTGGGGTACTGCGCGGCGACGTGGTCCACGTGCCGGACGGAGAGGACCTCCGGGCCCAGGAAGCGGCGGGCCAGGGTTTCGAACTGGCGGGCATCCCCGGTGGCGACGAAATGGTGTTCCGGCGGGTCGGCGGCGTCCCTTTGCAGCCCGTGCGTGGCCAAGGCGCGGTACACGTCCTTGGCCGTTTCCTCCGCGCTGGAGACGAGGGTGACGTCGGCGCCCATGACGTAGGAGATGACGCCGGTCAGCAGCGGATAGTGCGTGCAGCCCAGGACCACGGTGTCCACCTCAGCGGCCTTTAGCGGCTCCAGGTATTCTTCCGCGACGGCCAGCAGTTCGGCCCCGGTGGTGATTCCCGCCTCCACGTATTCCACGAAGGCCGGGCAGGCAACGGAGGTGATGGACAGGTCCGGAGCGGCGGCGAAGGTATCCTCGTACGCGCGCGAGCCCACCGTGGCGGAGGTGCCGATGACGCCGACGCGGCCGGTGCGCGTGGCAGCCACGGCGCGCCGGACGGCAGGCTGGATGACCTCGATCACCGGGATCCCGTACCTGGCGGTGTAGCGTTCACGGGCGTCGCGGAGGACAGCAGCCGACGCCGAGTTGCAGGCTATCGTGAGCAGCTTGACTCCGGAGTCCACCAGTTCGTCCATCACGCCCAGGGCGTTCGCCCTGACTTCCGCGATGGGAAGGGGACCATAGGGCCCATTGGCGGTGTCGCCGACGTAGAGGATGGATTCGTTGGGGAGCTGGTCGATGATGGAGCGGGCCACGGTGAGCCCGCCAACTCCGGAGTCGAAAACCCCAATCGGGCGGGAGGCCACCGGCGCAGCCGAATCCGCGGACGGGTCCTGGAGCGGCGCGGGTGTGTCCGGGGATGTTGTCATGGTCATTCGAGGATAGGTGTTCCGGGGCGCGTCAGCCATGATGGTGTGGCCTTCGCCTCATGTCTGGTTTCTCACAGGCCGGCAGCGGCACGGCAGCGGTCACCGGCGGGGTTCCAGCGACAGCAGCATGGCCTGGACCAGCGACTCCTGCAGCCAGGTGGCGAAATTGTAGACCAGGGCCAGGTAGCTCTCCACGTCCTCGGCCTGGGACCAGTCCTGCATCCTGTGGACGTGGTCCGCGTCCGCCTCATCGCGGATATCCAGCCGCTCGGCCAGCACCAGCCGGACGTCGTTGAGCGCCATGGACCAGTGCTTTGCGCCCTGGGGCGTCAGGATGATCTCGTCCTTGTCCAGGTCCAGTGCGGCCGCGCGCAGGGCGCCGATCTTGGTCTCCCGCAGCGAGCGTTCGGTGAGCTGGCGGAACTCCAGGGAAGCGCCGTCGTCGTCCTTGGACACGTTGGGAAGGAGCCGCTTCATGGCGCGGTCCGACGGCACGGCGACGTCCATATCCAGCCCGATCAGGGCGGCCAGGGGGTCCTGCCCTTCCCGCTCTTCGGGCTCCAGCATGGAGATGACGTCGCTGAAGAGGCTGCGGAGGAGGTCCCGTTCCGCCGGTTCCAGGAACCCGGTGATGCCTTTGAGTCCGTTTTTGAATGCCTTAGCCACGTTTCCCCTTGCCCTGGCCGGATCCGCCGGACTTCCCGGAGTTGCCGCCGGGGCCGCCGCTCGCTTTCTCCACGGTGGCCCACAGCCCGAAACCGTGCATGGCCACCGCGTGCCGTTCCACCTGTTCCTTGCTGCCGTGCGCCACGATCGAACGGCCCTTCCTGTGGACCTCCATCATGAGCTTGTTCGCTTTGCTCTCCGAGTAGCCGAAGTAGCTTTGGAACACGTAGCTGACGTAGCTCATGAGGTTGACGGGATCGTTCCAGACCACCAGGTTCCAGGGGACGTCCGGGGCGGTCAGGGAGCCGGTGGCCTCCGCTGTCCCGGTCCGGGTGCCCTCCTGGGTATCAGGGCCGGGCGCAACGCTAATGGTCATCTGTCCATTCTATGGGGCGGGTGGGCCCACACCGGCGAGGGCCCCGCGGCGAAGCGAAGCGAGACGCGGGAGCCGGTGGGTGGGCCCACACCGGCGAGGGCCCCGCGGCGAAGCGAAGCGAGACGCGGGAGCCGGTGGGGACTAGAGTGATTTTCGTGAGTACTTCAGCCGGCTGGGACCATCCCCGCACGTCCTTTTACACCGACCATTACGAGCTCACCATGCTCCAGGCCTCGCTGCATTCGGGCGCCGCGCACCGGAAATCGGTGTTCGAGGCATTTGCCCGGCGCCTTCCGGATGGCCGGCGGTACGGCATCGTGGCGGGCACGGGGCGGCTGCTCGAGGGGATCGCAAACTTCCGGTTCGGCGATGCTGAGCTCGAATTCCTGGAACGGACCAACGTGGTCAACGGGAAGACCCTGGACTTCCTGGCGTCCTACCGGTTCAGCGGGGATATCTGGGGCTACGCCGAGGGCGATGCCTACTTCCCGCATTCCCCCATCCTGATCGTGGAGGGGACCTTCGCCGAGGCGTGCATGCTGGAGACCTACATCTTGTCCGTTCTTAACCACGACAGCGCCATAGCATCCGCGGCGTCCCGCATGGTCAGTGCCGCCCACGGCCGGCCCTGCATCGAGATGGGCTCCCGGCGTACGCACGAGGAAGCGGCCGCGGCCTCTGCCCGCGCCGCCGTCATCGCAGGCTTCGACAGCACCTCCAACCTGGAGGCGGGCATCCGCTACGGCATCCGTACCGTGGGCACCGCCGCCCACTCCTTCACCCTCCTGCACGACACTGAACGGGACGCCTTCGAGGCCCAGATCGCCTCACTCGGGGAGGGCACGTCCCTCCTGGTGGATACGTACGACGTCGAAGCGGCCGTCCGCAGGGCCGTTGACCTTGCCGGTCCCCGGCTGGGCGCGGTGCGGCTGGACTCGGGCGACCTGGTAGACCAGGCACAGTGGGTGCGCCGGCTCCTGGACGACCTCGGCAATGAGAACACCAAGATCGTGGTCACGTCAGACCTGGACGAGTTCGCCATCGCTGCACTGCAGTCGGCCCCCGTGGACGCCTACGGGGTAGGCACTTCGCTGGTCACCGGTTCCGGCGCGCCCACGGCCAGCATGGTCTATAAACTGGTCAGCCGCACTGATGACGCCGGAGATTTCGTTTCCGTGGCAAAGGCGGCCAAGAACAAGGCCAGCGTGGGCGGCCGCAAATACGCCCTGCGCAAGCTCAACGAACGCGGCACCGCCACCGCCGAGGTGGTGGGCGTGGGCCAGCGCCCCGAGGATGACGGTAACGACCGGCCCCTCCTGCAGCAGTTCATGAAAAACGGCGAGCTCCTGCCCGGCTGGACCGGCCATGACGGCGTGGTCCGGGCACGGCAGCGGCACGCGGATTCGATGGCCGAACTCCCGCTGGTGGTCAACCGCCTGCAGCGGGGCGAGGCCGCCATTCCCACCATCTATGAGGAGGACTGATGTCGCGCGCCCTGATCATTGTCGACGTGCAGAACGATTTCTGCGAGGGCGGTTCGCTGGCTGTTGCCGGCGGCGCAGCCGTGGCCGGAGCCATCAGCGACTACGTGGATTCGCACCACACTTCGTTCGACCACATCGTGGCCACCCAGGACTGGCACATCGACCCGGGAAGCCACTTCTCCGACACTCCCGATTTCAAGGACAGCTGGCCCCCGCACTGCGTGGCCGGCACCCGGGGAGCCGAGCTGCACCCGGAACTGGA
This sequence comes from Pseudarthrobacter sp. NPDC092439, assembly GCF_044754945.1. NCBI lineage: Bacteria > Bacillati > Actinomycetota > Actinomycetes > Micrococcales > Micrococcaceae > Pseudarthrobacter > Pseudarthrobacter sp. NPDC092439. The sequence continues at coordinate 698,115 of NZ_JBIVQB010000001.1, forward strand.
CACCGAATACATCGAGGCCTATTTCCAGAAGGGCCAGTACGCCGCCGCCTACTCGGGCTTCGAGGGCCTGCTGGCGCCCGAGGACGCCGTCCCTACCGGTGAACGCCAGCCCGGCACCGGGGATCCGAACCGGTTCGCCCCCGACGGGGACGCCATCGGCCTCGACGACTGGCTGCAGAGCCACGACGTGGAGGACGTGGTGGTGGTCGGCATCGCCACGGACTACTGCGTGCGGGCCACGGCGCTGGACGCCGTCCAGGCCGGCTACTCGGTCACCGTGATCCGCTCATTGACCGCGGGCATCGCCGAGGACCTCGAAGAAACAGTCGCTGAGCTGGAGCTCGGCGGCGTGGACGTGGCCTGAGCGGCTACTTCCGCCCGATAAACCAGTCCTGGAGCTTCCGCAGGCGCGCCTGCAGCTGCTCCTCGTTCGCCTGGGCCACGGCCGGGCCGCCGCACACTGTCCGCAGCTTGGTATGCACAACGCCATGCGGTGTCCCGGTGCGGGCGGACCACGCGGCCACGTTCTTCGCCAACTCGTTCCGAAGGTCCATCAGCATCCGGTGGTCCGGTACGGCGGGCGCCTGGCTTTCGCCGGCCTGCGCGGGCGCCTTCCGGCCCTTGCGGCTCAACTGCTCGTGCTGGCGCTGCCGCAGCAGTGTTCCCACCTGCTCTGCGTCCAGAAGCCCGGGGATGCCCAGGAAGTCCAGTTCGTCGTCGGACCCCACCTCGCCGCCGGTGCCGAACTCGCCGCCATCGAAGAGCACGCGGTCGAAGGAAGCCTGCGAATCGAGCGCCTCGAATTTGCCCTTGGTCAGGCTGTCCGAGGCCTTCTCCTCACGGTTGGCCTCATCCATCAGTGAGTCTTCAGGAGTGAAGAGGCCGTCCCCGTCCTTCTCCGGCCGGTCCAGGGCGTGGTCGCGTTCGGCCTCCATGCTGTTGGCCAGCGCCATCAGCTGCGGGACCGACGGCAGGAAGACCGACGCCGTCTCGCCCCTCTTGCGGGCACGGACGAAGCGTCCTACGGCCTGGGCGAAGAACAGCGGGGTGGAGGTTGAGGTTGCGTAGACGCCCACCGAGAGCCGCGGCACGTCCACGCCTTCGGATACCATCCGCACAGCCACCATCCAGCGCTTGTCCCCGGCGGAAAACTCTTCGATCTTGCTGGAGGCCTTGGCGTCGTCCGAGAGGATCACCGTGGGCGATTCCCCCGTGATCCGCTTCAGCTGGCCGGCGTACGCGCGGGCGTCCTCGTGGTCCGTGGCGATGACCAGGCCGCCGGCGTCCGGCACCGTGCGGCGGACTTCGCTGAGCCGCTTGTCCGCGCCGGCCAGGACCGCGGGGATCCATTCGCCGGCGGGGTTCAGCGCGGTCCGCCAGGCCTGCGAGGTGACGTCCTTGGTCACCGCTGCCTCGCCCAGGGACGCAGCCATTTCCTCGCCACCGCTGGTGCGCCAGCGCATCTGCCCCGAGTACGCCATGAACATCACGGGCCGGACCACGTGGTCCCGCAGGGCGTTGCCGTAGCCGTACGTGTAGTCAGCCTTGGAACGGCGGATGCCGTCACGGTCCTGCGCGTACTCGACAAACGGGATGGGCGATGTGTCCGAACGGAACGGCGTACCGGTCAGGGACAGCCGGCGCACGGCGGGGTCGAAGGCCTCGCGCAGGCCGTCGCCCCAGGACAGGGCTTCGCCGCCGTGGTGGATCTCGTCCAGGATGACCAGGGTGCGGGCGGCCTCGGTCTTGGCACGGTGCAGCATCGGCTTGCTGGCCACCTGGGCGTAGGTGACGGCGACGCCGATGAAACCGCGCCCGTGCTGGCCGTCCGAGTTCTTGAAATTGGGATCGATGGCGATCCCCACCCGCGCGGCGGCGTCAGCCCATTGCCGCTTCAGGTGGTCCGTGGGTGCCACGATGGTCACCCGGTTGACCACGCCGGAATCGATCAGTGTTGACGCCACGCGCAGCGCAAAGGTTGTCTTACCGGCGCCGGGGGTGGCTACGGCAAGGAAATCCCTGGGGTTGTTGCCCAGGTAGAGATCCAGCGCTTCCTGCTGCCAGGCACGGAGTTTCGGGGCGGTTCCCCAGGCTGCACGTTCCGGGTAAGCCGGAGGCAGGGTGGGGCCGCCAAAGAGCGTCTCCGTCACTATTTGTTGTTGCCCGAGTCCCCTCCGGGACCCTTGCCGCCGTCATTGCCCGGGCGGAGGCCTTCGTAAACCTCTTTGCACGTAGGGCACACCGGGAACTTCTGCGGGTCCCGGCCAGGCGTCCAGACTTTACCGCACAGGGCGATGACGGGCTCCCCGGTCAGTGCGGACTCCATGATTTTTTCCTTGCGCACGTAGTGCGAAAAGCGCTCCCGGTCGCCTGGCTCCACTTCCTGGCGCAGTTCCTCGCGCTCAATGGTGGCCGTGGACGTTCCAGCCCCGGAAAGCTCGCGCATCGGGTCGTTTTCGAGAGGGTCCGTCATGCTAGTCATGCCTTCCATCTTAGCCGTTAGTCAGGCTCCGCGTTCGACGGCGGCGTGTCACCGGCATGCCCGCGGGAACCCGCCGCCGTCGCGCGTTCCGCCCTGGCCGGGAGGCTCCGACGTCGCACCTTGGGGCCCCGCCTAGAGCCCCTGCCAGGCGGGCTTGCTGTCGTAGGTGTGCCGGTAGAAGTCGGCGAGTTTCAGGGCAGAGGCCGCCGCTTCATCCAGCAGCACGGTGGCGTGCGGGTGGAACTGCAGCACCGATGCCGGGCAGACAGCTGAAACCGGGCCCTCCACCATGTCCCGCACGGCCTGTGCTTTCCGCGCGCCCGTGGCCAGGAGCACTATGTGCCGGGCGTCCATGATGGTGCCCAGGCCCTGGGTGATCACATGATGCGGCACTTCGGACAGGCCGTTGAAGAGCCGGGCATTGTCCCGGCGGGTCTGCTCGACCAGGCTGGTGATCCGCGTCCGCGAGGCCAGCGAGGACCCCGGCTCGTTGAAGGCGAGGTGCCCGTCGGTGCCCACGCCCAGCAGCTGCAGGTCAATGCCGCCGGCGGCCGCGATGGCTTCCTCGTAGGCCGCGCAGGCGGCCGGAATGTCCGCTGCCGCACCTTCCGGGGTGTGAACATTCTCCGGCCGGATGTTCACCCGGCTGGTGAACCCGCGCCGGATCACTTCGCGGCAGGACCCGGGGTGGCCCTCGGGAAGCCCCACGTACTCGTCCGGCATGAAAGCGGACGCACGGTTGAAATCGAGGCCTGGCCTGGCCGCGAGCTCATCATAGACGGGCAGCGGCGAGGACCCAGTGGCAAGGCCCAGGACAGCGTCCGGCGTGCGCTCGAGGAGGGCTTGGATGGCGTCCGCGGCCAGCCGTCCCAAGGCTTTGCTGCCGTTGAGGATCACTACTTCCATGGGGTTCCCTTCCGGTTGTCCGCGTCAGCGGGCGTTCACCTGAGCGGTTGTTTCACAAGGGCGGGCTGCTTCACCGGTTCACCGCCACCTGGGCCAGCAGTTCCGGGCCGCGGGCGTCCAGCCACCGTCCACCCAGCCGGACTCCGCCGGCGAGCAGCGCCAGGCCGAGCAACGGGCCCGCTGCAAGGTTGACCCAGCCCAGCGCGCGGTTCCCGGTGAGGAACTCCCCCGCCAGCAAGGCCGATTGGGGAAGGACCAGGATCCCCAGGACCGCCATGCCGATAACCTGCACTGCGAGGGTCTGCGCCACGTTCCCGGGCGGTTTCTTGAACGGGCTGTCGCCGGGGAGCGGAACGGCCACCGTGTACCTGGCGGACACCACCGAGGCCAGGCCAAGGCCGGTCAACAGGATCCCCAGGCTCAGGCCCAGCAGCCCCGGAAGCCCCGCCCACGACCCATTGAGTGCGGCCTGCCCCACAGCGAAGGCGAACACCACCGGCAGGGCGAAGGCGAGGCAGGCCAGCACGCGCCCCAGCCGGTCCGCCGTGCCGGAGACTCCGGTGGCCAGGTGCAGCGCGAAGGCGGTGTTGTCATACGAGACATCCGCCGAAATCGACCAGGCCAGGATGAATGCCGCCAGCGGGGGCAGGATCACCAGCCCGCCGAAGTCCCCGGTTTGGACGCCCTGGAAATAGAGGATCACGGGCAGCAGCGGGATCACCGCAAGGGACCCTGAATAACGCGGGTCCTTGACCCAGTACGTGAGGCACCGGGCCATGACGGCGGCTGCAGGGGCGGCCGGTACCGCGCCGAGGAGTCCCAGGTGACCACCGCTGCGCTTGGCCGCTCCCGCAAACGGCGGGGTTACCAGGGCACGTTCCATGAGCACCTTCCAGCACCAGGTCAGCCCTGCAACCGTGCCGGCCGCGATCAGCAGCTTAAGGACCGCCGCGCCGGCCTGGCCGGCGGCCGCCTCCCCGCCCAGCGACCAGGCGGCACCCAGTGGTGTCCAGGACAGCACCCTGGCCAAACCGGGCAGGAACCCAGGCGCCTGGCCTTCCTTTGCCAGAACCGCCAGCAGCGGCACCAGGACCACCAGCGGCACCATGAAGGCAAGGCCGCTGGCGTCCTTGAACCGCCGTGAAGCTGCCAGGCCCGCCGTCGCGGTCGTGACCACCTTGGCCAGGATGACGCAGCCGGCAACGCCCAGCAGGGCGCCGGCGAGGGCCGCGAGCGCCGGAATGATGCCGGTGGACCAGGTGGCAACCGTGGCCAGTGCCGCCAGGAGGGTGGCGAGGCCAGGCACTCCGAGCAGGCCGCCAAGGGCCAGTCCCGTGAGCAGTTGCGGCACCGGAACGGCAAAAGTGGTGAACCGGGACGGATCCAGGGTCAGGTCTGCAGCGGAGGCCACCACCGGCACGACCCCCCAGCCCCCGATCACTGCGGCTCCGCCGAGGACGACGGCGGTGTAGGCAACCTCGTGCGGCGCGGAGCGCAGCGCCACGAGGACGATGGCCGCGGCGGCCACCACGCCCAGCGCATAAAGAGCCGCCAGCACCATGCCGGCCAGCTGCCACGGGCTGCGACGCAGTGCGTTGCGCAGCAGTGCCAGTTTGAGCCTTAGAAGGTGCGCAACCATTCCAGCCCCTCGGCGCTGTTCCGGCCGCCCACCAGCTCCACGAAACGCTCCTCCAGCGTGGCGTTGCCGCGCACCTGTGCAACCGTCCCGGCCGCAAGCAGCCGGCCGGAGGCCACCACCGCCACGTGGCTGCACATCCGCTGGACCAGGTCCATGACATGGCTGGAGACGATCACCGTTCCGCCGGATGCCACATAGCGGTCCAGGATGGCACGGATGTTGGCTGCGGACACCGGATCGACTGCTTCGAAAGGTTCATCCAGCACCAGGACCCTCGGGGCGTGGATGAGCGCCGAGGCGAGCGCGATCTTCTTGGTCATGCCGGCCGAGTAGTCCACCACCAGGGTGCCCGCTTCCTGCTCCAGGTCCATCGCCGCCAGGAGCTCGGCCGCCCGGGGCGCCACCGTTGCGCGGTCCATGCCCCGCAGCAGGCCCGCATAGGTAAGCAGCTGCTCGCCGCTCAGCCGGTCAAAGAGCCGGACACCGTCCTGAAGGATGCCCAGCAACCGCTTCGCTTCAAGAGGATGCTGCCAGACGTCAACACCATGGACCAGCGCGGTGCCGAATTCGGGCCGCAGCAGCCCCGTGGCCATGGACAGCATGGTGGTCTTTCCGGCACCGTTGGGGCCCACAACGCCGAAGAAAGACCCGGCGGGAACGTCCAGGCTGATCCCGTCCACAGCGATCTTGGCGCCAAACCGCTTGGCCAGGCCACGGATGGACAGTGCCGGGATTTCCGCGCGGGGCACCGGCGGCGACGGGACGGTCATGCTGCCAGCCTAGACCCTAGAACGATTGCCGGGGCATGGCCCGTTCGTACTGGGGCGGCCAGGGAAGGTCATGTCCCAGTTCAAACGCGGCGCGGAGCCACCAGTGCGGATCGCGCAGCGCCGCCCGTGCAATGAGGACAGCGTCGGCCTGGCCGGTGGCCACGGCATGCTCAGCCTGGTCCGGCGAGGTCAGCAGGCCCACGGTTCCCGTGGGCACCTGCGCCTGGCTACGGATGTCGGCGGCGAATCCGGTCTGGTACCCCGGGCCCGGCTTGATCTGCTGGTGCGCCACCAGTCCCCCGCTGGAGACGTCGATCAGGTCCACACCGCGGTCCACAGCCTCCCGCGCCAGGCGCACCGAAGCGGCGAGGTCCACGCCGCCGGCCGCCCAGTCGGTCGCGGAAATCCGCAGGAGGAGCGGCATGGAATCGGGAATGGCGCCGCGCACCGCATCCACCACGGCGAGCATGAGCCGGTTGCGGCCGGCTTCGTCGCCGCCCCAGCTGTCCTCGCGCGTGTTGCTCAGCGGGCTCTGGAACTGGTGCAGGAGGTAGCCGTGCGCACCGTGGATCTCGACGGTGTCGAACCCGGCGTCCACCGCGCGGCGGGCGGAGGCGGCGAAGTCCGCAATGACCTGGCGGATCTGGTCCTCCGTCATGGCGGCAGGTGCGGCGTAGCCGTCAAACGCCACCGGTGACGGCCCCACGGTGGCCCATCCGCCGTCGGCCGTTTCCACTGTGCCCCGGCGGCCGGAGAAGGGCCAGTAGGCCGATGCCTTCCTGCCCGCGTGGGCCAGCTGGACGCCGGTCCGGACACCGGCGGTACCGTGCCGGTGGACGAAAGCGGTGATGCGCTGCCACCCTTCCTGCTGCGCATCGTTGTAAAGGCCTGTGTCGCGCGGGCTGATCCTGCCCTCCGGATTGACCGCCGTCGCTTCGGTCAGGATCAGTGCCGCCCCGCCGGCGGCGAAGGATCCCAGATGCATAAGGTGCCAGTCGTTGGGCACCCCGGGCGCTTCAGGATCGTCGCAGCTGTACTGGCACATCGGGGAAACCCAGCCCCGGTGCGGGACCTCAAGGCCGCGCAGTGTCAGCGGCTGAAACAGCGCCGGCACTAGAACAGGACCCGGGCCAGCGCCTGGCGGGCCTTGGCCACCCTCTCGTCGCCGGTGCCCACCACATCGAAAAGTTCAAGCAGGCGGACCCGGGCAGTCTCCCGTTCCGGCCCGAAGTTCCGGCCGATGAAGGCAACCAGTCGGTTAAGGGCGTCTTCGACATGCCCGCCGGCCACGTCGAGGTCCGCCACCGCCAGCTGCGCCTCCAGGTTGTCCGGCTCATTTGCGGCCTGCGTCCGCACGGCTTCGCTGTCCTGGGCCGAAAGCGGCTGCAACCTGGCCATCAGCTCAACCTGCGCCAGGCCGGCCTTGGCCTCGTGGTCCGATGGCATCTCGTTGAGCGCCTGCCGGTAGGCATCGGCGGCTGCGGCGTAATCGCCGGCCTCGATCGCGTCAAAGGCGGCCTGGTGGAGCGGCGGCAGCGGCGCAGGGCCGGCATCGCGCGGCTCGCCCCCGCCCAGGCTGCCGGTGACGCCGTTGGCGGCCGCCACCTTGAGCAGTTCATCGAAGAGGGCCCGGACCTGCTGCTCGTCGGCGCTCCCCTGGAACAGCGGGACCGGCTGGCCCTTCAGCACCGCAACGGCCGTGGGCACAGCCTGCACCTGGAAGGCCTGGGCCAGCTGGGGAAAGGCGTCAATGTCCGCGGTGCCCAGCACCAGGCGGCCGCCATAGCCGGCCACCAGGCGCTCCAGGGTGTCCACCACTGCCGCAGACTCCGGCGAGTAGGCAGCCCACAGCGCGAAGACGACGGGGACCTGCGCGGACAGCTCCACCAGTTGCTGGAAATTGCCCTCGGTGACGGCCACGGTCAGTTCGGGGTTGCCCTGGGCTGCGGGGGCGTCCTGGGTCGCCGGACTGCCCGGAGCACCGCCGGGGGCCGGCGCTGCAGGCGGGGCGGGGCGTTTCAGGGAGGAAAGGTCGACGGCGCCGCGCAGGTTAACCAGATTGGCAGCGGCAGGAGGGACTGGGCGGGAAGCTGGCGAACTCATGCTTTCCACTCTAGCCACTCCGGCCGCTGCCGGAAGTACTGCGCGCGGGTAGGGGCCTACTTGAAGCTGGCACCCACCAGGCCGCGGGTTGCGGCCACCAGTTTCATCGGATCCGCCGAACCGGCCGGTGGAACATAGACAGCCACCGATTCGGCGAAGGTGAGCACCATGCCGGTGGTGGTTTCCGTGCCGCCGGCCAGCGCGGCGGCGTCGCTGCCGATAGTGAGTTTGTCCCCCTCGGCCTTGGGTGTGCCCTGGAAACCGAAGTTAATCCTGCCCAGCACCAGTGCGCCGCCGTCCGAGGTGCGGAACACCACGGTGCTGCCCGGAACCACCTTGTGCGTGAAGGTGAAGTTGCCGTTGGTTCCTGCCTTGGCCACCTCGGCCTGGTAGGAGAGCGTGTCCGCGATGTACGGCGAGGAGTTGCCTTCCACCAGCTTGGACTTGAAAGCGGAGTTGGACTTGGTGAGGCGGTCCGCCAGACCGGCCATGGCCTCGGCCCCGCTGTAGAGCAGGCCGGACTTGTCATCCGCTGCCAGCGTGTCTGTTCCTTCACGGCTGATGGAGGGGAACGTGGCTCCGGGCTGCAGGGGCGTGGTTTCCACGAGCTTGTAGTTTTCGCGCGGGGAAGCCTGGACAAGTGTCAGCAGCTGCGGAACCACATTTCCGTCACCCTGGGTGACCGCAAGGACGGAGCGCGGCCAGTCACGGTCGGTGGTCACCACCGTGGTGAGGAGCTTGGTGGCCCGGACGGGCATCCTGGCCGCATACGTGCCCACCTTGGAACGGATCTTGTAGTTCTGGGTGCGGACCTCCAGCTCGGTGCCCGCCACCCGGCTGGCCAGCTTGCCTGCGTTCTTTGCGGCGTCCGCGGCCTCAACAGCACTGGAAACCTGCTCCAGGATGCGGCGGAACTGCGTGTCCAGGAGGACCGGCGATGCCGCGCCGGGTCCGCCCGGGGAAGTTTCGGCGGACGAGGCGCCCCCGGTGGGTTCGGGGCTCGGGCTGGCCGCGTGGGCCACCGGCGCGGAGAGTGCGATGAGGAAGGCGGCCAGGCCGGCAGCCACCAGGCTGAGCCCGGACGCCTGCCCGGACCGGGCCTTGGCCTTCGCCTCGCTGCGGGCGCGGGCCTTCCGGGCAAAGCCGCCGCCGAAGCCCCTGCCGCCGCCGCGGACCGCTGCCGCACCGGCGAGGGCGATGAAGATGCCGGCCAGGATGAGCAGACCGCCCAGGATCATGAGCGGGATGGCCCACGGGGTGGAAGTGTCGTTGGGAAAGGTTACCGAAACCTTGGACGGAGCCGGCTTGGTTCCGTCGGAGGCCAGCAGGAGCGACCAGTCGCCGTCCGCAGGCGGCGTCCAGGAGTATTCCAGCTCCCCGCTGGCGTTCTCGGTGGCCACCCAGAGGTCTGAAGCTGCGGGGTTCGGCGCAGCGGCTTCGCCGTCGGCGTGCTCCACCTGCAGTTCCTTGCCGTCTTCGGAGACCCCCGTGACGGTATTGTGGGCCGTCTTTCCCACCCAGGCTTCGACGTCGTCCGGCCGGCCGGCTGCAAGCAGGAAGCTGCCGTCGCCTTCGATGTTGATGGTGGGCGTGCCGCCGTGAAGCGTACGCAGCCCTTGGTCAATGACCGTCAGGGGAGCTTCGGCGGAGCCCCCGGGCAGGGACGCCGTAAACGTCTCGGCGGGTGCCCAGATGGTTCTCTGGCCGATACCGGCCAAAAGTGTCAGGAGGCCGAGCAGCACGAGTGCGGCTGCAGTCTTTAAACGCAAGGGAAACACCTATCATCAGCGGGGGTTTACCTTCAATAGTAACCGTTTTGTTACCAGCCCCGCGGATTGCGGCGGCGGGCCGGGTCCTGCGGCCCGGTCGACAAGGCTGCTGATAGTGTTTGCGAAGATCAACACACCGGCCCGCCCACGCGGTGCCACGCACGGAACGGGCCCCAGAATTCAGTGACTGACAAGACGGACGGCGGCCCCGCGTCAGCGGGACAACCGGGCGGGAACCACGCCCCCGGCACCGGCCCCTCCGCAACGCCGGATTCCGCAGCCGGGGCAGCCCCTGCGCAGGCGACCCAGAGCCAGGTTTCGCAGAGCCGGGCGGCCGGGCTCCCTGGTTCCGCGGCGGGCCCCGGCGCCGCACGGCCTGGTTCCGCGGCGGGCCCCGGCGCCGCACGGCGGAAATTCTCGGCTGCGGCCGGCCTGGGTATGGTCATGCGCCGGCTTCGCCAGCCGCTGCCTGGCGCCCAGCCCAGGCTGCGGTTCGAAATGCCTCCGGAAGCGCAGCATAACGGCAGCAGCGAAGTCGGGGATCCGGAGCAACTGGAACCCCGGTTTGGCGACCTTGGCCCGAGGATGTCCCCGCAGCATCCCTTGTACATGGGTTTCATGGGCACGGTGGGCGTCGGCCTGGCGCTGCTGGTCTACTGGATAGGATCGAACACCACACAGCTGCTGCTGTGGATCGTTGCCGCCCTCTTTATCGCGCTGGGCCTGGAACCGGTGGTTAGCTGGCTCGAAGGCCGCAGGATCCCGCGGCCGGCGGGCATCCTCGTATCCGTCACCGTCCTGGTGGGCGCCGTCGTCGGATTCTTTGCCACACTGATACCCACCATCGTGGAGCAGGTGAGCGAAATCGTGGAGCAGGCACCCCTGTGGATCCGCGACTTCATCGATTCCGACTTCTTCCGGAGCCTGGACGACCAGTTCGGCGTGCGGGAACGGGTCACCGAGGAGCTGGACAAGTTCGTCAACGATCCCGCCGCCATGGGCGGCATCTTCGGCGGCGTGGTGGGTTTCGGATCAACCGTGGCCAATGGGCTGTTCGGCGCCCTGATCGTCCTGGTGCTCAGCCTCTACTTCCTGGCGGCGCTGCCGGCGATGAAGAAGTGGGGCTACCGGCTGGCGCCGCGTTCCCGCCGGGACCGCGTGGAGGCCCTCTCCGAGGAAATCACCCGCTCCGTGGGCAACTACGTGATGGGCCAGGCCATCGTGGCCCTGCTCAACGCCACGTTCGCATTCATCGTGATGTCCATCGTGGGCATACCGTTCGCCCTGCTGCTGGGCTTCGTCGTGGCACTGCTGGCATTCATTCCCCTGGTGGGCGGGGTAATTGCCGGGGTGGTGGTGGTGCTGGTGTCCCTGACTGAGGGGTGGCAAAGCGCAGCAGTTTACGCAATCGCCTACTTCGCCTACCTGCAGTTCGAGGCGTACTTCATCTCCCCGCGCATCATGCAGAAAGCCGTGGCGGTTCCCGGCGCTGTGGCGGTGATCTCGGTAATCGCCGGCGGCAGCCTCCTTGGGGTCCTGGGCGCGCTGATCGCGATCCCCACCGCCGCGGCAGCGCTGCTCCTCATCCGGGAAATCTTCATCGTGCGCCAGGACAAGCACTGACCGCTCCGGGCAGGAACCGGGACAGGCCCCCGCCAGGGCAAGCACCGGCCCGTCCCGGACGGCCGGTCTGCACTGCTAGGCCGTTGCGGCTGCAACCGGCCCGTTCCACTCCTGGGGAAGCCCGCCCGGGGCCCCTCCGGGAACCACAGTGTCCACGATTTCCTTCAACGCGCGCGAGGCCTGCTTCTCCCCCACCCAAAGGTGCTTTGCCCCGTCAACACCCACGACACGGGCCTGCGGCACGAGGCTGAACCGCGAGGCGGCTTCGGCCGGCTGCAGGTAGTCGTCGTGCTCCGGGACCACCACGGTCAGCGGCTTGCCCGACTCGGCCCACTGCACCAGGTTCTTGTCCGTCGCGCGGTGCAGGGGCGGGGACAACAGCACCGCACCCTCCACCTGCTGCGCCACGGGGTCCACGGCACCGTACATCAGGGCCAGTTCAGTCCCAAAGGACCAGCCCACCAGCCAGCGGTTGGGAAGGCCGCGGTCCGCGGCGAAAGCCGCCGCCGCCTCAACGTCGTACCGTTCACCGATCCCCTCCTCGAACGAGCCGCTGCTGGTGCCCCGCGGCGAGGAGGTGCCGCGCGTGTTGAACCGCAGCACGGCCACGCCGGCCAGCGCGGGCAGGCGGTAGGACGCCTTCCGGAACACGTGCGAATCCATGAATCCGCCGTGGGTAGGCAGAGGGTGAAGGGTGATCAGCGTGGCTTTGGCCTCGCCCGATTCCGGCAGCGCGAGCTCGCCTACCAGGGTGTGTCCGTCCGCCGTGCGCAGTTCCACGTTCTCGCGCCGCGCCGGCAGGACCGTTGCGGCACGGATGGGCACTGGGCCCTCGGACTGGGTGAACGCGTACGACGCCGGATCAAAAGTCATGCCTGCAAGCTTAGCCAGTTTGGCACCGTCTTCGCCCGGGACCGGGTCAGGCGGCGCGGGCGCACGCATGCGGCAGGTTCCCGGCACGGACTCTACCGGTAGCGGTAGCTGCGGGTCATCCAGCAGTTGGTGTGCCAGTGGCGGCGCTCTGCCAATCCGGCGGCTGCCCCAAAGAGGTGGTCGTCCTTCCACACCACCAGGTGCGCCACGCCGGGAAGGACCGCGGTGGAACATTCCGGGCAGATGTACGTCTTCTCAGCGTTCCGGGCGGTCATGGTCCGGACCATCCACTCACCGTCCGGCGCGCTTTCACGGCGGGCAATACCGGCGCGGGCCCGCTCCAGATCGAGTTCCGGCACCTCCCCGCCGCCCCTCTTGCCTGCACCCCTGGCACCGCCGGGGTGCAGGCCCTTCCCGGAGACCGGACGGCGGGGGCGGTTGGAGCGCGGCATGGTTCCATTCTGCCCGACGCAGGCGGCGTCCGGGGCCAGCGCCTGCACCCGCAGACGGTAGTCTGTACGGCGTGCGACTCGTGATTGCTAAATGTTCCGTTGACTACGTCGGCCGGCTCAAAGCCCACCTTCCCCTTGCCACCAGGCTGCTGCTGGTCAAGGCGGACGGCTCCGTCCTGGTCCACTCCGACGGCGGTTCCTACAAGCCCCTGAACTGGATGAGTCCACCGGCGACCCTGCGCGTCATCTCTCCGGACGAGGTGGACCTGGAACTGGGTGTCGTGGAGCAGTGGACGGTCCAGTCGGCCAAGACCGACGACCGCCTCATCATCAACATCCACGAGAAACTGGATGAGTCCTCGCACGACCTCGGCGTGGACCCGGGCCTGATCAAGGACGGAGTGGAAGCGGACCTCCAGCGCCTCCTTGCCGAACAGATCGAGACGCTGGGCTCGGGTTATTCGCTGATCCGCAGGGAATACTTCACGGCCATCGGCCCGGTGGACATCCTGGCCCGGGATGCGGATGGCGGCACCGTGGCCATCGAACTCAAGCGCCGCGGCGATATCGACGGCGTGGAGCAGCTCACCCGGTACCTTGAACTGCTGAACCGCGACCCCCTCCTGGCTCCGGTCCGGGGCATCTTTGCGGCCCAGCAAATCAAGCCCCAGGCGAAGGTATTGGCGACTGACCGCGGAATTGATTGCGTCACGCTGGACTATGACGCAATGCGCGGCGTGGACGACAGCGAATCCCGGCTCTTCTGAGCGCCTGCAAGCGATAGTGCCCACGCGGTTAACCCGTTTTTTACCAAAATTTGCGTTTTTGGCCTCTCCGGGCCGTTGACCTGCGGGAATGGGCATGAAATTCTTGAAGCAGTCTTTGTGTAGGTGTTTTTCATGCTCGCAAGACATGTTGCGAGCGCGAAGCTCCTGCAGCACCGGCCCTGTCGAGGGCGGGTAAGCCAGGATTCTTCTCGCGGAGTGACCAAGCCCGGTGCGAGGTGTGCCGGTCTTAAACAAGTTCCAAATGAGGAGAAATACATGGCACAGGGAACCGTGAAGTGGTTTAACGCAGAAAAGGGCTTCGGCTTCATTACTCCGGACGACTCAGATGGTGACGTATTTGTTCACTACTCCGAGATCCAGACCGGTGGATTCAAGACCCTCGACGAGAACCAGCGCGTTCAGTTCGAAATCGGCCAGGGCGCCAAGGGCCCCCAGGCCACCGGCGTGACGCTGGTCTAGTCTCCCCCGCCGACGGGCCGCACGCAGGTCCGCAGCGACAAATGATCCCCGGCGACACCGCCGGGGATCATTTTTTTATCCCGGAATCTTCTAACCGTGGGCGGGTTCGCCGGTCCTTCGATGGTCCGCGAGGTTGATGGCTTCCTGGATCAGCCGCAGCAGGTGCCCGTCATGGAGGGAGTAGATGACGCGGCGGCCGTCCTTCCTGGCATCCACCAGTCCGCTGAGCCGCAGCTTTGCCAGATGCTGGCTCACCACGGTCCGCGGCACTGCGGCGACATCCACGAGCTGCGTTACGGATTGCGGCCCCTGCGCCAGCTGCCACAGAAGCTGCAGCCTGGTGGGTTCGGCCAGCATGCGCAACGTGCCCGCGGCACCTTCCAACAACTGGGCATCGGGAGTGACGGCGTGGAAAAGGGAGGGCTGGTCGGTGCTTCCGCCGTTACCCGTCCCGCCCGCGCCCGGTTCGCTGCCCTGCACTGTGGTCCTCCTCTGCTGCGTTTCCGGCTCCAGTATTCCCGGTACCAATCTGCCTCGCTCCAGCGCGCCCGGCTCCGGTGTGCCCGGCTCCGGTGTGCCCGGCTCCGCCGGTCTGGCCGGGCCAGGCGGCGAACGCCCCCGCAGTGCCCAGTGCCGCGACGATTGTCAGTGCCGTCGCAGCAACACCCAGGCCGGCGGCAGCGCCAAGCCATCCCGCCAGCGGATAGGCCACGATATAGCAGGCATGGGAAAGCGAAAACTGCGCCGTGAAGACGTAGGGGCGCGTCTGCTCCGTCGATGCCCCACGCAGCAACCGCGCGGAGGGCGTCAGGATGGTCGAGATGCCCGCCCCCAGCAGGAACCACAGGGCAGGCAGCCACCACCAATCCTGCCCGGGCCCGGCACGGGAGGTGGCCAGGAACGTCACTGCGGTGGCACCGGCCAGGACCAGCGGGACCAAACCTGCTCCCGCGAGCATCACTGCGCGGTCCCCGAAGCGCGCCAACAGCCCGGGCGCCGAGAGTGCCACGAGCATGGATCCGACGCCGAAACAGGCCAGCACGAGGGCCAGGTCCGTCTCCGGGCGCCGCAACACCTCCCGCACATAGACCACGGAGTTCACCAGGACCAGCGCGGTGGGAGCTGCCGCCACCATGTTCAGCGCCAACAGCGGGCGCAGCCTGCCGTCCCGCCAGAAGAGCAGCACTCCCAGCGTGGTGCGCTGCCATAGCGAACCGGCCGCGGGCGGGGCGGCGTCCGGCTTTGGCAGGACCGTCACGGCAACCAGGCCCGCGGAGAGCAGGAAGCCAGCCACCGTGCCCAGGAAGAGATTGTTGTAGCTGACCTGGGTCAGGAGCAATGCCGCCACCGCAGGGCTGGCGAGTGCCTCCAGGTCGTACGCAAGCCGGGACAACGACAGCGCCCGGGTATAGTCCTGTTCCTCCTTCAGCACGCTGGGAATCAGCGCCTGGAAGGTCGGCGTGAAAGTGGCCGACGCAGACTGCAGCAGGAAGATGACTGCGTAGATCTGCCAGGCTTCGGTGATGAACGGCAGGCTTAACGCCATGCCTGCCCGCACGAGGTCAGCGCCGATCAGCACCGGCTTCCTGGGCAGGCGCGCCACCAGCGCGTTCACTACCGGGGCGAAACCCACGTAGGCCAGCATCTTGATGGTCAGCGCCGTGCCCAGGACCGCACCGGCGTTGCTGCCCGCAATGTCGAACGCCAACAGGCCCAGCGCGACCGTCAGCAGGCCCGTCCCCAGAAGGGCCACCACCTGGGCGGAGAACAGCCTCCGGTACGTCGTGTTCCGCAATACCGCCAACATCGGACCCTCCATCAAGTGCACATGTGCATCTTCATGCACTGAATTGTAGCGCGGGCCTGACTCCCAAGCGGGGGCGGCGCCGCTACCGCACGAGGGTGCGCAGCAGGCGTGCGCCTTGCCCGAATGAGAGCCCGGGCAGGTAGGCGCGGGTCAGGGCCCGCCCGATCGCAGGCAGGTGCAGGGGGTCCTGGTAGTAAAGGTAAAGGGAACGGTACTCCGGCTTGAACCTCGATTTAAAGGCCGCCAGCGAGCGGAAGCCATACACCGGTTCCAGGGCCTTGCCCACCACGTCCAGGATCCGCACCAGGTTCTCCTGGCCGCCGTCGCCCGAACCTTCTTCGGCGCCGTTGCCGGACGCGCCGCCAGAATCCGCGACGCCGGAACCGGTTCCGCCGTCGGTCCTTGCCGTTCTCTGCGTGGCCGCCGGCGCGCCTTCCACGGCTGCCAGGCCATGCATGCCTGCGGCGCCCTCTGGCCGGCGGGCCAGCGGCGAGCCGGACAGCGAGATGGTGTCCACCGACCCGCGCAACTCCACCACGGCGCACGCGATCAGGAACTCCATCACTCCCGGGAATGCTCCGGCGCCCCGGCGCATGACATCCAGCGTGCGGCTGACCAGCCTCCCGCCGTCGTACACGGGAAGCCAGCTGGTAACCCCGTGGACGGCGCCGTCCGGATCAACAGCCAGGCAGCACAGGATTTCCGGGTCGTCCAGTTCGTCGACGCCGCCCAGGGTAAAGCCCATCTCCGGCACCTTCTTGCCGGCAGCCCACTCCTCGGAGACCTCGTCAAGGCGGGCCCGCAGTCCTGGAGGAAGTTCGCGGTAGGGCGCCCATACGGACCGGATGCCCAGCTTCGCGGCGCGGTTCTGCGCCGTCCTGACGTTCTGCCACTCCTTGCCCTTGAACTCCAGGTTGCGGATGTCCAGCCTGGTCTCCTGCGCCACCTCCACCCGCGCGAAGCCGCGGCCGCTCAGGGCCGGCCAGATCTCCTCGCCGCAGGAGTAAAGCGCCGGTACCAGGGCATGCTCACGGCAATAGGCAAGGAAACCTTCCAGGGACCGCTGCCGGTGCCCGGACGGTCCGAACGGATCGCCCAGCGTCAGCGCGACGCTGCCGTGCTGCTGGAACGCGACGGCGCCGTTTTCCCCGGGACTGAACCAGTAGGAGTTGGGCTCCCACAGAGCCATCCAGGACAGCGGTCCTCCGCCCTGGCGCAGCAGGCGCCGCGCTTTGGCGCGCTCTTCCTGTCCCGCATCCTGGGAGCGGTGGCTGCCGCGCAAGGCCAACCACACAGCCACCAACGCAACGCACCAGAACACTGGTCCCGCCGCGGCGAACAGCACGGCCTCGGCGCCGCTCCGGCCGGCAAAGACGTCCTGATAATGCTGCGGCAGTGGAACGGGCAGATACTGCCGGGCCAACTCCGCGAAGAGCCCCGAAACGCTTTGGTCCCGCTGCCGGCCGCCCGGGGCGGACCACGCGGCGGTGTAGGAGCCGGCCAGCAACAGCCAGGTTCCGCCTGTTGCCGCGCCCAGTTTCCGCCGGACAGCGGGCGGCGTTCCTACGCGAAAGTGGCGCCGGTTCAGCCAGAGCACGCCCGCCAGCAGCAGCGGAGCCAGGGCAACCGGCAACAGGTGGACGGCTGCGGTGCCGGGCGGTCCACCCCGGACGCCAGCCGGCGCCGGAACATCCGCGAACATGGCCAGATACACGACGGCGAGTGCGGCCACCGACAGCTGGACCGCCAGGACGATGTTGAGCGCCAGCCTCCGGCCACGGCGCATGGCATCCGCGCAAATGAGCAGCAAAGCAACCGGCACCACGGACAGGGCAAGGCCCAGCGGATCCCCGAACCCTGCGGTTCCGCGCTCAAGGCAGGCTGTGCCCTCGGCAGTTCCGCAGCCGGCTGCAAGCTGTCCCAGCGTGGGGACCGGGCTGAGGACGATGTCACGGAGCAGGGCCAGCGGTCCCCTGGGTGCCCGCGCAACCCCCGTGAGGATGGGCCCGACCGCAAACACGGCCACGGTGAGAGCCAGGAGGTTCCGCGTTTCCCTGCCCGTGGAGTGGTGGCGCCGTGGCTGGCCGTCGCCGCTTTGAATCCACCAGCCTGCCGCCAGGCCGAGCAGCGCACCCATCAGGCCCACCACCGTTTCAGGGTGGCCGACGTAGAGAACCAGCAGCAGAGAACCGGCCAGCACCGCGGCGCGGAGCCGGCGCTGCCACAGCACCGGAAGGCGGGCACTGGCGGCCAGCCCCGCCGTCAGGACCGGCGCATAGGGACCAATCAGCGTCCCGTCCGCCATGTTCCCGAGCCAGCTGTCGCCTGCATGCCCCGCCACCTGCGTCAACAGCAGGAAGAGCGTCACCGCAGCGAATTGCCCGCCGAAGAAAAGCACCGCTGCGGCTGGCGTGCCCAGTTTCCGCTCAGCAGGGCCCAACAGGAACAGGAGCATAACCGACGCTGCCGCGTAGGCCAGCGGGTTTGTTGCAAAGAACAGGCTGGTAAACATGGACCACCAGTTCCCGGACCGGAGCCCGGATGCACTCACGCCGGCGATATCCTGCAGGCCCTGCGGTGGTCCGGCGAGGATACTGCCCGTCACCGCCCCCAGCCCCAGCAGCATCACGAGAACGGTCACCGTCAGCGGTGCCGAAGCCGCGGTCTGCCGGCTCCACTGTGCGGCCGTCCGGATCATGCCGCGCCACGCGGACGCGGGCTGCGGGTCCTGTTGCGACAGCGTCACGGGCCGATCCCCCACCGCCGGGCCAGCTGGCCCAGCGCGTCCGCGAAGCGCAGCGAGGAAGTATCCCACGAGTGGCCCGCGCCCTTGACCTCATGGGAATCGACGCTGAACCCGGCCCTCTCTGCGGCTGCGGTCAGCGTGTGCAGGTACCCGAGGAACTCGGGGTCTTCACTCCCGGCCGTGAGGTATGCAAGGCTGCCGTCGAATCTTTGCCGTTCCATGATGGCCAGCGGTGTCTGGCGGGTGAAGGCGTCCGGATCGCCCGGAAACGCTGCCTCGATGGTCCGGTTCCGATCCTTTGCCAGTGCCGGTTCGGCCTCGGCAGAGAATGCCAGGACGGCTGGGAAAAGCGCAGGATGCCGGGTGCCCAGCTGCAGCGCGCAGGTGCCGCCGAACGAGAAGCCGCCCACCGCCCACCGCCTGTGGTCCGTGTCCACGGCCAGGGTTGAGTGGATCCAGCCCACCACGTCCCTGCTCAGGAACGTATCAGCCTGCGCAATCCTGGTGTCCATGCACATGGTGTTGGCGGACTGGGAGCCGTTGGGATCCGGCACCACCACCACCGGGGCAACGCCGCGGTGCGAGGCGGCGAAAGCGTCCATGTGCTCCTGCAGCCTGCCGCCGGTCAGCCAGTCACCGGGCCCTCCGGGCTGGCCCGCCACCAGCACCAGGACTGGAAGCGCGGGACGGTTCTGCGCAAAGTAGGCCGGCGGCAGGTAGATGTAGGCGTCGCGGGTAGTCATGCCCGAGGCGGTGCCGGGAATAGCGGACCTGCGCAGGACTCCCCCGGCGGGAATCCTGCCTTGCGGCTGCCACCGGTGGAGGGCGGCGCCGTCGGACACTCCCGCTTCCCGCATCAGTGAGGGCTCCAGGGGCGGCACCCGGTCCGCTGCGCCACCTGCAAGGTCGGCCACCGAGCGGTTCAGCCCGTAAAAGGCGTTGACCTGGAGGGTGGCCATCAGGACCACCAGGAGGGCCGCCGCTGTGGCGGCGGCCCGGGCTCGTGGCCGGCTTTCGCGCCAGCGTGCTGCGGAGATAAAGCAAGCGGCTGCCGCAAGGACAACCCAGAGCAGTACGCGGTCAGCAATGTTGCCGGGAAAGACGGCAAAAACGTTGACCAGGAGCCAGTGCAGGGTTTCCACCAGCGCGAAGGCCCACGCTGCAGACCCCGCGACCCGGCAGGCCCAGCTCCAAAACCGGTCACCGCGGGAAGAAGACCGGCGGGCCGGGAGGGCGGAGGGAGAAAGCAGGTACGCCAGCGCGCCTGAACCGAGGAGAAAGGCAGACCACCAGAGCGGGCCGTCGGTAAGCCGGACGTCAAGGATCCAGTCCACGCGGGCTAGCGCCAGGTCCCCACGCCAATGACCGGGCCGGCTTCGAGCCACGAGGACAGGCCCGTATAGGCGTCGAATTTCATGGCCAGGTGGAGATCCTGGCCCTCATAGCGCAGATCAACAATCACGACGTCGGGCTGGACCTTCACGGCCTCGGCCTCCGTGGGTGCGCGGCGCCCCAGGAGTTCCAGGGAACTGCGCCTGAACCTGTGCTTGGGCCGGACGCTCAGCGAGAAGAGACGAAACCACTCGAGGTCATTGTCCTGATAACGACAAACCCCCATCTGCCAGCTGTTTCCAGCTGTGCAAATGGAGGCGTCCACCGTGCCGAGGGCACGCCGCAGATTGAAGCGGCGCACCCCCGAAAGGCACAGTGAAAATACCAGCAATCCAAAAATGACTGCCATGGCGATGAACGGAAGACTCGATGCGTCCATCAGGGTGTTGCTAGCGGATCCCAGCGGTAGCCGAGCCGCCCAGCTGGGCGTTGTCAGCAACAATAACCACCCGGTTGTTGTCGACGGAGAAGAATCCGCCGTCAACATCTACCGAAATACGGTCACCCGACACCGGCTGGATGGCCAATTCACCCTCGGCCAGGATCGCCAGCAGGGGCGAGTGGCCGGGCAGGATTCCGATTTCACCATCGCTGGTGCGGGCCTTGACCATCTTGGCCGCTCCGGACCACACGAAGTGGTCCGCTGCGACAATCTCAACCTCAAGCTCAGCCATATTACTTGGTCTGTTCCTGGATCTTGGCCCACTGGCGCTCAACGTCATCGAGGCCACCGACGTTGAAGAACGCCTGCTCCGCGATGTGGTCCAGCTCGCCGTCGCAGATGGCAGCGAAGCCTTCGACGGTGTCCTTGATGGAAACCGTGGAGCCCTCGACACCGGTGAACTGCTTGGCGGTGTAGGTGTTCTGCGACAGGAACTGCTGGATGCGGCGTGCACGCGACACGACGATCTTGTCCTCTTCGGAGAGTTCATCCACACCGAGGATGGCGATGATGTCCTGGAGTTCCTTGTTCTTCTGCAGGATCTGCTTCACACGGACGGCCGTGTTGTAGTGGTCCTTGCCGATGTACTGCGGGTCCAGGATTCGCGAGGTGGACGTCAGCGGGTCAACGGCCGGGTACAGACCACGGGAAGCGATTTCACGGGAGAGTTCCGTGGTCGCGTCCAGGTGTGCGAAGGTCGTTGCCGGAGCGGGGTCGGTGTAGTCATCTGCGGGAACGTAGATGGCCTGCATCGAGGTGATGGAGTGGCCCTTGGTGGACGTGATGCGCTCCTGCAGGAGGCCCATCTCATCAGCCAGGTTGGGCTGGTAACCCACGGCGGAGGGCATGCGGCCCAGCAGGGTGGACACCTCGGAACCTGCCTGGGTGAACCGGAAGATGTTGTCGATGAAGAGCAGCACGTCCTGGTTCTGGACATCGCGGAAGTACTCCGCCATGGTCAGTGCGGACAGGGCCACGCGCAGACGCGTTCCCGGCGGCTCATCCATCTGGCCGAACACAAGGGCGGTGTCCTTCAGGACGCCTGCCTCTTCCATTTCTACCCAGAGGTCGTTGCCCTCACGGGTACGCTCGCCCACACCGGCGAACACGGAAGTACCACCGAAGTTGCGGGCAACACGGGTGATCATTTCCTGGATGAGAACGGTCTTGCCCACGCCGGCGCCGCCGAAGAGGCCGATCTTTCCACCCTTGATGTACGGGGTGAGAAGGTCGATGACCTTGATGCCGGTTTCCAGCATCTCGGTGGAACCCTCGAGCGAAGCGAAGCTGGGTGCCTTGCGGTGGATGGGCCAGCGTTCGCTGACGTCCAGTTCCGACTCGGCAACGTCGAGGGGCTGGCCCAGGACGTTGAAGATGTGGCCCTTGACACCGTCGCCGACGGGCACGGAGATGGGGGCGCCGGTGTCTACCACGGAGGTGCCGCGGACGAGTCCGTCAGTAGCCTGCAGGGAGATGGCACGGACGAGGTTGTCACCCAGGTGCTGGGAGGTCTCGAACGTAATGGTCTTGGTCTCACCGTTGAGAGTAATCTCGGTGGTGAGGGCATGGTAGATCGACGGGATTGCGTCAGCCGGGAATTCGACGTCGACAACCGGGCCGATTACGCGCGCAATGCGGCCGGTGGCACCGGACGTTGCGGCTACGTTTTCGGTAGCAGTGGCAGTCATCTCTCTCACTTCACTCAGTAGATGGCGTGGGGTTAAGTTTATCTGTTGTGGTGCAGGTTCCGCGGGAACCGAGTCTGGTGCAGGCTAGGACGCGAGGGCGTCCGCACCGGCAACAATCTCGGACAGTTCCTGCGTAATTTCGGCCTGACGGGCCGTGTTGCGCAGACGCGTGTACTTCTTGATCAGTTCCGTGGCGTTGTCCCCGGCCGACTTCATCGCGCGCTGGCGGGCAGCCAGTTCGGACGCTGCAGCCTGCAGCATGGCTGCAAAGAGGCGCGATTCGATGTAGCGCGGCAGCAGTGCGTCCAGAACCTGCTCGGTTTCCGGCTCGAACTCGTACAGGGGCAGCAGGTCCGATTCGGAGGCTGCTTCCTCTTCCACGACTTCCAGCGGCAGGAGGCGGATGACCGTGGGCTCCTGGGTAACCATCGACTTGAAGCGGGTGTAGACAACGTGGATTTCGTCCACGCCTCCGTCCTCGAAGTCAGCGGCAAAGTCGGCCAGCAGTGCCTCGCCGATTTCACGGGCGGTGCCGAACTCCGGGGAGTCAGTGCCGCCGGTCCATACGCGGGCGTACTCGCGGTTCCGGAAGTCGAAGTAGGCCTGCGCCTTTCGACCCACGAGGTAGGTTTTGACTTCCTTGCCTTCAGCGTGGAGAAGCTCGTTGAGACCTTCCGCCTGCTTGAGCACACCGGCCGAGTAGGAACCAGCCAGGCCGCGGTCCGAGGTAAGTACCAGGACGGCGGCGCGGCGGATCTGCTCCGGCTCAGTAGTCAGCGGGTGGTCGATTTCGCTTTGGCTTGCGACAGCAGAAACGGCGCGCGTGATCGCGTTCGCGTAAGGCAGTGAAGCTGCTACGCGCGCACGGGCCTTCCCGATGCGCGAGGTAGCGATCAGTTCCATCGCCTTGAAGATCTTGCGCATCGACGTGGTCGAGCTGATCTTCTGGCGGTAGACCCGGATCTGGGCTCCCATACTTATCCTTTCCTAACATTCCGTAGCCGGGTGTGCCGGACCCATGGGGTCCCGGCACACCCGGCGGGCGGAACTAGCGCTTCTGCTTGACGATCTTTTCCTGGTCAACGTCGCCTTCGGAGATAGCATCATGCTCCTCGTGGCCGGCGCCTACCAGGTGGTTGTCACCCTCGCCGAAGAAACCCTTCTTGAAGTCGACGATGGCCGACTTCAAGGCTTCGACGGTGTCATCGTCCAGCACGTTGGTCTGCGCCAGCGTGGTCAGGATCGAGGACTTGTGCGCCAGGTGCTCCAGGAATTCGCTCTCGAAACGGCTGATGTCCTCAACCGGAACGTCATCCAGGTAGCCGTTGGTGCCGGCCCAGATGGAGACAACCTGGTTCTCGACCGGGAACGGCGAGTACTGGCCCTGCTTGAGAAGTTCCATCAGCCGCGCTCCACGGGTCAGCTGCTGGCGGGAAGCCGCGTCCAGATCCGAGGCGAACATGGCGAAAGCCTGCATGTCGCGGTACTGGGCGAGGTCCAGCTTCAACGTACCGGAGACCTTCTTCATGGACTTGACCTGCGCCGCACCACCCACGCGGGACACCGAAACACCCACGTCGACAGCAGGACGCTGGTTGGCGTTGAAGAGGTCCGACTGGAGGAAGATCTGGCCGTCGGTGATGGAGATGACGTTGGTCGGGATGTAGGCGGAAACGTCGTTCGCCTTGGTCTCGATCAGCGGCAGGCCCGTCATGGAACCGGCACCCAGTTCGTCAGACAGCTTTGCACAACGCTCCAGCAGGCGGGAGTGCAAGTAGAAGACGTCGCCCGGGTAGGCTTCGCGTCCCGGCGGGCGGCGGAGGAGCAGGGAGACCGCACGGTAGGCTTCAGCCTGCTTGGACAGGTCATCGAAGACAATGAGGACGTGCTTGCCGCCGTACATCCAGTGCTGGCCGATGGCCGAGCCGGCGTACGGAGCGAGGTACTTGAAGCCTGCGGGGTCGGAAGCAGGAGACGCCACGATGGTGGTGTACTCCAGTGCGCCGTTGTCCTCGAGGGTCTGGCGGATGGCGGCAATGGTGGACGCCTTCTGGCCGATTGCCACGTAGATGCAGCGAACCTGCTTGGTCACGTCGCCCGAAGCCCAGTTGGCCTTCTGGTTGATGATGGTGTCGATCGCGATGGCGGACTTACCGGTCTGGCGGTCACCAATGATCAGCTGGCGCTGTCCGCGGCCGATCGGGATCATGGCGTCGATAGCCTTGAGGCCGGTCTGCATCGGCTCGTGCACCGACTTGCGCTGGGTTACGCCCGGGGCCTGGAGTTCCAGCGCACGGGTGGTCTCAGCCTTGATCTCGCCGAGGTCGTCGATGGGCACGCCCAGCGGGTCGACCACGCGGCCAAGGAAGGCGTCACCGACGGGAACGGACAGAACCTGCCCGGTGCGGTGTACTTCCTGGCCTTCTTCGATCCCGGTGAAGTCACCGAGGATGATAACGCCGATTTCGCGGACGTCCAGGTTCTGGGCAAGGCCCAGGGTGCCGTCCTCGAAGCGCAGCAGCTCGTTCGCCATGACCGAGGGAAGGCCCTCAACACGGGCGATGCCGTCACTAGCGGTGGTTACGCGGCCGACCTCTACGCGCTCTGCGTTTCCGGGTTCGTAGGACGCCGCGAACTCGTTCAGCGCATTACGGACGTCGTCGGCGTTGATGGTCAATTCGGCCATCTGCAGTCCCTGCTCTCCTGTTTTGTGATCATCGTTGTCCACGATGACCGGGGTTTCTATCAGTTAGGTTGTGCGTGTCCGGCTAGCCGGCCAGCTGGCGTTGCAGCTCGCCCAGGCGGCTCAGCACCGAAGCGTCGAGCACTTCGTCACCGATCTGGACTCGGATACCGCCAATGAGCGACGGGTCAACGTTCACGTTGACCTTCAGCTCCCGGCCGTACATCGCATTCAGACCCGCCTCGAGGCGTTCCAGCTGCGTCGGCGTCAAGGGGCGGGTCACGCTGACCGTTGCAATCCAGCGCTGCTGGCGCTTTGCTGCAAGCTCGGCGAACCGTTCCACAAGCCGCGTGGGCTTGATGCCGCGGGGCTGAGTGACAGCCTGGACGATGAGGACCTTGGCTTCCTCACTGGCTCCGGGTACCAATTTCTCGGCCAGCGATGCCTTTGCTGCACCACTTGCCTGCGGCTCGGACAGAGCACGTTGTACCTCGTGGCTGGAGGCAACAGTCTGGTTGAAGGAGAACAGATCGTTCTCCAGCTCTTCCAGGCCGGAGATTCCGGAGGCAGAAACGGCCGACTTGTTTTCAGCAACGGAAATGACCACCGTTGCGGCAAGAGTCTCGAGTGCATCGCCGATATCCCGCGCCGATGCCCAGCGTGAACTGGCCAGTCCGCCCGCGATCTCTGCAGCATCAGCGGAGACTTTCCCGCCAACCAGCTGCTTGACCAGCGCCGACTTTTCGTCACCGTTGCGGGACGGGTCAGTCAGGGCACGGCGCAAGCCAGCCGAGCTGTCCACCATTCCCAGAATTCCGAAGAGTTCCTTTGCCAGCTGCAGCGACGCCGTGGGAAGTTTTGCTTCCAGCGCGGCCAGGGCTGTTGCCAGCGATTCGCTCGATACGCCTGCCATTACTTAGCTGCACCTGCGTTCTGGGACTCCAGATCTGCCAGGAAGCGGTCCACTACCCGCGCTGCACGCTCGTCGTCGGACAGTGCTTCGCCAACGATGCGGCCGGCCAGGGTGGTGGCCAGCGTGCCGACCTCGGAACGCAGGGACACAACTGCGGCCTGGCGCTCCGATTCGATCTGCGCGTGGGCCTGGGCCGTGATGCGGGCAGACTCAGCGGCCGCCTTTTCCTTGAGATCCGCGAGGATCTGTGCACCTTCGGCGCGGGCTTCCTCACGGATGCGGTTGGCTTCGGTGCGGGCGTCGGTCAGCTGCTGCTTGTACTCTTCGAGTGCAGCAGACGCCTCAGCCTGGGCCTTTTCAGCCTTCGCGATGCCGCCTTCGATAGCCTCGGCGCGCTCTGCGAAGGTCTTCTCGAACATCGGGACAACGAACTTGACCACGATGAACATGAGGATGGCGAAGCCCACGAGGGTAACGCCCATTTCCCAGAGGTTGGGCATCAGGGGGTTAACTTCGCCCTCAGCGGCGGCTGAGATGATCAGCTGATTCATATTTCACCCGTCCTTTTCTACTCGGTTTTGAAAGTTCGCTTCGCTCTAAGGACTAGAGAACGAAGGCGAAGACCAGACCGAGGATGGCGAGGGCTTCGGTCAGTGCAAGGCCGAGGAATGCGATCGGCTGCAGGACGCGCTGTGCCTCAGGCTGACGGGCGACGCCGTTGATGTAGGCAGCGAATACCAGACCAACACCGATACCACCGCCGATTGCGGAGAGACCGTAACCTACGAGGTTGAGATTGCCTTCCATTTTTCTTCCTTTCAAGATGCCATCTGTGTGGCAGGTTGTTTGGGTTGCTCTATCCCCGTGAGGGGAAGCTTAGGTGTGCCTAGTGGCTGTCGGCGTGGAGTGCGCCTTCGATGTAGATCGCGGTCAGCAGGGTAAAGACATAGGCCTGCAGGACCATGATCAGGGCTTCAAGCATGTACATGGCGATGGCACCGGCGAGGACCAGGAGCGAGGTTCCCTTGAGCAGGATGTTCTCCTGCATCACAAGGAACTCGATACCGGAACCGGCGATCATCACGATCAGGTGGCCGGCCAGCATGGTGGCGAACAGACGGAGGCTGTGCGTCACGGGCCGGACCAGGAAGTTGGAGATGATCTCGATCGGGATAACGATCGGCAGGATGAACCACGGGACACCCGAGGGAACGGTGGCCAGCTTGAAGTAGCGCAGGCCGTTCTTCTTGACACCGATGGCGATCCAGGTGAAGTAGACCAGGCCGGCCAGCACGTAGGCGCCGCCCACGTGCGAGAAGGTGGGCAGCTGGAACAGCGGAATGGCGCCGTAGATGTTGTTCACCAGGATGAAGAAGAACAGGCTGAACAGCAGCGGGACATACTTGATGAAGTCCCTGCCGCCGATGATGTCCTTGGCGATGCCGTTGCGGACGAAGCCATAGGCGGCTTCGCCGGCGAACTGGAGCTTGCCGGGTACCAGCTGCTGCTTGCGTGCGGCGAGCACGAAGAAGACGGCGATAAAGACGACAGAAAGGAGGACCAGCAGCATCTGCTTGGAGAATCCCTCTGCGGCACCCCACGGCAGGATTGCCGGCAAATGCATTTCGTTAATACCAGGAGGAGTGAACTCTCCTGAATCTTGGGCCGGGAGCGCAAGCGCGATCAACGCGTTTCCTCTCTGCAGTGTCCATCATTGGGCGTTGGGCGGGGTCCGGCAGCCTGAAGGCCTGCTGTTTCCCCTGTGAAATTATTTGGCATTAGTGTCGCCGTCCGTGGACGGCCCGCTGGCAGCATGACGTTCCCCAGCTTTTTGTCGAGAACTGGTGAGGCCATGCATGTGGGAAAGGTAAAAACCTCCGACGGCTCCAAGCAGAGCGCCTGCGAGCACAATCCAGCGCGTTCCCCACAGATAATCCAGCCCCCACCCTATCAAACTCCAGACGATGATTCCGCCAATGATGTAGCTGAAGACAGCCATTCCGGCGTTGTATCCGCCGTCAGAGCTGTCGCTGGATACACCCGGGGCGGAGGGGCCCGTTCGGCGCGCGGCGGAGCCGCCGTCGCGGTGGTTCTTGCGGTCACGCATCGGGGCTGTCCTTGCTGTGCGGGTCGTTGTAGATCTGGAGGCGGGCCTTGCTGAAGCCGTACATCTCCGCCGCCTGCCACAGGATGACGGCTGAGACGGCGCCGGCGACAAACCAGGTGCTTTCCAGCCAGGCAGGCTGGCCGACGGCGAACAGCACGGCAGCGAAGCCCACCACCTTGATGAAGTACATGGCGACAAACACCCCGATCGCACCGGACGGGTTGTTTCGTCCCACCACGTGGCCGGCCAGCAGGCTGATGCCGAAGAAGAGCATGACCAGGAGTCCGCCTGCCGCGCTGGACAGGATGGCTTCGGGTCCTGCCAGCAGCCAGCCCGCAACGGCGCACACCACCAGTCCTGCGGCTGACGCCACCGAACTGAGCTTGAGGAGGTGCAGCCACAGCGACGCCGTGGGACCGGATGCGCCGACGCGTCCGCTGCCGGAGGCAGGTCCGGGGTCGGCGTTGGCGGTCATGAGATCCCAATCGTCGGCGTCTGATGGCAGGGAGCCACCAGGCTGGTAAAGGAGGGGGCAGCTTTATGGCTGCCCCTGAATTCTACATGAGATAGAAATTATTTGGGAACCGGTCATGCCCGTGCGTCATCGCCCCGCCTTACCACGTACGGCCACGCGGTCACGAGGCCCATGACAAGGGTCGCGGAGATGTCCACCACCAGCACTACCTGCCAGGGGAAGACCGCAAACGCGAGGCCTCCGAAGGACAGAATCGCGGTCCAGAGGTACATGAGGACGACGGCGGTGCGGTGCGAGTAGCCGATGTCCAGCAGCTTGTGGTGGAGGTGCCCGCGGTCCGCCGACCAGGGCGACCGGCCGCGGGCGGTGCGGCGGACCACCGCGAGCCCCAGGTCCAGCAGCGGCAGGAACAGGACGGCGAACGGCAGCAGGATGGGGATGATGGTGGAAATACCGTTGGCCCGGTCATAAAGGCCGGAGGTGATCTGCCCGGTGGACACCACGCCGGCGGAAGCCATCAGCAGGCCGATCAGCATGGCCCCGGAGTCCCCCATGAAGATCTTGGACGGGAACCAGTTGTGCGGCAGGAAACCCAGGCACGCGCCTACCAGGACGGCGGTGAGCAGCGTCGCCAGGTCCGAATAGTCCAGCAGTACGGCGTTGCGGTGGACCCAGTAGGCAGTGAAGAAGAAGGCCGTCCCGCCGATGACGGCCACGCCGGCCGCCAGCCCGTCCAGGCCGTCGATGAAGTTGAAGGCGTTCATGGTGACGACGATCAGGCCCGCCGTCAGCACCACCCGCAGTGTCTCGTTCTCGAGGTGGATCGGCTCGGGCACCCACGGGACAATGGTCATCTGGACGCCCCACAACGCCACCGTGAAGCCTGCAATGCTCTGGCCGATCAGTTTCACCCACCAGCGGATGTCCAGGAGGTCGTCCGCGACGCCCACCAGGACGATCACGGCAGCACCGGCCAGGACACCCCACGGCGAAAAATTGTTGCGGTAGATGTCCTTGACGAAGAAGGACTGGCTGGCCACCACCAGCGCCACCATCACGCCCAGGAACATGGCCACCCCGCCCAGCCGGGATACCGGCGTCGAATGCATGTCGCGGCTGCGGATGGGCAGGTGGAGTTCCATCCGCCGCCCCACCACACGGGCAGCCCAGGTGGCGGCATAGGACACTACCGCGGCGGTCAGCCCCATGAGGAGGTACATGATCATGGCGTACGGGCCGTTTCAGCAGGAGCTTCGCTGCGGGAAGGCTGCAGCCGGACGGTCAACCGGCCTTGCATAGGAGGGCTCACTGGCAGGGAATCTGTTCGTTGATAAATGAAACTTCTCCGTCGCCGAGCGCGCAGCAGGCCCGCGGTTTTTCCTATACGCGCGGCCTTACAGGGCTGTATTACAGTGGACTCTAGTCAAAGATACTAGCGCCAACGGCTCCATGGCTTCGCGCAACACGGGCGCACTCCCACCGGGGACATCCCTGACAGCCATGCTGAAAGGACCCCATGACACCCCCCGTAGCAGTCGCCGCCGTAACGTTCAACCGGCCCAAGGAACTTGCGGTGCTCCTGCGCGCCATCAATGCCCAGACGGCGCCCGTGGAAACCATTTGCCTCGTGGACAGCGGGACCGCCCCTGCGCGGGAGGTTGCCGCCGGGCACGCCAACGTTGACTACATCCGTTCGGAGGCGAACCTCGGCGGCGCCGGTGGTTTCGCCCTGGCCGCGTTGAAGGCGGTGGCCAGCGGAGCGCGGTGGATCTGGATGATGGACGACGACGCCGAACCGGCCGATCCGGAATGCCTCGCCACGCTGATCCGCGAGGCTGAGGCACGCGACCTTGAGGCGGTGGTCCCCCTTGTTACGGCTCCCGGGCATCCGGACCGGCTCTCCTTCTTCTTCCGCCTGGACGGCAAGGTCACGCACAGCCGCGCGGACGTCGAGAAGCTGGGATTCCTCCCAGACAACGGACATTTCTTCAACGGCGCCCTGATCCGTTCGGACGTGTTCTTCAAGGTGGGGCTGCCGGACATGCGGCTGTTTATCCGCGGCGACGAAGTGGACTTCACCATCCGGCTGCGGCGGGCAGGCGTCAGGTTCGGCACCGTCACCACCACAGCCATCACCCATCCGCACGCCTTCACCGAGACACAGCACGTCTATGGTGCGCGGTGGCACGTGATCGTGCCGGATTCCGCGTTCAAGCGCCACTACTACTACCGCAACCGCGGCTACCTGATCCGGCGCTACTTCCGCGTGAAGTCCCTGGTTGCGGACGTGGGCGGCTACTTGGGCTACTTCGTGCAGCGCCGTGACTTGGCCGGGCTCACCGCGTGGGCGAAGTCCTTCGGGGCCGGCCTGCGCGGGAAGGGCTTCGGACCGCTGGAGGACCAGAAGTTCTAGGCGAATTGGCCGGGAACCCGGCAGTGCCGCGCTCCCGCAGTACAGTGCCAGGCCCTACGGCACCGGTCCGCCGGGCCCCAGCTCATCCCCTCCTGAGCCGCCGGCGCGCCAGCAGCCAGAGCAGGACCCAGGGTTCGCCAAAGACCCGGTAAGCCACACGGCGGGGATGGAGCAGCAGCCGCCACGCCCATTCCAGGCCAAGCCGGCCAAGCCAGCGCGGAGCCAGTTTCTGGACACCGGCGAGCTGCTCGATGGCTCCCCCCACGGCGCAGTACACCGCCGGCGGCAAGGAGCCGAGCCTTCTCTGCAGCACTTCTTCCTGCAGCGGCATACCCAGGCCCAGGAGGACCAGTTGCGGCTGCTCGCGCTGGAGCCACTGCACGGCTTCCTGTTCCACGGCACTGTTCCACCCGGCGCCCGGAAAACCGGAGACGCGGGCGCCGGGGACGATGGCCTGCAGCCTGCGGACCGCACCGGCGTTCGCTTCCGCCCCGGCGCCCACCACAGCGATACGTTCCAGTCCTGCCACCTGCCCTAGGGCCGGCAGCCAGTCGTTGGTGCCCAGCCGATAGTCCATCACCGGCCCCTCGGCATCGCCGGTCCGGCCCCACAGCCACAGCAGCGGCGCACCGTCCAGGAGGACCACATCGCTTCGGTCGTAGAAACTGCGGAAAGCCGGATCCGAATGGGCAAGGGTCACGCTGTGCAGGTTGTGGCCCAGCACGGTGCGGGTGCCGCCTTCCCGAACGAACCGGCCCAGTTCCACCATCAGCTCAGGGACCCTGAGCGGGGTTGCGTCGACGTCCAGGACCGGGACCTGCCGGCGCTTTGGCGCCATCAGGCGTCTGTGGCCGCGGCGGAGTCTCCACTGGCGGCGGAGGGGCCATCCGAAACCGGCGCGCCGTCGTCGTCCGCGGGACTGCCATCGGCGGAAAGCCTGCCGTCGGGAACGGGCATGGCAGCATCCTCCGCCGGGGCAGCCTCGCCCAGCCCAAGCACTCCGGGGACCTGCTCACGCAGCTGCTCCAGGCTGACGGCGCCCTGGCGTACGACGCGCAGCACCGGGCCGGTGGCATCCACGATGGTGGACGGGACGGCGTCGCTGCCTTCGAGCGGCCGGAAGCCGCCCTCAAGGTAGACCTCCACAGACTCCGCGAGCTGTTCACGGGCCTCCGCACCGGTCTGCGCCGCGGGCCGGCCGGTGCGGTTGGCCGAGGAGACCGCCAGTGGACCGGTGAGGGTCAGCAGTTCCTGGGCGATCTCGTCGGCAGGCATGCGCAGGGCAACCGTGCCCTTTGTTTCGCCGAGGTCCCAGTCCAGGGAGGGCTGCGCGTGGAGGATCAGGGTCAGGCCACCGGGCCAGAAGGCCTCCGCGAGCTTCCGCGCATCGGCGGACACGTCTGTGGCCAGCCCATCCAGCGCGTTGATCCGCGGAATCAGGACCGGCGGCGGCATGGCGCGGCTGCGTCCCTTGGAGGCGAGAAGCAGAGTGACGGCCTGCGGCGAGAAGGCATCGGCGGCGATTCCGTACACCGTATCCGTGGGAAAAACGACGCACTTGTTCTCGCTGATGGCTCGCTGGGCGTGCTCCAGTCCCTCGGCGAGCTGTTCGGTGCTGGTGCAGTTATACGTTGTGGTCACTGGCCTATTCTTTCATTCCGTACGGCCCGGGGCAGCACGCAGCGCACTCGTGGCACGCTCCTTGCCGTTGAGGTCCAGGTGCGTGGTGATGCCCTGCCATGCCCCGGCGTGCTCCATCATTGCCGCGATCCATCCGGCCTGGACTTCCGCATGCTCCATCACGAAGTAGCCGCCGGGGCGGAGCAGCCTCGCAGCGGACTCCGCTGCCGCCGTCGGGAGCTCCATGCCGTCCGCTCCCCCGCCATACAGGGCCTCGGGAGGGTCGTGAAGCGCCACTTCAGGTTCGTTCGGGACCGCCTCGGCGGGGATGTAGGGCGGGTTGGAAACCACGACGTCGACAGTTCCGTTCAGTTCCTGCAGCGCGTCCCGCAGGTCTCCGAGCACCAGGTGGACACCCAGCGGTGCCAGGTTCCTGGCGGCCCAGGCATGAGCGAGAGGGCTGAATTCCACGGCGTGGACCTCGGCCCCGGGCACTTCGGAGGCGACGGACCCGGCAATCGCACCGGAGCCGGTGCCCAGGTCGACAACACGCGGCGCTGCCGCTCCCTGAAGGTGGTCGATGACCAACTGGACCACGGACTCTGTTTCCGGCCGCGGGATGAAGACCCCTGGGCCCACCGCGAGTTCGAGGTAGCGGAAATGCGCCACTCCGGTGATGTGCTGCAGGGGCACCCGCCCGGCGCGCTCGGCCACCAGTTCCGCATACCCCTCCGGCGCCGGGGCATCCCCCAGCATCAGGGAGCGGAGACGGCCCAATCCCACATTGAGGAGATGGTCCGCCAACAGTTCAGCGTCGACGCGCGGGCTCGGAACACCGGCATCGCGCAGAATGGCGGTAGCTTCAGTGACCGCTTCCGCCAGGGTCTGGCCTGCACTCATACTGCGGTACTAGTCGCCGAGGGCGTCCAGGCGGGCCTGTTCGTCCATTTCGATGGCCGACTGGATGACCGGTTCCAGATCGCCGTTCATGACCTGGTCCAGATTGTAGGCCTTGTACCCGGTGCGGTGGTCAGCGATGCGGTTTTCCGGGTAGTTGTACGTGCGGATGCGCTCCGAACGGTCCATGGTGCGGATCTGCGACTTCCGCTGCTCCGAGTTGGCGGCGTCGATCTGTTCCTGCTGGTGGGCGAGGATGCGCGCCCGGAGCACGCGCATGCCGGCTTCGCGGTTCTGCAGCTGCGACTTCTCATTCTGCATGGCCACCACGATGCCCGTGGGCAGGTGGGTAATGCGGACGGCGGAGTCGGTGGTGTTCACTGACTGGCCGCCCGGTCCGGAGGAACGGTAGACGTCGATCTTGAGGTCGTTCTGGTTGATTTCCAGTTCCTCGGGCTCGTCGACTTCGGGCAGGACCAGCACGCCGGCGGCCGAGGTGTGGATGCGGCCCTGCGACTCGGTGACGGGAACCCGCTGGACACGGTGCACGCCGCCTTCGAACTTCAGCCGGGCGTAGACGCCCTCGGCAGGATCGTTCGAGCTGCCCTTGACGGCCATCTGGACGTCCTTGTAGCCGCCCAGGTCCGACTCGGTGGCGGAGATGATTTCGGTCTTCCAGCCGCGGGACTCCGCGTACCGGGTGTACATGCGCAGGAGGTCGCCGGCGAACAGCGCGGCCTCATCGCCGCCTTCACCGCCCTTGACCTCAAGGATCACGTTGCGGGCATCATCCGGGTCGCGCGGGATCAGCAGGCGGCGCAGCCTGGCGGCGGCTGCTTCCAGCTTCTCCTCCAGCTCAGGCACCTCGGCAGCAAACTCGGGATCCTCCGCAGCCATCTCCCTGGCCGCGGCCAGGTCATCCCGCAGGCCCTCCCAGCGGTGGTAAGCCTCAACAATGCCGTTCAGCTGAGCCGACCGCCGGCCCAGTTTACGGGCCAGCCGCTGGTCGGCATAAACAGCAGGATCCCCCAGCTGCGCCTGGATGGAATCATGCTCATCAAGCAGGCCTTGTACGGACTCAAACATTTTTCAAAACCTCTTTCGACTTGTACAAGTCTAGTAACCCGAGGGCGAAGGTAGACAAACGGGGAAGGTGACCCTGCTGGGTGGCGTTCGGTTTTGCCGCCCCGGGAGTGGCAGGTGACGTGCGGTCGTCGTCGCATTTTTGCCGGCCAGGGGCGGCATCTAAGGGTCGGGCCGAGGGGCCCGACGCGAGCTTGCGAGCGTTGGGAAGGCCCCTACCGCTGTCGGAGCGTTGCTGCTGACGTACGCAGTACGTCAGCAGCAACGCGAAGGGGCGGGGCCGGCAAAAAATGCGGCGACCCCACCCCTCAACTCAGCTACTTGTCGTTATCCGACTTCGCGCCAAGCGTCGTCTTCTGGACCTGCATGAGGAACTCGACGTTGCTCTGGGTTTCCCGGATCTTGTTGGTGAGCAGTTCAAGGCTCTGCTGGGTTTCGAGTCCGGAGAGGACGCGGCGCAGCTTCCACATGATCTTGACTTCCTCGGGGGAAAGCAGGTTCTCTTCGCGGCGGGTACCGGACGCGTTGACGTCCACGGCAGGGAAGATGCGCTTGTCGGCCAGCTGGCGGGACAGGCGGAGCTCCATGTTGCCGGTGCCCTTGAACTCTTCGAAGATGACCTCGTCCATCTTGGAACCGGTCTCCACGAGCGCGGTGGCCAGGATGGTGAGCGAGCCGCCGTTTTCGATGTTGCGGGCGGCGCCGAAGAAGCGCTTGGGCGGGTACAGGGCTGCGGAGTCCACACCACCGGACAGGATGCGGCCGGAGGC
Source organism: Pseudarthrobacter sp. NPDC092439 (assembly GCF_044754945.1). Lineage (NCBI taxonomy): Bacteria > Bacillati > Actinomycetota > Actinomycetes > Micrococcales > Micrococcaceae > Pseudarthrobacter > Pseudarthrobacter sp. NPDC092439. The sequence continues at coordinate 733,015 of NZ_JBIVQB010000001.1, forward strand.
CGGTGCCGCCAGGTTGTAGGCGCGGCCCAGGCGGGTCATGGAGTCCAGCAGGACCACCACGTCCATGCCCATTTCCACCAGGCGCTTGGCGCGCTCGATGGAGAGTTCGGCCACGGTGGTGTGGTCATCGGCGGGGCGGTCGAAGGTGGAGGCAATGACCTCGCCCTTGACCGTGCGCTGCATGTCCGTGACTTCTTCGGGACGTTCGTCAACCAGCACCATCATGAGGTGGACCTCAGGGTTGTTGGTGGTGATCGCGTTCGCGATGGACTGCAGGATGAGCGTCTTGCCTGCCTTGGGCGGGGAGACGATCAGGCCGCGCTGGCCCTTGCCGATGGGGGCAACGAGGTCGATGACGCGGGGGCCGATCTTCTTGGGATCGGTCTCCAGGCGCAGGCGCTCGGACGGGTAGAGCGGAACCAGCTTGGCAAATTCCACCCGGTCCTTGAGTTCTTCGGCAGTCTTTCCGTTCACGGAGGTGACGCGGACCAGTGCGTTGAACTTCTGGCGGTTGGACTGCTGGCTGCGGTCTTCGCCTTCACGCGGTGCACGGATCGCGCCGACGACGGCGTCACCCTTGCGCAGGTTGTACTTCTTGACCTGGGCCAGGGAGACGTAGACGTCGTTGGGGCCGGGCAGGTAGCCGGAGGTACGGATGAAGGCGTAGTTCTCGAGGACGTCCAGGATGCCGGCTACCGGCAGCAGGACGTCGTCCTCGGTGACCTCGACGTCGTCCACATCCGGGCCCTGATTGCGGCCGCGGCGGCGGTCGTTACGGTCGCGGAAGCGGTCGTTGCGTGAGCCCTCGCGGTCCTGGCCGCCCGAACGGTCGCTGCGGTCGCGGCGGTTACGGCGGTTGCGGCGGCTTCCGCCGTCGGAATCATCGTCCCGGTTGTCATCACGGCGGTTTTCGCGCTGGCCGGAATCGCGCTGGCCGGAGTCACGGCCGCCGTCGGAGCCGTCGCGGCCGCCGCGGTTGCGGCCGCCTTCGCGGCGTTCGCGCTGGCCTTCGCCTTCGCCGGAACCCTCGGTGCGGGTTTCGGCAGCCCGCTCGGCGCCTGCCTGCTCGGCCGGTGCCTCGCCTGCCGAGGCACCCTGGGGTGCAGCAGCGGCGGCCTCGCCACGGCGGCGGTTACGGGTGCGGGGCTGGCGGCGGTCGGCGCCGGCCTCCGCAGTTTCGGAGGCCGCTTCGGGCTGCGCCGGAGCGGCTGCCTCGGCTGCGGCGGGCTCGACGGCGGCGGGAGCCACCACGCCGTCGCTCACGGCACGCCGGCTGCGGCCGCGGGTGCGGGTGCGGGCAGCGTCCGCGGCCGGGGCTTCGGACGTTTCCGGAGCAGCAACCGGGGCGGCGGCCGGAGCAGCTGCGCTCTCGGCGGCCTTCTCGGTGCGGACCGGAGCCTTGGCGGGCGTGCCGGCACGGTGGGCCGAGATCGCCGCGACCAGGTCCCCCTTGCGCATGCGGGAGCCGCCGGAGATGCCAAGCTGGCTGGCAAGGGCCTGCAGCTGGGCGAGCTTGAGGCCGGCCAGGCCGCTGCTCTTGGCGGATGCTGCCGGCGGTTCGGCAACAGAAGATGATAGTTCCACAGCTGGCGACAGCTCAGTGGTTTCGGTCACGAAGGATCCTTCCCCCTCGACGGCGTCCAGACCGGGAGCTGGACGCGATGATTTGATCTGGGCTGCAGTTCAGATCTGCAGCCGGGATTTCGGCCTTGCCGGATGGATTTCGGCCAGCAGGGCCGGATACTTCTCACCTTGCGTTCCGCCCGTGGCGGAACGCTTGACTGACGCTTGAGGGGCAGTTTGATGCTGCAGGTTCCTGCGACAGGCCAAGCAGGCGGCACCGGAATAGATTGCGCAGTAGAAGGCCGATGAGCAGCTAGGTGCAACAGCAGATCAGATAGGCGGAATTACCGCCGGTGCACGTCCACCTTAGCACCTTCAACGTCCACCGACAGCTTCAGCACGCGCCAGCCCACATCCGGCGTGTTGGCGGCTGTGAAGCCCGCAATGAAGTCCAGCGTCTTCGCGGCGTCCGATTCCCCGTTTGCCAGCACCAGCACCGTAGGTCCTGCGCCGGAAACCACGGCTGCGTGGCCCTGGGCACGGAGGGCCGCGATAAGTGCCGCGCTGGGCCGCATGGCCTCTGCCCGGTAGCTCTGGTGGAGGTAGTCCTCGGTGCCGGCCAGCAGGAACTCGGGGCTGTGCGTCAGCGCGTGGATCAGCAGCGCGGCGCGGCCGGCGTTCATGGCGGCAGCATGGTGGCCTACTGATGCAGGCAACAGGGCCCGCGCGGCCTCGGTGGAAAGCTCGAAGTCCGGAACGGCAACGATGGGAACCACCTGCTCCACTACGGTAGCCGTGGTGCTCCTGTACTGGTCACTGTCCTGCCAGGACAGCGCCAGTCCGCCGAAAATAGCGGGAGCGACGTTGTCCGGGTGGCCTTCCATTTCACTGGTCAGCTGAAGGATCCAGTCGCGTCCCCTGCGGCTTTCGGCCGGGACGAGCTGGTTGGCGGCAGTCACCGCGGCCACGACGGCAGAGGCGGACGAACCGAGGCCGCGGCCGTGCGGGTTCACGTTTTCCGCCGTGATCTTCAGGCCGCCGTGCTGGAACCCAAGCCGCCGGAAAGCTGCCTCCATGGCCCGTACCACGAGGTGGCTTTCGTCCCGCGGCAACGTTCCTGCCCCTTCGCCGCGCAGGTCGAAAAGCAGTTCGTCCGTGTCCAGGGTCTCCACGGTCAGGGTGTCATGCAGGCCAAGTGCCAGCCCCAGGCTGTCATAGCCGGGCCCCAGGTTGGCCGTGGTGGCCGGAACCCGCACGGTAACGCTCTGTCCCGCGTCGATAAGGTGCAGGCCCACGGACGGCCGGGATGTGGTGTCCAAGTCTATTTTTCTTCCAGTCCCAGTTCAGCTGCCACGGTGACGACGTCGTTCGGAACCTTTACGGGCTGGACGTCGCTGCCGTCCTCGGTGCGGAGCGCCCACTGCGGGTCCTTCAGGCCGTGGCCTGTGACCGTGATGACGATGGTCTTGCCCGAAGGCACCTCGCCTGCGGCGTGCTTCTTCAGGAGGCCGGCCACTCCTGCGGCGGAGCCGGGTTCCACGAAGACGCCCTCCTTGGCGGACAGCCAGCGGTGGGCCGCCAGGATTTCGTCATCGGTGACGGCGTCGATGAGTCCGCCGGACTCGTCCCGGGCGCCAATGGCGCCGTCCCAGGAGGCCGGGTTTCCGATGCGGATGGCCGTGGCGATGGTGTCCGGCTCCGTGATGGGGTGGCCGGCGACGAAGGGTGCGGCGCCTGCGGCCTGGAAGCCCCACATGGCGGGCGTCCTGGTGGAAACAGGCTCCAGGGTGCCGGCCGTGGCGGATTCGAAGGGTGCTGAGTACTCCTTGTAGCCCTTCCAGTACGCAGTGATGTTGCCGGCGTTGCCCACGGGCAGGACGTGGATGTCCGGGGCGTCACCCAGGGCGTCTACCACCTCGAACGCACCGGTCTTCTGGCCCTGGATGCGGGCCGGGTTCACGGAGTTGACCAGGAATACCGGGTAGGACTCCCCCAGTTTCCGGGCGATGTCCAGGCAGTTGTCGAAGTTGCCGTCTACCTGCAGCAGGGTCGCGCCGTGGGCGATGGCCTGGCTCAGCTTCCCCATCGAGATCTTGCCTTCGGGCACCAGCACGGCGCACTTCAGGCCGGCAGCGGTGGCGTAGGCGGCGGCAGAGGCGGAGGTGTTGCCGGTGGATGCGCAGACCACGGCCTTGGCGCCGGACTCCACGGCGGCGGTCATTGCCATGGTCATGCCACGGTCCTTGAACGAACCCGTCGGGTTCATGCCCTCGACCTTAAGGTACACCTGCGAGCCCGTAAGTTCGGACAGCTTCTGTGCGTGCACCAGCGGGGTTCCGCCTTCGCCCAGCGTAATGACGCGGGTGGCCGCGGTGACAGGCAGACGGTCAGCGTATTCGCGGATGACGCCGCGCCATTGGTGAGCCACTTAGACTCCTTCTACCCGCAGAACGGATGTAACTGAATTAACGACGTCGAGGCGCTTCACGGCCTCGACGGTGGCCGCCAGGGCAGCCTCGGGTGCGCGGTGGGTGACGATCCGAAGTTCGGCGGACTCCACGCTGGATTCCGCGTCGCGGTGGATGGTCTGCCGCATGATCTCAATCGACACGCCCTGCTCGGCGAACAGCTGCGTGATCCGGGCCAGTACGCCGGGCTGGTCTGCAACGTCCAGGCCGATGTAGTAGCTTGTGACGGCCGCGTCGATGGGCAGCGCCGGGATGTGGCCGGTGGTGGTTTCGGTGCGCTGGGGTCCGCCCAGGACGAGCCGGCGCGCCGCCGACACGAGGTCGCCCAGGACCGCCGAGGCCGTCGGCGTACCGCCGGCGCCCTGCCCGTAGAACATCAGCTCGCCGGCGTTTTCCGCCTCCACGAATACCGCGTTGAAGGCGCCGCGGACGGCGGCCAGCGGGTGTTCGCGCGGGAGGAGCGTGGGGTGGACCCGCACGGAAACCCCTTCGCCGCCGTCGGAATCAGTCAGCTTTTCAGCGATCGCAAGCAGCTTGATGACGAAGCCGGCGTCCTTGGCTGCGGCGATGTCGGCGGCGGTGACGCCACTGATGCCCTCGCAGTAGACCTCTTCCAGCGGGAAGCGGGTGTGGAAGGACAGGGTGGCCAGGATGGCGGCCTTGGCGGCGGCGTCGTGGCCCTCCACGTCTGCCGTGGGGTCGGCTTCCGCGTAGCCCAGTCGCTGGGCCTCCGCGAGGGCGTCGGCGAACTGTGCGCCCGTGGAGTCCATCTGGTCAAGGATGAAGTTGGTGGTGCCGTTGACGATACCCAGCACGCGCGTGATCCGGTCGCCGGAGAGGCTGTCGCGGATTGGGCGAAGGATGGGGATGGCGCCGGCGACGGCGGCCTCGTAGGAGAGCTGGACGCCGGCCTTGTCCGCTTCCTCGTAGAGGGTGGGGCCGTCCTGTGCGAGGAGTGCCTTGTTGCCGGTGACCACGCAGGCGCCGTTGCTTAGTGCGGAGAGGATCAGGGTCCGGGCCGGCTCGATGCCGCCCATGAGCTCGATGACCAGGTCCGCGTCCTTGACCAGCGTCCCGGCGTCGGTGGTGAAGAGCTCCTGCGGCAGGTCCACGTCGCGAGGAGCGCTGACATCGCGCACCGCGATGCCGCTGAGCTGCAGGCGGGCGCCGGTGCGGGCAGCAAGGGCGTCGGCGTCCTCAATGAGAATCCGCGCAACCTGGGCCCCAACGTTGCCACAGCCCAGCAGGGCTACTTTCAGGGTTCGCATTTCCGTCATTCAGGCTCCCATGTCGCGGTTCAGCAGGTCTTCTTCGGTTTCCCCGCGGACAATGAGCCGGGCTTTTCCGTCGCGCACCGCGACAACGCCCGGCCGGGCCAGATAGTTGTAGTTGCTCGAGAGGGCCCAGCAGTAGGCGCCGGTTCCCGGTACAGCAAGCAGATCACCGGCTGCCACGTCCCCGGGCAGATATACATCTCTAACAACTATGTCGCCGCTCTCGCAATGTTTGCCCACTACGCGGGACAGCTGCGGGGCCGCTTGGGACGTGCGCGAAGCCAGGATTGCCGAGTAATCCGCGTCGTAGAGCACCGGCCGGGCGTTGTCGCTCATGCCGCCGTCCACCGAAACATACCGGCGCGGATACGTAACGTTGTAACCGCCGTCACTCCCCGCAGCCTCCGGCGCATCCACGCGGACGGTCTTCAGCGTGCCTACTTCATAAAGCGTGAAAGTGGTGCTGCCCACGATGGCGCGTCCGGGCTCAATCGAGATGCGGGGAGACTTGATGCCCAGCTCACCGCAGGTTGAACGCACGACGGCGGCCATCGCCACCGCGATTTCCGCTGCGGGGCGGGGGGTGTCCACGGGGGTGTAGGCGATACCGTACCCGCCGCCGAGGTCCAGTTCCGGCATGGTGATGGCGTACTTCTCCTGCATCGCCGCCAGGAAACGGAGCAGTTTCTCTGCGGCCAGAGCGAAGCCGTCAGGCTCGAAAATCTGGGACCCGATGTGGCAGTGGAGTCCCAGGAGCTCGATGCCTGGATGGGCCGACGCTGCGGCCACTGCTTCTTCCGCGGCGGAGATGCCTGCCTCGGCCGTGGTGTCCGCGGCCATGGACAGACCGAACTTCTGGTCCTCGTGGGCGGTAGCGATGAATTCGTGGGTATGTGCGTGGACGCCGGGGGTCAGGCGCAGCATCACTTTCGCCTGCACGCCGCGCGCCTGCGCGATGTTGCCAACACGGACCAGTTCGTCGAGGCTGTCCACCACGATACGGCCCAGCCCCATGTCCAGGGCGCGATTGATTTCGGCGTCGGACTTGTTGTTGCCGTGCAGCGCCACGCGCTCGCCCGCGATGCCGGCACGGGCCGCAACGGCGAGTTCACCGCCGGAGGCAGTGTCCAGGCGCAGACCCTCTTCCTCCACCCACTTCACCACTGCGGTGCACAGGAAGGACTTGCCGGCGTAGTAGACGTCCACCCCGCCGCAGATGTCGGCGAACGCCGCGTCGAAGGAGTCCTTGAACGCCCTGGCCCGGTCACGGAAGTCCGCCTCGTCCATGACGAACAGGGGCGTCCCGAACTGTTGCTTCAACTCAGCGACGCCCACGCCGCCCACGGTGATGGCGCCGTCGGCCGCGCGGTCCACGCTGCCCGCCCACATCGGTGCGTGCAGCGCGTTCAGGTCCTCGGGGACGGCAAGCCAGCCGGGGGCCAGCGGTGACTCGGCAGGGTTGGGCGTGGCCGCCGCATTTCCGGTTTGCGCAGACATGCGCCTCACATCCGTTCCGGCGCCGAGACGCCCAGCAGGTCGAGTCCATTGGCGAGCACCTGGCTGGTGGCGTCATTCAGCCACAGGCGGGTGCGGTTGAGGTCGGTGACGGGCTCGTCGCCCATGGGTGCCACACGGCAGGCGTCGTACCAGCGGTGGTAGGCGCCGGCGATGACTTCCAGGTGGCGGGCCACGCGGTGCGGTTCGCGCAGCTCCGCTGCCTTGGCCACAATGGACGGGTAGCTGCCCAGGTGCGAGAGCAGTTCGTTTTCCGTGGCGTGGTCCAGCAGGGACGCGTCGAAGCGGTCAGTGCCGTCCACCTGGCGCTCCACGCCGGCAGCCACCGCGTTGCGGGCGGCACCGCGGGACCGCGCGTGGGCGTACTGGACGTAGAACACCGGGTTCTCGTTGCTGTGCTTCTTCAGCAGCTCCGGGTCCAGGGTCAGCGGCGAGTCAGCAGGGAAGCGGGCCAGCGAGTAACGGACGGCGTCCTTGCCCAGCCAGTCGATCAGGTCCTTGAGCTCGATAATGTTGCCCGCGCGCTTGGACAGCTTGGCGCCGTTGACGGACACCAGCTGACCGATCAGAACCTCGATGTTCTTCTCCGGATCGTCGCCTGCCGCGGCGGCAATGGCTTTGAGCCGGTTGATGTAGCCGTGGTGGTCCGCGCCCAGCAGGTAGATCTTTTCCGTGAAGCCGCGGTCCTTCTTGGACAGGTAGTAGGCGGCATCAGCTGCGAAGTAGGTGGGTTCGCCGTTGGCGCGGATCATCACACGGTCCTTGTCATCGCCAAAGTCGGTGGTCCGCAGCCAGACCGCACCGCCGTCGTCGAAGACGTGGCCCTGCTCGCGAAGGCGCGCCACGGCACTTTCGATGGCGCCGGCGTCGTGCAGTTCCTGCTCCGAGAAGAATACGTCGAACTCAACGCCGAAATCCGCCAGGGTCGACTTGATGTCCTTCATCTGCGCCTCGTAGGCGGCGGCGCGGATGACCGGGAGGGCGGCAACTTCGGTGAGCTCGCGGATATCGGGGTGCGCGGCAAGGACTTCGTGGCCCAGGTCCTGGATGTACTGGCCCGGGTAGCCGCCTTCGGGCACCGGGAGTCCGTGGAGCCGGTTATAGACGGAGTGCGCGAAAGTGTTCATCTGCGAGCCGGCGTCGTTGATGTAGTACTCGGCGGTGACGTCCGCCCCGGATGCCCGGAGGACGCGCGCGATGGCGTCGCCCAGGGCAGCCCAGCGGGTATGGCCGATGTGCAGCGGGCCGGTGGGGTTGGCGGAGACGAACTCCATGTTGACCGTGTGGCCGGCGAGCGCGGAATTGGTGCCGTACTGGGCCCCGGCCCCGACGATCACCTTTGCCAGGGCTCCGGCGGCGGCAGCGTCGACGGTGATGTTGAGGAACCCCGGCCCGGCGATCTCCACGCCGGCAACTCCGTTGATGTCCTTGAGACGGCTGCTCAGGACCGTAGCGAATTCCCGCGGGTTCGTGCCGGCCTGCTTGGCCAGCTGCAGCGCGATGTTGGTCGCCCAGTCGCCGTGGTCGCGGTTCTTCGGCCGCTCCACCCGGACCTCGTCGGGCACAGCGGATGCCGAAAGGACGATCTCGCCGGCGGCGACAGCGTCTTTCAGGCAGGCGGATATGGCGAGGGAGAGTTCTTCGGGAGTCACCCCTCTAGCCTACCGGGGGCCAGTCACAGCAAAGAATTTTCACCACCGCTTCGCCGATTGTTCCTCCCGCCGCAGCAGTCCGAACCAATTTCCCCGTTGCTGCGTTGACAATGATGAAAAGACCTAAGCATTTCCTCTGACGAACGGCCGCGCCATGAGACCTTCCGTACGCAAGACCCTCTTCGCCGGCGTCGCCGGCCTTTCCCTCGCCGGCACCGTGGCGGCGTGCGCACCAACCTCCACTGGCACCACCTCACCGGACGCCGCGACGGGCGGTTCGGGGACGCCTGCCGCTCCTTCGGCCGCATCTCCAGGTACATACAAGGACGGCACATACAGCGCGGACGGCAACTACGTCTCCCCCAACGGCACCGAAACCGTGGGCGTGCAGCTCACTCTTGCCTCCGGGACGGTCACGGACGTCAAGATCACTGAACATCCCAGCAACCCAAACACACGGAAATTCCAGGGCGAGTTCGCCGGCGGAATTGCCGACCAGGTGGTGGGCAAAAACATCGACGACCTGAACATCTCCAAGGTAGCCGGATCATCACTGACCAGCGGCGGTTTCAACCAGGCCCTGGAGCGCATCAGGTCCCAGGCTCAGTAGCCGTGGCGGCGGGAAGATAGCCGTGGCGGCGCAGGCAACGGCCGGACAGCACTCCTTCGCTTTCGAAGGGATCGGCACGCGGTGGGAGGTTTCCACGCCCGCAGTCCTCCCGGCAGCGCTGCGGACGCGCCTGCGTGACCGGGTCGAGGCGTTCGACGGCGACTGGTCGCGTTTCCGCCGCGGCTCCCTGGTGGCTGCCATGGCGCGGGCACCGGGGAGCTATCGATTCCCGGCTGAAGCGGAAGTCCTCGGCGGGCTCTACCGGCGGCTGTACGAGCTCAGCGGCGGCGCTATGACACCGCTGATCGGAGGCAGCCTGGAGCAGCTGGGCTACGACCCCGATTACTCTTTGCAGCCCCGCGGTTCAGCAACGCCCGCCCCTGCGTGGGACGACGTCCTAAAGTGGAGTGGCCGCTCCATCACCACACAGAGTCCGGTGGTCCTGGATATCGGGGCTGCGGGAAAGGGGATGCTGGTGGACCTGCTGGCCGCTGAACTGGAAGCTGCCGGTATGGAGTCCTGCTGCATCGATGCCAGCGGCGACCTGATGGTCCGCGGTCCCGAACCCCTCGCCGTAGGCCTCGAGCACCCCTACAACCCGGCGCAGGCGATCGGCGTTGTATCCGTACGCAACCAGGCGCTCTGCGCTTCAGCGGCAAACCGCCGCGCCTGGGGTGACGGACTGCATCACGTGCTGGATGGGACCACAGGAAGGCCGGTCCGGACAGCGGTGGCCACCTGGGCCCTGGCCGACACCACCGTGCTGGCAGACGCATTGGCGACCGCACTGTTCTTCATGCCCGGCAGCGCGCTTGAGAAGGACTTCGATTTCTCGTGGCTCACTGTCTTTTCCGACGGCAGCGCCGCCTACTCCCCCGGGTTTGCGGGGACACTGTTCACATGAGTGCTTCGCATCCACCGGCTGCTTCGCGCCCTGCGGGCAGGTCCAAAGGCCACACCGTCCGCGGCGGGGTGGACACGGCACTGGGCCGGATCACGATGTACCGGCTCATCCTGATCGTCCTCGCCGTGCTTACCGCCTACAGCCTGGTGCTGGAGCTGTTGGGCTGGCTGACCTTTGGCCTGCCGGAGATGGCGGCGCACCTGGTTATCTGCCTGGGTGCGACGTACGCCGCCAACAGGGTGATGGCCGCGTTGTTCCGTGTTCCGCCGCATCCGGAGTCGCCCTTGATTACCGGATTGCTGCTCTACTTTCTTTTTTGGCCGTCCTTCAGGGCCATGGACGTTGCAGGCACCCTGCTGGCGTGCGTGTTCGCTTCGATGTCCAAATACGTCCTCGCCTGGCGCGGACGGCACGTTTTCAACCCCGCCGCCGCTGGAGCTTTTCTCGCCGGACTGACGGGCCTGAACATCGCCACTTGGTGGGCTGCCACGCCTGCCATGATGTTCGTGCTGGTTCCCGGAGTCCTGCTGGTGCTTTACCGAGTGGGAAAGTTGCGCGTGGCCGGGGTGTTCCTGGCTGTGGCGGCCGGCATCATCACGGTGGAGCTGCTCCGGGCCGGAATGTCGGCGGGGCAAGCGCTGTGGCAGGCCCTGGCGCAACGGCCTTTGCTGTTCTTCGTGGGCTTCATGCTTACGGAGCCCCTCACGCTGCCGCCGCGGCGATGGCAACAATTCGCCGTGGCTGCCCTGGTGGGTGTGGTTTTCGCGGTGCCCTACAACCTGGGGTTCGTGGCAAACTCACCCGAGCTCGCGCTGTTGCTCGGCAACCTCGTGGCGTTCCTTGCCGGCCAGCGGGGGACGATGAATCTGTCATTCGTTGCCTCGAAGCCCCTGACAGCTACGACGCATGAATTTTCGTTCCAGCCGTCCCGCCCCGTGCGTTTCCTGCCAGGGCAGTACATCGAAGTGGACTTGCCGCATGCCCGCTCAGACGGGAAAGGCCGACGGCGGGTCTTCAGCCTGGCAGGCAGCCCCCACGACGGTCTGGTTCGGTTCGCTGTCCGCGCCTCGGAGCCCGTTTCCGCTGCCAAGGGCGTACTCCTGGCACTGAAGCCGGGGGACGCACTGAAAGCCACCAGTGTGGGAGGCGATTTCCTGTTGCCCCGCGACCCGGCAAAACCGGTCCTGCTGGTTGCCGCCGGGATCGGAATCACGCCATACATGTCCTACTTGCGGTCAGGGGAACTCCAGCGCCGCGACGCTGTCCTTTTGGTCCTGGCCAGGTCTACAAACGAGGTGCCTTACGCCGACGAGCTCCACCGGGCCGGAACCCGGACCATCATCCGGACGGCCGACAGCGCCTTGGCCAACGCTGACCAGTCAGGGGCCAACCCCTCCCCTGCCGACCATTCTTACACCCGCCGCGATGTGTCACGGGCAACCGCTGGCGCTGGCAGGCTGGACGCAGCCGGGCTGCACGCTTTGGTCCCGGACATCCACAGCCGCGAGGTGTACATCTCGGGTTCGCCGTCCTCCGTCGCATCTCTGCGGACAGCCGCGCGGCAGGCAGGTGCGCGACGCGTCCATACAGACTCCTTCGCCGGGTACTGATGGTCCTCCCCGGCTGTCCCGCGGCTGATTTTCCTTTGCGGGCCACCTTCCTGCTAAGCTCTAGGACGTCCCGCCAGCAACGGCGGGAATCCGGATTGCCCTCGTAGCTCAGGGGATAGAGCGTCTGCCTCCGGAGCAGAAGGCCGTAGGTTCGAATCCTACCGAGGGCACCAGAAAAAGAAGCACCCTGTCGCTGACAGGGTGCTTCTTGGTTTCTACCCTGAATCCCTGGCGCGCCGTAGGTTCCCGAAAACTGCTCCCACCGCCCTATGTCTGCAGCAGTCCGGTGGTGTGGATCGTTTCGAGGAATGCCTCCCAGGCGTCGCCCAGGGGGTCTTCGGGGAGGGTGTCGGGGCAGGGGTAGGTGTCCCAGGCGGGGTGCGCCGGGTGGAGGTCGCGGGCATCGATGTAGCGGAAGCCGGTTGGGTCATGCGGTGCCTCATCCGGCGGGTATTCGGTGTTCGGGCAGGAGTGCTCCGGGTCCGTAGGGTTCGGGAGGTGTTCGGGCAGCATGCAGCCGTGCGGGTGCTCGGGCACGCGGTCGATGTTGAGCGTGGTGGCGGGCAGTTGGGATGGGTGCCAGGAGTGGGGTTCGGTGTTGTAGTGGCGTCCGGCCGGTGAGGTCCAGCCTGGTGGTGTGGTTTTGGTGGCCGGGGTGGGGGTCCAGGTGCTGGCGTGTTTGAGCCGGTGGTGTTTCGGGCAGGGCTGGGCGAGGTTGCTGATGCCGGTGGTGCCGCCGTGCCGCCAGGCGGTGAGGTGGTCGGCGTCGTTGTCCAGGGAGTGGTTGGTGCAGCCCGGGAACGGGCACTTCGTGTCGCGCAGGCGGAGCCAGTTCCGCATGGCCTGCGGGATGCGGTAGCTGGTCCGGCCGATCTCCAACGGCGCCCCGTCGCGGGGGTCAACAAGGACCCGGTAGAACGAGTCCGCACCGTCAGCCAGGATCTGGCGGGCGATGGAGGCCGGGACGGGCCCGTACCCGTCCAGGTCTGCCGGTTCGTCCGTGAGCCCCAGCAGCGCGAACACCGGCACGGTGACCAGGACCTGCGCTTTGGGGACCGGCACCCGCGCCAGGGCACCGTTACCGGTCCGCCCCTCCTCGGCCAGCCCGGCGGAGTCAGCACCGGCATCAACGGCGGTATCGGCGGCGCCACGGGCGGCACCATTCTCGGTGTCGGTGTGGGTGTCGGTGTCGGGGTCGCGCCCTGAACCGTTGCCGCCGGCTGTGGCGTGGTCGGGGGCTGTGTTGTTGGTCAGGAGGGCGGTGGCGAAAATGTCGGCGCGGAGCTGGGTGAGGGTCCGTGACTCGGTGGGGCCCTGGAGGGCGCGGGCGATCGCGGTGGTCCGGTTCCAGATCGCCTCGGCCTGGTGCGCGGGAAGGTACGCGCTGAACCAGGACATCCCGTCCCGGTCCGCCGAACACTCGACCCTGCGGTCCGCGACACCCCGCACATGCCGCTTCTCCAGGCTCTCGGGGTGGTGCCGTTCGCGCCAGGCCCGCACCCGGGACCGGAACCTCCCCGGCGTCAGATCCCCCGCCACACACCCCCACACCCCGCCAGCCAGACCACCAGCGCCAGCCGCATCAGGATCAGCCACACCAGGGCCGGCCGGGTCCGGCGCATCGGGGTCGGGAAGGGACGGTTGTGGGGTGAGGAAGTGTGTTTCCAGGGCTGTGGTCCCGGCGGTGGTGAGGCCGGTGGTTTCATCACACGCGATGACCGCGTGGCGCCAGGAGATCGCCCCGGCCTGCAACGCACCCAACGTTACGGGCAGGTCCGTGCACAGGGCCCGGGCCTGGGACAGGAACAAGGCCGCGGCGCCGTCACTGATCCGCAGGAGACAGCCGACCTCGGCCCGGATCGACACCTCCAGCATCCCCGCGGCCTTCACCGCCGGCGGAGCGAGGACCGTTTCGAGCTCGACGAACCGGGCAGCAGCCCGGGCCTTCAACGCCGCGGCCTTCGCCTCACACCGGGCCGCTTCGGCCATCACCTCCAGGAGGGCATCGGCCTCGACCCGCACCGGATCAGCCCACCAATCCCGCACCCCACCACCAGGGACACCGGCAGTCTCCGCCGCACCCGCATTGCCTGAAGGCCGCGCAGCGTTGGCGGAAACCTTGCCGGCGACGGCGCCGGAATTCGGGCGGGCAGCCATGGTCCCCGGAACAGCGCCACTGGCAAAACCCGGGCCGGCAGCACTGGCGGAACCCGGGCCGGCAGCAGCCTGCCGCACCAGCGCATCCAACCGCGCGGCGGAGCCCCCAACAGCCTCCACCGCCAACCCGATACCCCCACCAAAACCCATACCCACATCATCCAACGAGGGTCCGACAATTTGAGCCGGGCATCTCAACGAACCTGTCCCCGGGATCACAGGGCCTTGCGACGGGGTTCCGGGACATAGGCCGCAGTAAGCCCAACAGGTGTGCCGTCGCGTAATTGTCACAGGCCGCTCGTACGCTGATTTGACCACGTTGAGGGGGTACGCCATGGATGTTCCATTTTGTTCAATCGTTCCGCCATACCTGCTGAAGCGCCTTGCCCGGCTGGATGCGCCACAGTTCTCGGCAGCTTCCCGGGCAGCCAAGGAGGCGCTGGGGCATGTCCGCTCCGTCCAGGCAGCCCGCCGCCAGGCCGTCGGACTGGAGCCGCCGAAAGCTGCACGGGCTGCAGCTGCCGGCCTCCCGCAGCGATCCATCTTCGACGCCGGGGGCGCGGAAATCCTCCCCGGCATGCTGGTACGGAAGGAAGGCGGGAAGCCAACGGGGGACGCCTCGGCCGACGAGGCCTACGACGGACTCGGCCACACCCACCGGCTCTACGCCGACGTCTTCGGTCGCGATTCCATCGACGGCAAGGGCCTCCCGCTTAACGCCACCGTTCATTTCGGCAAGCTGTATGACAACGCTTTCTGGGACGGCACCCAGATGGTCTTCGGCGACGGCGACGGCGAGGTCTTCGACCGCTTCACCAAGTCACTCAGCGTCATCGGCCACGAACTGGCACACGGTGTCACCCAGTATTCGGCGGCGCTTGCCTACCGCAACCAGGCCGGCGCGCTCAATGAGTCAATGTCGGACGTTTTCGGCGCCCTCGTCGAGCAGCATGTGCTGAACCAGCCAGCCAAGGAAGCATCATGGCTCATCGGCGAGGGACTTTTCACGCCTGGGGTGGAGGGCCTCGCCCTCCGCTCCATGAAGGCTCCCGGGACAGCGTACGACGACGATGTGCTGGGTAAGGATCCACAGCCGGATTCGATGGACTCGTATGTGCGGACCAGTGCAGACAATGGCGGTGTGCACATCAATTCCGGAATCCCCAACCGGGCGTTCTACCTCGTGGCCGACCAGCTTGGCGGATACGCCTGGGAGGCACCCGGCAGGATCTGGTACGAGGCGCTGACCTCGGGTTCCTTACCTGCGACCGCCACTTTCACCGTCTTTGCCCGCGCTACGACAGGCGCCGCCGTCGAGCTCTACGGGAACAGTTCCCCAGAGCATGACGCCGTGCGCCAGGCATGGGAAACTGTGAAGGTCAAACTATAGACCGCGTGCCAGGCGTGGCCCACCGCCACTGCCCGGCAGAAGCCAGGCACGCGGAACTCCAGGGGCCAGGCATGAAGATCAGTGTGGAACGCTCGGGCGGCATAGCAGCGCTGACCCGCGTCTGGACCGTGAACGCCCAGTCGCCAACAGCCCGCGACCAGTGGCAACCCATTATCGAAGCCTGCCCTTGGGATGCGGTGCCCCGTACGGCAAGCGCTGCCGCCCGGGAATTCGCCGGCGTGGGACAGCCGGACCGCTTCATGTATTCCATCCGCGCCGGCCAGCGACGGGCTGCACTGCCGGAGCGGGCCGTCACCGGGCCGTGGCGGGTTCTGGTGGACAGCGCCAGGGCTGCCGCCGAAACAGCGGACACCCCAACGGCCGCGGACCCGTCAGCCGATCCCGGCGTCTCCGGAAATCCGGATCAGTCGGCTGATTCTGGCAGCGAATAGCGCCGTAAACCGGTCAGCCCGCAGCCGCCAAATTCCCCCGGAAGGCCCGCCGGTAGGACTGCGGGCTGGTATCCAGCACCTTGGCAAAGTGGTGCCGCAGCAACACGGGGTGGCCAAATCCCGACTCACGGGCAACCTCTTCGATGTTAAGGTCCGTGGATTCGAGCAGTTCCTGGGCCCGGAGTACGCGTTGGGAATTGAGCCAGGCGGCCGGTGTGGCCCCTGTTTCGGCGCGGAACCGCCGGGCAAAGGTCCGCGCCGACATGTGGACCCGGGCGGCCAGTTCGTTGACCGGATGTTCCTGGTCCAGGTTCTCCACCATCCATCGCAGCAACTGCTCCATCGGAGCGGAACCACAGGCAGGAATGGGCCTCTCGATGAACTGGGCCTGCCCGCCGTCACGGTGCGGCGGCACCACCATGTCCCGGGCGATCGCCGCAGCAACCTGCGCGCCGAGCTCCACCCTGACCAGATGAAGGCAGGCGTCGATCCCGGCTGCGGTTCCCGCCGAAGTGATGACGTTGCCGTCCTGTACGTACAGCACGTTCTCATCGACCTGGACCCCCGGGTACTTCGCCAGTTCACCGGAAAAGTGCCAGTGCGTGGTGCAGCGGCGCCCCGCGAGCAACCCTGCTTCAGCCAGAGCAAAGGCCCCGGAACAGATGGACATGACCCAGGCACCCCGTGCATCGGCAGCACGCAAGGTCTCAAGGACAGATTCCGGCAAGCCCTCCGCCCGCCCGAACGGCGTCATGATCACCAGGTCCGCATCAGCTGCCGCTTCCAGGCCCAGCTCCACCTCCATGGCCACGCCGGACTGCGCCGGCACCCTGCCTGGCATGGGCGTACACACCCGGAAATCGAAAGCCGGGACGCCGCTCCCGCGCCCGGAACGGTCGGTCCCGAAGACCTCCATGACGGTCCCGAACTCGAACATCGAAAAGTGGGGAGCCACGATTACCGCAACGCTTTTAAGCATGCCTCCAGTGTGGCAGAAATATGCCTCTTTTGGTCATTTCTGCCACTGTTTTCTCGAAGGCGCCAGGAGAACCATGGAGTTATGGAATCATAGCTACCCTCGCCGTCGTCATCATCATCATGTCCGCCACCTCCACGGTGGCGGCGCTGCTCAGGGATGGCCGCGGCAACACGCCGCCGGTCGCCTCCCACGAGGCGTGGTCCGCCCTGGACCTTCCGAGCAGCGGCTACTCGTTCCGCATCTTCTAGCCGGTCCGGGCGCCCCGCAGCCCCAGGGCAGAGCCGCCCAGCCACCGAAACCAAAGCCAGGCCGCAGTAGACTGTCTGCAGCCATGACATTGCATATTTCCTATCCCGCCGAGCTGCCGGTCTCCGAGCGCCGCGAGGACCTCATGGCGGCCATTGCCGCCAACCAGGTCACCATCATTGCCGGCGAGACCGGCTCGGGAAAGACCACCCAGATTCCCAAGATGTGCCTGGAACTCGGCCTCGGGGACAACGGGCTGATCGGACATACCCAGCCCCGCCGGCTGGCAGCGCGCACGGTTGCCGAACGCATTGCCGAAGAGCTGGGCGTGGAAATCGGCCAGGAAGTGGGCTTCCAGGTCCGCTTTACCGGGGAGGTCAGCAGGGCCACCAAGGTCAAGCTGATGACGGACGGCATCCTGCTGGCCGAAATCCAGCGGGACAAGCTGCTGCGCAAATACAACGCGATCATCATCGACGAGGCCCACGAGCGCAGCCTCAACATCGACTTCATCCTGGGCTACCTCAAGCGGATCCTGCCGCAGCGCCCGGACTTGAAAATCATCATCACCTCGGCCACCATCGATCCGGAACGCTTCGCCAACCACTTCGGCACCCAGGAAGAACCCGCGCCCATCATCGAGGTCTCGGGCCGGACCTACCCCGTGGAAATCCGCTACCGACCCCTGACCCAGCCCAGGGAGGACGACGAAGAGGCTTCTGACGACGAACTCGAGGAGGACCGCGACCCGCTGGATGCCGTGTGCGACGCCGTCGACGAACTCGCCAACGAGGCGCCGGGCGACATCCTGGTGTTCTTCTCCGGGGAGCGCGAGATCAGGGACGCGGCGGACGCCCTCCAGGCCCGCATCCAGTCCAACCGCCGGCTTACAGGCACCGAGGTACTCCCCCTCTTCGCCCGCCTCAGCCTGCAGGAGCAGCACAAAGTCTTCCACCCGGGCAGCAAAAGGCGGATCGTGCTGGCCACCAACGTGGCGGAAACGTCCCTGACGGTACCCGGCATCAAGTACGTCATCGACACCGGAACCGCCCGCATCTCCCGCTATTCGCACCGCACCAAGGTCCAGCGGCTGCCAATCGAGCGCGTATCACAGGCTTCCGCGAACCAGCGCTCGGGCCGTTGCGGCCGAGTCTCGGACGGCATTGCCATCCGCCTCTACTCCGAGGAGGACTTCGAGTCCAGACCCCAATTTACGGACCCCGAAATCCTCCGCACCAACCTCGCCGCCGTCATCCTCCAAATGACCGCTATGGGGGTGGCCAGGGGCCCCAAGGACGTGGAGGCATTCCCCTTCGTTGAGCCGCCGGAGACCCGGGCAATCAACGACGGCGTCAACCTCCTCCGCGAACTGGGCGCCCTTGCGCCCACCAGCGGAGCGAATAACGATGGCGCGAAACGTGGCGGTGGCCTCACCGCCGTCGGACAAAAGCTTGCGCAACTGCCCGTGGACCCCAGGCTGGGCCGGATGATCGTGGAGGCCGGAAAGCGCAACTGCGTCCGGGAAGTCATGATCCTCGCCGCTGCGCTCACCATCCAGGACCCCCGCGAGCGCCCAACGGACAAGCAACAGCTTGCGGCGGAAAAGCACAACCGGTTCAAGGACGAGAACTCGGATTTCACCGGTTACCTGAACCTCTGGAACTACCTGCAGGAAAAGCAGCAGGAGCTTTCCTCGTCGGCATTCCGCCGGCTGTGCCGGGCCGAATTCATCAACTACCTGCGCGTGCGCGAATGGCAGGACCTCTTCGCCCAGCTGCGCCAGCTTGCCCGCCCGCTGGGCATCAGCCTGGACAACAAGCGCCTGGCGGATCCCGTGGGCAACCATGACGGAATCCACATCAGCCTACTGTCCGGCCTTCTGAGCCACATCGGAATCCTGGACGAACGCAAGCGCGAGTACGCCGGCGCCCGCGGCAGCCGGTTCGCCATTTTCCCGGGATCCGCGCTGTTCAAGAAGTCGCCCACGTTCGTGATGGCGGCGGAGCTGGTGGAGACCAGCCGCCTGTGGGCGCGCGTCGCTGCGAAGTTCGATCCGCTGTGGGCGGAGCAGGTGGCTCCGGACCTCGTCAAACGCAGCTACAGCGAGCCACACTGGTCCACGCGGCAGGGCGCCGTCATGGCCTACGAGAAGGTCACCCTCTATGGGGTGCCGATCATCGCCCAGCGGCGGATTAACTACGGCCGGGTGGATCCAGCCGTGGCGAGGGAACTCTTCATCAGGCACGCTCTGGTGGAGGGCGACTGGAAGACCCATCACAAGTTCTTCCACCGCAACCGGGCGCTCCTGAACGAAGTGGAGGAACTCGAAAATCGCATGCGCCGCCGGGACCTCCTGGTGGATGACGAGACGCTGTTCGAGTTCTATGACGCGCGCGTGGGCCCCGACGTCGTCTCCGAGCGGCATTTCGACAAGTGGTGGAAGGAGGCCCGGCAGAAGAACCCCGACCTCCTCGACTACGACAAGTCGCTGCTGCTCAGCGACGACGCGGAGGACCTCGACGAGTCGGCGTACCCCAGGACCTGGCGCCACAAGGGATTCGACCTGCCGCTGACCTACGAGTTCCACCCGGTTGCGCACGGCTCACCGCCGAATCCGTCCGACGGCGTCACGGCCGAAGTGCCGGTCCTGTTCCTCAACCAGCTCGATGACGCCCCGTTCCGCTGGCTCATCCCGGGCCAGCGCGTAGAGCTGGTGACGGCGCTGATCAAGTCCCTGCCCAAGAACATCCGCAAGAACTTCGTTCCGGCCCCGGACGTCGCGCGCCAGGGGGTGGCAGCAATGGAAGCGGACTTCGATCCTGCCACCGATGACCTCGAGCCTTCGCTGGAGCTCGCGCTGCGCCGCATCCGCGGGGCCATCATCCCGCCCGGTTCCTGGAACTGGGATGCCGTTCCGCCGCACCTGCGCTTTAGCTTTAAGGTGGTGGACAGCAAGGGTATGGTCCTGGACGAAGGCAAGGACCTTGCAGCGCTCCAGGAGAAGCTGGCCCCCGCCACCCGCCGCGCCATCGCAGAGTCCCTGGGCGCCACACCGGCATCCACGGTACCTGTCAGCCGGGGCAAGGTCGCGGGAGGCAAGAGCGGCGGCAACGGGAGCAGGCCGCAGCGCGGCAAGGACGCGTACGACGGCGCCGCACCGCAGGGCGCGCAGCCCGCCGGGGTTCCGGCGGACTCAGCCCCTGCCGGGTTCGTGGAGCAGGACGGCCTGGTCGAATGGAGCTTCGGCACCCTGCCGCGTGAAGTCAGCAGCATGGTGAAGGGCCACACTGTGACCGGCTATCCGGCACTCGTAGACTACGGCACCTCCGTCTCCTTGCGGGTGTTTCAGACGTCCGCGGAACAGCTCGATGCCATGCGCGGCGGCGTCATCCGGCTGCTGGCGCTGCGTGTTCCGGCGCCGGACCGGTATGTGCTGGAGCACCTGAACAACACGGAGAAACTAACGTTCAGCCAGAACCCGCACGGCTCGGTCTCTGCCCTGATCGCCGACTGCGCGCTGGCTGCCATCGACAAGCTCACGCCGGAGGAACTCCCCTGGGACCGGGAGTCCTTCGATGCGTTGTACGAGGTGGTCCGTGCGGAGCTGATCGATACCGTCTTCAGCGTCACCGCCGTCGTCGAACGTATCCTTGCCAGTACGCGGAGGATCGAGAAGCAGCTGAAGGGAACCACCAGCCTCGCCCTGATCAGTGCACTCAATGACATTAAGAGCCAGCTGGAGCAGCTGGTCTACCCAGGTTTTGTGGCACGCACGGGCTACGCGCAGCTCAGCCAGCTCCCCCGGTACCTGACCGCCATCGAACGGCGCCTGGAACGCCTGCCGGGCAACGTGCAGCGGGATGGCCTGAACATGGCCGTGATCCAGCGGCTGGAGGACGACTACGACGACGCCGTGGCCGCCCTCCTCCCCGGGCGGAAGGCCGGCCGGGAGTTAACCCAGGTGCGCTGGATGATCGAAGAGCTCCGGGTGAGCCTGTTCGCCGTCGAGCTCGGCACGGCGTATTCAGTGTCCGAGAAGCGGATCCGCACTGTGCTGAACAAGGCGCTCGCCCCCGCCTGACCGGAGGACTTTGCGTGACCGGGGAACTTTCCTGACGGGCAGCCGGCCTGACCGGCTGCCCCGGTTCAGGATTCCGGCACGAACTCTCCGTAGCCGGCGGCCCGGAGCCCCCCGCGGAGCTTCTCGGCATTGGCGTCCAGCACCGCAGGGTCCGGGTTCTGGTCCGCGGACGCAAAGTCGAAGTCCGCCATGCTCTGCGACGGCCACACGTGGACGTGGAGGTGGTTGACCTCATAGCCCGCCACGATGAGGCCCGCCCGCCGGGCATTAAAGAGGTCCACCTGGACGGCACCGATGCGGCGGGCCACCTCCATGACCTTGGCGAGGGTCTCCGGGGAGGCATCGGTCCAGCGGTCCACCTCCTCGCGGGGCACCACCAGGGTGTGGCCGTCCGCCAGCGGCCCGGTGGTCAGGAAAGCGGCAACGTCGTCTTCGCGCCAAACGAAGCGGCCCGGAATTTCGCCGTTCAGGATCCTGGTAAAGATGGTGCTCACGCGTCTGCCTCCCTGGCGGGTGCCTGCAGGGTGCTGGTGTCCAGCACGAACCGGTATTTCACATCGCCTGCCACCATACGGTCGTAGGCCTCGTTGAGCTGTTCCGCAGTCACCATTTCGATGTCCGACACCACTCGGTGCTCAGCGCAGAAGTCCAGCATCTCCTGGGTCTCCGCTATGCCGCCGATCAACGAGCCGGCGTAAGCAATCCGGCGCCGGATCAGTGCGCCCGGATTCACTGGCGGCATTGCCTCTGAGGGCAGGCCCAGCTGGAACAGTGCACCGTCCACCCGCAGGGTGCGGAAGAACGGGTTCAGGTCGTGGGGCGCCGCAACAGTGTCAATAATGAGGTCGATGCTGCGGTTTGCCGCTGCCATCGCGTCCTCGTCGCGTGACAGCACCACTTGATCCGCCCCAAGTTCCAGGGCAGCTGCAACCTTGGATTCCGACGTCGTAAACACCACCACCCTGGCGCCCATGGCCTTGGCGAGCTTGACGGCCATGTGGCCCAGCCCGCCGAGCCCCACCACGCCCACTACGTCGCCTTCTTCCACGTCGAAGTGGCGCAGCGGCGAATACGTCGTGACTCCTGCGCAGAGCAGCGGCGCGGCGGCGGCCGGGTCCAGTGATTCAGGAACGCGGAGCACATAGCCGCGGTCCACCACAATGGACTGTGAGTAGCCGCCCTGGGTGATCGCGTCGCCGTTGCGGCGGTCCTTGGAGCCGTAAGTTCCGGTCATGCCCTTTTCGCAGTACTGCTCCAGTCCGTCCAGGCAGCTGTCGCACTTCCGGCAGGAATCAACAATGCAGCCCACTCCGACGCGGTCGCCCACCGCGAAATCCGTGACGGCGGAGCCCACGCGGCTCACCGTTCCCACGATTTCGTGGCCGGGTACCAGCGGGTACGTGTCGCCGCCCCATTCGCCGCGGGTTGCGTGCACGTCGGAATGGCACAAGCCACAGTACTCGATGGCGATCTCGACGTCGTCCGCTTTCGGGGCGCGCCGGGCAACGGTCAGGGGCACCAGCCCGCTGTCTCCGGAGACGGCACCGTAGGCGGCGGCCAAGGTGCCGGCACCCGTGGGGGCGGTACCGGCGTCGTCAACGGGAGCAACCGGGCGGGCAAGGGGCGGGGGCACGGGACGTCCAGGGGTCATAAGGCGACCGTACCCCCGCGGCCGGGGGCGATGCCACTTGGCGGCCCGTCGCCCCGGGGCGCCGCACCGGCGGCAACGGGAAGCTCCGGGTTGTTCGACCACTCCGAGAAGGATCCCGGGTACAGTGCTGCCCGAAAGCCCGCGATTTCCAGCGCCGCCACTTCGTGTGCGGCCGTGACGCCGGAGCCGCAGTACACAGCCACGGGAACGCCGGCTCTGACACCCAGTCCAGTGAAACGCGCGTGCAGGTCGGCGGCGGGCAGGAAGCGGCCGTCGCCGTCGAGGTTGTCCGACGTCGGCGCGCTGAGGGCGCCGGGGATATGGCCGGCGCGCGGGTCCACAGGTTCCACCTCGCCCCGGTAGCGCTCCCCCGCCCGGGCATCGAGCAGGAGCCCGGTATCTGCCCACGTTCCGGCAGCGCCGGCGTCGAGCACCGGCATGTTACCCGTGCCGAGGGTGACGTTTCCTTCGGAGGGAGCCACGGTGCCGGACTCCACCGGTAACCCGGCAGCGCGCCAGGCCGCAAGCCCGCCGTCCAGCAGGTAGACCTCCCCGAGCCCGGCGTCCCGCAACATCCACCAGAGCCTGGCCGCGGCGAGGTTGCCGGAATCGTCGTAGGCCACCACTGTGTCGCCGTCGTTGATGCCCCATCCGCGGGCGGCCACCTGGAAGTCGGCAGCCGCGGGCAGCGGGTGGCGGCCCCTCGACGGCTCGGCCGGGGCGGCGAGTTCGCCCGGCAGGTCCACGTACACGGCGCCCGGTAGATGGCCGGCAAGGTAATGCGCGTGACCGTGCGGATCCCCCAAAGCCCACCGGACATCCAGCAGCACCGTCCGGCTGCCCTGTTCCAGCCGCTGCGCCAGGTCCGCGGCACTGATCAAGGGGCCCGTCCCCATCAGACCTCCACCCATTCACGCGGGGCGAGGTGGGCGTACTCCGTGCCATATTTGGCGCCGATCCTGCGGACATGGGATTCCACTATGCCCAGGCCGTTATCGTTCAACAGGCCGTCATGGACCTGGAAGGCGCGTGGCGCCCGGACCGCGATGACGAAGTCCACTACCTCTGCAACCTTGCTCCACGGAGCGTGCAGCGGCACCAGCAGCGTGCGGACCGCCACGCCGTCCGGGACCGTGAACGAGTCCCCCGGGTGGAACACGTTGTCGTCCACCAGGTAGCCGATGTTGGCCACCAGCGGAATCTGGGGATGGATCAGCGCGTGCTGACTGCCAAAAGAACGGACCTTGAAGCCCGCCGCCTCAAAGGCGGAGCCTGGCTCCACGGTGTGGATCCGGCCGGCGGCCGCCGGCGCTTCGGTCCGCATGCCCGCCGCTACGCCCTCCGGGGCGAAGAGTTCGAGGCCCGGATTGCCGCCCATGGCGCCGGCAACGGCGGGCTTGTCGATGTGGTCCGCGTGTTCGTGCGTGACCAGGACAGCATCCGCGCCATCCAGCGCCTCGCCGCACTCGGAAAAATTGCCCGGGTCCAGGACCAGGACCCGCCCGTCCTTTTCGAGCCGGACACAGGCATGCGTGTACTTGGTCAGCTTCATAGCGCCAGCCTAGGGTCCGGCCGCGAACCCTGTCCACGGCAGCCCGGCTGGTAATCTGGATCTTTGCCACCACCCCTACGGAAGCGAGTTCCTCCATGCCGCTCGGCGCCCAGGCTGATGCCACCAAGCCCGCCCGGACCGGTACCGCAGCCGGCGGCAAGGAGCAGCGTGTCACCAAACAGCGCCGGGCCGTCAGCGCAGCCTTGGACGAACTGAACGACTTCGTCAGCACCCAGGAGCTTTACCGGATCCTGCAGAACCAGGGCGTTTCCGTATCCCTGGCCACGGCGTACCGGATCCTCCAGTCCCTGGCGGACGAGGGCCTGGTGGACGTTCTTCGCAACGGCGAGGGCGAAGCCGTGTACCGCCGCTGCGCCGTCACGGGCCACCACCACCACCTGTTGTGCCGCAACTGCGGCAAGGCCGTGGAAGTGGAGGCGCCCGCCGTCGAAACCTGGGCAGCACGTACCGCCGCAGAACATGGCTACACCGAGGTGGCGCACACGGTGGAAATCTTCGGACTTTGCCCCGACTGCACTGCCCGAAAGGCTGCCGGCGACCCGCTCGCTTAGGCCGGCTTCAGCACCCGTCCGTTCAGGCCTTTGCGGGCACGGACGGATCCGACGGCCCGGCACGCGACGTAGATCAGGAATGACAGGGTGGTCACATAGGGGCTGATGGGGATCCGGCCGCCAAGGGCCAGCAGGATTCCACCCACCGTCGCCGTCATGGCGAAGACCACGCTGAGAGCCACCACAGCCACCGGGGACGATGTCACCCGCAGGGCGGCCGCCGCCGGAGTAATGAGCAGTGCCAGGACCAGGAGGGCTCCCACCACCTGAATGGACAGCGCCACACTGACGCCAAGCAGGACCATGAACCCGATGGCGAGCGTCCGTACCGGCACTCCCCGGGCCTCGGCTAGTTCGGGATCAACGCTGGCAAAGTTCAGAGGCCGCCAGATCAGGGCCAGCGCCACCATGACCATCAGGGCGGTCCCGGCCAGCGCCTGGAGCTGCACCGTATCAACGGAAACAATCTGACCGGTGAGGAGCCCGAACTTGTTTGCGGCCCGGCCCTCGTAAAGTGACAGGAAGAGGATGCCCAGGCCCAGGCCGAAGGGCATGATGACGCCAATGATGGAGTTCTTGTCCCGGGCCCTGACACCCATGAGGCCCAGCAGCAGGGCAGCGGCCACCGAACCGATGAGGGAGCCGAACACAATGTCCGCGCCGATGAGCAGGGCGAACGCGGCGCCGGCAAAGGACAGCTCCGAGATGCCGTGCACGGCGAAGGCCAGGTCACGCTTCATCACAAAGGTGCCCACCAGGCCGCCCAGCAGGCCGAGGACGGCTCCGGCCCAGATGGAGTTCTGGACCAGCACCAGCAGTTCGCCGTAGTTGTCGAAGTTGAAGATGGCGCCCAGAAGGCTGTCGAAATCCATCAGGCGGCCTCTCCGGCAAAAGCGTGCGGTTCGGCATGGTGGTGCGTGGTGGCGTCGGGCAGGCCTACCACCACGATGCGGCCGTTGGCATGGATCACTTCAACATGGCTGCCGTACAGATCGGACAGGACTTCGGTGGTCATGACCTCTTCCGGGGTGCCTACTTTGAAGCGTCCTCCGGCCAGGTACAGGACCCGGTCCACATAGTCGATGATCGGGTTGATCTCGTGCGTCACGAACACCACGGCACTCTGGTGCTCGTGGCACTGGCGGTTAATCAGCGAACTGACAGCCTGCTGGTGGTGCAGGTCCAGGGACAGGAGCGGTTCGTCGCAGAGCAGAACCTGCGGATCCGTGGCCAGCGCCTGTGCCACGCGCAGCCGCTGCTGCTCACCGCCGGAAAGCTGGCCTACCGGCACCTTGGCGTAATCCGAGGCGCCCACCAGGTCCAGGAGTTCATCGATCCGGCGGTTCACCCTGGCGGACGAGAGCCGGAACCCCCACCGGTGCCCGTCGACGCCCAGGCCCACCAGGTCGCGGGCCCGCATGGGGGTATCCGGGGCGAAGGATTTTTGCTGGGGTATGTAACCGATCATGCTGCTGCCGCGTTCGACGGGCCGGCCCCCCAGCGCCGCCTTGCCCTGATGCAGTTCCTGGAGACCCAGCAGCACCTTCAGGAAGCTGGTTTTGCCACTGCCGTTGGGACCGAGCACGGCGAAGAATTCGCCGGGCCTGATCTGCAGGTCAAGGCCTTCCCAGAGCGTCCGTTGGCCGAACCTGAGGGACGCCCCGGTGAGGCTGACCAGTGATTTCAACTATTTTTCTCCCAGAGCCTTGCCGATGTTCTCCACATTGTCCGTCATCCACTGCAGGTACGTCTTGCCTTCCGGCAGGGTTTCGCTGAAATCGACCACGGGGAGGCCCGCCAGGTCGGCGGCCTCCTTGAGCGCCTGCGTCTGTGGGCCTTCGGTTTGGCCGTTGTAGGCCAGGATGCGGACGGACTTCGATTCTACGAGGTCGGTGGTTTCCTTGAGTACGGCCGGGGGCACGTCGGAGCCCTCTTCGATCGCGGCCGTGTAGTCCTCAGGGGTGGCATTGACCAGCCCGGCATCTTCCAGGAGGTAATGGGGAACCGGCTCGGTGACGGCCACCCGTGCGCCGCCCGCGCTGTCCTTCAGGGCGTCAAGCCTGGCGTGCAGCGCGTCGAGTTCCTTCTTGAATGCCTCGGCGTTGGCGGTGAAGCCCTCGGCGGATTCCGGATCCAGCTCGCCAAGCTTGGCGGCCAGCTGGTCGGCGATCTTTTCCATGGCGGAGAGGCTGTACCAGACATGTTCGTTGAATTCGCCGTGGCCGTGCCCGTCCTCGCCGTGCTCTTCTTCAGCGTCCGCTTCTTCAGTCGTTGCCCCGGCGGTGGCGTCCCCGCCGGCGGTTGCTTCCTCCTCCAGGCCGGAGAGTTCGACGGCGTTCAGCACCTTCGCTTCATCGAGGTTGCTGTCCTCGGCCAGCGTGTGGATGAAGCCGTCGTAGCCTCCGCCGTTCTCCACCACCAGGTCGGCCTTGGAGACGGCCAGGCGGTCCTGTGCCGTTGCCTCGTAGGAGTGCGGGTCCTGGCTGGTCTTGCTGATGATTGCGGTGACGCTGACCTTGTCTCCGCCGATCGTCCTGACGATGTCCCCGTACACGTCCGTGGACGTGACCACGCTCAACCCATCGTTGGCTGGAGCCGTCTCGGGCTGTTGGCTGCAGGCAGAAAGCAGGAGGCCTGCCCCGGCAAGGACGGCAAGGGTGGATCGGGCAGCGGCGGATCGGCGCACGGGAACCTCAGTTCGGTGGAGGGGCAGGACAACCCCTCCACCTTACACCTAAATAGGAATGATTCCTATTTAGAACTGAAGCTCAAGCACCGTTCTCCTGACCGAAGCGGCGGATTCCCCGGGCCTGGGTGGCGTCCCGGATCTCGCCCACCAACTGCTCGATGACGTCCTCCAGGAAGAGGACGCCCTGCGTGTTCCCGTCCGGGCCGATGACGCGGGCCAGGTGGGACCCTGTGCGCTGCATGACGGACATGGCCTTCTCGATCTCGTCGTCCAGCGCCAGGTTGGCCAACGAACGGACCCTGCTTTCGGCGATGGGATAACCCGAAGCCGATTCCGGGATGGAGAGGACGTCCTTGACATGGAGGTAGCCGTACAGCAAGTCGTCCTCGTCCAGCATGGGAAACCGGGAGAAACCCGTCCTGCTGACGGCTTTTTCGAAGTCCACCGGAGTGGTGGGTGCCTTGAGCATCACCAGCTTGTCCAGCGGAACCATGATGTCCGCGGCGCTGTAGTCGGAAAACTCAAGCGCACCGGTGATCAGGCCGGCCTCGTCATCCACCAGTCCGTGCCGCGTGGACTCCTGGACGATGGACTGGACCTCCTCCAGGGTGAAGGAGGAGTTCACCTCGTCCTTGGGCTCGATGCGAAGCAGCTTCAGGATATGGTTCGCGGACCAGTTGAGGGTGGCGATGACCGGGTTGACCAGCCGTGCCACGAACATCAGGGGCGGAGCCAGGAACAGCGCGGCCTTGTCCGCCATGGAGACGGAGATGTTCTTGGGCACCATCTCACCGAACGTCACGTGCAGGAACGTCACGATCATGAGCGCCACACCGAAAGCCGCCACGTCGGCGATTTCCTTGGGGATGCCCAGCGCCTCCAGCGGCACGGCGAGGAGATGGTGGATGGCAGGTTCGGCCACCAGCAGGATGAGCAGGGAGCACACGGTGATGCCCAGCTGGGCACAAGCCAGCATGAGGGAGACATTTTCCATTGCCCGCAGGGTTGTTTGCGCCCGCTTCGAACCGGCTTCGGCCAGCGGTTCAATCTGGCTGCGCCGGGCGGACATGACGGCGAATTCAGCGCCGACAAAGAAGGCGTTCCCGAGCAGGAGAACGGCCAGCCAAAAGATTCCGGCCCAGTCGTTCATTGTCCGCTCCCCTGGGTTTCATGATGGCCCTCCGCCTGGTGCGGTGCGGGATGGAAGCAGATCCGGTCGATCCGGCGTCCGTCCATCCGGGTCACGCTCAGGGTCCCGCCTTCGACCGGGACGCTGTCGCCCACGGCGGCAATCCTGCCGAGCTGGCTCATCACGTAACCGCCCACGGTTTCATAGGCCGATTCATCCGGGACCGTGAGGCCCGGGATCTGCTCGGACAGTTCGTCGGGACGGAGCAGCCCCGGGAAGTACCAGTCTCCGGAGGCACTCTGGAGGAGGCCGGGGCGGACCTTGTCATGTTCGTCAGCCACCTCGCCCACAATTTCCTCCACCAGGTCCTCTAGGGTGGCGATGCCTGCCGTTCCGCCGTATTCGTCCAGCACAACGGCCAGCTGAAGGTTGCCGTCACGCAGTTCCGCCAGGAGCGCGTCCAGGTGGATGGTCTCCGGAACACGGAGGACTTCCGTCATGATGGCCCCTGCCTCAAGCTTGTGCCGGCGGTCCGCCGGCACGGCCACGGCCTTCTTTACGTGCACCAGGCCGCGGATATCGTCCGCGGAATCGCCGATCACCGGGAACCTCGAATATCCCGTCCTGCGCGCGGCGTCCAGCACGTCGGACACCGGCTGGCCCGCGTCGATGGTTTCCACCCTGATACGGGGCGTCATGACGTCCGCTGCGGTCCGGGTGGAGAAATCAAGGGTGCGGGCCACGAAATTGGCGGTCCCGGCGTCGAGCGTTCCCATGGCGGCCGAGCGGCGCACCAGTGAGGCAAGCTCCGCCGGTGTGCGGGCGCCGGAAATTTCTTCCTTGGCTTCCAGGCCGAAGGCGTTGAGGACCTTGTTGGAAAAGCCGTTCAGGAGCACGATGGCGGGCTTGAAGACGGCGGTAAACATCAGCTGCGGGCGCGCCAGCGCCTTCCCCACCCGGAAAGAAAGGGCAATCGCCATGTTCTTGGGAACCAGTTCGCCCAGGAGCATCGAGAGCAGCGTGGCGATCACCATGGCGAGCACCAGCGAGATCGAGTACACGGCAGGCTGGGGAAGTCCGACGGCGGCCAGCGGAGCTTCCAGCAGCCGGCCCACCGAAGGTTCCATGACGTAACCGGTGAGCAGCGTGGTGAGAGTGATGCCAAGCTGGCAGCTGGACAACTGGGTGGAGAGAGATTTGAGGCACTTCAGCAGCGGGACGGCACCGGTATCACCATCGTCAACCGCCCTTTGGACCGTGGGCTGATCCAGTGCGATTAGGGAAAATTCAACGGCCACGAAGAACCCGGTGCCTGCGATGAGCAGCAGGCCGGCGGCCAGCAGGAGCCATTCCACTCAGCATCCCGCCTGACGGCCGCGGGCGGGACTTGCGGGGACCAGGCCGGAACGGCTGTCTTTGGCCCGTTCCGGCGGAGGGTGGTCGGCTGAAGCCGGCCCTCTTTCCGTGCGGGGCGCAGCCGGCCCCGGCTCGGGCTGGTGATGGGCATTCGTTCGGGGTCTGCCGGCTCGGCGGGTGGACTGCGCGGAGGTCGTTTTGGGCCTCCGCTGACAGCCCCCGGGCCGGCACCTGGATTTACTGTCCATAAGGCCCACAGTCTACAGGAGCGGGAGGCGGCGCTTGGCCTGGGACGGGCGGTGCGGAAGAGGCCAAGCGAACCGGTGCGGAGACCCGGATCCGGGCCTCCGGACGTCACTTCATGATTTGGGTCACGCTTATTGGCAGTTAACGCGTGATGCTCACTAGACTTGCAAGGTCTGGGTTCAGAGGACGCAGAGACTGGTTCGAACGGAGTACTCAAGCACCGTGGGCCGGAGAGAAATCAAACTCATGGAAGAGGCGTATTTCAAGTGCCAGAGCAGCCTAGCCACCGTCTACCAGAGGAATTTGGCGGAAACGAGTGGCTCGTTGACGAACTGTACGAGCAGTACCAGAAGGACAAGAACGCAGTAGACGCAAAATGGTGGCCGCTGTTCGAATCCTTCGACTCGGGCAGCCGTTCTTCTTCCAACGGAAATTCGGGGAACGCGTCCAACCCACCCACCACGCAGATTCCGGTTGTTAAGGCAGCTCCTGCGGCTCCGGCAGCGCAGCCGGCTGCAGCTCCTGCCGCTTCCGCACCTGCCCCGGCACCGGCGCCGGCAGCAGCCCCCGCGAAGAAGGCACCCGCCACCGTGGCCCGCGACGGCTCCAAGAAGACGGAAGCAGGCGGCGGCACTCCCCCGATTCCGGCGCAGCTGCCCAAGAACGTCAAGGCCCCCACGGCCCCGGAAGAGGACGTCGTCTCCGTACTTCGCGGACCTGCCAAGGCCATTGCCACCAACATGGTGACCAGCCTCGAGGTCCCCACGGCCACCAGCGTCCGGGCCATCCCCGCCAAACTGCTGATCGACAACCGCGTTGTCATCAACTCCAACCTGGCCCGCGCCCGCGGCGGCAAAGTCTCCTTCACGCACCTGATCGGCTACGCCGTGATCCGGGCGCTCTCCCAGTTCCCCTCCATGAACGTCTACTACGACGAAGTGGACGGCAAGCCCGTAGCCGTGCAGCCGGCACACGTCAACTTTGGCATCGCGATCGATATGCCGAAGCCTGACGGCACCCGCCTCCTGATGGTCCCGAACATCAAGAAAGCGGAGACCCTGAACTTCTCGGAGTTCTGGCACACCTACGAGGACCTGATCAAGCGCGCCCGCAACGGCAAGCTCACCGCAGAGGACCACCAGGGCACCACGGTCTCCCTGACCAACCCGGGCGGCATCGGCACCGTGCACTCAGTGCCCCGCCTTTCCAAGGGCCAGGCCGCCATCATCGGCGTAGGCGCCCTCGACTATCCGGCAGAATTCCAGGGCGCCAGCGAAAAGATCATCGCGCAAAACGCCATCAGCAAGGTGCTCACCCTCACGTCCACCTACGATCACCGCGTGATCCAGGGTGCCGGCAGCGGTGAGTTCCTGAAGCTGGTCCACTCGCTGCTGCTCGGTGCGCAGAACTTCTACGACGAGATCTTCGAGTCCCTTCGGATTCCGTACGAGCCCGTCCGCTGGAGCGCCGACAAGCAGGTTGACCCCGCTGACGAGATCAACAAGGTCGCCCGGATCCAGCAGCTCATCCACTCCTACCGCGTTCGTGGCCACCTCATGGCGGACACCGACCCCCTGGAGTACGTCCAGCGCAAGCACCCGGACCTCGATGTCCTGACCTACGGCCTGACGCTTTGGGACCTGGACCGCGAATGGCCCACGGGTGGCTTTGGCGGCAAGCCCAGCCTGAAGTTCCGCGACATTCTGGGCGTTCTTCGCGATGCTTACTGCCGCACCACGGGCATCGAGTACATGCACATCCAGGAGCCGGCCGAGCGAAAGTGGTTCCAGGACCAGCTTGAGCACCCCTACTCCAAGCCCAGCCGCGAAGAACAGCTCCGGATCGTCTCCAAGCTGAACGCCGCAGAGGCCTTCGAGACCTTCCTGCAGACCAAGTTCGTCGGCCAGAAGCGCTTCTCCCTCGAGGGCGGCGAGTCGCTGATCCCGCTGCTGGACGCCATCATGTCCGACGCCGCCGACGACGGCCTGGACGAGGTTGCCATCGGCATGGCGCACCGCGGTCGCCTCAACGTGCTGACCAACATCGCCGGCAAGACCTATGCACAGGTCTTCCGCGAATTCGAGGGCACGCAGGACCCGCGTTCCGTCCAGGGCTCCGGTGACGTGAAGTACCACCTGGGCACCGAAGGCACGTTCACGTCGGACAACGGCAAGGAAACCAAGGTTTACCTGGCCGCCAACCCGTCCCACCTTGAGGCCGTGGACCCGGTCCTCGAAGGCATCGTCCGCGCCAAGCAGGACCGCCTGGACCAGGGCGAGACGTTCCCCGTGCTGCCCATCATGGTGCACGGCGACGCCGCATTCGCCGGCCAGGGTGTGGTTGCCGAAACCCTGAATCTGTCCCAGCTGCGTGGCTACCGGACCGGCGGAACCATCCACATCGTGGTCAACAACCAGGTGGGCTTCACCACCGCGCCGTCGTCCTCCCGTTCCTCCACGTACTCCACCGACGTTGCCAAGATGATCCAGGCACCGGTCTTCCACGTGAACGGTGACGACCCCGAGGCCGTGGTCAGGATCGGCCAGCTTGCCTACGAGTTCCGCCAGCGGTTCCACAAGGACGTTGTCATCGACATGGTCTGCTACCGCCGCCGCGGCCACAACGAGGGCGACGACCCCTCGATGACCCAGCCGTTGATGTACAACCTCATCGAGGCCAAGCGCTCTGTGCGAAAGCTCTACACCGAATCGCTGATCGGCCGTGGCGACATCACCGAGGAAGAAGCAGAGCAGCTGCTCCGCGACTACCAGGAACGCCTGGAGCGGGTGTTCGCCGAAACCCACGCGGCGCAGACTTCCCCGATCCCGATCATCACGGCCGACTCCGCCGCGGTTTCGGACATCGAGCGCCCCATGGCACAGCAGTCCGACTCGGGAGTGAACGCTCCCGTCTCCACCGCCATTTCCGCCGAGACCCTTGCCCGGATCGGCAAGGCCCACGTCGAGGTACCTGAGGGCTTCACCGTTCATGCCAAGCTCAAGCAGCTCCTCGAGAAGCGTGAGCAGATGTCCCGCGAAGGCGGCATCGACTGGGGCTTCGGCGAAATCGCTGCGTTCGGCTCGCTCATCATGGAAGGCGTTCCCGTCCGGCTCGCCGGCCAGGATTCCCGCCGCGGCACCTTCGTGCAGCGTCACGCCGTGTTCCACGACCGCGCCAACGGCAAGGAATGGCTGCCCCTCGGCAACCTCTCCGATGACCAGGCCAAGCTCTGGATCTACGACTCGCTGCTCTCCGAATACGCCGCCATGGGCTTCGAATACGGCTACTCAGTGGAGCGTCCCGACGCGCTGGTCCTCTGGGAAGCCCAGTTCGGTGACTTCGTCAACGGCGCCCAGACCATCATCGACGAGTTCATCTCGTCCGCCGAGCAGAAGTGGGGCCAGCGCTCGTCGCTGGTGCTCATGCTGCCGCATGGCTACGAAGGCCAGGGCCCGGACCACTCGTCGGCACGAATTGAGCGGTTCCTGCAGCTGTGCGCCGAGGAAAACATGATCGTGGCCAACCCCACCACGGCCGCCTCGCACTTCCACCTGCTGCGCCGCCAGGCCTACAGCCGTCCGCGGAAGCCCCTGATCATCTTCACGCCCAAGCAGCTGCTGCGCCTGAAGGCTGCGGCGTCCTCCGTGGAGGACTTCACCAGCGGCGCCTTCCGCCCCGTGATCGGTGAACACGAGCAGCTGGCCGCGAACGCCGTCGAACGCGTCCTGCTGGTTTCCGGGCGCCTGTACTACGACCTGCTGTCCACCCGGCAGAAGACGGGCGACACCACCACGGCAATCATCCGCGTCGAGCAGCTCTACCCGCTGCCGCACGAGGAAATCGCCGCGGAGCTGGCGAAGTACCCGAACGCCGAAGTCGTATGGGCACAGGACGAGCCGGCAAACCAGGGACCGTGGCCGTTCATCGGACTGAACCTGCCGGACGCCCTGGACCGCAGGATTCGGCTGGTTTCGCGCCCCGCGTCGGCCTCCACTGCTGCCGGTTCAATGAAGCGGCACGCGGCGGAGCAGGACGTCCTGCTGAAGCAGGCATTCGCGCGCAAGTAAGCACCAAGGCTGCCCGGCCGGACGTCGACCCATCAGACTCCGGCCGGGCAGTTGCCGTTTAATGGACAACACCGGCCAGGCCCCGGAAGTGAAGAGGTACGTGTGGAAGACAGGAAGCTGCGCATCGCAGCTGTAGGAGATGAACTGCTGGCGGGAGTGGGCGACCCCCGCGCGCTCGGATGGTTTGGACGTGTGCTGGCCCGCACTCCCCAGGACGGCACACAGGTGGAAAGCTATGCGCTGGCCTGCCCTGAAGAGGGCACCGAAGGCCTGGCTGCACGCTGGCTTGAGGAAGCGGGCCGTCGTTTCAGCGGCCAGGCAGAGAACCGGCTGGTGATCGGCCTGTCCGGCCGCGACATCGAGTTCGGCCTCTCCACCGCGCGGAGCCGCCTTAACCTGGCCAATATCCTCGATTCGGCCTCCCAGAACCGCATCGAGGTCTTTGTAGTGGGACCGCCTCCCACCCTCGATCCGGTGCGCAACCGGAGGCTGGATGAGCTCAACACCGCCTTCGCCGACGTCACCACCCGCCGGAAGCACCTTTACGTTGACACCTTTTCCCCCCTGCTGAACCACGAACAGTGGCGTCAGGACCTGGCAGCCAACGGCGGGTCTCCCGGCCAGGCCGGTTACGGGCTGATGGCCTGGCTCGTCCTGCACCGCGGCTGGTTCCAGTGGTTGGGCATGGACTCCCCGGAGTAGCGCTGGTTCGCGATATATCTTGATCGCCCGAGTGACCGGGGGTACCGTTGGAAGCTCAACACGATATATCGCCTTTGGAGGAGACGTGTCCGATCAGCAGTGGAACATTACCAGCCCGCAGACCATCGACGTGGACGGTGTTTCGTCCCTGAAGCTGGGCATGGTCCGCGGCCGTTTTGACGTGGTCACGCATCCGGAACCGGTGGCCCGGATCGAGGTCACGGACGTCCAGGGTGACCCCTTGGCGGTGTCCGTTTCCGGCGGCCGGCTGGAAATCCGGCACCAGCTGCACGGCGCGCAGGGCTGGTTCAAGAACCTGATGGGCACCGTCGGCCACAACAGCGAGAACTCCGCCGTCATCAGCATTGCCCTCCCCGCTGGCGTGGACGTTGAAGCGGGCATCGTCAGTGGCAATGGACTGGTTTCCGGAACGTCCGGCCATACCCGCCTGAATACGGTTTCCGGCTCGGTGGTGGCGGACGGAACCCATGGCCAGCTGGACGTCAACACCGTCAGCGGCGAGGTCGCGGCCCGCAACCACACCGGGGTGTTTACGGCAAAGAGCGTCTCCGGTGAGGTGACCGCTTCCGGGGAGCTGACGAATGTCAGGGCCAACACCGTCAGTGGCGGGCTGAGCTTCGACCTGCACGGCTTTACGCATGATTTCGGGGCGAATTCGGTTTCGGGGGACCTCACCATCCGGTTGCCGTACGACGTCGGCGTGGACCTTATCGCCAAGTCGGCCAGCGGCGCCGTGGTCATCGACAACCAGCGGTTCCCGCACCTCTCGGGGTCGGTAGAGACCATTGCGGGCCCTGACCGGCAATTGATGCTGCTGCGGACCAACTCGGTGTCCGGAGCAACGTCCGTGCTCCACCGGCCCGCGCCGGGAGACGCGGAAGCAGGCCTCTGATGCCTCCCGTGTTCGCGCACGGTGCACTACGCCTGTACCTCCTGGCCCTGCTTGAGTCGGGCCCTAAACATGGATATGAGCTGATCAAGGCGCTGAAGGAGCGGTTCGGCGGCACGTACTCCCCCAGCGCGGGGACCATCTATCCGCGCCTGGGGAAACTGGAGGCCGAGGGCCTCGTGGCCACCGAATCGGCGGGCCGCCGCACCAACTACCGCATCACGGCTGCGGGCCTGGACGAGCTGGAGCGCCGGCGGGACGAGCTTGCCGGGGTGGAAAACGACATCTCCGCGTCGGTGCGGCGGCTGGCCGACAGCCTGCGTGAAGACATCCGCAGCAACATGCGCGGCCTCCGGGCAGACCTTGCCGCCACGGCTGAGGCGGCCAGGGTCGCGGCGCAGTCAGCAGCCCAGTCAGCGGAGATGCGCCTCCCCGGCGGCCGCCTGCCCCCGCAAACCGGGCGGCCGCTCAGGGATGCCGAGGCCATGCTGCAGGAGTTCCGCGACGGAATCCGCGCTGAGCTGCGGCTTCGCTCCCGCTACCAGCCCCTCAACCCGTCCACCGTTGAAACGATGCGCACGGTCCTGGATCAGGCGGGCACCGCCATCCGCAACTCACTGGACGCCTAACGGCCCGTGCCTCCCGGTTCGCGGGCACCTTGCAGATGTGGGAGACTTGAGGGCAGCTCTTTTGAGTACCAACAGTAAGGAGGCCAGCTATGAGCAAGCGTGCACGCAAGCGTCGTGACCGTAAGCGTGGCGGCGCGAACCACGGGAAGCGCCCCAACACCTAGGCACATGCCAGGTAACTTGGTTACAGCAAAGGACCCCGGAAACCTCTTGGTTTCCGGGGTCCTTTCTGTATGGCGCCCAGGCGGCCGGACACCCGCCCTGGCAGTTACGCGTCGACCGGCCGGATCGAATGTATCCGGTCCAGGATCGCGTTCTTCAGGTTCTCCGGGGCGGCCTCCGTGCAGGAACGCTTGACCACTTTACGGATGACGCACTCGAGGTCGTACTGTTCACTGCACTCCGGGCACTCGTCGAGGTGTGTCTTAATCTCCGTGAGGTCCTCCCGGGTCAGTGCGCCGTCGAGGTACTCGTAGATCCGTTGCATCCGGGTGTCATCGCAATCGCCCAATCCCTGGCAGTCGCTCATTTTCCGCTCTCCTGTTGTGTGCTTCCTGCCGCGTCCCCTGGCTCGGCGGCGGCCTTGAATCCGCGCTCGGCGGCGTATTCCCCGAGCATGTCCCGCAACATTTTCCGGCCGCGGTGGAGCCGGGACATCACCGTACCGATGGGGGTGTTCATGATGTCTGAAATTTCCTTGTAGGCGAACCCCTCCACATCGGCGAAGTACACGGCCAGCCGAAATTCCTCCGGAATCTCCTGCAGTGCGCGCTTTACGTCCGAATCCGGAAGGTGGTCCAGCGCCTCGGCTTCAGCGGACCTGAGGCCGCTGGACGTGTGCGACTCCGCCCGCGCCAGCTGCCAGTCCTCGATGGTGTCCGAGTTGGACTGCAGCGGCTCGCGCTGGCGTTTCCGGTAAAGGTTGATGTAGGTATTCGTGAGGATCCGGTACAGCCAGGCCTTGAGGTTGGTCCCGGGCTTGTACTGGTGGAACGCCGAGAACGCCTTGGTATAGGCCTCCTGCACCAGGTCCTCGGCGTCCGAAGGGTTACGTGCCATCCGCATGGCGGCCGAGTACAGCTGGTCCACGTACTGCATGGCATCCCGCTCGAACCGGGTTCGCCGCTCTTCCGCGGACTCAGTGGCGACGTCCACCGGTTCTTCCGCGGCGGCAGCGGCTGGTCCTGCCGCGGCGGACTGTTCCTCATAGGTGGCCGGGACGGCCGGATCCAGGGTGCTCATTGCCCTCAAGTCTACTGGCAGGGCGCGCCCCGGTGGCGTGCCGTATTCCGTCCGACCGGACAACAATGCGTCCATCTCCACCGGACCTGGCGCGGAGACTATGTCCGTTACGCTTCCCAAGGCCCACCCCGTTCCTGTCCATCACGCAGGCTGCAGGCCGCGGAGCGCGTTCGGGCGCCGGCAACTGCTGCCTGGAGTGTGTCCGTGCTCTTGTGCGGTCCTGCGGTTGCGGACCTGCTCTACGTAACCCCGCGCCTTGGGCAAATATTCCCCAAAAGTGCAAGACTAGAACGGACTCCCCCGCTTTATGCGGCTCGTCCATCCAGGAGGAAACCCATGTCCTTGACCCGTATGCTTGCACGGCCCATGCTGGCCTCCAGTTTTGTCCTGGCCGGAATGGACAAGCTCAAGAATTCCGATGACACCGCCCGGCAGCTTTCTCCGTTGCTCCGCAAAGCCGCCGCGGCACTGCCGTTCCAGGCTGATGAGAAGGCCCTTGCGCGCGTCATCGGCGGTACCCAGGTTGGCGCCGGGATCCTCTTCGGAATGGGCAAGTTTTCCCGCCTCTCCGCCGGCCTGCTGACCGTGGTCTCGCTCCTAAACACCTTCGTGGAATGGCGCAGCGCCGATATCAGCAGCAAGGAAGGCCGCGAGCACCGGCGCAACCAGCTCCTGAAGAACCTCTCGCTCAGCGGCGGCGCCCTCCTGGCCTCCGTGGACACCGCAGGCAAGCCGGGGCTGGCATGGCGCGCGGAGCACCTCGCGGCGGACGCCCGCAGGACCACAAACAAGAAGATCCACAAGGCCGATAAAGCCGTTCGCCGTGCCGTCGGGCACGCCACGGGGGCATAAAGCCGAATGACCGCAGCACCCGCAGCACCGGCCGGCACCGGAGCGCCCCTTCCCCATTGGCCCGCACCGTTCGCGTCGCGGCCCGTCAACGCCACCCTCACGGTCCCCGGTTCCAAATCGCTGACCAACCGGTACCTGGTGCTTGCCGCGCTGGCTGACGGCCCGTCCCGCCTGCGCGCACCTCTGCATTCCAGGGATTCGGCCCTGATGATCGAGGCCCTGCGCGAGTTGGGAGCCACCGTCACAGAGGTCCCCGGAGACGGGGCGTTCGGTCCGGACCTGGAGGTCGTTCCGTTCAGTGCCGACGCGCCGGCGGCGGACGTGGCCATCGACTGCGGCCTGGCAGGCACCGTGATGCGCTTCGTCCCGCCGCTTGCGGCGCTGCGCAAAGGGGCCGGCGTGTTCGACGGCGACCCCCACGCCCGCAAGCGGCCCATGGGAACCATCATCGAGGCACTGCAGGGGCTGGGTGTCGCGGTATCGGCAGAAGGGGGAGGCACGCCGTCGTCCCTTCCGTTCGTAGTGGAAGGCACCGGCGAAGTCCGCGGCGGCCACCTGGTGATCGACGCCAGCGCCTCGTCCCAGTTCGTGTCCGCCCTGCTCCTGGTGGGTGCCCGGTTCACCGACGGCCTGCACCTGGAACACTCGGGTGGCCCGGTCCCCAGCCTGGACCACATCAACATGACTGTTGCCGTCCTGCGCGGCGCCGGGGTGCAAGTGGACGACTCCACGCCCAACCACTGGGTGGTGCAGCCCGGCTCGATCCGCGCCTTCGACCAGCGGATCGAGCAGGACCTTTCCAACGCCGGCCCGTTCCTGGCCGCGGCCCTGGCGACCGGCGGAACAGTCCGAATTCCGGAATGGCCCGAGCGGACGCAACAGGTAGGCGACCTGTGGCGCACCATCCTCGCTGACATGGGCGCGGACGTGACCCTTCGCGACGGAACGCTGACGGTCACCGGCGGCCAGGAAATCAAGGGCGGCGATTTCGCAGATACGAGCGAACTTGCCCCTACCGTGGCGGCCCTCTGCGCACTGGCCTCCGGCCCATCGAGGCTGAGCGGCATCGCGCACCTCCGCGGCCACGAGACGGACCGGCTCGCCGCGCTCGTGACTGAAATCAACCGGCTGGGCGGCGACGCCGAAGAGACCAGCGACGGCCTGGTGATCCGTCCGGCCCCGCTGCACGCCGGCGTCGTCCACAGCTACGCGGACCACCGCATGGCCACGGCCGGTGCCATCCTTGGCCTCGCCGTGGAGGGCGTGGAGGTGGAGGACATCGCCACCACGGGCAAGACCATGCCGGACTTCCCCAGGCTCTGGTCCGGGATGCTCGCGCAAGGGGCGGAGGGTTCGGGCAGTGGCTCGGAGCACTGACTCCTGGGATGAATCGGATGTCCGAATCCGGCCCAGCAAGAAGGGCTCCCGGCCGCGCACCAAGGACCGGCCGAGCCACGATGACGCCGTTACCGGCCGCATCATCACGGTGGACCGGGGTCGCTATACGGCCGTAGTGGACGAGGATTCCGCCTCCGAACGCGTGATCATTGCGGCACGGGCACGGGAGCTGCGGCGCTCCCCCGTGGTGGCCGGGGACTTCGTGTCACTGGTTGGCGATGTCTCCGGCGAGCCCGATACGCTGG
This sequence comes from Pseudarthrobacter sp. NPDC092439, assembly GCF_044754945.1. Taxonomy (NCBI): domain Bacteria; kingdom Bacillati; phylum Actinomycetota; class Actinomycetes; order Micrococcales; family Micrococcaceae; genus Pseudarthrobacter; species Pseudarthrobacter sp. NPDC092439. Next base: position 773,156 of record NZ_JBIVQB010000001.1, read on the forward strand.
CCCGCCTGGTCAGGATCCAGGAGCGCCGCACCCTGCTGCGCCGCAGCGCCGATGACACGGACCCCGTGGAACGCGCCGTCGTGGCCAACGCGGACCAGCTGGTCATCGTGGTCGCCGCCGCCAACCCGGAGCCACGGACCGGGTTCATCGACCGCGCGCTGGTGGCAGCGTACGACGCCGGCATCGAGCCGATCCTGCTCGTCACCAAGGCGGACGTCAAGGATCCTGCGGAGCTCCTGTCGAATTACACGCACCTCGAGTTCCCCGTCATTATCAGCCGGACGGCCGACGACCGGGCCTCGGGAATCGACGCCCGCTCCGATGACGGGCTGTCCGCCCGCCTGGACAGCGACGCCGTTGCCCGCCTCCGCGCCTACCTGGACGGCAAAGTCACCGTGATGCTGGGCCATTCCGGCGTGGGCAAGTCCACCATGGTTAACGCCCTGACCGGCGCGGAGCGGGCCACGGGCGGCGTCAATGCCGTGACCGGCCGGGGACGCCACACGTCCTCATCCGCGCTGGCCCTCCGGCTTGCTGAAGCTCCCCCGGGCAGCTGGATCATCGACACCCCCGGGATCCGCTCGTTCGGGCTGGCCCACGTGGACCCCGACCGGATCCTGCGCTCGTTCCCGGACCTCTCGCCCGGGATCGAGGACTGCGAACGGGGCTGCAAGCACACCGCCAGCGCCGTGGACTGCGGGTTGGATGCCTGGGTCAAAGAAGGGCACGCAGGACCCACCGGCACCGCCCGGCTGGCGTCCCTGCGCCGCCTCCTTGGGGCGGATCCGCGCAACGAGGCACAGGAAGCCAAGGAACTCGGCAGCGTCACCTGACGCCGGATCTCCCAGCAGATCCGCGCGCAGACGGTAGTTTGGAAGCATGATCCAACCCGCTTCGAGCTACAACGATGACCTGCGCCTGGCCCATGTCCTGGCCGACTCCGTGGATGACCAGACCATGAGCCGCTTCAAGGCACTTGATCTCCATGTGGAGACCAAGCCCGACCTGACGCCGGTCACCGACGCGGACAAGGCCGCCGAGGAGGCCATCCGCGGCCAGCTCTCCCGGTCCCGTCCGCGCGATGCCGTGCTCGGCGAGGAATTCGGCAGCACCGGCCACGGCTCACGCCGCTGGATCATCGACCCCATCGACGGCACCAAGAACTTTGTCCGCGGAGTACCGGTCTGGGCCACCTTGATCGCACTCGTGGACGAGGGCGAACCGGTGGTCGGGGTGGTCAGCGCTCCCGCCCTGGGCAAGCGCTGGTGGGGTGCCAAGGGTATGGGTTCCTACACCGGCCGTTCCCTGGCGGCAGCAAGCCGGCTACGGGTCTCCAACGTCTCCAACCTGGCGGACGCATCCCTGTCCTACTCGAGCCTGGGCGGCTGGAAGGAACGGGGCAACCTGGACGAGTTCCTGGGTCTGACCGAAGACGTCTGGCGCACCCGGGCTTTCGGGGATTTCTGGTCATACTGCATGGTGGCGGAGGGTTCGGTGGACATCGCCTGCGAACCCGAACTGAACCTGTACGACATGGCCGCACTGGTGCCTATCGTGGTGGAAGCCGGCGGCCGCTTCACTTCGCTGGAAGGCCAGGACGGGCCTTTCGGCGGGAATGCGCTGGCCACCAACTCCATCCTGCACACTGAAGTGCTGCACCGCCTGAACCCCTACCTGGACGACCTCCTCTAGCTTCACCGGACCTTTCCCGGCCGAAGATTACGACGACGGGCGCCCCGAACTGAGGCGCCCGTCGTCGTTATATTCGCCCAAAGGAGCTATCAGCGGCTGCGCGTAACAATCGCCTTAACATTGCGGCCCGCTTAAACCTTGCCCGCCGGATGTCCTACGCTCTTAACCAGGTCACGAGTGCCAGCGCTAAACCCCGGTTTGCTGGCCGGCAACCCTCCATTCGCGGCGGGGTGCCCCGGGTGACGACCAGGCCGGTCCGGAGCGGATGCGGCAAGCGCGGATTCCCCGTTTGTGGAGTCCTTTCCCAGTGAGGTCTCTGTGACAACTGCCACCGTCACCCCCGCCCGTCCGGCCCTGCCCGCCGACGCCCGTATTGAAGCAGCGGCCCGGCCGCTGGCCGCCGTCACCGGCGCCGAAATCCAGGCGCCCCTGATCACCGGCGGACACGTCCGCTATGCGAACCTCGACTACGGCGCCTCCGCCCCGGCGCTGTCTGTGGTCTCGGCTTACCTGAACGAAATCCTGCCGTACTACGCCAGCGTGCACCGCGGCGCCGGGTACGCGTCCCAGATCAGCACGTCCGTTTACGAGAACGCACGGAACATCGTGCGGGAATTCGTGGGCGGCCGGCCGGACGACTCGGTCATCTTCACCCGCAACACCACCGACTCCCTGAACCTGCTTGCCGGCTGCCTCCCGCTTACCGGCGGCCGGCCCGACGGGGACGTCCTCTACCTCGACATCGAGCACCACGCCAACCTGCTGCCGTGGCAGGGCGTCCCGCACCGGAGCATCGTGGCCGCGGACAGCATCGCCGGAACCCTGGAGGCCGTGCGCGCCGAACTTGAGCAGGGCGGCGTTAGCCTCCTGGCCGTAACGGGCGCCTCCAACGTCACCGGCGAGATCCTCCCGGTGCGCGCCCTTGCCGCGCTCGCCCACCAGCACGGCGCCCGGATTGTCGTGGACGCCGCCCAGCTCGCGCCGCACCGCCGCGTGGACATCGCAGCGGACGACGTCGACTACCTCGCCTTCTCGGGACACAAGCTCTACGCGCCTTTCGGCGCCGGAGTGCTGGTAGGCCGCCCCGACTGGCTGGACGCCGGCACCCCCCACCTCGCCGGCGGCGGCGCCGTCACGGAGGCAAAGCTCGACGGCGTCAGCTGGGCTACCGGACCGGCCCGCCATGAGGGGGGCTCACCCAACGTGCTGGGCGCCGCCACCCTGGCGCGGGCCGCGCAGGTCATCGCGGGACTGGACCAGGAGCGCTGGCACACCCATGAGTCGGCCATTCGGTCTTTCCTGGTGGAGGGCCTGCAGGAGATCAGCGGAGTGAGGGTGCACCAGATCTTCAATGACTCCAACCCGGAGACGGACACCATCGGCGTGGTCAACTTCTCGGTGGAGGGCTACGACGCCGGGCTCGTGGCGGCATACCTGTCCGCCGAGCACGGCGTGGGCCTGCGCGACGGCCGCTTCTGCGCCCATCCACTGCTCAAGCGCTTGGGACTGCCGTCCGGTTCACTGCGGGCCAGCTTCGGTGTGGGTTCCCGGCTGGAGGACGCGCAGCGCCTGCTGGCCGGCATCCGGGCCCTCAGGACCACCGGCCTCGGCTGGGACTACGTGGTGGACGCCGGCCGCTGGGTGCCGGCCAACGACACCCGGACCTACCCGCACTGGGCGCCGAACACCCCGGGTACCGCCGGTGCAGCTCCCTGCACGGACACCTGAGTCCTGGACCGGACGGGGCCTGTGCCGCCGGCCGGCTCCATGTTGCTGATGCGGTAAATTCGAGGGGTAATCCTCGGCGCACCAGCTGCCCGGGCACGGGAAACGGGAGGCGGCACGGTGGTTCGGGGTGGCCCCAAGCTAGATCACGGACGACGCCAGGAGCTGGGCAGCAGCTTCCGTTCCGGCGGCAGCCACTACCAGCGGGTGCGGCCCGGATATCCCGAAGACGCAGCCCAATGGGTGGTTCCTGAAGGGGCACGGGACGCACTGGACGTTGGAGCCGGAACCGGAAAATTCACCGCCCTCCTGCTGAATCGGGGATTGGCGGTGACGGCTATCGACCCGTCCGCAGACATGCTGGCCCAACTGAAGTTCCACTGCCCTGGTGCCACGGCGGTGGCGGGGACAGCGGAGGCGACAGGCCTGCCCGGCGCGTCGTTCGACGTCGTCACTGTGGCCCAGGCATGGCACTGGTGCGATCCGCTGGCGGCAAGCGCCGAACTGGCGCGTGTGCTGCGGCCGGGAGGCATCCTGGGTCTCGTGTGGAACCAGCTGGACACGTCTGTGCCGTGGGTGCACCGCCTGTCGCGGATCATGCACGCGGGGGACGTGTACAAACCTGACTTCCGGCCGGTGGTGGGGCCCGAATTCAAGGGCCCGGAGGGGCACGTCACGCACTGGCAGGACACTGTGACCACCGAGGACCTGATGGAGTTGGCCAAGTCGCGCAGCTATTACCTGCGGGCAGGCGAGGCGACCCGCGCCAAAGTGCTGGCCAACCTGGACTGGTACCTGCACGACCATCTGGGCCACGCCGCCGGGCTCGACCTGAAGCTGCCCTACCTGACGTTGGCGTGGCGCGCCGCCAAGGCCTGACCCTTGCCCTGCCGTGCCGCCCCGCACCCGGTAGGCTTGACCTGTGAAGACCAGCGCGCCCTCCTCCTCCATCGAGGACTACGTTAAGGTCATCTACTCCTTCACGGAGTGGCAGGACAAGGCCATTACGTCCTCGCAGCTCGCGCAGCGGCTGGGCGTTGCAAATTCTTCGGTGTCCGAGATGGTCCGCAAACTCAAGGACCAGGGCCTGGTGGACCACAAGCCCTACAGCGCCATCACGCTGACCGACGCCGGGCTGCGGCTGGCGCTGGCCATGGTGCGGCGGCACCGTCTGATCGAGACGTACCTCGTACAGCAGCTCGGCTACAGCTGGGACGAGGTCCACGACGAGGCGGAACTGCTGGAGCACGCTGTATCGGACACGTTCATCGAACGGGTTTCGGCCAAGCTGGGCCATCCGCTGAGGGACCCGCATGGCGACCCGATCCCCTCCGCGGACGGCCAGGTCATGGTGCCGCGGGCCCACCTCATGGGCGAACTCGATGAGGGCCACACCGGCAGGATCACGAGGATCAGCGACGACAACCCGGATCTCCTCCGGTATCTGTCCGCCGAGCACATCGACATCGACGATGAAGTCGAAGTGCTGGGCCGGCGTCCCTTCGGAGGAGCCTTAGTGGTGCGGATCCGCAATGCGGGCCGAAGCAGGGACTACGACTTCGCCGAGGAGATCACGTCAGCACTCTGGGTCCACACGGACCACCCGCATCCCGGCTGCCTCTTGGGTGACGGCTGACGTGTGGCGCGCCTGGCTGGCAGTGGCTGCAGGCGGCCTCCTCGGCACGGAACTGCGGTACGGCCTGGGGTTGGTTTTTCCGGAAGGTACCGGATCTGTTCCATGGACAACACTCCTTATTAACGTTGCAGGAAGCTTTGTCCTCGCCGCCTTGACCACGCTCTGGATGGCGCGGCCGCAGACATCCTTCTGGCTGCGTGCGGGGATCGGCCCGGGGCTGCTCGGATCCTTCACCACCTTCTCCGCCGTCATGTTCTCCACCGACCAGCTGCTGCGGGCTGGTGAACACCAGGCGTGGCTGCTGTACCTTGCCCTGTCGCTGGTGTTCGGCCTCGCCGCTGCGGGGGCCGGCTGGCGCCTGGGCCGGTTGCTTGCGCGTCCTGCGGAAGTCACACCATGACGGCGGTGCTGGTAGGCCTGTGCGGGATGGCAGGCGCCCTGCTCCGGTTTGCCGTGGACAGCTGGTTTGCCCACCACAGCGCACGGCGCAGCGTCCGCGGGCCCGGCGGGTCGGGGCGGCAGCACTGGCCGTGGGCTACTCTGCTGGTCAACGTGGCAGGCTGTTTCCTGATCGGGCTGACCTACGCCGCCACGGAAAGTCCGGCCATGACACCCGAGTGGCGGGCCGCCGTCGGAACGGGCCTCGCCGGCGGGCTCACAACGTTCAGCTCATGGACTACCGCCACCGTACGGCTGTTCAGCGAGGCGCGGTTTGGGGCGGGTGCGGTGAACGTGGCCACGAACCTGGTGCTGGGGTTTGCCGCCGCGGCTGCGGGGGTGGCGCTGGCCTCCTGACCGGGCGGGCCTGTTGCTGCCGAAAAGCGATTTGGAGCCCTCCCGTATGGTGGACAGTGATGATTAGCAGACGTGACGCAGCAATTGCCCTCGACATACCCCTTGAAATGGCGCAGCGCCACGGCCTGCCCAAGTGGATGGCGGAGGAGGAACTCGGGGCCCTGCTGGACAACCCGCCGCCGTGGCTGGTGCAGTCGCGGGCAAACCGCACTGGGAAGCGCCCCGTGTGGGTTCATTTGGTCTGCGCCGTGTGCGGCTACGAGGAAGCAGCCCGGCCCAAGAAGTGGTGGCCCGACTTCAGTTTTGTTGCCTGCGAACACCACACCAGGCACGAAGTGCCGGAACGCCCCGCCGGAGCTATCCGGAGCGAATTCGAAGGCGTCGGCACGCGCTTCATCGGCGTCGTGGATGTCGTAGACCAGTAACAGGCAGTTCGGTGCGCTGGTTCAGTTTCGACGCGCATCTTTCCTGACGCCCCCATATATGGGCCGCGTCAGGGAATATCCGCGTCGAGAATGATGCTCCCTGGCGCAAAAAAGCACCCCGGTCCAAGGACCGGGGTGTTTTCACAAAAAGTGGAGATGGGGGGAATTGAACCCCCGTCCGATGTCGTGTTGTCAGGGCTTCTCCGGGCGCAGTTTGCGTCGGATTTTCTCGGCCCCAGCCATGCTGCAAACAGCTGGCTGATCCGGGCCCAGTCACCTAAGAGTCCCGTTCACCCCGATGACGAGGGTAAACAGCAGTGGCTATCTAAATGACGCCAGGAACCGGGGCGATAGCAACCCCGGGCTGACGGACTGTCTTACTGCTTAGGCAGCAAGAGCGAAGTCAGTGCGCTTAGATTCGGCACTTATTGGTTTGCAGACAGCGTTAACGAGATAATTCTGCATCCTCGGCCCGCTTCACCTGTCGCGACTAACATCGTCGAAACCGATCATCCCCGTATTTTGTTACCAAACCGGCAGGCATGCCCACCGGACTATTTATCATAACGCATGACCCCCGCGAATCATTCCCGGACGCCGGCAGGGTCAGCGGCGGCGGTTGCGTTCCCGCATTTCGCGCTGGGCTTCGCGGTTGTCCTGCTGCTCACGGAGGGTCTGGCGCTTGTCGTATTCCCGCTTACCGCGCGCTACGCCGATCTCCACCTTGGCCCGGCCATCCACGAAGTACAGCTGCAGCGGAACCACCGTATACCCGGATTCGCGGATCTTGTGGGCGATCCTGGTGAGCTCCTCGCGGTGCAGGAGCAGCTTGCGGCGGCGGCGCGCCGCGTGGTTGGTCCAGCTGCCCTGGTTGTATTCGGGGATGTGGATGGCTTCCATCCACAGCTCGTCATTGTAGAACGTGCAGAAGCCGTCCACCATGGAGGCATGCCCCTCGCGCAGGGACTTCACTTCGGTGCCCATGAGCGCGATACCGGCCTCATAGGTATCCAGCACATGGTAGTCGTGCCGGGCCTTGCGGTTGGTGGCCACCACTTTCCGGCCACTTTCTTTAGGCACGGGAGTACTCCTCAATCCAAGAATCCGTCGGCCTCCCGGCCTGCCGGCCGCGGAGTCCTACCAGTGTACGGCAGCGCCGGCGTGCTCCTAGAGCAGCCCCATCGGGTCCACCGCGGAGCCGTTCAGCCAGGTTTCAAAGTGGGCGTGACAGCCGGTGGAGTTGCCGGTGTTGCCCGAGTAGGCGATGAGCTGCCCCTGCGAAACCTGCTGGCCATTAGCGACTACGATGCTGGCGTTGTGATAGTAGATGGTGGTCAGGGAATTGCCCTGGACGACTCCGTGCGAGATCTTGACCCGCCAACCGCCGCCGTCGGCCGAGTTCCAGCCGGAGCTGAAGACCTCGCCGGCCGCCGCCGCGTAAACGGGTGTGCCGCAGGCAGCTCCGAAGTCAATGCCGGTGTGCATGTAACCGCCGGTGCCGTAGAAGTCGATGGTGCCGGGCGGTGTGGCGCGCCAGCCAAAGCCCGAGGTGATCGGAACGCTGGAGGCGAAGGGGTGCCGGAGTCCAAAGGCCGACGGCGATCCCACCGGCGGCACGAACGGCCGGGACGGGGGCGGGGGCTGGTTCCTTGCTGCCGCGGCGGCGGCAGCTGCGGCGGCAGCGGCAGCAGCACGCCTGCGCTGTTCGGCCAACCATGCCTCGCGAAGCCGGCGGTCGCGTTCCTTGATTTCGGCCGCAACGGCGACCTGGTTCGCCTTCACACCCGCCAGTTGTGTCTGGATTGCAGGTTTCGCGGCCTGCAGTTCCTTGTTAAGCCGGGTGGTGTCGGCAATGAGCTTATCCACCTTGGACTTCTTTGCCGCCGCTTCATCCCTGGCAGCTTTTTCACGCACCAGGGCAGCGTCAGCCTTGGCCTTGAGGTCCCTGATCTCCGCTTCCACTGCCTGAAGGCGGGCCTGGGAGTTCACATTGGTGGCGTTCTGCTGGGAGAGCTTGTCCATGGCCGCGTTCTGGCTGCGCATCGCCTGGTCTGCCAGGTCCATGGTCTCCGTCAGGCTGGAGCCGCTGTTGGAGCCGAAGAAGAGGGAGAGATTCGACGGCACTCCCCCGGACTTGTAGGCCTGCGTGGCGATCTGCCCGATCAGCTTCTTGGTGTCGGCAATTTTCTTCTTGTCGGTTTCCAGCTGCTGGGTGATCTTGGCCTTGTTCTGCTGTGCCATATCCACGCGGGCGGACAGTGCTTCCACTTCCTTGACCGCACCTGCCACCCTGCCCTGCGCTTCGAGGAGAGCCTGCTGCGCACCGGGAAGCTGGCCCTGATAGATGACCAGGTCGCCTGCGGCCTTGGCGATGCGGGCGTCAACGAACTCCAGCGACTGCTGCACGCGGGCCGCTTCAGCGTTCAGGGCTGCCTGCTTGTCTTCCAGTTCGTCGGCGAACGCCGCGGGAGCAGACGAGGCAAGCCCGGCGGCCAGGACCACCGCAATGACACCACTCATGAGCGAGGTCCCGCGCGCATGCGGGCGCCCGCCATGGCTGGGCCGGCGGCTCTTTATTTGGTCCATGTCATTCATAGGCTTTCCTTGTTCGGCTTGCATCAGCTTAGACGCGCAAGTATCGGCGTAGGGTCAAGAGTGACGAAATTCCCGCTAAGGATCCGCCAAGGATTATCAAGGCGGGCGCCAGGATCAGGGTCTGGCTGGATGAGATAAACGCGGTGTCCGGGTACTGCCGGGACATGAAGTCGCCCAGGAAGAAATGGGCCACCGCCCACAGAGTTCCGGAAGCCAGCGTGGCGCCGATAACCGCGGCGATGACGCCCTCGAGGATGAACGGCAATTGGATCACGGTCTTTGACGCGCCCACCAGGCGCATGATGCCTGTTTCGCGCCGACGGCTGAACGCGGACAACCTGATGGTGGTGGCGATCAGCAGGATGGCACAAACAATCATGACTCCGGCGATTCCCACCGCAACAAGGGAAGCCCCGTTCATCACCGAGAAGAGCCGCTCCAGAAGCTGCCGCTGGTCAATGACGGTTTCCACGCCCGGCTGGGAGGAGAACGTCTCGCTGATGATCTGGTACTTCTCCGGATCCTTCATATTGATCCGGAAGGACGCAGGCAACTGCTCCGGCGTGACGGAGTCAACGATGGGCGAATTCGAGAACTGGTCCTTGAAGTGCTTGTAGGCCTCTTCCTGGGACTCGAACTGGAAGTCGTTAATGTACTGGCTGACCGCCGGCGATTCGAGGAGGGCGCTAAGGTTCTCCTGCTGCTCGGCGGTGACGGGCCCGCCGGCGCAGCCCGCCGCCGTCGAACCTTCCCCACACAGGAAGATGGCCACCTGGACTTTGTCGTACCAGTAGCCCTTCATCTGGTTGATCTGCATTTGCAGCATGCCCGCGGCGCCCACGAAGGTGAGCGACACGAAGGTCACCAGGATCACGGAGACCACCATGGAGACGTTGCGGCGCAGGCCGCTGCCGATTTCGCCGAGGATAAATGCAAGCCTCATCGCGGCGCCTCACCCTCCGCGGCGGCACCCGGCGCGGCTTCGGGTTCCTCCCGGCCGCTGGCGTCCTTCAGCCGGCGGGATTTCCCGACGACGGGGATCAGGGAGGTGTACAACGCCTTGGCTTCGTCGCGGATCACCACGCCATTCTTGAGTTCAACCACGCGTTTGCGCATCTCGTTGACGATGTCGTCGTCGTGCGTTGCCATCACCACGGTGGTGCCGTTCTGGTTGATCTTGTCCAGGACGCCCATGATGCCCATGGACGTGGTGGGATCAAGGTTTCCCGTGGGCTCGTCGGCGAGGAGGATTCCCGGGCGGTTGACCACCGCGCGTGCGATGGCGACGCGCTGCTGCTCGCCGCCGGAGAGCTCGTGCGGCATTCGGTGTTCCTTGCCTTCGAGCCCCACCGTCTTGAGTACCTCGGGCACGGTGTCCCGGATGACGCTGCGGCTCTTGCCGATCACCTGCATGGCGAACGCGACGTTGGCAAAGACGTTCTTCTGTGGCAGCAGGCGGAAGTCCTGGAAGACGACGCCGATGCCTCGGCGGAGGCGCGGGACCCGCCAGCTCGAAATCTTGGCGACGTTCTGGCCGGCCACGTAGACAGCGCCGGAGGTGGCCCGGTCCTCTTTCAGGACGAGCCGCAGGAAGGTCGATTTTCCGGAGCCGGATGCGCCGACGAGGAAGGCGAACTCGCCCCGCTCGATCTCAAGGCTCACAGAGTCCAGCGCTGGCCGGGCTTTTTGGTCGTAGACCTTGGTGACATTCTCGAATCGGATCATGGCCCTAAGTACCCTGCAGCGGCTGGGCCGGGACGGCACAGATCTGCAGCCGGTGCACGGGTTTTCGTTGGGGGAAGTAGGGCCCCGGCCTTTCGACTATACGCAGGACCCACGGCCTCTTCGCGGGGTTTGGGGCGGTGTGTCGCAGGATCGGCCGTCCGCCGCCGCCACGTTCGCTGCGCCCGCGGACGTGCCGGGCCTACTTCTCAGCGTTGCGGTTGTCGGTACGCCAGCGGATGCCCGCGTCGATGAAGTCGTCGATTTCGCCGTCGAACACTGCAGAGGTGTTGCCGACTTCGTGTTCGGTGCGGAGGTCCTTGACCATCTGGTACGGGTTGAGGACGTAGGAGCGCATCTGGTCACCCCAGGATGCCTTGACGTCTCCCGCCAGGGCCTTCTTTTCCGCGTCTTCCTGTTCTTTCTTGAGCAGGAGAAGCCGGGACTGGAGGACACGCATGGCCGCCGCACGGTTCTGCAGCTGCGATTTTTCGTTCTGCATTGACACTACGGTGCCGGTGGGAATGTGCGTGAGTCGCACCGCGCTGTCCGTCGTGTTGACCGACTGGCCGCCGGGGCCGGAGGACCGGAACACGTCCACGCGGATCTCGTTGTCCGGAATCTCGATGGAGTCCGTCTGCTCGATAAGGGGGATGACTTCAACGGCGGCGAACGAGGTCTGCCGGCGGCCCTGGTTGTCGAAGGGGCTGATGCGGACCAGCCGGTGCGTTCCCGCTTCCACGCTCAGGGTGCCGAACGCGTAAGGGGCCTTAACCTCGAAGGTGGCCGACTTGAGCCCGGCTTCTTCGGCGTAGGAAGTGTCCATCACTGTGGTGGGGTAACCGTGGCGCTCAGCCCAGCGCAGGTACATGCGCAGCAGCATTTCCGCGAAGTCTGCGGCGTCCACGCCGCCGGCGCCTGCCCGGATGGACACGACGGCTTCGCGTTCGTCGTACTCGCCGGACAGGAGGGTGACAACTTCAAGGTCCTTGAGTGCCTTGCGGATGGATTCCAGTTCCGCGGCGGCCTCCCCCATGGAGTCTGCGTCGTCTTCGTCCTCGCCAAGTTCGACGAGGACTTCGAGGTCATCGATGCGGGACGCGAGGCTGGTGAGGCGTTCCAGTTCGGACTGGCGGTGGGACAGCCGCGAGGTGATTTTCTGGGCCGCAGCCGGGTCGTCCCACAGGTCCGGTTCGCCTGCCCGCTCGCTGAGTTCTGCGATGTCTTCCTTGAGCGCGTCAATATCGGTGACCCGTTCGATGGACTCATAGGTGGCGCGGAGAGCGCGGATTTCTGCGGAAAAATCAATATTGGCCATGGTCGTTTAAGCCTACGCTATCCGGTGGAAACGTCCGGTCCCGGCCTCAGCGGGTCAGCCGGGACCGGGCTGTGGACGAGGCCTCGATGGGGATACCGCCGGGAACAAGGAAGTTCGCCACAGGCGGCCGCACCACCGCGGTGAGGACTACGACGGCGGTCGTTCCGTCCGGCGTGCCGGTCGACGGGGCGACCGCGAGGCTGTCGAAGCGCAATGATCCGGGGCTGCGGGTAACGAAATCTGCAGCAGCGTTCTTGACGCGGGCAGCATTAAGCGAGGCCGACGGCGGCCCGCCCCTGGTCTCCACCTCACCCAAGGTGTAGCTGTCGGCGGCGGCCAGCGCGGCGCCGTCGGCCAATGAGAGCAGGCGCTTGTGCTCGAGGTAAACGGAGGAAATGCCGATGACCACGGTGGCAACCAGCAGCGCCAGGGCCACGAATCCCAGGATCATGACGGTAATTTGCCCGGCCTCGCGGTCCTGCTGCTCCCCGGGCGTCACCTTTTTCACGGAGGTCACCGGAACCTGCCCACCAGCTGGGTCGAGGACGCCTCTACCTCTGTGGCGCCCAGACGGAACCCCTCTCCGAAGGGCAGGAAGGGCAATGGTACGTCCAGGCTGACCGTGACGGAGACGGTACTTCCGGCGGACTGGCAGTCGGCCGGGGCACAGGCCACCGCCACCCGTGCAGCTTCCGGGCCGTGCCCAAAGTCCTTGAGCGCGATGGCTACTGCCTGTTCGGCAGCTGCCAGCGCGGACGCTTCGTCCGGCTGGGCGACGTAAACCTTCGCGGCCTGGTCCGCAGCACCCACTACTGCGAAGGAACCGCCCTGGAGCTGGGCGACGGTAATGATGAAATAGACGACCGGGACCATCAGCAGCAACGCGAGGAAAGTGAACTCCACAACCGCGCTGCCCCGTTCGCCGCCGGTCGGGCCGCCGGACCCTGCTGTGGGGTCTCCGTCGCCGAGGCCGCGGCGGAAGAATGCCAAGACGCGGGAGAACCCGGCCCGCGGAACGTATCGGCCGGGGCTTGCCGGGCGGCCTCCCCGGAATCTCCCTGGGCACTCACGGCTGGACAGCGGCATGGCCCTTCACCTCCAGCATCTCCCGTGGACCGATCAGGCCGATGACCGGCAGGGGCGCACGGACCGTGACTTCGAGCGTCCGGAGACCACCCACTGTCACCTCAGCGGTGGTGACGTGCTCGGCGAACCCGGGGTTGAGGGCGAGGCCTACAAGGCTGCGGGTCCGTTCCTCCGCGTCCGCGGCTCCCCGATCTGCGAGTGTCCCGTACCGCGCGCCGGAAGCCGCAGCGTCGATCAGCGTGTTCCGGACATGCAGGACGAGTGCCAGTTGGACGATCGCCATGAAGAACAGCGTGAGCAGGCTGCCTACCAGGACAAAATCCACCACTGCTGAGCCTTGTTCGCGTCCTTGTGAACCGTCCCTGCGCACGGCGGCCGCCCGCGGTTCACCGCCCCTTCGTGCCCTGCCCCGCCCTGGGACAGCCATGGGTCAGCTTCCGACCCTGTCCATTGCCTGGTTGAACATGGTCTCCAGGGCGGGCCCGGCGAGCGCGAGCAGTGCTGCGACCAGGACCGCGGACATCAACGTGATCATGACCCAGCCCGGGACGTCGCCGCGTTCAGGATGGTCCGCAGGATGGCGGGCTGGTGCGCTGCTTCCGGTGACGTCGATTAACAGCACGGCCAAGCGGAGTCCCATTTTCTTCATTTCTAGTCCTGTTCCTTGAGTTGCAGCGGTTTGTCAGGTTCACGGGGAGCTTTCCTAGAATCCCAGATTGATCGCAGCGATGCCCGGAAAGACGGCGAAAATGACGGTGAGGGGCAAAACGCCAAAGACGAGCGGCACCATCATGGCAATCTCCTTCTTGCCGGCAGCTTCCATGAGTTCCCGTTTTGCCGTGTCCCGGACGTCCTGCGCCTGGGCGCGGAGCACGTCTGACAGCGGCGTGCCACGTTCTGCCGCGACGATTATTCCGTCGACGAACCGAACCAGCGGTGCCAGGTCGGTGCGGGCAGAGAACTCCTGGAGCGCCTGGACGAGGGGCTTGCCCGCCCGTGTCTCGGCGATGATCTTGGCAAACTCCTTGCTGAGTTCTCCTTGCGAGCTACGGCAGACCCGGTCCAGGGCGCCGCTGGCGCTTTCACCCGCACTGACCGCGAGGGCCATCAGTTCCGCAAGGCTGGGGAATTCGGCCATCATGCGTGCTTCACGGCGGCGGATCTGCACGCCCAGCCAGTAGTCGCGCATCATGAAGCCGCCAACGGAGCTGCCGATCACGACAATCACGGCGAAGACAGGATTGAACCGTCCGGCGGCAGCACCGAGCACAATGACGATGAGCGCCGTGGCGAAGCCTGCCGCCGCCCAGAGCATCTGTTCCGCGCGGAAATCCACGGAGGCCTTCCTGATTCCGGCCTGGGCAAGCCGCCTGTCCATTGCACCGGGTGCCGGGTTGAGCCGCCCAATGCCGGCGAGGGCGTCGCGGAGGATCGGGCGGAGGATCCGTTCAAGCGGGCCGAAGGGTGTCACGTTATGTTCGCCGGCGCGCAGCAGTCGGGATTCGAGGTTCTGTGCCTTCAGCTGGGGTTCGATGCGCTCGGCGAGGGTTGTGGCGCGCATGTAGGGGGAACGGAAGATGACAAGCCACAGCCCGGTTCCCAGAAGGATGCCAAAAACAGCCGCGAGCGGATACCCCGGAGTCATCGCAGCACCCGTTCGTCTTCAGGAAGTGCGCCGATGCGGAGCATTATCGAATAGCAGAATAAGGAGACCACCAGGCCGCCCACCAGGACCCCGGCACCCATAGCGGTGTTGTACGCCTGCACGGCCTCGGGTCGGGTGGACAACAGGAGCATGACAAACCAGGGGGCAGCCACGGCAAGCCGGGCGGCGTTGACCGTCCATGACTGGCGCGCTTCGAGCTCGCTTCGCGTCCTGGCACTCTCCCGCAGGAAGTCGGCCAGTGTGCCAAGCAGCTTGCCAAGGTCAGAACCGCCCACCTCCCGCGTAAGGCGCAGGGCTTCGACGATCCTGTCCGCGACCGGGTCCGCCAGCCGGTTCTTGAGTTTGTTCAACGAGCCTTCGAACTGGCCACCGGCCCGGTAGTCCGCCCCGAACTCCCGAAAGACCTGCCGGAGTTCCTCCGGGCCCTTGTCGCCAAGTTGGATAAGGGCTTCGGGCAAAGGCAGGCCCGCCCGGATGGCGGAGCGAAGGTGGTCGACTACGTCGGGCCAGAGTTGGCGCAGCAGCGCCGTCCGCTTCTTTGCACGCCACCGCAGGATGGTGATTGGCAGCCATCCCGCGAACAGTCCGAAGCAGATGGCGATGGGCAACGAGCCGCTTGCAGCAAAGAAAACCAGCGCCACGAAGGCGCCCAGGGCCATGCATGTTCCCAGCAGCCCGCCGACGGAGACTTTGTCCACGCCTGCCGCGGCCAGGAGGTCAGCCAGCCGGTTGGGCCGCGCTTCCGCCGGGGCCGCGGGCGGCAAATCCCAACAGGACCACCAGACGAGGAAAAGCCCTGCGCCGGTGGTGACGCCGAGAAGTGCCGGAATCATCGCAGGTCCAGCAGCGCGGCGACGTCGTAGCCGGCCCGCGCGAACTTCTCAGCGGATGGCATGGCATTGGCCCGGGGCTGGAGAGAGCCGTCGGTCATCACAAAGACAGGCGATGACTCGATGATCCCGTTCTCCACGCGGCGGCCCAACGAAAGAATCTCCGTCACTTGCCGGCGCCCGTTTGCGTGCCGGCTGCAGTGGACCACCAGGTCGATGCACGACGCGACGGTGGGGACCACAAATGCCGACGATATGTTGTCGCCTGCGAGGAGCGGCAGCGTGCAGAGCTTGGTGACGGCGTCATGTGCTGAATTCGCGTGGATGGTGCACATTCCTGGCATGCCGGAGTTCAGGGCGATGAGCATGTCGAGGCTTTCGGCTTCGCGCACTTCGCCTACTACGAGCCGGTCGGGACGCATCCGGAGTGCTTCCTTGACCAGTCGCCGGAGCGGAATTTCGCCTTTGCCCTCGAGATTGGGCTGCCGGCACTGCAGGCCCACCACGTCGCGCAGCGGGAACTGCAGTTCGAAAATTTCCTCAACGGTGATCACCCGTTCGCGGCTGCCAATTCCTGCGGCTAAACAGTTCAACATGGTCGTTTTGCCGGCCTGCGTGGCACCTGAGACGAGGATGTTCAGCCCGCTGGAAACGGCCGCGCCGAGGAACCGGGCCGACTGCGGCGTGAGGGTTCCCAGCTCGACGAGGTGCTCGAGCCTGCTTGCCTTCACTACGAACTTCCGGATGTTAACGGCCCAGTGGCGGCGGGTGACATCCGGAATTACTACATGCAGCCGGGACCCGTCCGGAAGGGCGGCATCCACAAACGGCGTGGACATGTCCAGCCGCCGGCCTGAACTCTTGAGCATCCGCTCCACCAGGTCGCGGACCTGCTGCTCCGAGAGGCTGAGCGAGGTCAGTTCAGATTCCCCGTTACGGGCTACGTATATTTCGTGAGGGGCGTTGATCCAGATCTCTTCGATCGTTGGGTCATCCAGCAACGGCTGCAGGACGCCAAACCCGGCGACGGCGTCGAACAGGAACTTGCGTGCCGCCTCCAGAGGTCCAATCGGAGGTAGCGGCCCCAGCAGGGCACGCTCGTCATAATCCGTGACAGCCGCTTCCACGAGCCGCCGGACTTCCCCGGCCTGCCTGGAGGGATCCAGGCCACGGCGCCGGATGAGCTCCCGCACCTCGTCCTCGACTATCCCCAGAGCATCCACGCAGTCCCCCAAATGATCCGCCGCCTCCGGCTGAGGCAGTGCGACTGGGTAAAGCCTAAGGACTGTACACCACGCCGCCAAGTCACATCCGGCCGGCTGTGGATAACAGGACCAGCGTAAAACCAGCTGCCACCGCCGGACTCCTCCGAAGAGCGCACGTTTCCCTCTCAACTTCGGAAGCGAGGCGCTGCCATGCCGGAGGAACGCGGATACGGTCCTCAGCGGAAAATGTTATACGTGCTCCAGCCCAGACCAACGGTAGTTGGCGTCCCCCATGAGCCGCCATGGATGGGGTAGTAGACGAGGCGTCCATCCGTCCAGCGCGCCAACAGCCCGTTACTGCCAGCCCCCTGGTACCCATCGAGTTCGGTCGTGGAGTTGACGCTGTTCCAGCCGCTTCCGATTATGGGGCGGGGCTCCGGCTCAAAGGTACCCGTCCCCGTCGAGCGGTAGAGCAGGAGGCTCCCGTCACTGCGCCTTGCGAGGATGTCCTGCTTGGCGTCCCGGTCGAAGTCGGCCATGGTGGTGTAGAGACCGCTCCATCCGGATCCAATTTTCACGCGTCCGCTAAGGGACCCCCCCGTGCTGTTGGGGTAGAACCACATCGTCCCGGCCGGATCATATGCAACGATGCCGGGGTACCGGTCCGTATTCTTCCATTGGCCTACCGTCACTTTATAGCCGGCCCAGCCGGTTCCAATGGTCCGGGCCGGGCTGAAGCCGCCTGACTGAATTCCGGGATAGAAACTGAGACGGCCATCCTTCCATTGGGCGATAAGGTCGAAAACTCCATCTTGGTTCCAGTCTGTGACGAATCCTGTCAGGAGGCCGGACCAGCCTGAACCGATGGCAACCCTTCCTTCAAATCCCCCCTGCCCATCAGAGGGATAATTCCATAGGGTGCCATCAGGGCCGGCAGCCACAGTATCTGCGGCGCTGCGTATCGACGCCGTTGGCAGTTCGGTTGGTGTCTCGGTGACCCCGGTCAACGGATCTGAATAAAGCAGCCGGTTGGGCGTGCCGGATCCGGCCGCAGTAACCTTTCCGGCCGTCGCATTCGCCAGGATACTGGCGCTGATATCGGCAGGAGTGGCGTCAGGATCGGCCGAGAGGAGGACTGCCGCGGCGCCTGCTACGTGGGGGGCGGCCATGGACGTGCCGGACAGAGACTCAGTGGCTGTATCCGAGGTGTACCAGGCAGCGGTGATGCCGACCCCTGGCGCATAGAGATCAACGCACCGGCCATAGTTGGACCATGATGCCTGGCGGTCCGCAGAGTCGCTGGCAGCAACGGTCAGTGCCGACGGCACCCGCGCGGGAGAGCTTTCGCACGCATCCCGGCCTAAGTTGCCGGCGGCTGCCACGACCGTCATTCCGTCATCAACGGTCCTCATGACTGCGGCATCAAAGGATGAACTGGTGAAGCCACCAATACTCAAGTTAACTACCGCAGGTGATCCGGATTGATGGTGCCCGACGATCCAGTCCAGTCCGGCAATGACGTTGGAAGTAAGCCCCGACCCGTCACATTTGAGTGCCCGAACGGGAACAACGGTAGCTGACTTGGCAACACCATAAGTTTTGCCGGCCGCCGTAGCAGCGACGTGAGTGCCATGTCCATGGCAGTCTCCGGCGTTCCGCCCATCGTTAATGGCAGTCCAGCCAGCCTTGACCCGACCACCGAAGTCCACATGCGAGGCCCTGACCCCTGTGTCAACGACATAGATGCTGACACCCTGGCCGGATGATGTGTAAACGTAGCTACGGGATAATGGCAAGGTGCGTTGGTCAGTTCGATCCAGACCCCATGGCGCCGGTTGCTGGCTTTCGGTGATTGCCACCGGACTATCCAGTTCCACTGACAATACCTGCTTGGAGCGCGCCAGAGCTGCAGCTTCAGCTGGCGTGGCCGCTACGACGGCACCCCGTATGGCGTGGGAGAATGTGCGTCCCACACCAACGTTCTGCGCGCGCAGTTTCTTTGCTTCTGCAACGACGTCGGTACCTTCCGCGTACCTGACGATGTACTGCCCCTCGCCGGAGGCACCTTGGGAAGTGACTTCTGCCCCGGCTGAAGCGTCGGCAACCGACGTCTCCTCCTGGCCGCCCATGTTTTCTACCTTGCCGGAGTTGGCAGAATCAGCCACTGCGGGAACCCCCGTGGCGAGCACCACTGCACACGACACGAGGATCGCCGCCAAATTAGCTGGACGACGCATTTGAAAACGCATTCTTCTTCCTTGTCTGATCGCGGCTCGGCCTTCGGCCTGGAGTCCAACTCCACTGGATCTGGGCCCGTACCTCCATATCAACCGGAGCCGGTCGGTGGTGCGCGCTCCTTCCACGTTAGCCCCCGCCAGCTTTACAAGGGGAACTACAGCGCAATTCCTTTGGAGATCCTGCGCACCGCCTTGGACTGCTGGAACTTCAAATTTTAAGTGTGGCTCAATCGTCACTGCTGTAACAATGGAAACTCTGGCCCCCTCACGGGGTGGGTGTTAGGGTTGGGCCCGACAAGTCTCAATATTCACAGTTCCAACTCTTCGGAACTGCAAAACCATACGACGCGCCCACACGCACTGTTGTCTCCGGAGCTACCCAATGAAGCCGAACCCGTCCACCGCCCGTCGCCCAGGCCTGCGAGTCGTGGGGATAACTGTTTTGACGGCTGCTCTTATCGCCGGACCCGTGGTGCCGGGCTTTGCCGTTTCGGGTGAACCATCCCCGTCTCCTACAATCGCGTCGCCTGCCACCGACCCGTCCGAAGCTTCTGTGGAGGAAACAGCATCGGCTTCGGCAACGACTGCACCAGCGATGAGTTCGCCGGGCCTGGAGCCGTCGGTCGATCCGGGCACCCGGGCATTCCCGGACGGGGACACGCCGTCGGAGGCCGCCAAGGCAGCCATGGCTCAGGCGGTAGGAGTCGGCGGCGCAGAGATGGGGCAGCGCTCGGCCCGTGTCGCGGCGTCATCCAGCAAGAGTTTGGAGACAGTGAGCACCCAGGAAGTTGGCGTTGCGGGGACCTGGAAGCCGAGTTTCGGTGTCCCGGGGCTTGACGTCAGCGGCCATCAGTCCAGCGTGAACTGGCAGCAGCAGTGGGACATGGGAGCACGGTTCGCCTACGTAAAAGCTACCGAGGGCAACTACTACAAAAATCCGTCCTACAGTTCGCAGTACCAAGGGTCCCGCAGTGTCGGGATGGTCCGCGGCGCATACCACTTTGCCATCCCCAACTGGTCTTCAGGTGCAGACCAGGCGCGATTCTTTGTGCAGAACGGCGGTGGCTGGTCTGCGGATGGCTACACCATGCCACCCGTTTTGGACTTCGAGTTCAACCCCTATGCGGGCCGGACTATCAACGGCTTCTACTTTGGCAACACCTGTTACAACATGTCGCCGGCACAACTTGGTGCTTGGGTCCGGGACTTCGGCAAAACCATGAAGTCGTTGACCGGGCGGCTGCCCGTTATCTACACCAATACCAGTTGGTGGAACCAGTGCCTCGGTAATCCTGCGGGGTTCGGGGACTATCCATTGTGGATTGCCGCCTACCCCAGCTCGCCGACGAACAATGCGGGACCCGTTCCCAGTTCCAGTTGGAGCACGTACAGCATCTGGCAGTACAGCAGCACGGGTCCTTTCGCCGGTGACTCAAATGTATGGAACGGGGATCTCGCCGGGCTTCACCGTTTCGCCACAAGCATCCCTCTGGCTGAGTACACACGCCCGTTGAGATTTTCCGCCGGGGATGTGACATCTGACGGACGGCCCGACCTCATGACCCGCGCGTCAGACGGCACATTGTCACTACAGAGAGGTCGAAGCGACGGATCCTTTGATGCCGGCACCCGCATTGGCACTGGCTGGACGATCTATGACGTAGTGATTGCGACCAAAGACTTCAATAGCGACGGCGTTGGGGATATCTTGGCCCGTGATGTAACTGGCGCGCTTTGGTTTTATTCCGGTGACGGCCAAGGCGGCGTGCGGCCCCGCGTCAAGGTCGGAGCCGGGTGGACCATTTTCAACTCCGTACTTGCCCCAGGCGACTTCAATTCCGATGGTAAGAACGACCTGGCAGCCATAGCAGCCGACGGAACCTTGTGGCTGTACCCTGGCGACGGCCAGAAGGGTTTCAAACCAAGGCGCACTATCGGCAACGGGTGGGGGCAATTCGGAACTGTACTGCCGGCGGGGGATTTCACCGGCGATCAGAACGCTGACCTTCTCGCCCGCACCGGGGACGGCGACCTTTATTTATACCCAGGTGACGGCGCAGCGGGATTCAAACAGCGGACTCTCATTGGCCAGGGATGGAACGCGTTCTCATCCGTCATAGGAGGGCTGCAACTGAACGCGGATGGCAAGCCTGACATTCTGGCAAGGGATTCTGGCGGGCAGCTCCGTAGCTACCTCGGCGCGGGCAACGGCGGGTTCTCAGGAATTACCCGCATCGGGTCGGGCTGGCAAACCTTTACGACCGTGATGGATGCCGGCGATTTCGATGGCGATTCCAAAGCTGATGTCCTTGCCCGTGCGAAGACGGGCGAAATGTACTTGTACCGCGGGAACGGGCACGGAGGTTGGCTCCCCCGCCGCCAGGTCGGCGCGGGGTGGCAAGCGTTTACCTGGGTTGCCAATGCACGGAACTTCGATGGTGCCGGCGGCAGCGACCTCATCGCCAGGGCAGCCGACGGAACGCTCTATCTCTACCCCACGGACGGCCGGGGTAACTTCCTCCCCCGCAAAGCCATTGGCAGGGGATGGCACATCTTTACGTCGGTCATTGGTGCCGGCGACTGGGACGGGGACGGTCGCAACGACATCCTCGCAAGGACATCGGATGGCGCCTTGCTGCTGTATCCCGGGAACGGATCCGGCGGGTTCCTTCCCCGTCGAACGATCGGCAGCGGGTGGGGTGTTTTCGATTCGATTGTCCCGGCCGGCGACTTCGACGGGGATGGGAAGTCTGACCTCCTTGCCACCACCAGCGGCGGGTCCTCGTGGCTCTACCCCGGCAGCGGCACGGGCGGGTTCCTGCCAAGACGTGCATTGACGCCCCCATGGAAAGACGCCGACAGTGTGCTTGTGAGCCAGAACTTCGCGTCCACCGGTCATCCCAACGTCTTGGTACGGCAAGCTGACGGCAGCTTCCAGCTAACCACAGGGAACGGTACGGGCGGTTTCCGGAGCGTGCTACTGAACGCTGGCACCAGTTAGACCAGCGCCTGGTCAAGCGACCTCGACGTGGGTCGTAGCTGACTCCGCGGCCTGCTTCAGTAGTGGAACGCACGACGACGGTGCTGCCGCCGTCGTTTGGCGGGAGCGGCACCTGGCCCCGGCTCGGCAAAGAAGGGTGCCAGGAACGGCGCCAGCGCCAATGCGGCGGTCTGGACGCGCTTAGGGTGCACGCTTTCCCGGAGGGGTGAGGGAGGTCAGCTGAAGCGAATAGACTGCTGTTCAGGCGGGATGGCTTTCAGACCGTCGTTGCACCGCAGTCCGACTCGGGTTGTTGACGTATCCTTTAACGCGGTCCCCCAGGCAAAACCCAACGTCAGCTATGTGAACCCTTAGAGGAGAAACGGTCCAGAATGGACATCCAGAATCATTTCTATGGCCATTCTGCGGTCCTTGCCGGCCACGCAGGATTGTCGCGTCCTCGCCACATGGCAGGTCTCCTGCAACACGGATGGACCCCGGTAACCCCTATCCGTACCCACTTCGCGGATCTGGCAGGCTCTGCCCCAGCGGGAAAACTGTTCACATGGACGCACAGTTCCCGAGGGTGGACCGAAGAACAGTCTTACCGCGAAACGGGGTTCCGCAGCACCGCAATCGGGTCTCCGGCTCTCTACTTGGCCGACATGGTCAAGGCTAGTGGAACCGTTGTTGAGCGCTCCATCGATGCAGTCGTCTTTCCGTTCCACGGTACCCGGCTGATTTCCGTCGATGGGGACCAGGCAGCCTACGCGCGTGAAGTATTTGAGCGGGAAGGCTCCGCGCTCGTTTGTATGCACATCGATGATCTGCAGAAACCTGACATAGTCCAGGCCTGGACCAACGCCGGCCACAGGATCACCACCGCCGGTGAGCGCCGCGACCCCGCTTTTCTGGCGCGCGTCATGTGGTTGATCATGAGCTCGCGCAAAGTGATTTCAAACAGGCTGGCGACGGCTCTCGTCTATGCGGCGGCGGTGGGGACACCAGTGAGCATCTATGGACCGCACTTTCAGATAGCAGGAATCCAGGAGACCTCATCCGAGGAATACCTGCAGAGGCTGTGGCCGGAATTCTATGAGGAATCCAGTTCCGCTTCTGAATTGCTGGAAATCGCCAACGCCGAGCTTGGACGCGGTTACCTGCAGGCCCCGGATGATCTCCGACGTACGCTGGGTTGGGACTCACCCGGCGTGCGCGCTTTCACGGATTATTGGATCGGAGCGCCGCTTGCCAAGGCACAAGCCATCCTCGGCTGGAAAAAACGCGAGGTCGGACCACTGGTCAACGAGGTCAAACTATCCCCACTGCACTTCTTGAAGTCCCCTTTGGAGCACCTGCCGGACAGACTTCCCCGAAGCGTCTCGACAGCACTGGTAGCTCCCTCCCTGGACCATCTTGGCTGATTCCAAAGCGGCTGCGGCTTCCCCTGCCAGGCAATCTGCGTACTACCTCTTAGGCGCTGCCCTTCAAGGAACTGGCGCCCTCCTGGTCCAGCCCTTCTCCATCCGGATCCTCGACCCCACTGAGTGGGGACGAGTCGGGTTATCAGCTGTTCTGCTGCAGGTTGGGCAAGTCGTGCTTTCCGCAGGGCTGCCCCTGGCCATCACGAGGGCGTACTTTACTCCAAAGGTGGGCAGGTTGCATGCCAGGGCAATCCATGGCGCCAATACTGCCCTCAGCCTCGGCATCTCGATCGCGGCAGCTTCGGCGTACTATCTGCTTAGCCCTGACCGCGAGTCAGCTGCCACCTTTGCCTGGGCAATAGCGGCCACCGGGCTCCTCAGCGTCGTTGTCGGTGCACAAGCGATACTTCGGAGCCAGCGCAGAGCCTTGTCTTTCATGATCCTCAGTGGGGGCGCGTCGCTGGGCGCCCATCTGTTCGGGCTGTTAGCCATCGCTTTCATAGGCGCGGACTCAGTCACGTATCTCATCGCCTTCACCATCGGCATGCTCGTGACCGCCGGTGCCGCATTTGCGCTGGCAAGCCCCCTATGGCCAGGCAAAGCCTGGCCCGCGGTAAAGGGCGCCTTTCGGCTGGGGCTTCCCGTCGTGCCGCACAGCATGGCAATCATGCTACTGATGCAGGGTGATTCCTTCCTGTTGCAGCACTTCCAAAATTCCGGGGCGGTCGGCCGATACGTCGCGGCTGCGGCGTTTGCTTTGGGACCTTTCGCCGTCCTGTCG
This sequence comes from Pseudarthrobacter sp. NPDC092439, assembly GCF_044754945.1. Lineage (NCBI taxonomy): Bacteria > Bacillati > Actinomycetota > Actinomycetes > Micrococcales > Micrococcaceae > Pseudarthrobacter > Pseudarthrobacter sp. NPDC092439. The sequence goes on from NZ_JBIVQB010000001.1 coordinate 797,273, forward strand.
GCGCTAAATAACGTGTGGACCGCCCGGATCTTCGAGGCTTCGCAAGGAGAACGCCTCGCTGAAAACATCAGGGCCGTCGGAAATCAGGCCGCTATCATGGGCGGCGCCATAGCCATTGGTGGATCCGCTGCGGCTACCCTGGGGATGTTGGTGCTCAAAGGCGACGACCATGAGGTCATGCAACTTGCCAAAGTCCTGCCAGGTGTTGCCTGTGGCTATGCCTTGTACCTGGTGGCTATGTCTGTGATGTTTGCACGGCAGAAGACCGGTGCGTTTACATGGGTTACGCCCTTGGTCCTCATTGCGACAATCGGTGTAGCAGTCCTCCCGGCGCAAAGCGACCACTATTGGCTGCTTGGCACGGTAAAGGCCGCCTCGTTCGCCGGACTCGGCGTGGCCTATTACATCATTGCGGCCAGAATGCTCCCTGCATCGATTCCGCTGCGCACGTATGCTGTGGCCGCCTTGGGCTCCGCCGTCTGCATTGGCGGCAATTTTCTGCTTCCGACCACGGCACCGGTAGGGGCGGCCACCATCAGCGTGGCGGCCATAGCCGCCGTCGGATGCTTTTTAGCCGCGCGAAGGCGGGGGCTGGCATCATGGTAGAGGGCAAAAGCATCAACGATCAAAAACTGCGTCTCAACAAGATAGGGAAGTAATGCATTCATCCTACGAAGTGTCCGGCCAAAAAATCGGCAGTTCGGAACGGCCCTTCATCATTGCGGAAGTGTCGGGCAACCACAACGGTGACCTGCAGCGCGCTCTTGATATCGTCGACATGGTCGCAGCGTCCGGCGCGCAGGCCGTGAAACTGCAAACGTACACCGCTGACACCATCACCATTGATTCCCACAACCCCGAGTTCACGATCAGCCCGGACCATCCGCTCTGGGGTGGCAAGAATCTCTACCAGCTGTACACCGAGGCACACACGCCGTGGGAATGGCACGCTCCCATCTTTGAGCGTGCACGTTCCCACGGTCTGATCCCATTTTCCAGCCCGTTCGACGAAACGGCAGTGGACCTTCTGGAGTCACTGGACGCCCCGTTGTACAAGATCGCTTCCCTCGAAATCGGGGATATTCCACTCCTCAGGCTCGTGGCACGCACTGGTAAGCCAATCATTCTCTCGAACGGCGCGGCTTCGATGACGGACATCGATAACGCGGTCCGCACGATTCGGGAGGAAGGCAACGACCAGATAGTCGTGCTTGCCTGCACTTCTTCATACCCGGCGGCAGCCTCTGAATCGAATCTCCGCACCATACCGGTTCTCAGGGATGCCTTTGGCGTGCAAGTGGGCCTCTCGGACCACACTATGGGTATCGGTGCATCCATCGCAGCAGTAGCGCTTGGCGCGACCGTGATTGAGAAGCACGTAACACTAAGCCGCGCTGACGGCGGCGTGGATTCCGATTTTTCCCTTGAGCCGCATGAGCTTACAGCGCTGGTCCAAGAAAGTGATACCGCATGGCAAGCCTTGGGTTCTCCGGTCATTCGCCACACCGCCGGCGAATCGGAAAGCCGGCGGCTCCGGAGGTCGCTGTACATCGTAAAGCCAGTTAAACAGGGTGAGCCTGCGACATCCGAGAACGTTCGCTCGATCCGGCCGGCCGGGGGGCTTGAGCCATCCATGTACGAAACGGTCCTTGGACGTCCCTTCCGCAGGGATTGCGATGCTGGAACGCCACTGACCTGGGACGTCGTCTAGCCCGGACGCGACCCTTGGCAGGGCCTCTGGTCCCAGGGCCGGCACTCGTGCCGCCGGGACCAGAGGCCCTGCCCATACGCTGCCCCTCTCCAGAGAGCAGGCCGAGCATTCCGGCTATGCCTGGGAATCCGGATTGCCCTTAATCAGCCGGTGCCAGGTATCGTCACCTGCGCCTTTGTCATAGCCAGCTTTTAGGAACAACCTGTAGGACGCTTCGTTCGACGTCAGCATGGCCGCGTGCAGCACGGCATCCGGATGGGAAGCAAGAAAGCGGCTCTCCGCTGCGGCCAGGATCTCGGCGGCCTTTCCTTTCCCCCGCATGCTCGGAGCTATGGTGATCGAGACCTCCCAGTTATTGTTCTCCGAAACCTGAAACCTGACAGTTCCGGCAGCAGCACCGTCGTACTCTGCAACGAGCAAGCAGGCTTCCGGACTGTGGACCGTGCGGGAAACCCAAGAAACGTGCTTGTCCCAGGAGAGTTCCTGCTTTTCCCTGGAAACTGCCCGGACGGAGGGTTCATTCCGCCAATCAAAAAGCTGGGCTGCATCTCCGAGGTCCGCGGGCCTGACGGCCACACCGGAACGCCTGTCGACCAGTTCTTCCCAGAGCCGGACGACGCGGTCAGCACCTCCGCCGTCGACAACTTTCCTGCCCTGCTCTCCAAGCCGGGCTCTCATGCCATCCTCTCGAAGAATCCTGCGCAGACCGTTGATGGCGGCTTCCTCGTCCAAATCGCCGCTACTTGCGTTCCCCAAACCAAACGCCATACCTGCTCTGGTGGCGAATGCGTAGTTTTCCGCTTGGTTATCGACGAGCTGCACCAGCGCCATGGGAACGCCCAAAGTGGCCAGTTCCCACGTCGTCGTGCCGGCACCGCTGATGACAAGATCCATGGCAGGGAACCACTGGGGAACCTCCAGCGAAGGCTCCAACACTTCCAGAGTCTGGTCTCCGGCCAGCTTTGCGGCGAAACCGTGACGGACACCGGGATTCACAACGATACAATGCGAGCCAACTCCGGCGCGGGCCCAGAGCTCCACGCAGCGGGAAGTCATATCCCGGGCGTCAGTCCCGCCCATGAGGATCATCACGGATTTCGGTCCGGAAGCAACGCCGGCAAAGCCGTCCCCGCCGCGCAGATTCACAATGGATCGGCGTATGGGAATTGCGCCAGCTCCCCTCAGGTGGCGGTGTGAGCCATCGCTGGGACGGTATCGCAGCTCAGCCCCGGGCGAGGGGTCGATGACCAAATCGGCCGGCCGGCGCCCAAAATCGCCGTCCTCCATTGAGGAGAGCAGGATACCCGCCCGACGAAGTTCACGGCTCAGACCGTCTTGCTCGGCATATGTGTCTATATGCACGACGTCGGCGTCGATTTCACGTGCGAGCCGCACCACCGCCTCCGGCGACTCAGCTTGCGGATGTAACGCGGAACAGGTCTTCTCGATCAATTGCCGCCCCACGGGGCTGGCCACCTCACCGGAAAACTCCACCGTATGCCCGGCCGCGCTGGCAGCTTCAGCGATGGCCATCGTTCGGATCACGTGGCCCAGCCCCTGCGACTTCGTAGAATCGCATCTGAGCAATACTCTCAACTTAACCCTCGCTCAATGCCTTCTGTTCAATGTGAGCATTGATGGCAACAATTTCGGGATGGTTGGTGAGGATATCAACGACGTCCCGCCAACTGGGCGGAATGACTGGAAGCATGGGCACCAGAGCGTCCAGAAGCCCGGCATCTTCAACTGTATCGAGTGTGACCCTGTATTGGGCCGATGCAGGACGAAACGTCAACGCGCCGCAGTTGAAGCCAGCGCCCTCCTCGTAGAGGGCGCTTGTCACGTGGGCACGGTGATAAGGTTCAGTGCGCCGGGCGGCCCTTTCCAGAGCGGCGGTGGTGGCCAGCTCCACGTCCAAGCCCCTAGGCAGGGACCGGACCTGGGTAGTGGAAACGTAATCGAGGCCGATGTCATTCCGCCATATCGCCACGACCTGGGAGATAACGGCAGGATCAAGCAAAGGGCAATCCGCCGTCAACCGCACAACTGCATCAGCCCGGGTTGCGTCGGCTGCAAGAATGAACCTGCTCAGCACGTCATTTTCACTTCCGCGAACCACCTGCACGCCTTGGGCCTCCCCAAATCCGGCTATCGCATCATCACCGGACTCAGTAGATGTTGCTATCACCACCTGGTCGACCCCAGTTGCGGCTTGGGCAGCGCGAACAACCCATTCGAGCACTGACGTGCCGCCAAGGTTGCGCAAAACCTTGCCAGGCAGTCTCGACGAGCCAACCCTTGCCTGGATGACCGCTACAACCCGCGGGGCCTGCACGTCGCCCATCAGCCGACTACGGACAGAACGTTGTCAACGACACGCTCCACTTCCGAGTCCGTCAGCCCCGGGTAAAGGGGCAGTGAGATTTCCTCACGGTAGTATTGCTCCGCTTCCGGGCACATACCCCGTTTGTAGCCGAGGTCCTCAAAGACAGGATGCCAGTAGGCGGGGATGTAATTGACCTGCACACCAATGCCGCGGTCCCTGAGGGCTTCGAAAATGGCCCTTCGCCGCTCGGCAGGGACACGCAGCGGATAAAGATGCCACGCTGGCTCCGCACCTTCCACGGTCCCCGGAATAGTCAACTCAGGTATGCCCGAGAAAGCTTCGTTGTAGACATCATGGATCGCTTGGCGCCGGCGGCGGAAAGACTCAAGGCGGGCGATCTGACTGATGCCAAGAGCGCACAAGACATCCGGAAGCCTGTAATTGAGGCCAAACTCATGGACTTCCTGGTGCCAGGGTCCCTCGTCCGGAAATCTCAATTGATCTGCTTCGCGGACGAGCCCCTGCCCCTTGAAGCGGCGGGCTTTTTCGGCGAGCCGTTCATCTGGGCTGACAACAGCGCCGCCCTCGGCGGTAGTCATATTCTTGGTCGGAAAAAATGAGAACGTTGTCAGATCAGCAAGGCGCCCCACCGGGACACCGTGAAGCAGGGAACCGACGGAATGGGCCGCATCCTCGATAAAAAGCGCACCCGACTGGTGGGCCATTTCCTTGAAGGCTGCCGCATCTACCGGTAATCCCGCATAGTCTACAGCCGTGATGGCACGGGTCTTGGACGTCACTGCGGAACGGGCGGCCTCCAAGTCGAGGTTTCCGGTCGCAGGATCGATATCAGCGAAGATCACCTTCGCTCCTGCAATAGCCGCTGTTGCAGCCGTCGCCACAAATGTAAGGGGGGTCGTGACAATCTCGTCGCCAGCCGAAATTCCTGCGGCAACATAGGCAACATGAAGTGCCGCCGTGCCGGAAGTTACGGCAACAGCATTTGAGCCGCCCGCTACCGCGGAGATCGCGGCTTCAAACTCGGCAACTTTCGGACCCGTCGTCAGCCAATCACTGCTGAGCGCCTCAGCTACTGCTTTTAAATCGGAGTCGTCGATGGACTGGCGGCCATAGGGAAGCACTATATTAGAGCCCTTCCGCTTCAAACATTGCACGAAGTTCCTGGATATCCAGGAACTTCTCGTTGCCATCGGACTGGTAGCTCCAGCCATCCTTTACCGGAACGGCACCTTCAGGAGTTTCATAGCCCCAGCCGCCCAAGTGAGGCATAACCACGTAACGGTCCCCTACGGAAACAGTGCGGCGGGAATCGTCTGCCGCAATCATCTCCTCGTGAAGCTTCTCGCCGGGGCGAATTCCAATCTCGTGGGTTGTGGCGCTGTCGTCTACAGCCTTTGCCAAATCAGTGATCCGCACGGACGGAATTTTCGGTACGTAGAGCTCGCCGCCCTGCATAATTTCGAATGAGTCCAGAACAAACTTGACCGCCTGCTCCAGCGTGATCCAGAACCGAGTCATGCGGTCGTCGGTGACGGGCAGCGACTTGCCTTCCGCGGCCATTCTCTTCCAGATGGGAACGATGGATCCGCGCGAACCCATGACGTTCCCGTAACGGACTACGCAAAAGCGAGTGTCATAGGCAGCAGCGTAATGGTTTCCGGAGATAAAGAGCCGGTCGGCGCAAAGCTTGGTTGCCCCGTAAAGGTTGACGGGGCTGGATGCCTTGTCCGTGGACAGTGCCACGACTTTCTTAACTCCGGCGTCAATGGCCGCATCCACCACGTTCTGCGACCCCTGAACGTTGGTCTGGACGTATTCGAACGGGTTGTATTCGGCCGTGTCCACCTGCTTCAGGGCGGCGGCGTGAATTACGTAGTCCACTTTATGGAAAGCGCGGTTCAAGCGGTGACGGTCACGAATGTCACCGATAAACCAGCGCAGCCGAGGGTCGTTGTTGAACATGCCTCGGACCTCGTGCTGTTTCAGTTCGTCGCGGCTGAAGATCACAAGCCGACGGACGTCGTGATCGTCCAGGATCTCTTTGATCAGAGCCTTCCCAAGCGACCCTGTACCGCCTGTGATCAAGACCGAGGAACCACTCAGTAGGGACATCCTTTTAACCACCTTGAGTTCAAAATTGATTTCTTATTTTTCGCATCCGGAACGTAAGTTCCCTTGCCCGGCAATGCCTAGCCAGCCTACCAGCAGCTCGCGGGCTTTGGGGCCGCCGCCGGGCCCGCCGGACTGGTTGCGGGCGCCGACTTCGTGATTCTGGATCCAGCCACTAGGGGCGGACGGCGTGGGCGGCAAGTTTACGCAGTCCCGGCCACATGCCCTTCGCGACCACCTTCGGGGTCAAAGACACTGCATTGAGTCGGGAGGTAAGGTGCCAACGCGCGGAGCGTGCTGCCCGGTTCCAGCCCTTGGCGTGAAAGTCACGAACGCACTCATCGAAGAACGCGCGTTCCTCAGCAAATCGGCGCCCGTCCAATGCCCGAACAGAAGAGTCGGACTCCCTGTGGCGGCGGTACTGAAAGCAAACGGTGTCCAAAACGGACATCTTCCCGCCATGCAGGATGATGTCGATCGCTAGGGCGAGGTCCTGAACGACATTGTATTGAGGGCGGAAGTCATGCCTCTTCACGGCTTCGGCCCGCCAAGCGACCGATGGGAAGTAAAGCCAGTCTCCAACCAGGAGGCTCGAGGCCACGTCCTCTCCCGATACAACCGCTTCATTGCTTCTGCCAACCAATTTTGTCCTCAACAACGTCTTGACAAGATCACCGAGAGGGCGGTAGACAGCACCGTTTTCGTCGATGACCTCAACACCCGGTTGAACGATACTCACGGCGGGGTCCTGGAAGGCCTTACGGACAGTACCTACGTAGTTGGGCAACATCACGTCATCAGCACCCATGATCACGACGACTTCGTGCTCAACAAGGGTTATGCACTTCTTATAATTTCCGTTGGCACCGAGGTTTTCTGCGTTACGGAAATATCGGACACGGGCGTCGTTGGCGACGAGCTGATCGAAATATCCGGGAAGACTGTCGTCCGGGTATCCGTCGTCGACGATGGTCAGGCGAAAGTCCGTATCGTCCTGCGCCAGCACCGAATCAACGGCGGCCTTCATCATCGCGACATCGCCATAGTAGGGCAGCATTACATCAATGGTCACTGGTCTTCTCTCTCGGTTGGAGTCGTGGCTTGGCTGCCGGAACGCATGGTGGTGGCCGGTGATGGCTGGGCAGTGCCGTGCCGCTGTATTCCTTCTACAGAGGCACGGAGAATGGCAACCTCTTCGGCCAAAATTCGGGTCTCATCCTCCAAAATCGTCAATTCGCGCGAAACATGCAAACTCACGCCCACCAGCAAAAGAATGGACATCGCGAAAAGAAGGTTTGCGGGGACTACGACTCCGACAATAGAAGCGGCCCAGTTAAGCAGTCTCGGAAAGAAACCAAGAATAATGGTCAGGCCACCGATGACCAGCCAAAGAATGGCATATTTCTCACGAAGACGGCCGTTCCTCAGCATGATGAGGACAATAACCACCATGGAAATAGACAAGACCAATGAGACAGCGACGCTCATCTCCTAGACACTTCCCTCTCCAGCGATGTCCCCGGACATTGGTGCACGCAATTCGGCAGCGCGAGGCGTCCTGCGCCTGGCGAGTGCGAAACATAGCACAAGGCCTGATCGTGCAAGGTAGAGCGTGGCCTTGAAAGGGCCTTGGCTTGGTGTTCCCGCTTGGCGCGCCTTCATCTCGACCGGGACTTGGGTCACGCTGCAGCCGGACTTGATGGCTACGACAAGGGAGTCGATGGTATCTCCGAGATATTCAGTCGGGAAGTGGGAAATATATTGCCGGATCGCATGCTCGTTCGCGGCACGGAACCCGGACGTCACATCGGTCAATGGAGTGCGGGCCACACCGGAAATCACCTTAGCAAGAAAGAACATCGCCCAGCGGCGCGGCCCGTTCACGCCGTAGCTTCCCCTGCCCGCGAAACGTGCACCGATCGAAATATCAGCCCGCTGGAGCCCGTCCAGCACGCGATCAATGTCATGGGGATCGTGCTGCCCGTCGGCGTCCACCTGAATAACGGCACTGTAGTTGTTGCGGAGTGCGTACTTGAAGCCGGCCCGCATAGCTCCGCCAACGCCAAGGTTAAAAGGCAGCTTCAGGACAGTGGCCCCGGCCTCCTGGGCGATGCGGGGAGTGTCGTCCTTGGAGCCGTCATCGACGACCAACACATCATAGGAAGGCACGACGGCAAGCACGTTCCGGATGGTGTTTCCGATTGCTTCTGCTTCGTTCCATGCGGGCATGACAATGAGAACGCCAGAACGCCGTGAGTTAGCCATGATTATGGATTGTATCAAGGAGAACCCGGGTGGATGGCAGTCACAGCCGGCTCGCTGAGCCCCGGGAAAGCAACCGGCCACCGGCCTAGTAGGCTTGCGTTGACGTTTAGGAGTTGATCTATGTCTTGGTGGGAATCTGTCCCCACGCTCGCAATCGCCGTAGTGGTCTTCTTTGTTCCAGGTCTGGCACTGCTCGCGGCGGCCGGTCTGCGAGGCCCGAGCCTGGCTGTTTTGGCTGTACCGGTCACGACCAGCGTTGTTGCTTCGACGGGCATCGTTTTCGGGTTCGCTCGGATCCCGTTCAATCCAGTCTCAGTAACGGTCGGTACTCTTTTTCTACTAGGGGTGATTGTTGGTCTCCGGGCCCTTATGCGTAGAAGGGGCGCCGGCCAGGATAGGCTCGAGATCCGTGCACCAGACTCCGGGCTGCACCCCCGGACCGTATTGAACAAAGCTATCGTCGTCTTCGCCGTGCTGGTCCCCGCGATCATTATTGGTGCGCGGTACATGTCCGGTTTCGGCTCCCCGGAATCGTTCTCCGAGACCTTTGACAACGTCTACCATTTGAATGCAGTGCGGTACATTGCGGACACCCAGGCAGCTAATACGCTGACGCTCGGTAATCTGACCGAGACTTCCCAAGGTCTTTACCCCGCCGGCATGCACGCGCTGCTCGCGCTGGTTTTGATGTCCGGCGGGCAAGCCATCACGGTAGCCGTAAACTGGGGATCAATCCTCTATGCCGCAGTGGTATGGCCCTTGGCCTCCCTGTTCTTGGTCAGCCGTATCGTCGGCACCCGCCCGCTAACGCTCTTGGGCGCAGGTGTTCTCACTGCGGGGTTCAGCGGCTTTCCCTACCTCATGGTGGCGTTCGGGATCCTTTACCCGAATCACGCGGCGCTAACGATGCTGCCGGCAGTCCTTGCGCTGACCATCGAGGCTATCGGCATACGATCGTCGCAGCTGAAACTCAGCGGGAGCGCCATCCTCTTGTTGGTGGCAACCGTTCCCGGTTTGGCCCTGACGCACCCCAGCGCGTTCATCGCTTTGCTGATGTTCGCCTTCCCCGCCGTGGTCGGTGTATATCTTAGGGCGGTCACAGCCCGTACCAGCGGCGCTCTCTCCAGACGTGCATTTTCACTCTGGACCCTCGCGGCTGCGCTCTACGCTGCCGGCACCCTTGTGGTGTGGGTTGTGGCTCGGCCACCGCGGAGTGCGGCCAGTTGGGGCCCCTTCCAGACTAATGCACAAGCGTTGGGTGAGGTCTTGGGCAGTGCACCTATGGGCACCACGGTGGCATGGATAATATTCCTTCTGACACTCGTCGGTCTTTACGCCATCGCGCGCCAGATCAAGCGTCATTGGTGGAGCTTAGGCATGTTCGTCATTGCAGCCGTGCTCTACCTCATAGTATCCGCCTGGCCGATCGGTTTCGTCCGATACTTCGCCACCGGCGTGTGGTATTCGGACAGCAACCGTTTTGCGGCAATGCTGCCGTTGGCGACGCTTCCGATTGTGGCGCTCGGTCTGGACTGGATCATCACCCATGTTGGTCCTTGGCCTGCCAGATGGGCTTCCCGATTCCCGCGGGGAAGCAATACGACCAAAGCACCAATTGGATCCCTGCGCAGGGTGGCATCCCGGATGCAGGGAACAAGGGCAACCGCCGCCGGCGCCGCCGTCGTCCTCCTCGTCGGTCTCGCAGCGCAGGGAGGCACCTTGTCAATGGTGCAGCAGCGGATCTCCACCACATTCGAGACACGCAACGATTCAAGCCTCGTAACAATTGATGAGCTGACGCTCATGAAACAGCTGGAAGACATAGTCCCGGAGTCAGACGTCATAGTGGGCAATCCCCGCACCGGCGCGTCCATGGCATATGCCTTTTCCGGCCGGCATGTCATCGCCCCACACATCCTCGGGGCGCGCAGCGAGAGTGAACGTCTCTTGATGAACCACTGGGGCGAAGCTGCATACAACCCCAGCGTATGCCCCGTGATCGAAGAAAAACGGGCCTACTGGGCCCTTGACTTCGCGGACCAGGAGATGACACCCCGCGGTGAGCCGCTGGAGGGTACCAGGGACCTCGCGGATGACTCCGCACCAGGTGTTCAGCTCGTCAAAGAAGTGGGGAAAGCCCGGCTGTTCAAGATGACCGCCTGCCACTGACAGCGGGAAGGAGCGGGGCTCGCCACCATATCGATGGCCGGCCCCGCTCCTTCACTCTCGCCGCTCTTTAGGGAAATTTAGTCTTGTATGCCGATTTGGCCAACTCGGGTAAGACATTCCGGGCAGCCCACTGTGCTCCAATAACCGATTGGTGCTGCAGTGCCACTCTCTCATCGCCCGAGACGACGTAAATGGTTCCCTGCCCAAACTCGGGAAAATCACGGCTGAGCTTCTTGTTGGCCTTGTAAACAGTAAAATCAGTCATCGGCACCGAAACCACCAGCGCGTCAGCACTGAGTTCTCCTGCTCGTTCACGCGGTAAGTAAACCGTACCTTTGGGGAAGCGATGAGGGGTCCGTTCCAGGCTTTTCGCGAGGTCGCTCAGTGCGGCGGGCACTGCCAATCCTGCTGACGCGAAAAATGCCACGGGCGCCGAACCCGGCACGGAAAGGACCAGGTCAGATCCGGAAGCTGAGGAAGCAGAAACAAAAAGGGCAGTCGCACCTCTAAGCACCGGATAGTTAGCAGCGACATCAACGATCTCCTGCTTGGCCTCGGCAATAAGGGCCTGGGCTGGGCCGCCCAGTCCGACGACTTCGGCAATAAACCGGGTCACGGCCTCCCATGATTCTGCCGGAAGGTCGCTCGGGGCAATGATCACCGGCGCAAGCTCGGACAACGCCTGGTACTCCTCCTGGCTCAACCGGCCGCCGACCGAAAGAAAAGCGTCCGGCCTCAGTTCTTCGAACACTGAAGAACTCAGCTGGCGTCCGTCGTCATAGGTATGCGGCACCTCTGCCGGGTTCAAGGCCCGCACGCCTGCGCGGTACCAGGGTGTAAAGTCCACACCCGGGCGTGACAAAGGAGCAAGTCCCAACGCCACAAGTGTCTCTGCCTCCACTGTACCCAGTGCAACGATCCTGGCCGGTGGAGCCTTCAGATCAGTTACCCCGAAGCGATGATCCACAGACTTAGGAAATCCCTGTGACGAGGCGCGAACCTCCACTGGACCCTTGTCCCCGGTTGAGCACGACACCAGTGCCAAGGGTGCCAGCCCCGCCAGAGCCAAAAAGGCTCGACGGCTGGTACTCATTTGTTCAGGTCCGGACGTCATTTCTCGTTTTCCCATCGTGTCAATTGGCTTTTCGTCATGGCCAGGCCGCCTACTCTCCCGGCGCCAGGCGGAGCAGTCTGTGGGCGAAAAGCGGGGCAAGGCTCTCGACATAACTTTTTGTAAGGTGGTTGTCGTCATAAAACACGAAGAGTCCGCCGATTACCGCATAGCAACGGGCCTCATCACAGAACTGGTCGGACATGTCCAGTACCTTCAGATTTCTATGCCTGAGTTCGGCGACGGCCTGCGCCGTAGGATCGGGGAGGAGGGCTTTCGAGCGCTCGGTGGCACAGGCAATGGCATTGCCCTTGTTGTTGATGACGCAGGTAGGCGTACTCTTGCCCAAGGTTAGCGGCGAATCACGAATGACGACCACACGCGTACCGTTCTCGGCCCATTTGGCTATTCGCCGTTCCACGGAGGAGCGGTACTGTGCTAACTGATCCCGGCCGGTGCCGTCGTCGATCGTTTCTTTGATTGAAAAGGTAGAGGACACCACAAGGTCCGGCTGCTGCTGCAGAATTTTCTTTGACACCTGCTCGCTCCAGTCCAGGCAGCGCTGCTGACTCTTGGCGTCCAGCCGTGGTGCGTCCATGAATGCGACCCTTCGGACGTCTGCAAGCGAGCAGCCCCCCGCCAGGCTCAAACGGACTTTCCACTGCTGTTTGCGCGCAAGATCAAAGAAAGCAACTTTCCAGTGCTCCGCATGCGAGTCCCCAACGAACCATACTGTCTTCGCGTCCGTCTTCCCCCCCGAGTAGTCACAGTCCTGAAGGTATGGCGTTCCCTGGACCATGATCTGATCCGGGGCCGAACGGCAGCCTGAGACGGCAAAGTAGGGTGACTCAGTCTTTCCGATGTTCTGCGCATCGGGAGCACCGTATCTGTCCGGGCAGGATGCCCCCGGGAGGAGACTGGCGGCGCCGTAACAAGGTGACTTTGCGAGCATCGCCAACTGCTGCTGCTGCGCTTGCTCGGACTGGGCCGCCGAAAGTACCATGGCCCCCGACAGCGCCCCTGCCACCGCCATCGTGCCGATGCCGGCCAAGATGCTCACGCGCGGAGAGCGGCCCCTGAACAGGGCGTTCCTGCCGGGATCCTCCACGAATCGCTTGGTCAGCACCGCCAACACGACGGACGCTGCGCCTATGCCGAGCTTTTCGGTCGCGCGGAGCTCGTGCCCCAAGACCGGGACGGACAGAATAATCAACGGCCAGTGCCACAGGTACAGCGAGTAGGAAATGTCTCCCACAAACTGCAGGGGCCGGAACCCTGATCCGGGCAGGGCACTTCTCCCCAGCACGGATCCTGAAAGGACAATCGCACCCGTGCCTAGGACGGGAATCAATGCCATGGCCCCCGGGAACAAGGTCTGCTCGTCAAAAAGGACAAGCGCGAAGATAAGCGCTGCCAATCCGGCGAAGGCGAGCAGTCTCATCAGCAGATGCACTGCTGCGGGGTGATTTACCTCCCGTGCACGTGTGCCACGTCCGGCAAGCGCAAAGGTTGCCATCGCGATCAGTCCACCGGTGGCGAACTCCCAGGCCCTTGTGCTGGTGACGAAGTAGGCCTCACTCTTGCTGGCCGTGGTGAAATACACGCTGTATGCAAGGGACGCTGCGAAGACTGTTCCCATCGCGTACGAGAGCAGCGTCAGCGGCGATCTGCGCAGACGCAGTGCAAGAAAAAATGAAGCAGCCAGAAGAAGCGGCCAGATAAGGTAGAACTGCTCTTCAACTGACAGCGACCAATAATGCTGCACGGGGGTGGCCATCTCATGGTCAGCGGAATAGTCTACGGATTTTGCGGCGAGTAGCCAGTTCTCTGCATAGAAAACCGAAGCGAGAGTTTCCCATGCAACATCCGTCCAGCGGGAGTAGGGCTGCACGAGCCACGAGCCGATGATGCTGACGAAGGCGACGAGCAGTGCCGCTGGAAGCAGCCTTCGTATGCGTCGGGCATAGAAGGTTGCAAAACGCACCCTTCCGTTTCCCTGTAGTTCCTCCACGAGGTGCCGCGTGATCAGGAAACCGGAAATAACGAAAAAGATATCGACACCGATATATCCCCCGGGCAAGTACGTTGGCCAGAGGTGATTGACGACGACAGCTCCGACCGCCAGCGCCCGAAGGGCCTGGATATCCGTCCGGAATTTTTGCTTCGGCTTCCGAGGCGCTTGGGCGGCGGGTGTGTAGGTGGCAGTCTGCTGGCTCAAAGATATGCTTCCCGGGTTCTGCTAAAAAAGATGGGGGCTGCGGGTATAAGACGCTCAACCACTGCTGCGGGCCCGCAGGTACTCGACCACGTCATAACTCGGCCCGTCCTTGATCACTCGCCCGTGTTCGAGTAGAACGCCCCGGGAGCAGACCCGTTGCACGAGGTCCAAGTCGTGGCTGACGACCACGAGAGTCTGACCGGCATCGGAGAGTTCCTGGATCTTCGCTAAACACTTTCGCTGGAATGGTTCGTCGCCGACGGCGAGAATTTCGTCCACTAGAAACACCTCCGGGTCTGAGTGGACCGCGACGGAAAACGCCAGGCGCAGGTACATGCCAGACGAGTAGAAGCGCACCTCGGTATCGATGAACTCTCCGATCTCAGCGAAATCAACGATCGAGTCGAAGCGTTCTTTGATCTCCGCCTCTGATACCCCCAGGATGGCCGCGTTAAGGTAAACATTGTCACGGCCAGAAAGATCCGGATGGAAACCGGCTCCCACCTCAATCAGTCCCGCCACCCGGCCGCGGGTCCGTACAGTACCCTCGTCGGGGGTCATGACGCCGGAAATATGCTTAAGCAGGGTGGACTTTCCGGAACCGTTAAGGCCTAGCAGGGCGACCGTTTCACCTTGCCGGATTTCCAGGCTTACATCACGAAGGGCATGGAACTTTGCCGAAAGGTCACCTTTACGTCCTTTCACAAACCATATGAGGGCTTCTTTGATCGATCGCGTATGGCGAAGGACGAACTGTTTGCTGATGCCCTTGATCTCAACGGCAATTGTTGGTTGCTCAGACACTACAGCTCCTGCGCGAACTTGACTTCTAATTTGCCGAAGGTGAACTGCCCCAGAACCAGTACCGCAGCTGAAATGACCATGGCCACGGGCAGCCACAGCTCAAAGAGCTGTGGCGGAGCCGCCAAACTGACGTCGCCCTCCGCTGTCGTCGACCAAAAGGCATAGTGGAAAAGTTCAACACCGACAGTGACAGGGTTGCACTGGTACACAGCGAACCAGAAGTCACCCAGGCGTTCGTGCACCATGCGCCACTGGTACATCACCGGAGAAGCCCAGGTGGCAACCATTAGCATCATTTCGACGAAATTTTCGGAATCGCGGAAGTAGACATTTACGGAGCTGAAGAAGAGTCCAAGCCCCACGGAGAGCATTGCCAGCACCAAAAAACCTGCGATACCTGCTGCGAGACCTAAGACAGTGGGACGCCAACCCGTAATCACACACCCCATGACAAGAACTACGAGCTGGGGAAAGAAGTGCGCGGCCGAGACGAACACCGAGGCCACCGGGAAGAGTTCCCGGGGAAGAAATATCTTCTTGATCAAACCACTGTTATAGACAATTGACTTCGCGGCGTTGTTAAGGGCCTCGGTGAAGAAGTTGATCAGCACGATGCCGGAGAACAGATAAACCGCGTAGTTGCCAACGTCCCGGTTAAGGCCAAGGAAAATGCCCAGCGCCACGTAAAAAACCACGAACTGGATGGCCGGCTTCACATAGGACCAAATAATGCCCAGGACCGAGCCACGGTATCTGAGTTTGATTTCTTTCCGGACCAGCAGCCGCAGCAGATACCTGTGCCGAAAGACATATTTCAGGCCATGCCCGGTCCCCGGCCGGACCAAGCCCGAGTCTTGAAGGGATGTCATCCGCTGTTTCCCACTGACTCGGGCTTCCTGGCGCGGGTGTCCGAGATAGTGTGCTCGGCGAACGTCGCCGCCCAACTTTCCATGGAGCACTGCGCGGGCATCTTCGACTTGTACTCCTGCGAGAGCTCATCCCACCGGCGCACTACCTGCGCTGCTCCGCCCAAGGCTTCCCCAAGGAGCGACTTCGCCAGCCGGGGGTTGCGCACGTACCAGGAAGCGCCCGTGCCTTCAGCGTTGGTGACTATGGCGGAATCGAACTGGGACACGGTCCACCATTTATTATCCTGATGGGAAATGCGGGCCTGGGGCCGGGCACGGTCCTCAGTGGAAACATCTGTGAAGAGTTGCTTCCGGAGAGTCCTGGCTCCCCATGGAAGGAGGGTCTTCAATGAGGGACGGACAGACACCGCGGCGCTGCCGCCCAGACTTTCCTCCGTGCGGGCCGCTGGGAAGGCATCCGGGTCGCTCAAATAGACAGTGTCGCTGTGGCTGGCAAGCATGCCTCGAATACGGGGCAAAGTTGTGTCCAACATAGAGTGCAGCCCATCCGGGCCCTTCAGGAGGTCTTCCACTGCCCACACCCGGCCCTGCGCAGTTGCGTACTGCATCGAGAGAGTGTGTTTGATGTCGGCGAACAATGCGGCCGCCAGCGCCTTTCCTCCCTTGGCGAATGGACTGTACATCAAGGCCACGATGAGTCGGTTCCGATTGTGGAAGTAGGCCTGCCAGCCGACCAGGTCGTCTTTGTCGCCCCATGAAATGTGCCATACGGCCGCACCCGGCAGGCTCACAGTCTGATAGCCGTGCGCTTTCGCACGGAGTCCGAACTCCACGTCATCCCATTTGATGAATACCGGCATGGAGAGGCCAATCTCGCGGATCACAGACGTAGGGATCAGGCACATCCACCACCCGTTATAGTCCACATCAACGCGACGGTGCATCCATGGGGTGTGCCGCAGGTTGGACGTTAGAAAATCATGACCGGGTTCCATTTCGGTGTATGGCTGATCCGGCTGAATACGCTGCGGGTTAACTATTTCGCCAAATGTATGCAAGGCCGTCCGGTGGTGGAGGTCAAACATGTGGCCGCCCACGATGGTGGGCTTCCTGCAGTATCCGGCGAACGTTATTAGGCGGGTGATACTCTCCGGTTCGATGACGACGTCGTCGTCCATCAGCAGGACATAGTCGCTGCCGTTTCCGCACGCTTCAAACATGCCCCTGGAGAAGCCGCCGGAGCCTCCGAGATTGGACTGCTCGATGATTCGGAGCTTCCCGCCTAGGCTGTCGGCCACGGAGCCGAAACCCTCTGCGGCCGATACCTTGTCGGTACCTTGGTCCACGATGATGATCTCGTCAACCTGGTCCAGGCACCCGGGGTTTGTGGCCAGCAGCCGAAGGTTGTTGAGGCAGAAAGAGGTCTTGTTGAGGGTAGTGATCTCCAACGTGACTGACGCAGGGGCAGGAGCCGGGCCGGGCGCCTGCCACTCGGCCTTGTCCATGACGAGTTCGCCGCGTCCGGCCACGAGGTCAAACCAGTACCAGCCACCGTCGCCGAACGGCAGCAGGTCCAAATCCACGACCGACGTCTGTTCTCCCGCCACGGGAATGCTCTTTTGCTGCAGGAGTGCGCCCTTGGCGTTGGATCGGAAGACGATTATGGTGCCCTCCCCCCGTGTGCTGACACTCAGACGCAGGTTGCTGAGCTTGGTCCACTTCCGCCAGTACCCCGCGGCGAAGGCGTTGAAATAGCTCCCGAAGGAAATACGTTCACCCGGCCGGACGCGGGTGGAGCAGCGCCCGATGAAGTCTTCCGCGTGGGCTTCCCGGGTGTTGGAGCTTAGACGAACCGGCCGCCTGCCCTGTTTCCGCGCTTCCCGCTCTGTGGGTGCGGGCATGCCTGCCGCAGTTCCCATATCGACGTATAGCGGAGCAGTATCCAGCTCTGAATGCTCCGGAAAGACAACCCTTTGCAACGTAACCCATCCAGATCCGTCATTCGGATGGTGCCGGGGACTGGACCCTTGACTCATGCGTCTACCCCGCCGCTTTCAAGCGTTGCACCGCTTTCGAAATGCGGCTTGATCTTGTTGTCGAACATGCTCAGGGCAGATCCAATCGCCATGTGCATGTCGAGGTACTTGTATGTTCCCAGCCGCCCGCCAAACAGCACGTCCTTTTCACCCGCGGCAAGGTCGCGGTACTTCAGCAGGCGCTCCCTGTCGGCGGAGGTGTTGACCGGGTAGTACGGCTCATCGCCCTTCTCTGCAAACCTGGAGAATTCACGCATGATGACCGTTTTTTCGGTCTGGTAGTCGCGCTCCGGGTGGAAGTGACGTGGCTCAATGACACGGGTGTAGGGGACGTCAGCATCGTTATAGTTCACTACGGAGGTGCCTTGGAAGTCCTCCATGTCGAGTACTTCCTCCTCAAAGTCGATCGTGCGCCAGGAGAGATCCCCTTCGGCGTAATCGAAATAGCGGTCCACCGGACCGGTGTATATAACGGGGATTTTCCCGACAACTTTGTTCTTGCTGTACTCGTGCGAGTCGTCGAAGAAGTCGGTATTTAAGCGCACCTCAATGTTGGGGTGGTCCGCCATCTTTTCGATCCAGGCAGTGTATCCGTCGGTGGGCAGGCCCTCGTACTTGTCGTTGAAGTACCGGTTGTCGTAGTTATAACGGACCGGAAGCCTCGAGATAATACCGGCTGGCAGATCCTTGGGGTCCGTCTGCCACTGCTTACCGGTGTAGTGCTTAATGAAGGCTTCGTACAACGGGCGCCCAATCAGCTGGATCCCCTTGTCGTTGAGGTTCTGCGGGTCCGTGCCTGCTAGTTCCCCAGCCTGTTCCTGGATGAGTTCGCGAGCCTGGCCGGGCGTGAGATTTGCCCGGAAGAACTGGTTGATCGTGGCCAGGTTGATCGGCAAGGAATACACCTCACCTTTGTGCACACCATAAACCTTGTGGACGTAATTGGTGAAGGTCGTGAACCTGTTGACGTACTCCCACACGCGCTCGTTGGAGGTATGGAACAGGTGTGCCCCGTAACGGTGCACCTCAATACCGGTCTGCTCTTCCTTTTCGCTGTAGGCATTACCGCCGATGTGGTGACGGCGGTCAATGACAACCACCTTCAGGCCCAGCTCAGAGGCGGCCTGTTCTGCGATTGTCAGGCCAAAAAAGCCAGACCCTACGATGACGAGGTCAGCGGTCACAAAATCTCCTGGTTTGAATGCGGGCAGCGCAATGTTGCGCGTTGTCTGCTGCTCTAGCCTACCCGAGGGACAGCAGAGGGCGTCCAATCCGGAAGCCTCGCACCACGGACGCGCAGCTCCCTCTAGAGCAGCGAGCATCCGGCAGCTTTTCCACATAGCCCCGCCTCGTTGTGGCCCGCGCCTGACGGCCGTAGATAGCGTGGGCCCACAACTAAAAGGAGGCCTGTCCGTGACGTTGCACTGCACCCTGGCAGGCGGACCGTCGTCCAGCTTCGCCGGGCCGCCTGTTGAGATCGTGCTGGAGGCACCGGACGGCACCCCGGGCCGGGCGCTTCAGGCAGAATTGGCAGCCAGCTTCGGAACCGGTGCCGTCACGGTGGAAGGCTGTGAGCTGGACGGCCTGATCCTCGGGGAACCTCCCCTGGTAAACGGCGCGGTAATGGTCGACGGCGGCGAGCGCCCCGGGAAGCAGACCCCGCCCCGCATCGCCGTGCGGAACATCCCTGCCGGGCTGTCGCTGGCGGTGCACAGCGGCCCCGGAGCCGGCACCATCGTGCCTTTGGAGCGCGGCATCTACACGCTCGGACGAAGCGGAGCGCGAATCCTCATCCAGGATCCGGAGCTCTCCAGGCTCCACGCCCGACTGGAGGTCACCGATTCGCACATATCCATCACAGACCTGGACAGCGCCAACGGCACATATGTCGACGGGCAAAGAGTACGAAGCGCGGTCGTCTCCACGGCTTCGACCATCCGATGCGGCAACACCCGTCTCGCTCTGGCCTTTGACGACGTCCCCTGGAGTGCGCTGGAGCTGGCGGGTTCATCCGTGCGGCAGCCCATCATCGTTCGAGGCCAGCCGGAACCCGCCAACCGTCTGCTCCTCCTCCTCACGGCCACGCTCCCGTTGGTCCTTGGCGTCGCCCTCGCGCTGGCCACGGGCATGTGGTTGTTCCTTGCCTTCGCCGCGGCCTCCGCCGGGTCACTTCTTGTCCCCCTGCTCACCGGCCGGAAGCAGCGCCGCAGGGCGGACGGCGCAATCAGGTCCGCGGCAGCGCAGGACCGCGAACGCAGGAACAATGCGGGGCCCTCCCTCGCCGTCCTGATGCTCTCGGCGGAGCACGTCCTATCGACTACCGACACTCCAGAAACATCCGAAGCGCCGAAAGTACCGGAGCCGCAGGGCGGCGAAGGCCTGTGGTTTCGGCTTGGAGAGGCGGTCCAGTCCGCCAACGTGCAACTGGATCCCCCGGGCGCGGCCCTGCCGTCCGCCGGGACAGTTCCCGTCCTCCTGGATCCCGGCTGGCGGCACACGGTGTTCCACGGAACGCGTGCAGTCTCTGCCGGAATGATCCGGGCGCTGCTCATGCAGGTTGCCGGTTACCCGCTGGGCCGCGGAACGCCTGTCGTCATCCATGGTGCAGCAGCCCGGCTTCCGCTACCCGCCAGATACCTGCCCCAGACCATCCTCACCACCACGGCATCGGCCTGCAGGACGGCACTGGCAGCGGCATCAGGGTATGCACCAAAGACTCCCGGGATTCTGGTCCTGACGGGCGCTTCGCCGGATCCGGACATCGAGCACGTACTCGCCGAAGCGGCCTTGGACCGCGGCTGGCGGGTGCTGCAATTCGCGCCAGCCGGCGTGTCTGCGGCCACCGAAAGCAACGTGGAGCTGGCCGAGCGGGAATCGGCGCTGCGGGGGCCGCACGGCACCGTGCTCTTCGTCCCGGACCTCGCACCTGAGGCAGTCTTCGACACGTTCTGCCGCCGCCTCGCAGCCCGCGGGACGGCGCCCGCCGGCAGCGCTCCGGGCATCCCCGCCTCCTGCCTGCTCGACGAAATCCTTCCGTCGGACCCGGCCCGGACTGCCGCCCGCTGGAAGGCTGCCCCCACAGCAACCGGGCTTCCGGTTCCAGTGGGTATGGGCACGTCAGGGCCTCTGATCCTGGACCTCCAATCCGACGGCCCCCACCTCCTCGTAGCCGGCACCACCGGCTCCGGCAAGTCCGAGCTCCTCCGCAGCCTCGTCGTCTCCCTTGCCCTCTGCTATCCGCCGGACCGGGTCAATTTCCTCTTCATTGACTTCAAAGGCGGATCGGGACTCGGCCCGCTGGCCGGGCTGGTCCACTGCACCGGACTGCTGACAGATCTGTCCGGCAACGGCTTCGAACGGGCTCTCGTTTCCCTCCGCGCCGAAGTCCGGTTCCGCGAACAGACGCTGTCCGCAGCGGGGGTTCCCGATCTGGCGGCACTCAGGGCGGCACCGCCGCCAAGCGTGGCCTCGCTCCCCCACCTGGTTATAGTCATCGACGAATTCCGCATGCTGGTTGACGATCATCCCGAAGCGTTGCGCGAGCTGATGCGGATTGCCTCGATCGGCCGGTCACTGGGGATCCACCTGGTAATGGCCACGCAGCGGCCCCAAGGCGCGCTGACCGCCGATATCCGCGCCAATGTCACCTCCAGCATCGCCCTGCGCGTCCAGTCTGAGATGGAGTCGGTGGATGTCATCAACCACCGCGCAGCGGCGGATATTAGCATTGAGCGGCCCGGCCGCGCCTTCCTGGTACGTGGCACCGAGCCGCCACGCGAATTTCAGGCAGCGTCGGTTCAATCCGGGCGTACGACGGCGGGGCGGGCCGTCCGCGCCCATCTCGCCGCGGAATATTTCTCGGGGGAATATTGCTCGGGCCAGCCCGTCGACACAGAAGCCTTCGGCTCCCCCGCACAAACCCGCGCCCAGGCTGCCGAACCGCTGCTCGCCACGGTCCGCGACCTGTGGACCGCAGCGGGCGGCCCGGCCCCCAGGCAGCCGGTGGCCGCTCCCCTGCCGCACCACCTGCCTGGATTCGGGACAGACGCTAAATCCGAAGCTTCCGGATGGGGCGTTGCACTGGGACTGATCGATCTTCCCGAACTGCAATGCGTTAAGCTCCTCCGGTGGGATCCAGGGCGGGACGGACATCTGGCCCTGATCGGTACCCCGTCGTCGGGGACAGTCGAGGTGGCGGAGTCTATCTCGCGGAGGCTCCTGTGCCACCCGGCCGAATCGCACGCCTACGTCCTGGATGCCGGTTCGGGCTTGCAACCTCTCGCCGGGTGCCCGAGGACCGGCGCCTATGTGGGGCTGCATGAGCTGAGGCGGGCGGTCCGTGTCCTTGAACGGCTGGCCGAGGAACTCACGCTGAGGCTCAGCAGGAGGGACACAGTCCGTCCGCCAGTCCTCGTAGTAATTGCAGGGTGGGGGTCGTGGGTCTCCGCTTTCCGCGCCGGACCGTATTCCTGGGCTGAGGACCTGGTACACGACCTGATCCGGGACGGGCACGCCGCCGGAATCAGCCTCCTCCTCTCGGGCGACCGTGAACTGGTGGCAGCCCGGTTCACGGCCGCTATACCGAACAGGCTGTATTTCCCTGCCGATTCAACAGAGGAGAGCCGGCTCGCCTGGCCACGATTGCCTGCCGTTGACGTGATTAAGGGACGTGCCGTGGCGGTGGGGCCGGTGGCCGGGCCGGTTCCATCGGCCTGCCAACTCTACGCTGGAGACCCCGCTGGGTCCCCTACCGGGGGGAGTAAGCCTCAGTTAGCGGAGCTGGCCGGCGTGCCCGCACCGGCCTCTGCCCCCTTCAGGGTGGAGCCACTGCCTGACGTCGTTCCGGCGGAGCGCCTCAGGACCAGCGAAACCACCAGGAGTGGCACCCCGCTCAGAGCGCCGGTGATACTTCTCGGGGTCACCGGAGACGAGGTGTCGCCGGCATCGATCCGGCTGACAGCGGGCGGAGTGTTCGCCATCCTCGGCGGGCCGGCAACCGGAAAGAGTAATGTGCTCCGCGTCATCGAGGAACTCAACCCTGGCCAAGGAAGGTGGCTGCGCCCGGGCACGGAGCCGGGCGCGGTAGATGACTCCACCGGATACTGGAAGCAGTGCCTCGAATCAGCCCGGGCCGGAGCGCTGGACAGGCATTCGATTCTCCTGATAGACGACGCCGATCGGTTGGCCCCCTCAACGATGCGGGACGTCGCAGACCTTCATGGGCTGGGCCATGGGGTTGTCTTTACTGCCGCGCCGGGCCCGCTGCTCGGCCAGCGGGTGGCATGGGCCATGGAGGCGCGGTCCTCAGGTGCGGGACTTCTGTTATGCCCGCGGTCAACGTCCGACGGTGAAATTTACGGCGTTCGCTTCGACGTCGAGCCCCATCCACCCCCGGGGCGGGCCGTCCTTA
The DNA here is from genome assembly GCF_044754945.1 of Pseudarthrobacter sp. NPDC092439. Taxonomy (NCBI): domain Bacteria; kingdom Bacillati; phylum Actinomycetota; class Actinomycetes; order Micrococcales; family Micrococcaceae; genus Pseudarthrobacter; species Pseudarthrobacter sp. NPDC092439. Next base: position 820,322 of record NZ_JBIVQB010000001.1, read on the forward strand.
TCGAATCCGGCGGCAGCCGCGCCCTGCAGGTGGCACTGGCGTCCTACAACGCCGGAGTCCCGCCGCCGGTCCTGGACGCATAGCTGATCACCCGGGAGTGGAACAGGAGCACCAAGGCCAGGACTGCAGGGACCACCATAGCCGCGCCGGCCGCGATAAGTCCGCCGCTGAGGGTAGGAAAGCCTATGGTCAGCACAAACAACTGCGCTACGAGGGCTGCGGCGCGGGTCCATCGGTAGCCCCGAAAATGGAAGGTAGCCACCGCAAACAGCCAGGCAGAAAATGCCAGGAGGAGTGCCAGCGTGAACACCGCACCCCAGAAGGACAACACCGGGCTACCGGTAAGCAGGTTGTATCCATACCAGACAGCCACGCCAAGGAGTGCGGTGGCTTCGGCTGCCACTATGGCGGCGATGGTGGTGACGGCCCCGGGTCGGTCACGCGCCGCCGCCGGGCCGTCGTTGTCCGGACGGCCCTGACCCGGAAGCCCGGCATTCGGACGGCGGCCGGGGTCTTGGTTAGGGGACGAATCAGCAGGGTCTGCAGGGGGTCTTGACACACTGGCACCCTACCGGACATAGTCGGGTACTGGTGAGGGCCGGCGTCGGCGGTGTGATGTATCGCTCAGAATTACGGGGATTTCGAGGGTTATTACCCCTTGTTTACACAGCGTTAACATGACAGGCTTGATTCAGATGACCAAGGGGGCCCCGCAGGGCCCTTTTCCTTTGTAGCCACTAGTGAATAATTTCACAAAGAGCACTTCCCAGAAATGGAGCAACTGATCAGCATGGATTGGCGTAACCGCGCAGCGTGCCTCGATAAGGACCCGGAACTGTTTTTCCCTGTGGGAAATACGGGGCCAGCACTCCTGCAAATCGAAGAGGCCAAGAGCGTATGCCGGCGCTGCCCCGTGGTGGACACCTGCCTCCAGTGGGCCCTTGAGTCCGGCCAGGATGCCGGTGTCTGGGGCGGGATGAGCGAAGACGAGCGCCGCGCCCTAAAGCGCCGCGCAGCCCGCGCCCGCCGCGCCTCCTAAACCCTAAAGTCCCGGCAGCGCTTGAGGCGCCACTACCCGGGCCAACACGATCCATATAACGAAGCCCCGCACTCCCCCAAAGGGAATGCGGGGCTTTCCCGTATCCGTGCGTCGCGTGGAGTCCGCAGCGTTACTTGCCGGCCAGGCTCAGCCTGATCTGCACGGCCGTTCCGCCACCCTCGCGGGGCCGCCACTGAATCGTGCCGCCCAGCTCACTGGTCACCAGAGTGCGCACAATCTGCAGGCCCAGTCCCTCAACGTGCGGGGTGTCAGGGAGTCCGACGCCGTCGTCGGCGATAGTCACGGTCAATTCCTCGCCTTCCTCGCCCTCGGAGCGGTCCGCAAGCAGCCATACGGTTCCAGCCCGGCCCTCCAGTCCATGCTCCACTGCATTGGTGACCAGCTCGTTGATGACCAATGCCAGCGGGGTGGCGAAGTCGCTGGGCAGCTCGCCGAACTTGCCTGAACGTTCGGTCCGTACTTGCTGTGACGGTGACGCCACCTCGGCAGACAGCCGGAACTGCCGGCCGATCAGCTCATCGAAGTCAACACTTTGGGCCAGCCCTTGCGACAGGGTTTCGTGGACCAGGGCGATAGTGGCCACGCGGCGCATGGCCTGCTCCAGGCCTTGCTTGGCTTCTTCGCTGACCATGCGGCGGGACTGCATGCGCAGCAACGCCGCGACCGTCTGGAGGTTGTTCTTGACCCGGTGGTGGATCTCCCGGATCGTTGCGTCCTTGGTGACCAGCTCCATCTCGCGGCGCCGCAGCTCGGACACGTCGCGGCACAGCACCAGGGCGCCGAAGCGCTGCTGCTCATCCCGCAACGGAATGGCACGCAGTGAAAGGCTGACCCCCCGTGACTCGATTTCGCTGCGCCACGGCATCCGGCCCGTCACCACGAGGGGAAGCGTTTCATCCACCATGCGCCGGTCCTTCAAAAGACCTGCGGTGACCTCCGCCAGGGAGCGGCCCTCGAGCGACTCTCCGTCGCCCAACCGACGGAACGCGGAGACGCCGTTCGGGCTTGCGTACTGGACGATGCCTTCGGCATCCAGCCGGATCAGCCCATCACCCACCCGGGGAGCACCACGGCGTGAACCGGTGGGAGAGGCAAAGTCCGGCCAAAGCCCCAGCGTGCCCATGCGAAGCAGGTCATAGGCACACTGCCGGTAGGTCAGCTCCAGCCGCGAGGGCATGCGCGAACTGGAGAGATCCATGTGGGTGGTCACCACCGCCAGGGTCCGCCCGTTCCGGACCATCGGCACGGCTTCAACGCGGAGCGCCATGTCGCTGCTCCAGTTGGTTTCGCTGGAGCGCTCAATGACCTTGCTCTCCCACGCCTTGTCCACGAGCGGCTTCAGGTCCGACCTGATCCCTTCACCAACGAAGTCCCCGTGGAACACGGTATGCGTGGTCGAGGGCCGGACGTGTGCCAGGGCCACGTAGCCGAAGTCCGGATGCGGAAACCACAGCGCGAGGTCGGCAAACGCCAGGTCCGCAACCATCTGCCAGTCCCCCACCAGCAGGTGCAGCCACTCGGCATCGCCGGGCCCGAAATCAGCGTGTTCCCTGATGGGGTCCGTAAAGATTGCCACTGCACCTCCAGTTGCGACGCCGGACTGGCTAGCGTCGGACGATTGACCTCAAGAGCCTCAATGCTACCGACAGCGACGCCATATCGTCCGCTTCGAGCGAGTTGACCTCGTCAAACATCGTCTTGGCACGGCCCAGCTGCTCTGCATTTTGGGCTTCCCAGTCCTGGAGCCGCACGTCCGGCGGGTCGGCCGGCCCGGTGGCGTCCAGCACCGCCGTCGTCATGTCCGAGATGGTGGAGTACAGGTCATCACGCAGCGCGGCCCGGGCAAGCGCCTGCCAACGGTCCTGCCGCGGCAGGCTGCTGATCCGCTCCAGCAGCGAATCAACGTGGAACCGGTTGAAGACGGTGTAGTAGACGGCGGCGATTTCCTCCACCGGCTCCTTACGGGCACGGGCGATCTTGGCGATGTCCAGAAGCACGTAGCTTTCAAACAATTCCGCCCAGCGGTAAGCGAGGTCTTCGGGAAGCTCCCACTCGCGTGCTTTCTCCAGCCAGCCGGCAACACGCTCACGGTCATCGCCCTTGAGGTAGTCCAGCAGCCGGGCGCGCATCGGATCCATGAGCGGCTTGAACTCGTCCACCACCTCGGCGATGGGACGTGAGGCGCCCCCCTGGCCCAGGAGCCAGCGGACTGCGCGGTCCAGGAGCCGCCTGATGTCAAGGTGGACGGCACTCCAGTGTTCCGTGGGGAAGGACGCCGGAAGGCCGTTGAGCTCCGCCACCATGATGTCCAGCTCGTAGACCTCGCGGAGTGCCACGAACGCCTTGGCCACAGCCACCTCGCTGGCGGACGTTTCCTCCATGACCCGGAAGGCAAAGGTGATGCCGCCGAGGTTGATCATGTCGTTGGCCACGACGGTGGCGATGATCTCGCGGCGCAGCGGATGGGTATCCAGTTCGGCATCGAACCGTTCGCGCAGCTGGTGCGGGAAGTAGCCGCGCAGCGTCTGCCGGAACCAGGGATCATCCGCCAGGTCGCTGTTCCGCAGTGCGGTGGCGAGCTCGATCTTCGCATAGGCAGCCAGCACCGAGAGCTCAGGCGAGGTCAGCCCTTGCCCCTGATGCAGCCTTTCCCGCAGCTCTTCGGTGCTCGGCAGGGCTTCCAGGTCACGCTTTAGCCCGGCCGTCTTGTCCAGCCAGTCCATGAGCCGCTCGTAGCTGGGGCTCCACTCTGCAACGCGGGTCCGGTCATTGAGCAGCAGGATGTTCTGGTCGATGTTGTCCTCGAGCACCAGGCGGGCCACTTCATCGGTCATGGACGCCAGGAACCCAGGGCGCTCTTCGGCGGAAAGCCTGCCCGCGGCGACCATCCGGTCAACGAAAATCTTGATGTTGACCTCGTGGTCAGAGCAGTCCACTCCGGCCGAGTTATCGATGGCGTCCGTGTTGAGGATGACTCCCTGGAGGGCAGCCTCGATGCGCCCGCGCTGGGTGAGGCCCAGGTTTCCGCCTTCGCCGACCACTTTGACCCGCAGGTCCTTGCCGTCCACGCGAATGGCGTCGTTGGCCTTGTCGCCTACGGACGCGTGGCTTTCGGTGCTGGCCTTGATGTAGGTGCCGATGCCGCCGTTGTAAAGCAGGTCCGCCGGTGCCAGCAGGATGGCACGGAGGAGTTCCGGCGGGCTCATCTCCTTTGTCCCCGCGGGCAGCCCCAACGCGGCGCACACCTCCGGCGAAACCGGAACGGATTTGGACTGGCGGGAGAAGACTCCCCCTCCCTCGCTGATCAGGGCCTTGTTGTAATCGTCCCAGGAAGAGCGCGGCAGCTCGAAAAGCCGTTGCCGCTCGGCGAATGAGGCTTCCTCGTCCGGCGACGGGTCCAGGAAGATATGGCGGTGGTCGAATGCCGCGAGCAGGCGGATGTGGCGGGACAGCAGCATGCCGTTGCCAAAAACGTCACCGGACATATCCCCCACGCCCACCACCGTGAACGGTTGGGTCTGCGTGTCCAGGTCCAGTTCGCTGAAGTGCCGCTTGACCGATTCCCAGGCGCCGCGTGCGGTGATGCCCATTGCTTTGTGGTCGTAACCCACCGACCCGCCCGATGCAAAGGCGTCGCCGAGCCAGAAGCCGTATTCGGCGGCGAGCCCGTTGGCGATGTCGGAGAAGGTTGCCGTCCCCTTGTCCGCGGCCACCACCAGGTAGGAATCGTCGTCGTCATGGCGCACAACGTTCGACGGCGGCACGAGCCTTTCGCTGCCGCCTTCCGTGAGCAGGTTGTCGGTGATGTCCAGCAGCCCGCGGATGAACGTCTTGTAGCTTTCCACGCCCTCCGCCATCCAGGCGGCACGGTCAACGGTGGGGTCCGGCAGCCGCTTGGCGAAGAATCCGCCCTTGGCGCCGGTGGGAACGATTACGGCGTTCTTTACGGTCTGCGCCTTGACCAGGCCCAGGACCTCGGTGCGGAAATCCTCACGCCGGTCGGACCAGCGCAGGCCGCCGCGGGCCACCTTGCCGAAGCGGAGGTGCGCACCCTCCACGCGCGGGGAGTAGACCCAGATCTCAAACATCGGCCGCGGGAAGGGCAGGCCCTCGATCCGGGCCGGATCGAGCTTGAAGCTCAGGTGCGGCTTGTCCTGGTAGAAGTTGGTCCGCAGGGTGGATTCGATGAGGTTGACGAAGGTGCGGAGGACCCGGTCTGCGTCGAGCGTGGGAACCTTTTCGATGGCGGCTGTGAGGCCGGCGCGTACCTCATCTTGCGCGTGCGCCCGTTGTTCGGCATCAAGAGCCGGGTCGAACCGGGCTGCGAACAGCGCGGTCAGACCCTTGGTCACCTCGGGGTTGGCCAGGAGGGTGTCGGCCATGAACCCGAACGAGTTGGTGTTGCCCATCTGCCGCATGTACCGGGCATATGCGCGCAGCATGGTGATCTGCCGCCACTGCAGCCCTTCCCGCAGCGCCAGCCGGTCGAAGCTGTCCGATTCCGCAGCGCCGGTGACCGCGGCGCCGAACGAATCGGCAAGCAGCGGCCCGGTGGTCACCGGATCCACCCCGGCCGGATACTTCAGACCGAGGTCGTAGAGGAAGAAGTCCCGGCCGTCCGCCGTCTCAATTTCGAATGGACGCTCATCCAGCACCTCGAGGCCGAGGTTGTGGAAGAAAGGAAGGATCTGGCTCAGGCTCTTGGGTTCGAGCATGTACAGCTTGACGCGCGCATCCTCTTCCAGGGTGGCGCCGGCACCTTCGGGCAGGTAAACATGCAGGCCGGGCCGGTCCTGCCGTGCGCCCTCGATCCGTTCGGCCGCCGCGCCGTGTTCTTCGAACCGCGCGATGTCCTCCAGGGCGTCTTCCACTTCGTAGTCCACCCGGTAGCTTGCCGGGAATGCCTCGGACCAGATGGCGGCGAGTTCCTTGGCGTTGGGAATGTCCGTACGCTGACGCAGGACTTCGGCGATGCCTTCGCTCCACGACCGTGCCGCCAGGACCAGCCGCGCTTCCAGTTCATCCGTATTAACGTGGCTGAAGTCCGCGTTCTTGGGCAGGCGGATGCGGAAGAACAGGCGGGCCAGCGCCGACTCTGTCATCCGTGCTTCATAGTCGATGGATACCGCCTGGAACGTCTCGCGCAGTTCCTGCTCGATCCGGAGCCGGACGTTGGTGGTGTACCGGTCGCGCGGCAGGTACACCAGCGCGGACATGAAGCGGCCGTAGATGTCCGGCCGGAGGAACAGCCGGGTGCGGCGGCGTTCCTGGAGCTTCTGGATGCCCAGGGCCGTGGCGGCCAGATCCGGAATCTCGATCTGGAACAGTTCATCGCGCGGGTAGGTCTCCAGGATGCCCAGGAGGTCCTTTCCGGAGTGGGAGTCCGGCGGGAAGCCCGCGCTGCGGAGGACGGCGTCAACCTTATCCCGGACAATGGGGATTTCCCGGACGGACCCGGTGTAGGCGCTGGTGGCGAACAGGCCGATGAAGCGGCGCTCGCCGTTGACGTTTCCGGCCTGGTCGAAGCTTTTCACCCCGATGTAGTCAAGGTAGGCAGAGCGGTGCACCGTGGAGCGGGAGTTCGCCTTGGTGATGACCAGGGCGCGCTTTTCGCGCGCCTTCTTCCGGCCGGTGTCGGTGAGGTGCTGGATATGCGGCGACTCGGTAGAGGGCCGCAGCAGCCCCAGGCCGCTTTCCTCCCGCAACTCCAGGACGTCTTCGCCGTCCACGTTGACCAGATCGTATTCGCGGTAGCCGAGGAAAGTGAAGTTTCCGTCGTCCAGCCAGCGCAGCAGGTCCTGGGCCTGGCGCAGTTCGGCAATCTGCGCGGGGTGGGCAACCTTCTCCAGGCTCTCGGCGATGGAGAGAGCCTTGTGGCGCATCTTGGGCCAGTCCTCCACGGCGGCGCGGACGTCCTCGAGCACGCTCTTGAGGCCTTCCCGGAGGGATTCCTTGGCTTCGTCGGACACCCGGCTGATTTCGACGGCGATCCACGACTCCATGTGCGACGCATCCTCGCCCTGGGCAATGAGGTGCGAGATATTCGGCATGGCGGCAGTGTCGCCACTGGAGGTACCAAGGTGGGCCGGGACACGGCTCACCTCGACCAGCGCACCTGTGGCCCGGTTGCGGCTGGCGACAATGAGGGGGTGGACCACCAGACGGATCGCTGCATGCTGGCGGACGAGTTCGGCGTTGACGGAGTCAACCAGGAAGGGCATGTCGTCCGTCACGACGTAGACGATGCTGCTGTCTTCCTCGTCCACGATGGAGATTTTTTCCTGGCCGGGCATGCGCTCCGCGGCGACGGCCCGGTGATTCTCGGCCCGGTTGACCAGCACTTCCCGCGGGTAGCTTCGTGCGTCTTCTTCAGCGAGATGCTGGTAGTAGTCTCCGATAAACCCTCCCTGGTCTGCCGGGGACAAGGGCTGATCCTCCACGCTGGATCCAGACGACATCGACAAACGCCTCCATATGAGATACCCGCTGCACCGTCGCAGCTCATAGGTCGAGCCTAGTCCTTTGCCCTCCGGCCTGCTGTGGAAGAAAATACAGAGGATTTGCGGTTCTGCTGGGCAGGTGCACAAACCAAATTCCGGATGGCGTGGCGCAGGTCTGATTCCGGGGCGCACTCCAGCAAAAGCGATCCCCCGAGCAGGGCGGCATCGGCCGCCTGGCCGTCGAAAGGGAGGAACGCTTGAATGGCGGATTCCGGCCCGTAGCGCTGCCAGGCATCCCGCAGCTGCCGTTCCGGCCCCCGGCCCACGGCAGACGCACGCACTTTGTTCAAGACCACCACCGGAGAGGCCTGCGGGACGGCCGCTTCCAGCTCTGCCAGTCCGCGGACCAGACGCGGAACACCCACCGGGTCGGCAGCACCCACAGCGAACACGGTGTCAGCGAGTTCCAGCGAGCGGAGGGTGGCAGCATTCCTGCGCGGAGCCATGGTATCGAAACTGAGTTCCTCATCCGCTTCAAGGCAGAACCCGGCGTCCACCACCACGACGTCGGCCAGTTGGCGGGCGCGCTCCAGAACCTTGGCCAGCGCAGGTGCCCGCAGCTCGGTCCACCGGTCTGCCCGGGTGATGCCCGTCAGGACCCGGAACGTGCCCTGCGCTGTGGCGACGGATGCTGCAACCCTGGCGAGCGCTGCCGCGTCGAGAACCCCTTGGTCCGCCAGGCGGCAGGCCTGGGCCAGCCCGGCGGATTCGTCCAGCAGGCCAAGCACCGCAGCAACGCTGGCACCGTAACTGTCGGCGTCGACCAGGATGACGTCTTTGCCATCGGCAGCCAGCTCCCCGGCAACGTTAACCGCCAGCGTGGTGCGGCCCGGGCTTCCGGCGGGACCCCACAGGGCAATGATCCGTCCCGGACCAGGATCGTCCGGCCCCTCCCCCGGACCAGCAGGGACTGCCGTCAATAATGCCGCGGTATCCGCCATCGAACTGCGGGAAGCATGCCCCTGGCCGGTCAGGTGCTCCACGGCCTCCGCGATGCGGTCTGACAGTTCTGCCGGTTCCACGCCGGTCAGGGCCGATGCTACGCCGATTCCCAGGAGCCGCGCGGCTTCGTCCGGTCTGTCCGTCAGGGCGATGACCGCGACTCCAACGGCTCCCAGCCGGTCAACGAGCGACGCCGTCAGCCCCTCCGTCCCCTCGGCCACCACCGCCGCCCTGGCCAGGCCGCTCTGGCATGCGGCCAGAAGCTCGGGAAGTTCTGAACAGCGCCGGACCACCGTCACAGGGCCATGGAGGCGTTCCAATCCGCCCACCAGGTCCCGGTCCTGGCCCACGGTGACGACCGGAATGCTCACCGTGCACCACCGCCAGGATTCCACACAACGGAGATCCTGGCATCGTTGGCCTGCGCGCCGAGGAGCGCAGGCATCCTACTGTCCTCTACCAGGACCATAATCACGGTGGTCTTTGATGAACCGAGGGCCGTCGCACCCTCCGCCACCTCTGCGATTTCGGCGCCTGGGAGCAGAAGCGTAGGTTCGCTGAAGCCGTTCCGGGCATCGGGCTGCGCCACCCATACATCGACGCGGGCTCCCGCCACGGCCTGGGCGGGCAGTGCCTCGGAAACAGTCAGCGCCACAGGCTTCCGGTCCAGTGCATCGACAGTGCCAAGGCTTGTCCGCGGCACCAACTGCTCCTTGCCTATGCGCTGGATAGCCACGGCATCTTCCGGCAGGCCGGATGCCGCCGTGATGTAGTGCTGTTCAACATCCCCCAGCCGCACTTTGGTGCGGACCACGTTCTCCGGGGTCAACCGCTCCCCCACGGCGATGCCGTTCCTGGCGGCGAACACCTCAGTGGTGCGGTCCGCTGCGGCTAGCAGGGAAATCACGCCGGCCACGCTGGCGAGAACCAGCAGAATGCCTACGACCAGACGCGGATCCTTCCACGACGGCCGTTTCAGCCTGGACACAGTGACGGACGAATCAAGACCCATGACGTTCTTCCCCCTCCAATGCGCCGGCATGCCATCCTTCGCCGGCACCCTTATTGTTGCGGCAAGGACGAGAGAACAAAAGTCACGATGGAAAATATTGCCAATCTGTGGATAACACCAGCATCCAGGGTCTATTGATGGCAAAATGGGTCTATGCCCAGGTTCCTAACACTCGCGGATGTAGCCGAGCAGCTCCAGATCAACGCGCCGGCGGCTTACGCCCTGGTCCGCAGCGGCGAGCTGAAGGCTATCCAGGTTGGCGGAAGGGGCCAATGGCGGGTCGAGGAAAAAATGTTGGAACAGTACATCGAAGAGCGTTACGCGGAAGCCAGCCGTATGATCCAGGAGTCAAAGGCGAAGTCAGTCTGACGGCCCCGGCCCGTGACGCCGTTTCTCAGAGCGCCCCGGTTCCGCTCGATCTCACCAGGGAGATAGCCGTAAACGGAACGGTGGAGACCTGCCGCACCTGGGCGTTCCGGCGCACTTCGCCGGGTGCCACCAGTGCCAGATCGAGGAAGTCCGCGCCCACCCTGTCGATGACACCGGCCAGCCGGACTGACGTCGCACCCGCGCCCACAGTCATCGACAGCTGGGCCCGGTCCCGGGCCAGACCCCTCAGGGCGTGTGCCAGGCCAAGCCGCCGTTTCACGCTGGACACCTCTCCAGGAGCCAGCCGGCCCAGCCCCGTGTAGCGCGCCACCGACGCATACGGGACGAGCGCCTGGTGCTGCTCTTCGTCAAGAACCAGGGCATCCGCACCTACGTGGCACAGTACCCCGTGCACCGTTTCTCCGCAGAGCAGGTGCACCGAGAGCCTGCAGTCCATGGAGCCGCGCAGCCGATCCGCCATACCGATCCCCACCAGTTCGGCACGTACGCGGTCGCTGATGTCCGCGTCCAGAACCAGCCGGTCCTGTTCGGTCATTTGGCTTTCCAAGTCGTCAAAAAGGGCATCCCAGCGCATCCGGACAGCGTAGGTTCCGGCAGGCCGGAGGTCAATGGACCGAATTATTTGAGCAAATCTATAGACAAAGTTGCTTTGCCACATTCAAACTGAGCCTAACAGCATCTAACTACATCAAATTGCATCAAAGGGGCTTGTAATGGACGACTCCGCTCCACGGACCTCCGTAGTGACTGACATGGCCATGACCTCCGGCATCCTTCTTCTTGGCGCTGCCCTGCTGCTCTCGGGCGAGTCGGCCGTGGACAGGTTGGTGCGCGGTGCAGCGGCGGACGCGAAGGACGTGCTGCAAGGCTTCGCTGCAGCAGACCTTCTGGGCGCCCTCGCCTCAGCCGCTGGCTCTGCCGTGGTGGCCTGGTGGTTGTTGTCGCTGGCATGCTCCGCAGCCGCGGTCGCCCTGGACCGTCGCGGCAACCGCCGGGCGGCGGCAACCGCCCGCCGATTCTCACCGGCATTCATGCGCAGGCTCATCCTTGCCGTACTTTCGCTCCAGCTTTTTTCCGGCCCGGCGGCGCATGCCGTCATGGCGCCGGGACCGGAGTGGATGCCCACACAAACTGAAGCCTCCGCGCCGGCCGGCCCCGCAGCTTCCCATCCGGAAGGCATCCCTTCAGGAGTCGAACCCCGGTGGCGACCACCGGCACCGGTAACGGGCCCCGGCCTGCTGGCGCGCCCGAGCGTCCGCGCCGGCGTTCAGGCGGACACGGCGCCGCAGGGGCGGACCGTAGAAGTGACCGTGCTGGCCGGGGACACCTTATGGGACATAGCGAAAAAAGACCTGGGCCCGGGAGCTTCCGACGTGGAGGTGGCCCTTCACTGGCCACGCTGGTACCAGGCAAACCGGAACCTCATCGGCCTGAGTCCGGATGTGCTTCTACCGGGGCAGGTCCTTCAGGCTCCGCCCGGACGCTGACCCAACCACACGCCGCAGCAATAGCACAGACAGATATTCCTGAACTACCACGATCGACAAAGGGGAACCCCATGACCGCAGCAACACCGATCCAGACCGCGCAGGAACTGCGGAAGGAACCCCGACAGCACCCAGGGGCGGGGCCGCACCGGCAAACGGGAACTCCCAGGGACGACTCCTCGGACATCCGCGCCATCACGCGTGGCACCGTCCAGGCCGCCATGGAAGTGCTGGCCGGCATCCGCCCCGTTCACCAGCTGGCACGGCGGCTTGATCCAAGGTGCCTGGCCACGCTGCAGCACAGAGCGGCCCTGATCCGCCGGGAGGCAACGCGCACGGCCAACCCGGTCCTTGCCCGGCTTCACCGGAACTCAAGCGTCGGGTCGGTCCGGGTCTGTGAAGTGTCAGAGGGAATCTACGAAGCCAGCGCCGTGGTGGTTGACGACGTCCGGGCCCGCGCCGTCGCTGTCCGCCTGGAGCGGAGCAAGCAGGTTTGGCGGGTCACCGAACTCGTCATCGGATAGTCAGGTCAGTTCCGTTTTTTCTTCGCCCGCCTTGCGGCATCCTGGGCCGCAGCCTTCGCAGGGTTGCCGGAGCGGCCAGGGCCTGAGGAGCGGGTCTCCACCCTGGTCTGCGCTCCACCGCTTTCGCTGGGCGCTGTGTACTGCAACTGGGCAGGTCTCTCAGGGGCTTCCAGCCCGGCCGCTCGAACCTGCGGTTCGACATGCTCCGTGTGTGCCCCCGCGGCGTCCTGCACCACAACATCGCGGGCCGGGGTCACTTCGACCTCCAGGTTGAACAGGAACCCGACGCTCTCCTCGCGGATGGCCTCCATCATGCTCTGGAACATCACGAAGCCCTCGCGCTGGTACTCCACCAAGGGATCGCGCTGAGCCATGGCCCGCAGCCCGATGCCTTCCTTCAGGTAATCCATCTCGTAAAGGTGTTCCTGCCACTTTCGGCCGATGACCGAGAGCACAACCCGGCGCTCCAGTTCGCGCATGCTTTCCGAACCGAGGGCCTCTTCGCGGGCCTGGTACACCAGACGGGCGTCAGACAGGATTTCCTCCTTGAGGAACTCCGCCGTCAGCCTGGATTTGCCGCCGGCTTCCTCGATCAGGTCCTCGGGCGTGATGCTGACCGGGTAGAGCGTCTTGAGGTTGGTCCAAAGCTGCTGGAAGTCCCAGTCGTCACCGTTGCCCTCTGCCGTGGCGGAGTCGATGAGCGCCGTGATGGTGTCCTCTACGAAGAACTGCACCTTCTCGTGCAGGTCGTCGCCTTCCAGGATCCGCCGGCGGTCGCTGTAGATGGCCTCGCGCTGCCGGTTCAGGACGTCGTCGTACTTCAGGACGTTCTTGCGCTGCTCGGCATTGCGTCCCTCGACCTGGCCCTGCGCGGAAGCGATGGCGCGTGACACCAGCTTGGATTCCAGTGCCACGTCGTCGGGAACGGAGCTGTTCATTAGGCGTTCGGCGGCGCCGGAGTTGAAGAGCCGCATCAGGTCGTCGGTCAGTGACAGGTAGAACCGGGACTCACCGGGGTCGCCCTGGCGTCCGGACCGGCCGCGGAGCTGATTGTCGATGCGCCGGGACTCGTGGCGCTCGGTGCCCAGAACATAGAGTCCACCCAGGTTCAGGACTTCCTCATGCTCGTCCTTGACCGACTGCTTCGCAGCCTCCAGGGCCGCCGGCCAGGCGGCCTCGTATTCTTCGGAGTTCTCTTCCGGGTCCAGCCCGCGCTTGGCAAGCTCAGCAACCGCGGTGAATTCAGCGTTGCCCCCCAGCATGATGTCCGTTCCGCGGCCGGCCATGTTGGTGGCCACGGTCACGGCGCCCTTGCGGCCGGCCTGGGCCACGATTGCTGCTTCCCGGGCGTGGTTCTTCGCGTTCAGGACCTCGTGGCGGACGCCTTCCTTGGCAAGCAGCCGGGAGAGGTATTCGCTCTTTTCGACGCTGGTGGTGCCCACCAGGACCGGCTGGCCCTTCGCATGCCGTTCGGCGATGTCGCGCACGACGGCGTCGAACTTCACGGTCTCATTCTTGAACACCAGGTCCGGCTGGTCGATCCGCTGCATGTCACGGTTGGTCGGGATCGCCACCACGCCGAGCTTGTAGGTGCTCATGAACTCGGCGGCCTCGGTCTCGGCCGTACCGGTCATGCCTGAAAGCTTGTTGTACATGCGGAAGTAGTTCTGGAGCGTAACGGTGGCCAGCGTCTGGTTCTCCGCCTTGATCTCCACACCTTCCTTGGCCTCGATGGCCTGGTGCATGCCCTCGTTGTAGCGACGGCCGGCCAGGATGCGGCCGGTGTGCTCGTCGACGATCAGGACCTCGCCGTCCAGGATGACGTAGTCCTTGTCCCGCTTGAAGAGCTCCTTGGCCTTGATGGCGTTGTTAAGGAACCCGATGAGCGGGGTGTTGGCGGACTCGTAAAGGTTGTGAATGCCCAGGTAGTCCTCGACCTTTTCGATGCCGCTTTCCAGCACACCCACGGTGCGCTTCTTCTCGTCCACCTCGTAGTCGGTTCCGGGCTGGAGGCGAAGCACCACCTTGGCGAACTCGCTGTACCAGCGGTTGGTGTCGCCCTGTGCCGGTCCGGAGATGATCAGCGGCGTCCGTGCTTCGTCGATCAGGATCGAGTCCACCTCGTCGACGATTGCGAAGTTGTGGCCGCGCTGGACCAGTTCGTTCTTGTCCCACGCCATGTTGTCGCGCAGGTAGTCAAAGCCGAACTCGTTATTGGTGCCATAGGTGATGTCCGCGGCGTACTGCTGGCGGCGGACGGACGGGTCCTGGTTGGAAAGGATGCAACCGCTGGTGAGGCCCAGGAAGCGGTAAACCCGGCCCATAAGGTCCGACTGGTATTCAGCGAGATAGTCGTTCACCGTGACCACGTGCACGCCCTTGCCGGTGAGTGCATTCAGGTAGGCGGGGGCAGTTGCCACCAGGGTCTTGCCTTCACCGGTCTTCATTTCCGCGATGTTGCCGAGGTGGAGGGCGGCGCCACCCATCAGCTGGACGTCGAAGTGGCGCATGCCCAGTGTTCTTGACGAGGCCTCGCGGACAGCGGCAAAAGCTTCGGGAAGCAGGTCGTCCAGCTTCTCACCGTCCTGGTGCCGCCCGCGCAGCCGGTCGGTCTCGGCACGGAGCTCGGCATCCGTGAAGGTCTTAAAGGAATCTTCAAGGGCATTAATGGAGTCGGCATAGTTCCGCAGCTGCCGGAGTGTTTTCTTGTCACCCGTGCGGAGAAGTTTTTCGATAAGTGATGCCACGTGAAGATGCTCCCAGTCTCATGCCGCCGAATTCTGGCGTTTTTAGTCTACGGGAGAGATACGCCGCACATACCACCGGTCGGGGGCCGGTTTCCCTGAGAGCGAATACCGGGCTCAGGCCTTCCCCACAGCCCCGGACAGGGCACCGGCGAGGTCCCCCACCGGGTAGACCTCCACCCCGTCAAGTCCCAGCCAGCCTGCCATCAGCGCCAGTTCGGCAGCGAGTTCGACTGCGGTGTCGGCCGGTGCTTCCGGCTCGGCGAACGCTGACCTCACCAGCAGCCGTCCGCCCTGCCGGTCCGCTTTGAGGTCCACCCGGGCCACCATGGCGTCCCGCAGCAGGAACGGCAGCACGTAGTAGCCGAAGCGCCTTTTGGGCCGGGGCGTGTAGATCTCGATGCGGTAGTGGAACCCAAACAGTTCCTCGAGCCGGCGCCGTTCGAACACTGCGGAATCGAACGGACTCAGGAGCGCACGCCCGTCCGCGCGGCGGGGCAGCCGTGCTTCGCCGTGACGGAAAACGGTACGGTTCCACCCGTCCACCGTCACGGGTTCCAGGACCCCTGCGGCCACCAAGTGGTCCACGGAATCCGCGGTGGCCTTCAACGGAGTGCGGAAATAGTCGGCGAAGCAACGGACCGTTCCTATGCCATGGGCCCGGGCGGCGGCCTCCACGAGCCGATGGAGGGCCTCGGCGCGGGCATCCTGGGCGGCAGGGTCACTGGGTCCGCTGTCGGGTACCGGCAGGATCCGTTCCGCCAGCGTATATCTGCGCTCAAACTGTTCCGTCCGGGATGCGGCGCCCACCACGCCTGCTTCGAACAGGTGCTCCAGGACCCTTTTGACCGTATTCCAATTCCACCCCCATCCGCCCGCCTGTTCCGGCTCAACATGCCCCATCCGGACTGTCAGTTCCGAGGCCGTCAGGGGCCGCGACCGCTCCAGGATGTCCAGGACGCGGCGGGCGACGGCATCCCGCACGTCCGGATCAAGCCGCCCGGCGCCCACCCACTCCCGCTTCTGCCACAAGAGCAGATCCCGGTAGTGTCCCGGCCGGATGAAGCTGGCTTCGTGCGCCCAGTACTCCATCATCCGGCGGGGATGGCTGCTGGCCATCCGCTGCAGGATGGACCGGTCGTACGGTCCCAGCCTGGAGAAAAACGGCAGGAAGTGGCTGCGCGCCAGGACGTTGACAGAGTCAATCTGGACCAACTGAAGCCGGGCAAAGGTGCGGCCCACCGCCCGTGCTGTCACCGGGCCGGCGGGCCGTACCTTGTCGAGTCCCTGAGCTGCCAACGCGATCCGCCGTGCCTGGTGCAGGCTCAGCTTTGCGGGCACATCAGTCCTCTCTGGAGATCGTTACGCCATCCTAGGCGTTCGCGGCGGCATCGTCCGAGCGGTACGCGAGGATCTTTTCCTCCACCACGGTATCCCCCGGCTCGCATTCGTGGTCCAGCGTGATCACGCCGTAGGTCCAGCCGCGGCGGCGGTAAACCACTGAAGGAGTGTTCGTGGCCTTGTCCACAAACAGGTAGAAGTCGTGACCGACCAGTTCCATGTTGTCCACGGCGTCATCCAGGGACAGTGAGGCGGCCGGAAAGACCTTCCGCCGGATCAGGACAGGCGAGTCACCGGCGGGGATGTCGTTGTCCACGTCATAGGGCGACTTCTCCGCCGTAGCCGCAGCTGCGTCGTTGCGGTGGCTCGCTTCAAGGTAGAGCGGCTCCTGCGTGCTGGCCGGCTCAAGGGAAGCAGTTGCCTCGCGGACGGCCTTGGGCGTGTGGCGTCCATGGTGGACCTTCTTGCGGTCCTTCGCTCGGCGAAGGCGCTCCAGCAACTTGTTATAGGCCAGGTCGAATGCTGCGAACTTGTCAGCGGCGCTCGCTTCGGCGCGGATCACGGGCCCCCTGCCCAGCACCGTCACTTCGACAGTCAGCTGGTCGCCGGTCTGCCGGGCATTGGTCTCCTTGGACACTTTCGCGTCGACCCGCTGGACCTTATCCCCCAGCGATTCGATCTTTGAAATCTTTTCCCCGGCGTATTCACGGAACCGGTCTGAAACCGTCAGATTTCGTCCGCTGATCATAAACTCCATGGTGCCCTCCAAATGACTTCGGTGACACGACGGCGGAACATCCCTGGGCCGATCTGACTGACAGTCGAGCCCCTCTCCGAGCCGCCATCGAAAGGTACATTCTGTTCTTTGTACCCACCACCGACGTTAGTTCATCGCCACGCGTTATTCATCTTTTCTTGGTTTATTTTTTTCCAGGCCGGGGCCCCTGACGGGAGGGGCTACAGCGGTACCGCAGCTCCACCTGCGAAGGCGGCATCCGGCGGGCGCGCAGCGGCCAGGACCACGGCGCCGGCCACTTTCGCCTCTCCGGCGCGCAGTGCCCGGGCGGCCTCGGACAGGGTAGCCCCCGTGGTCAGGACATCGTCGACAATGATGCACCTGCGCCCGGCAACGTCCGGCCGGCGCACGCGCATGGAACCCCGGACGCGGCTGGCCCGGGCTCCCCGCCCGAGCCCCTTCTGGCCCCCGCCGGAGGACCCGTGCGGCCGCCCGGACAGCCAGCCCTCCCTGCCCCCGCCGGCCAGCACATCGGCCACCACCGCGCCCGGAAGGTGCCGTACCGCACCGGCAAGGAGGAGATGGACGGGACTGAATCCACGGCTGAGGTACGCGGCCGTGCCGGTGGGGACAGGCACGAGAACCACGCCCCCGCCGTCGTCCGGCATTGCTGCCCGCACCGCCCCCGCCAGAGCGCCGGCGAGGCATTGCCGCAGGTGCTGCTGGCCGTGGCGCTTAAAGGAAAGGAGCGACTGTGCCAGCTCCTCCCGGTAGACGCCTGCGGCAACCACGGGCAGCAGCACGGAACCATCGACGTCCATGAGGGCGGGTGCGCCGCTCTCCGCCCGGAACGGTTCCCTGGTCAGGAACCTGAGGCGCCGTTGGCACTGAACACACAGCGCCCGGTCCTCCGCCCCGCAGCACACGCAGTCAACGGGGACGGCCAAGGCCATCAGGTCCTCCCAGGCACCGGCGACCTGGTCTGCAAACCGCAGCACGCCGGAAGGCTGCGCCGACCGATGGCGGCCTGCATGTTCGGGCGGGGGTTGAAGGTCCGGGTCACGGCCGGGCGGCCGGCTGTGCCGCGCTGCCCGGAACCTCAAGGTGCTCATAGTCCCAGCCTGCCCGGCCTGTCCGGCCTAGGCACTGCCAAGGATCCCTATGTGGATAACGCCGGGTCCTCAGCCGGGGAATGCCGGGTCCAATGGCCCTGAGATCTGCGGCGACCAGCCATTGCCCAGGCGCTGGAAGATGCCCTCGGCCGACTGTCCATATATGTCGTCCGCCCCGTTGCCCGCGCTGAGGGCAACGAGTCCCGGCCAGGGTGCCAACGGCTGGGGCTCGCCGGACGTCAGTGACAGCAGCTCCGCAGTCACGTTCGCTGCCTTGGAACCCTTCATCACGGCCACCGTAGTGTCCGTAACCCAGACTCCCTGATCCGGCTGGCCGGAGGCCGCAAGCGTCACTGGCGTGGTCAGCTCCCGCGGAGTGCCGTCCCTGCCGCGGATGACGCCTGTAATCTGGACCCGGGTCTGGCCGTTCTGCTCGGAAATCACCAGGGCCCGCACGCCCTCGCGCGACATCCGGAACTCCTTGACGGCCCGTCCGGCCAGCCACGCTGGTTTGAGCGACACGGTTGGCACGGTCACGCCGGCCGCCGTTCCGGCAGGCCGGAAGGCTGCCACCTCGCTTGCCCCGGAGGCGCCTGGCCCGGCGGTCCACACCCAGTCGTGGAGGTCGAAAGAGGGCCTGGTCAGCGTGCTGCGCGTGGTGAGAGCGCGGGCGGGCTGTCCGGGAAGGATGCTGTAGAGCGTGGTCCGGCCGGCGTTGAGGAAGGCGGCGGCCTGGGATACCGGCGACTCCGCCGGATAGCGCGGATTGAGCGACGAGACGGGCTGCATGTCCGGCAGCGGCGAGATCCGGTTGTTCTCGTAGCGGACCAACTCCCTGTCACTGATGGCAATCTGGCGGGATGGAACGCTCTTGTTCTGGACCGGCGGCAGGACCGTCCCGTCGTCCTCCACCCGGACCAGGTCCTGGTTGGCCCGCAGCTCCACGTTGACCACGTCCGGCTGGCTGCGGAAGGTGAGCGTCAGCTGCATCTGCATCCGCAGGCGGTCCTCCGCGGAAGTGGCCATGAGTTCCTTGGCGGTGAGGTCCACCTGGGCTGCTCCGGACACCACCGGGACGGATTCGCGGGCCAACTTGATCCCCGACGGGAACGCGCTGGCCACGGCGCCGCGCAGGTAGGGCGCGGGCCCGGCCAGCAGGGCACTGGTCATTGCCTTGACCGTCTTGTTCTTTATGAACCACCGGACGTCCGGAACCGCGTAGGTGAAGGTGGGGTCGTAGAAGTAGATGGGGTAGGCGCCGTAAATGACCTTGAAGGTCTCCTCCGGGATGGCCGTTCCATCCGGAATGTCGGAGATCCGCCATTCGCCGTCCACCTGAGCCACCGTGACCGGAATCCTTTCGACGGTTCCTTCGGGTGACTGCGTGGCGATGCCATCCGCATCAACCGTGTAGGCCACGTCCAGCTCATAGTTGTAGACGTTTTCAGTCCTTGTCGGCACCACCCGCGCGTCCCTGTAGACGAGGGCCCGCTGGTCGGGCCGCCAGGACACGGAAGAGGCCTGCGTCAGGTACTGGCGCGCCACGGCGTAGTCGTCTTCGTAGCCGCTGCCGGCCCGGTAGAAGTAGTCGATGATGGCTTCCGGCGCTGCCCCCTGCTGGGGTGCGGCAGGCAGGAAGACGGGTGCGCTGACGTTTCCGGCGCTGCCCTCGCTGCTCTTGCCCACGGGCCCGGAGGTTGGGATACGGGCGCAACCGGGCAGGACCAGGACCAGCAGTACGAGCATGAAGGCCACCAGCGGCGCCTGCCTCGGTGCGGGGCCGTTCATTCCTTCTCCTTCGTCGTGGCGGCGGGAGCCAGCGATCCTGGCTCCAGCAGCACCATGGTGCGTGATTCAGGTCCCCCGGGAAACACAATGTCCCCCGGTTCCAGCTGGACCGGCGAGGCCTCGATTTCCTCGCCCTGGCGCAAGGGCAGGGTCAGCCGGAAGTTCGCGCCGCTGCCCTTCCTGCCCCACGCCTGCAGCCAGCCATTGTGCAGCTTGGTGTCCTCCATGGCGATTGAAAGGCCCAGGCCGCTGCCGCCGGTAGTGCGGGCCCGGGCAGGATCAGCACGCCAGAACCGGTCAAACACCCGGGCGGCCTCGGCCGGTTCCATGCCGATGCCATGGTCCCGTACAGCCACCCCGACTGCGTTGCCGTTGGCCGCCACAGTGACCGTCACGGATTTGCGTTCCCCGTGCTCCACCGCGTTTAGGATGAGGTTGCGCAGGATCCGGTCGATGCGGCGGGCGTCCATGTCCACAATGATGGGCTCCGCGGGCGCGCGGAGGATGATCTCGGAACCGTATTGGGCGGCCACCGGCGCGGCACCGTCGATCACGTGCGAAATGACCTGCACGATGTCCTCCGGCTCGGCATCGAGGACCGCCACGCCGGCGTCGAACCGGGAAATCTCCAGGAGGTCGGAGAGCAGGGACTGGAAACGCTCCACTTGGTTGTACAGCAGCTCCGCCGAGCGCTTGTTGATGGGGTCGAAGTCTTCCCGGGCGTCGTACAGGACCTCGGCGGCCATCCGCACGGTAGTCAGCGGCGTCCGCAGCTCGTGCGAGACGTCCGACACGAACCGTTGCTGCATCTGCGACAGCGTGGCCAGCTGCGTGATCTGTTCCTGCAGGCTCGCGGCCATGTGGTTGAAGGAGGCGCCGAGGCGGGCCACCTCATCCTCGCCGCGGACCACCATGCGTTCCTGCAGCTGGCCGGCGGCGAGTTTCTCCGAGACGGTGGCCGCGTGGCTGACAGGGCTGACCACATTGCGTGTGACGTACCAGGCAACTGCGCCGATCAGCAGGACCAGGACCGCTCCGCCGGCCCACAGCACGCCCTGTATCTCGTCCAGGGTCTGCTGTGCGGTGTTCAGGTCATAGATCAGGTAGAGCTCGTAGACGGTGCCGTTGAAGGTCACCTTGTTGCCCACGGCGATCCCAGGGCGGTCCTCGGTACCCACGGGGATGACGGTGGATGCCCAGTACTGGTCCTTGCCGGACTGCTGCACGGCCTTGCGCAGTTCGGGCGGAATGACGCTGACGGTCAGCTGGTCCGAGGCCCGGGACTCAACCCACCGGTTGCGCGGCTTGGTTTGCTCCGGAACCGCTTCGAACACGTACCGGCGCTGGATCACCGAGCCGCGGCCCTCCACCGCGTTCAGCGTGTCGTAAACCAGGGTGATGACGCTGGACTGGTCGGTGACCTGTGCGCCGTCGAAAGTTTCCTGGACCTGTTTGACGTGGTAGCGGGTTTCGGATTCGGCCTGGGTGAGCCGTTCCTGGAACAGGTTGTGGGCGATCTGGTTGGACAGGTACGCGCCCACCACAGCGAAGGAGGTGACGGCGAGCAGGAGGGTTGTGAGCACCGTGCGGAACTGGAGGGACCGCCGCCACCGGCGGTGCAGCATGCGCCCCACAGAACGGACCGCGGGCAGTAGGCGGCGGAAGCCCATCCGCACCAGGCGCCATACGCGCAGGCCCACGATGAGCGCACGCCGCTGCCAGATCCGCGATCGGAAGGAGAGGCGGTGAAGGCGGTTCGTCACCGAGTCGGGGTGGTCCGGCACGGGCCGGGGATCAGGCCCCTGCTTTGTAGCCGACACCACGCACCGTCAAAACGACCTCGGGAGCTTCGGGGTCCTGTTCGATCTTGGACCGCAGCCGCTGCACATGGACATTGACCAGGCGCGTGTCCGCGGCGTGCCGGTAGCCCCACACCTGCTCAAGCAGCAGCTCCCGCGTGAACACCTGCCACGGCTTGCGTGCCAGCGCCACCAGGAGGTCGAATTCCAGCGGGGTCAACGAGATCCGCTCGTTGCCCCGGCTGACGGTGTGGCCGGCGACGTCGATGGTGATGTCTGCGATCCGCAGGGTCTCGGGCGCCTTCTGGTCCCCGGGCCGGAGCCGGGCACGCACGCGGGCCACAAGCTCGGCCGGCTTAAACGGTTTGGGCACGTAGTCGTCTGCACCGGACTCCAGTCCACGGACGACGTCCGACGTGTCCGACTTGGCGGTGAGCATCACGATCGGCACATCCGATTCAGCCCGGATTTGCCGGCAGACCTCGATGCCGTCCGCGCCGGGAAGCATGAGGTCCAACAGGACCAGGTCCGGCCGGGATGAGCGGAATACGTCAAGGGCCTGTGCGCCGTCCGCGCAAAAGACCGGTTCAAATCCGTCGTTACGGAGGACAATCCCAATCATTTCGGCCAGCGCTTCGTCATCGTCAACAACCAGAATGCGTGCCTTCATAGTTATATATTCCCTTATGAACCAGGCTTTGTCGTGCTGAGCGCCGCCCGGCATGGCGCGGGCGGGAACGTACGACGCCGGAACTATAGGCTGGGGGCACGCGCATTTCCGTGCCGCGCCGGCCAGTCCGTACCCGGCACGTGCGGGCAGCCCCGGCCCCACCCGGCAGCGCTTCACCAGCAGGAGGTCAACGATGAACATTCCCATCTACCGGCAGGCGCTGGGCGCGGACTTTGCCCGCCTCCAGCCCGAACTCCAGGAATACTTTTCCCTGGTTCCCGGCTCCGGCAAGTACGGCGTGGGCGAAGGAACCTTCGATGTGGTGGGGTGCCGGCAGGAGTGGCTGCGTCCCTTGCTCCGGCTGGCTTCCGGGGAGGAGGCGTTCTTCCCGGAGTACGGCGAAAACATCCCGTTCCGGATCGAGAACCATGCACACCAGGATCCGTTCGGCCGGTCCAGCCTGACGGCCCGCCGTGAGATCCGGTTTCCCGGCAGGACCCGGATCTTCCAGGACACCACCAGCGCGGTCAGGGACCATGGCAGCGGGGTCCCCCGGCCGGAGACGCGGCTGGTGGACTATGTGGGCCGGCACCGGAACATGGTCACCGACCTGAACCTGAGCGTCACCCGGGAAGGCCGGCTCCGCGGCGTATCGGAGGCTGCCAGGCTCTTCGCCGGTCCGCTCAGGATCGCGCTCCCGGCGGCCTTGGACGCCAAGGCCTACGCGGAACAGTGGTGGGACGATGCGGAGGGCCGGCACCGGATCCAGGTCAAGGTCATCCAGCCCCAGGCCGGCCTGGTGCTGGTCTACGCCGGAAGCTTCGACTATCGTCTCCGCACCTACACCGGGGCAAGCAAGGCCCGCAGCTTCCTGCCGCGCTACGCGCAGCCGGACCGCTGGGAGAACCGGGTCTGACGCCGCGCAGGCCGACCCGGACGCGCCAGGCCGATCCGGACGCGGCGGGGCGGCGCACGAACGCCGGGGCTATTAGTGCGCCAGCTGGTTGAGCCCGTCCGCCACCTGCGTGACCCTGCCCAACACGGCCGTGGCCTGTGCCGGCGTATGGCCGGCAAGACCGGCCGAAGGGGTGACCCGCAGCGAAGCCAGGCCGGACGCGCGAAGGCCGAGCTCCCGCCACGGGCGCCATACTGAGTCCACCGCAGCCGCCGTGGACTGAAGCTGCGGGCCGGAGACGTCCAGGGCACCCAGCCACAGCCGGTGCCCGGCCTCCACGGCCCCGGCCAGCTGTTCCCACTGCCGGAACGTCAGGGCTCTGACCGGAACCGCTATCCCGTCTGCCCCGGCGGAAAGGATCTGCTCGAAGGGTGCTTCGATTTCGGGCACTGCAACCACCACTTCGTCGGCTCCGGCCGCACGCAGGGCTGCGGTGACCACCCGCCAGGCTTCGCGGGCTTCCGAGCCCGGGACGGCCCGCAGGGTCCGGTAACCGCTGGAGGTGGGTATGGCGCCGGCCAGGATGGCGGCAATATCCGGTTCATCCAACTGCACCACCAGGCGCGCACCGGGCACTGCCGCCCCCACCCGCGCAAGGTAGCGGCCTACGCCTGCGGCCAAGGATTCAGCCAGGTCGCGCCGCGCCCCGTAATCGAGCAGTGCCCGCTCGCCGTTGTGGAGGTGCAGTCCGGCGGCAAGGCTCAGCGGGCCGACCAGCTGGATCTTGATCTCGGCGGCGGGCACGTCCTCGGCCCCCGCCACGTCCGCCAGGATATTAATGTCCGTGGAGAGTGCCGACGCCGCCCGCCGGAGGTCCTTGCCCGGCCGGTCCACGAGCCGCCAACCGTACGGCTGCACATCGACGGCCAGCTCTTCAAGGAGGCAGGCCGTCCGCCCCAGCGCATCGGAGCCCACGCCGCGCGCGGGAAGTTCGGCGAGGAAGGGCAGGTGCGGCCTGCCCAGCTCCCCGCGGATGATGCGTGCCGCCTCGAGCGGGTCCTCCCCCGGCCACGACCCGAGCCCGGTGGCTGTCACCTCAGCCGGCGGTGCCTGCCTGCCCGGTCCGCCGCCGTCGTGCCGTTCTTCCACACTCACGCGCGGGCCGGCGCCTGCGGCTGCTGCCCGGCTGCCGCCTGGTGGTCCTCGGCGATGGCCTCATGATGGCGGATGACTTCGCCGATGATGAAGTTCAGGAATTTCTCGGCGAACGCCGGGTCAAGATGCGCGTCCTCGGCGAGCCTGCGGAGCCGGGCAATCTGGGCAGTCTCCCGTCCCGGGTCCCCCGCGGGCAGCTGGTGGGCGGCCTTCAGGAAGCCAACCTTCTGCGTCGCCTTGAACCGCTCCGCCAGGAGGTACACCAGCGTGGCGTCGATGTTGTCGATGCTGGAACGGATGGACAGCAGTTCAGCCATCACCGAGTTGTCCACATGGCCTGCCAGCGAACTGGCGGAGGGGTCGTACTCGTCCGGCGCGGGAGAGAGGGGATTGTGCTGCGTCATACTCCCAGTCTATGGGCAGCCGAAGAACCGCCGCCGGTGTTAAGCGCCGGCCCGCAGACGGGTCCGGCGCCGGCGCTTAACACCGGTCGGTCACCGCGCCAACAGCGCCCGGTGCGCTTCCCGCCGCCGTGCCTGCTCGTCAGGATCGGGGACCGGCAGGGACGCGATCAGGCGGCGCGTGTAGTCATGCTGCGGATTTCCCATGACCTGGCTGCCTATCCCCTGCTCCACCATCCGCCCCTTGTACAGGACGCCAACCCACGTGGACAGGATGTCCACCACAGCCAGGTCATGGCTGATGAAGAGACACGCGAAGCCGAATTCCTGCTGGATCTCCCGGAACAACTCCAGTACTTTCGCTTGAACCGAAACGTCCAGGGCCGACGTCGGCTCATCCGCGATCAGCAGGCGCGGGCTGAGGCTCAGTGCCCGCGCCAGGGATGCCCGCTGCCGCTGCCCGCCGGAGAGTTCGTGCGGGTAGCGCGCAGCGTACGACGCCGGCAGCTGGACTGATTCCAACAGCCCGCCGACGCGTTTACGCGCCTCCGGCGGGGATGGCCGCGTGTGGATCAGCATGGGTTCGGCGATGCACTCGCCGATGGTCAGCTGCGGGTTGAAGGACGCCGCGGGATCCTGGAAGACGAACCCGATGTCTTTGCGGAGCGGCTTGAACGTGCGTTCCTTCAGATTGAGCATCTCGTACCCGAGTACGTTGAGGCTTCCCCCCGTGGTGCGGGTCAGCCCGGCAATCGCCCGGCCGATGGTGGTTTTACCGGAACCCGACTCCCCTACCAGGCCGAAGACTTCTCCGTGTGACAGCGTAAAGCTGACGCCATCAACGGCCCGGAAGGCCGGCGTTCCCAGCCTGCCGGGGTACTCGATTACCAGGTCCTTGGCCGAGACCACTACCTCCGCGTCCTGGTGTGCGCGTTCCGTCAGGCCCTGGGATGCCGAGTTCCGGCCCAGATGGGGTACGGCCGCGAGGAGTTGCCGGGTGTAATCCTGCCGCGGCTCGGCGAACAGCGTGCGCGCCGCCGCTTCTTCCACGACGTCTCCCTGGTACATCACCACCACGCGGTCGGCAAGGTCCGCCACCACCCCCATGTTGTGGGTGATAAGCACAATGGAGGTGCCGTATTTGTCCCGCAGGTCCCGGAGGAGCTCCAGGATTTCGGCCTGGACGGTGACGTCCAGCGCGGTAGTGGGTTCGTCGGCCACGATGAGCCCCGGGTTCAAGGCCAGCGCGGCCGCGATGACCACGCGCTGCTTCTGTCCCCCGGAGAATTGGTGCGGGTAGTAGTCCACCCGGTGTTCAGGGTCAGGGATACCCACCTTGCGGAGTGCTTCAACCGCCCTGCCCCTGGCTTCCCTTGCGGTGACGCGCTTCCCGCCGTCCTGGCCCGAATGCGCCCTGATACCCTCGGCGATCTGCCACCCAACGGTGAACACGGGGTTCAGTGCCGTGGACGGCTCCTGGAACACCATCGCCACATCCCGCCCGCGGATCTGCCGGAGGCGGGCCGCGCTGACGCTGATGACGTCCGCGCCGTTGATCAGCACGGCACCGGTACTGGTGGCGGTTTCCGGCAGGAGCCCCAGGATCGTTTTGGCCGTGACTGTCTTGCCTGATCCGGACTCTCCGACGATGGCCACCACTTCACCGGCCCCCACTTCCAGACTGACGTCCTTGACGGCCCGGACCGGGCCGCCGTCAGTGGCGAATGTGACCTGGAGGTGGTCGATGTCCAGTACGGGACGGACGTCCTTCGACGGTTGCTGTGCTGGTACGGCCTGGGTGCTCATGATGTTTCTCCTTCTGCCGCGGAGCGCTGCGGAGACCGGGCCGCCGGGCCGGCTCCGCCTGGCGCGCTGCGGGCGCGTCTGCGTCCCCGCAGCCGCGGATCGTTCAGGTCATTGATGCTCTCGCCAACCAGGGTCAGTCCCAGCACGGTCCATACGATGGCCAGACCCGGAAACAGCCCGGTCCACCAGATGCCCGAGGTGGTGTCCGCGAGCGCCTTGTTCAGGTCGAAACCCCATTCGGCGGCGGAGCTGGGCTCGATGCCGAAGCCCAGGAAGCCAAGGCCGGCCAGGGTAAGGATGGCCTCTGAGGCGTTCAGGGTGAAGATCAGCGGAAGCGTCCTGGTGGCATTGCGGTAGATGTGGCGGCCCATGATCCTGATGTTGGAAGCGCCCACCACCTTGGCCGACTCGACGAACGGTTCGGATTTGAGCCTGATGGTTTCGGCACGGATCACCCGGAAGTACTGGGGGATGAAGACCACGGTGATCGAAATGGCCGCGGCAAGGATGCCGCCGGCAAGGCTGGACTGGCCGCCGCTGATGACAATTGCCATCACGATCGCGACCAGCAGCGACGGGAAGGCGTAGATGGCGTCAGCCGCCACCACCAGGATGCGGTCCAGCCAGCCGCCGAGGTAACCACTGACCAGGCCCAGGACCACACCGGCGAAGATGGACAGGATCACTGCCACCACGATCACCATCAGTGCCGTCTGGGTACCCCAGATCACGCGGGACAGGACGTCGTAGCCGCCCACCGTGGTGCCCAGAAGGTGCTTGCCGCCCGGCGCCTGCTGCGTGGGGAAGCTGCCTTCGGCGTCGGATAACTGGGCGAAGCCGTAGGGTGCGAGAAGGGGCGCCGCCAGGGCCGTCACCAGGAAGATGCCTGTCAGCGTCAGACCGGCCACGAGCATTGCCCGCTGGAGCCCCATGCTCTTGTTGAAGTGGGACACGACCGGCAGTCGCCGGATAAAGGGGGCCCTCGGGTTGGCGACAGGTTCGATTGCGGAGTCTGTGCTCACGTCAGTACCTCACTCGGGGGTCGATCAGGGCGGCAACGATGTCCACCACGAAGTTGGTAACTGCAACGATGACCGCGAGCAGGACCACGATGCCCTGGACGGCCACAAAGTCCCGCGCGGTCAGGTAGTTGGCCAGCTGGAAGCCCAGGCCCTTCCATTCGAAGGTCGTTTCGGTCAGTACTGCACCGCCCAGCATGACGGCGATCTGCAGTCCCATCACCGTGATGATGGGAATGAGCGCGGGCTTGTAGGCATGCTTGGTCACCAGCCGGAATTCACTCACTCCGCGGGACCGCCCCGCCTCCACATAGTCCTTGCCGAGGGTTCCGATGACGTTGGTGCGCACCAACCGCAGGAAGATCCCGGCGGTCAACAGGCCCAGGGCGAGCGCGGGCAGCACAGCATGTGCCAGCACGTCGGCCAGGGCAGCCATGTTGCCGCTGCGCAGGGAATCCAGCCAGTAGATTCCCGTCGGCGCCTGGAGCGCCGTAAGGGCGAGTTCACTTGACGTGTTGGCCCGGCCTGCTACCGGCAGCCAACCCAGCCAGACTGAAAACACCAGCTTTAGCAGGAGACCGGCAAAGAACACCGGCGTGGCGTAACAGAGGATCGCAAAGATCCGCAGGGCCGCGTCCGACAGATGGTCACGGCGGTGGGCGGCCAGCATGCCGAGGGGAATGCCTACCGCCAGGGCGACGACCAGGGCGTTGATGCTCAGCTCCAGCGTGGCAGCCCCATAGGTGGTCAGCATCTCGGTGACTTTGCGGTTGTCCGACAGCGTGGTGCCGAAGTTGCCGGTGGCGAGTTGGCCAAGGTACTCGAAGTACTGCAGCAGCAGCGGCCGGTCATAGCCGGCCGCATGGATCCGCTCCTGCAACTGGTCTGGAGGGAGCCGTCCGCCCATGGCGGCAGTAATGGGATCGCCGGTGATGCGCATGAGGAAGAACACCATGGTGACGAGGATGAGGACGGTGGGGAAGATAAGCAGGAAGCGGACCAGGATGTACTGGCCCAGGCCGCCGCCTGCGGATTTCTTCTTGGACGGGAGGATCCCGTCCGCATCGCTGGGCGGTGCGTCTATCAATGTAGTCATTGGTACCTAAGTTCGGGAGGACGGGCGGTGGCCCTGTGTGTCCGGTGTAACGGAAGGAGGCGGGACGCCGGTTCGGCGTCCCGCCTCAGACTCCTGGGAGCCGCTTGCGGTTGCTGCTACTTGGAAAGTACGCCAAGCCGCGTCTTGAAGGACGGATCAAGGGTCTTCTCGACGCCCTCGACTTCCGAGCCTGCCACGAGCAGTTGCGCGCCCTGGAGCAGCGGCAACGTGGAGAGGTCCTTGGCCACGGCTTCCTGTGCCTCGCCAATGAGCTTCTCGCGCTCTTCCTTCTCGGGAGTCAGGAGCTGTTTCTTGATCAGATCCGTGACTGCGGAGTTTTCGTAGTGGTTCTTCAGGAAGTTGCCCGGGATAAAGAAGGGGGTCAGGTAGTTGTCAGCGTCTGAGTAGTCCGGGAACCAGCCCAGCTGGTAGACGGGGTACGCGTCCGCCGTACGAGCCTTGGAGTAGGTCACCCACTCAGTGGACTGCAGGTCCACCTTGAACAGGCCGGACTTTTCGAGCTGCTCCTTAACCATGGCGTACTCGTCGCCCGAGGATTTGCCGTAGTGGTCCGGGTTGTACTGCAGTTTGATGTTCACCGTGCCGGATACGCCGGCGTCCGAAAGCGCCTTCTTTGCCTTGTCCAGGCTCGGCTTGCCGCTGCCGTCGCCGTACAGGTCCTTCATCGGCTGCGTGGCGCCGGGGAGCCCGTCTGCCACGACGGAATAGGCGGGCACGTAGGTGCCCTTGTAGACCTGGTCCGAGATGGCCTGGCGGTCCACCAGGTGCGCCATGGCCTGGCGCACTGCCAGGGCCTTCTTCGGGTCAGCCTGTGGGGTCTTGGCGCCGAACGGCATGGTGTCGAAGTTGAAGACGATGTAGCGCAGTTCACCGCCCGGTCCCTTGTAGACCTTGACCTTGGAATCCTTCTCCAGGTCGGCAGCGTCGGTTGCGGTCAGGCTGCGGCCGGCCACATCCACATTGCCACCCTGGACGTCCAGCTTCAGGTTGTTCGAGTCGGCGTAGTACTTGATGACAGCGCTGTCGTTGGCCGGCTTGCCGAGCAGCCCCTTGTAGTCAGAGTTCGCTTTGAGGCTGACGAGCTCGTTCTTCTTGTAGCTGTCGATGGTGTAGGGCCCGGCGAACGGCTTCCCCGCCACGATTTCGTCGTCCCCCAGGATCTTGTCGGCCGGAAACACTTCCTCGTCGATGATGGGACCGGTGTTGGTTCCGAGGATGCTGGGGAATACCTGGTCGTTGGCGGCATTAAGCGTGAACACCACCGTGGTGTCGTCCTTGGCTTCGACGGATTTCAGGTTGGACAGCAGCGAGGCGGGACCGTTCGGGTCAGCGATCTTAACCACGCGGTCATAGGAGAACTTCACGTCCGAAGCCGTCAGGGCGTGGCCGTTGGCGAACTTCAGCCCCTCCTTCAGCTTCACGGTGTACTCCGTGGGTGAGGTGAACGACGCCGATTCAGCGATGTCCGGGCTGGCTTCGGCCGAGCCCGGGTTGGAGTTCATGAGGAATGGATAGACCTGGTTCATCACGAGGAAGGAGCCGGCGTCATAAGAACCGGCAGGGTCCAGCGTGACTACCTTGTCCGTGGTTCCGAAGGTAATGGAGCTGCCGCCGGCACCGCCGGTTGAGGTCCCTCCGCCGCCGGCCGGGCCCGTGCAGGCCGTCAAGGCGAGGGCGGAAATACCTGCCAGCGCGATGGCGCCGTGCAGGACTTTGTTGCTCTTGGTCATCTGTGAACTTTCTGTCCGATGAATCGTGCACCCGCCGACCGTCTGAGGGTTCATTTGCACAGGCGGGAAGCATTCGGTGTTGATGCTCCCGATTCAATCAGAGAGTCAACCCTCAGGACGGGACATCCTGTGAGTTGAGACACAAACTTTACCTGCCGGCTATCAGCTGGCAGGCAGTCCTAGAGCTCGGCGCGCTGAAGCGACCGCGCAGCATCGATGGTTGCCTGCCCCAGCACGCGCGTGCCCTGGTAGAGCACCACCGTTTGTCCGGGGGCCACACCACGCAGGGGCGTATCGAGCCGGACCACGAGGCCCTCGGCGGTCCCGTCGGTTCCGGCTTCCATCCACGCACGGGCAGGCACGGGATCGCCATGGGCACGGACCTGCGCGTGGCAGCCGAACTCCGCGCCGGTGGCAACCTCGGCGATGGGCAGCCCCGCCCAGGACACCTTGATGCCCTTGATCTCGTCAATGGCCAGCAGCGCCTCAGGGCCCACCACCACTTTGTTTTCCTTGGGCCTGATCTCCAGGACGAACCGGGGCTTGCCATCGGCTGCGGGGGTGCCGAGCTTCAGGCCGCGGCGTTGGCCCACGGTGAAGGCATTGGCGCCGGCGTGCTCACCCACTTTGGTGCCGGATTCATCCACGATGTCGCCGGTGGACATATCGATCTTCTCCGCCAGCCAGCCGGCCGTGTCGCCGTCCGGAATGAAGCAGATGTCGTGGCTGTCCGGCTTGTTGGCCACGGACAGGCCGCGGCGTTCGGCTTCCGCACGGACCTCGGCCTTGGACGGGGTGTCGGCCAGCGGAAACATCGAGTGCTTGAGTTGTTCATGGGTCAGTACGCCCAGAACGTAGCTCTGGTCCTTGGCCCAGTCGGCGGCGCGGTGCAGTTCCCGGTTGCCGTGGGCGTCCTCGATGACCTTGGCGTAGTGGCCGGTGCACACCGCATCGAACCCGAGGGCGATGGCCTTTTCAAGCAGGGCGGCGAACTTGATCCTCTCGTTGCACCGCATGCACGGGTTGGGGGTGCGGCCGGCGGCATACTCATCGATGAAGTCCTGGACGACGTCTTCCTTGAAGCGCTCCGAGAAGTCCCACACGTAATAGGGAATGCCCAGGACATCGCAGGCGCGCCAGGCGTCGCGGGAATCTTCGATGGTGCAGCAGCCCCGGCTGCCGGTGCGCAGGGTTCCGGGCATGCGGGACAGCGCCAGGTGGACGCCGACGACGTCGTGTCCCGCCTCGACGGCGCGGGCGGCTGCGACGGCGGAATCCACGCCGCCGCTCATTGCTGCTAGAACTCGCATACTGGCTTTCTGTTGGGGGCCGGCCCTGTGGCCGGAAGGGACGGACCGCCGGCTGTCTCCGGAAAGGTCCTCGCCTCTCTATTCTACGGACCGGCGCAAATCCCCGAACGGCAGAACTCTTCCCCCGACACCCGGCCGCGGTCAGGGCCGCGGTCAGGGCCGCGGTCAGAGCGGTGGTTCAGAGCTGCCGGCCCGGCGGGCGACCGTAGCCGCTGTCTGGATGGAGGATTCGTGCCCGGCCATTCCGGCCTGCCTGGCCCGGGCGTAAGCGTCAGGCAGGGCTGCAAGGAGGGCATCGACGTCGGCCGCCACCGAAGCGTGCCCCAGCGAGAAGCGCTGCGCACCCCGGGCGGCCTCCTCGTCCAGCCCCATGGCGAGCAGCACGTGGGAGGGCCGCGGCACGCCAGCGGTACAGGCAGAGCCGGTGGAGGACTCGATGCCGGCAAGGTCCAGGAGGAAGAGGAGGGAATCGCCCTCGCAGCCCGGGAAGGTGAAATGCGCGTTGCCCGGCAGGCGCCGGCTGCCGGGGGCACCACGGAGGACCGCCTCCGGAATCAACTCCCGCACCCCGTCAGTCAGCCGGTCACGGAGCGCGCTGAGCCTGGCTGCTTCGGCCTCCAGGCCCGCCGTCGCGGCCTGGGCAGCCGCGGCAAAGGCCGCGATGGAGGCCGTATCCAGCGTGCCGGAACGGACATCCCGTTCCTGTCCTCCGCCATGCAGGAGCGGGGTCAGTTTGACGGCACGGCCCAGAAGCAGGGCGCCGACGCCCACTGGACCGCCGATCTTGTGCGCGGATATGGACATCGCGTCCAGCCCGGAGGCCTTGAAGTCCACCGGCAGCGACCCGAAGGCCTGCACGGCATCGGAATGGACGGGGACGGACACGGCGTGTGCCAGTTCCACGATCCGGCCGACGGGCTGGATGGTGCCCACCTCATTGTTGGCCCACATGACCGTGACCAGGGCTATGGTTTCCGGTTCCCGTTGGAGTTCGGCCTCCAGGAACGCAAGGTCCACTGTGCCCTCGGCGTCGACGGGCAGCCAGGAGACCTCGGCACCCTCGTGCCGCTCCAGCCATTCCACGGTGTCCAGGACGGCATGGTGTTCGACGGCGGAGCACAGGATCCGGCGCCGTGCCGGGTTTCCGGCCACCCGGGACCAGTACAGGCCCTTGACGGCGAGGTTGTCCGCCTCTGTGCCGCCTGACGTGAAGACCACCTCGGAAGGGTGCGCGCCTGCTGCCGCGGCGATCGTTTCCCGCGCATCCTCCACGGCGCGCCGAGCCCTGCGGCCGGAACCGTGGAGCGAGGAGGGGTTGCCGGGGCGGGCGAGCTCCCTGGTCAGCGCGGCGAGCGCCTCCGCCGCAAGGGGCGTGGTGGCTGCATGGTCGAGGTAAACGGACACCCTGTAATTCTAGCCGCCCGCGTCGCGGCGGGCCGGGCCGGGAACCCGGAGCCGGGCGGGAGTCGTTGTCTGGAGTGACCCATAAACTGGGGTCACGGCCGGCCCCGCACGGCGCCCGAACAAAGGATGAGTGCTTGACCCAGAGCAGCAGCCACTACCAGGTCCTGAAGGTGGCGGTCACCGCCACCGACAAGGAAATCAAAGTGGCCTACCGGCGCGCTGCCCGTGCCGCCCATCCGGACCATGGCGGGGATCCGGCAGCGTTCCGCAGGGTCACTGCCGCCTATGAAACGCTGATCGATCCGCAACGGCGCAAGGCCTACGACCGTTCCTATGCTGCCGGTGCAGGCGCAGCCGTGCCCGAGGAGCCGCACTTCGACGCACCGGCGGCGGGAAGCCGGGCCTCGGCCACGGTCCACCGCCCCGGAAAGCAGCGCAACACCGCCGGCGATCCGCCGTCGTACCTTCCTCCGTACGAAGGGCTGGCACCGGGAACGGTGCCGCTCATCCCCCTGGCGGTGGCGGCGCGGCAGGTCCACGGGGAGCCCCGCAAGCGCGGAATCTTCGGTGCCGAAGCCCGGATCCAGCGCGAGCTGCGGACCGTGCAGCTGATCACCAGGCAGGTCCTGCCCGCAATACCCGCGGCGCGGCTGATCAACGGCCTGCAGTCCCCCGCCGACAACAGCCACATCGACCACGCCGTGCTTTCCGGGTACCGGCTGGCGCTCATCGGCTCCATGCTCCTGCCTAAGGGCGCGTACGCCTGGAACGGCCAGACCCTGAACCATGGCGGCCGGTCCATCCCGCCGCCGCGGCTGGCAGGAGTGGTGCGGGCCATGCAGGACGTCTTTCCCGAACTTAACGTGACCGGCTGGACCGTGGTGCTTAGCCCCGGGGGCAACCTCCACGAGCCCGTGATCGACCAGCACCGCAGGGCCGCCGGTGAGCTGGAAACCGTCAGGGTGGTCAACGCCGCCGGGATGGTGCGCGGGGTTAAGGACTTCCTTTCCTCCGGCCCGGCGCCCAACACAGTGAACGTTCCGGTCCTGGCGCGGCTCCTGCGCGGGATGCACTGACTCCCCTGCGCAGCCCGTTTCCCGCGCGGCTAGGATGGGATGGTGTTCCGCATCCTCTTCCACTCCCCTGAAATCCCCGGCAACACGGGAAACGCCATCCGGCTCGCAGCCATCACCGGCGCCGAGCTGCACCTGGTGGAACCGCTGGGCTTCGACTTCTCGGACGCCAAGCTGAAGCGGGCCGGGCTCGATTACCACGACCTCGCCGTCGTGACCGTGCACCGGAACATCGAGGACGCGTGGCAGCACCTGCAGCCAGGGCGGGTCTATGCGTTTACGTCGGACGGTTCCGCCAGCTACACGGATATCAACTACCAGCCCGGGGACGTGCTGATGTTCGGCCAGGAATCCGTGGGGCTGCCCGCGGAACTGAAGTCCGATCCGCATGTGACGGCCACGGTACGGCTGCCCATGCGCCCCGCCCTGCGCTCGCTGAACCTGGCAAATGCGGCGTCCATCGCCGTCTACGAAGCCTGGCGCCAGCACGGCTTCGCCGGCGCGCGAGTCTGACGGCACCGGCAAAACCCCGTCCCGGGGCGTGGGTGGAATGCCCACCCATCCGCCGGGCGCTGCGCACCGAATGACATTCGAGGACATTCCACAATGGAATGTTCCACGGAGACGCAGGGAGGTGCACGTGACATTGCTGGGAACGGATCTGCGTGCACGAACCCGTCGCGCCGGACCAACTGCCCGGGAATCACCGCCGGGAGACTTATGCTTGGTAGTAATGGAAACTCCCAATGCTCCCAATTCCGAGGCCGCGGCCGCGGTGACCGAGCCTCCGGCTGATCTCAGCCAGCGCCTTACCGTCCTGCTCGAACGCACGGGCCGCGGTGACCAGGCAGCCTTTGCGGAGTTCTACCAGCTGACCTCACGCAGGGTCTTCGGCATGGCACGCCGCGTGCTCATCGACCCCGAGTTGAGCCAGGACACCACACAGGAGGTGTTCCTCCAGGTGTGGCAGAACGCGGCCAAGTTCGATCCCCGTGCCGGCAGCCCGCTCTCCTGGCTGATGACCATCTCGCACCGCCGCGCCGTTGACCGGGTGCGTTCGTCGCAGTCCGCAACGGACCGCGAAGCCAAGTATGGGGCCACCACCCAGGAAATCGACCATGACTCGGTCTCGGACGAGGTTGGCAGCAGGCTCGAAGCCGAAGCCGTGGTCCGGTGCCTGGGTACCCTGACCGAAACCCAGCAGGAGTCCGTGCGC
The DNA here is from genome assembly GCF_044754945.1 of Pseudarthrobacter sp. NPDC092439. NCBI lineage: Bacteria > Bacillati > Actinomycetota > Actinomycetes > Micrococcales > Micrococcaceae > Pseudarthrobacter > Pseudarthrobacter sp. NPDC092439. The sequence continues at coordinate 855,553 of NZ_JBIVQB010000001.1, forward strand.
CTTGCCTACTACGGCGGGCTGACCTATCGGGAAGTCGCCGAAAAACTGAACGCTGCAGTACCGACCATCAAGTCCCGCATACGCGACGGGCTGATCCGATTGAAAACCTGTTTGGGGGTGAGTTGAGATGACAGACATGAACAAGGGACGCTCCACCGGATCCTTCGGGGACGCCATAGCCGCGGACCTCGCGTCCGGACGTGCCGTGGACCTGGCCGAGCTCTACGCCCTGGACGCGGTCACGGAGCAGGAGCGGCAGGCCATTGACGGTTATATCTCAGCCGCCCCCGAGGCCGAACGTACGGCATTCTTCGAGCGGGTCCGCGGGGCCAGGGAAACACTGGCACTGACGTTCCGGGCCGAAGAAGAGCCGCCGGCCGAACTCTTCGACCGTATCGTGGCCCAGCTTCCGGCCACCATGCCGGCCCCCGCGCCCGGGCACGCGCCGGCCACGGACGAGCTGTCCCTGGCCCGGGAGCGGAAGCTCCGCCGGCCCCCTGCCACGCGCCGCTGGCTGGCAGGCGTGGCGGCAGCAGCTGCCATCGCCCTGGGCGGCGTGGGCGTCGGCTCCTACCTCGCTGACCAGAACGACCCCATGAACCAGGTGGTCCGGGCCCAGGATGTCCGCGAGGCCTCGGTACAGGTTGCCGGCGGCGGCACGGCCACCGTCCTCATCTCCTCCGAGAAGGACGCCGCCGTGGTGAAGATGAGCGGCGTTCCGGCTCCGCCCGAGGGCAAGGTCTACCAGATGTGGCTGATCCCCAAGGACGGTTCGGCGCCGGTGTCGCAGGGGCTGATGGATGCCGACGCCCTCTCCAAGCCGGCCATGGTCAAGGGAATTTCGTCCGCCGCGGCGCTTGGCATCACCGTTGAGCCTGCCGGTGGTTCCGCATCCCCGACGCTTCCCACGGTCGCTGCGGCGCCGCTGGGAGCGTAGGTAAGCTGCGCGCGCAGGCGCCTCCTCTCCGCGGCCGCTAGAACCCGGCGATGGTGCCCGGGCCGTTGACTTCCACCACGTGAAACGCTTCGGCGCTGGCGCCGGCCGGCATTCCGGCCCGCGCCGCGTTGCGGCGCATGCCCTGCCGTACGGTGGTTTCCATGGCGGCCACGTCCGGGTGCTGGCTCACGTGGACGTGGATGGCCTGCAGCTTGGCCTCAACGTGGCCGGTCACGTCCACGAAGTGGTTTTCCCGCTCCTCCGGCCCGGCGTATAGCCACAGCCAGGGCAGCTTGTACGCGGCCAGCCCGGCCTCCGCAAGCTCGGGGTAGGCGAACGGGTTCTCCAGCGCCGGATACACGGCACGGGTCACCGCTTCCCCCACAGCCAGGTGGTCCGGATGGCTTTTCTGGATCCGCTGCCAGTTCCGTTCAGGGTGCATGGCGAGCACGACGTCGGGACGGACTTCCCGGATGAGTTTCACCACGGCCTTCATCACCTCGTGCGAGGGCTCGAGGTAACCGTCCCGCTGGTGCAGGTAATGAATTTCGCTGACGCCCACCAGCGCCGCGGCGCGACGCTGCTCGGCATCCCGGAGCGCGATGATGTCCGCGCGGTGCGCGGGATCGAAGCCGCCCGCGTCGCCGTCGGTCATGATGCAGTAGCTGACCTTCACGCCGGCGGCGGTCCAGGAGGCGATGGTTCCCGCAGCGCCGAAGTCGATGTCGTCCGGATGGGCGGCGAAACAGAGCACCCGCCCAACCCGGTGGATCTCCGGGTTGAACGGGCTCTGTGCGCCGGCCGCAGAATCAGCCAACAATCAGCCTTTTCGCTTCTTGATCTCGGCAGTGGCCTGCGGCAGGACATCGAAGAGGTCGCCCACGATACCGAAGTCGGCAATTTCGAAGACGGGCGAGTCGGCGTCCTTGTTGATTGCAACGATCACCTTGGAGGTCTGCATGCCGGCCTTCTGCTGGATGGCTCCGGAGATTCCTGCGGAGATGTACAGCTGGGGCGAGACCGTCTTGCCCGTCTGTCCCACCTGCGCGTCGTGGCTGATCCAGCCGGCGTCGGTGGCTGCGCGGGAAGCACCGACGGCTGCGCCCAGGGCGTCGGCGAGTTCCTCCACGGGTCCGAAGTCCCCGTCAAGGCCACGGCCGCCGGCCACCACGATACGGGCGTCGGTCAGGTCCGGGCGTCCGCTGGCCACTTTTTGTTCCCGGCCGGTGATGCGGGCTGCCGCGGCTGCGGCGTCCGCCGGGACCTCCACGGTGGAGACGGCCGGGGCCGCCGCCGGGGCGGGCTCCGGGATGACGTTGTTGGCCTTGACCGTGAGGACGGTGACGGCGGTGGTGGCCTTGCAGGCTGTGTTGTAGGAACCTGCCAGGACCGACTTGTGGGCGGTGCCGTCCGGGTCTACGGCCACGACGTCCGTGATCACGCCCGCGTTAAGGCGGATGCCCAGCCGGGCCGCGATTTCCTTGCCTTCCGGGGAGTTGTCCAGGAGGACTGTGGTGGCGCCTGCGCTTTCGGAAGCGGCGGCGAGGAATGCCGCCTTGGGTGCCACGAGGAAGTCGTCGAGGTCTGCCGACGAGGGGCGCATGACCGCACTGGCGCCATATTCGGCCAGGGTGGCGGCGGCTGCGTCGGACAGTTCACCGTTGACGGCCACTGTGCTCTCACCCAGGGTACGGGCCAGGGTGAGCAGTTCCAGGTGGGCCTTCTTCAGCGAGGCGCCGGGGTTGTCAATGAATACGAGTACGTTTGCCATGTCAGTGATCCCTCTTAGAGCAGCTTCTGGGCGGCAAGGAAGTCGACCAGCTTGATGCCGGCGTCGCCTTCGTCCGTGATGATGGTGCCTGCGGTGCGCGGAGGGCGCTCCTCCGCGTTGGCCACCGTGGTCCAGGAGCCGGCACGGCCTACCTGGGCTGCGTCGAGCCCGATGTCCGCGAGGGACAGCGTGGTGATGCTCTTGCGCTTGGCGGCGATGATGCCCTTGAAGTTGGGGTAGCGGGGCTCGTTGATCTGGTCCGTCACGGACACGACTGCCGGCAGCGGCGCTTCCACGGTTTCCGAGAAGGTGTCCGCGTCCCGGCGTGCGGTCAGTCGGCCGCCGTTCACTTCCAGGGAGGACGCAAACGTCACCTGGGGCAGGCCGAGGCGTTCGGCGAGCTGCGCCGGAACCAGGGAGGTCTCGCCGTCGGTGGAAGCCATGCCGGTGATGATCAGGTCCGGCTGTCCCACGTGGCGCACTGCCGCTGCGAGCGCCAGCGACGTGGCGGCGGCATCCGAGCCCGCCAGCGCGTCGTCGCTGAGGTGGATGCCTTCGGTGGCTCCCATCTGCAGGGATTTCTTGACGGCATTCACGGCGCCGGCGGGACCCATGCTCAGGGCGATGACCTGGTTGCCCGCCTTGCTGCCGCCGCGCGCCTCGGCCAGCTGCAGCGCGGCCTCCAACGCGTACTCGTCGAGTTCAGACAGGATGCTTTCACTGCGGTCCGCGGTGAAACCCTCTCCGTTGAGGTGCCGGTCGAACTGGGCGTCCGGGACATGCTTGACCAGGACGATGATTTTCAATGTCTCTTCCACTGTATTTACAGCAGCCTTCCATGCTTGTGGTCAGCCAGCCGGGTAAGGTCATGGCCGCGGAAACGCCCGGCGTACGGGTAGCTCCTAGCTAACCATATAGGCCCCTGCGGGCGCCCTCTTCCGTTAACCCCCGTGTCAGCGCTCCGTGTACCCCGGCGGGCGGACGCAAGGCGGGAACGCGCGACGGCGGGTCCCCACCCGCGTGGGGGCCCCGCCGTCGTCCTCCCCTTCTGACTCGAAGAAAGGGTGAAGGGTGCGAGCCGGTCAGCTTGCCGCTTTGCCCAGGGTGACCTCCAGCGTCCGCTCCTGGCCGTTGCGGAGGACAGTGACGTCCACCTTTGTGCCCGGGGCCTGCTCGCGCACGGCCGCCGTCAACTGGTTGGGTTCGCCGATGGGGCGGTCGTTGAACCGGGTGATTACGTCGCCGGTGCGGATTCCTGCCTTGTCCGCGGCGGACCCCGGCTCCACGCTGGCCACATCTGCTCCGACGGAGAAACCGGAGGACGAGCCCGTGGCGGTCTTGCCCTTCACGCTGACGCCCAACTGGCCGTGCGAGGCCTTTCCGGTGTCGATGATCTCCTGCGCAACGCGCTTGGCGTGGTTGATGGGGATGCTGAAGCCCACGCCGATGTTTCCGCTGCTGGAGGAGGCCTCGGAACCGGCCGACGCGATTGCCACGTTGACGCCGATTACCTCGCCCTTGGTGTTGACCAGGGCACCGCCCGAGTTGCCGGGGTTGATGGCCGCGTCGGTCTGGATGACGTTGATGGAGATTGAGCCCTGCCCGGAGGACTGCCGGCTTTCTCCGCCCCCCGGAGGGGCGAACTGAAAGCCGCCCTCGTCGTCCTCCGCATTGTCCCCTTCCTCCGGGGCAGCGGAAGAAGCGACGCTGATGGTCCGGTTTAGCGTAGAGACGATACCGTCCGTCACAGTGCCCGTCAGGCCCAGGGGCGAGCCGATGGCAATGGCGGTGTCACCGACATTGAGCTTGCCGGAGTCCCCCAGCGTGGCAGGGGTCAGGCCTGAGGGATCCTCGACCTTGATCACCGCGAGGTCGGACAGCGGGTCCGTGCCCACCACCTTGGCAGCCAGGACGCGCCCTTCGCTGGTCCGGACTTCCAGGGAGGCGTTGGCCGTCTGGCCGTCCAGGGTGACCACGTGCGTGTTGGTGAGGATGTGGCCCTGGTCATCAAGCACGATGCCCGAGCCGGTGCCGCCTGCGCTGCCGCTTGAGGCGCTGATGGTGACCACGCTCGGCGTTGCCTTCACCGCCGCTGCCGTAATCGCGTTGACCTCGTCCTGGTTGTTGACGATGACCGTTCCGGGCTGGCTGCTGCCGCCTGCGGAGGACTGTCCGGCATTGCCGAACAGTTCCGCCGAGCCCACGGTGGCTACGCCGCCGCCCACCAGGCCTGCGGCGAGGATGCTGGCGACGAGGGTTCCGACGCCGAACGTTGCCTTCCGTCGCGGCGCATCCTTGGGGTTGGGTACGTAGCCGCTGCCCGCCTGCTGCGGCCCGTGCTGGCCGGAGAAATGGCCCTGCTGGCCGTAGAACGGCTGGTGCTGCGGATAGTCCGGGCGGCCGGCAGCAGGAATTTCCTGCGTTGGCTGCGGGCCGTAGGGCTGGTCCATGCGCCGGGTGGGATGCTGGTCCGCCGGCTGGTGCTCCGCACCGCTGCCCTCGGGTGAGCTCCCGGGCGTATGGTTCTCAGTCATGGGACTTCCTTTCATCCTCGTCTGCACTTAACTATGGACCCCGCGGCTGGAACAAGTTCGGATGTTTGCTGAGAGCTTGCTGAAGGGCCGGAGGCGTCGCTCCGGCGTTTCGCTGGTGGCATATTCGCCCCGATGGACGGTGCCTGCGGTGCACCATAGAATCAACATGAATTGCCACAGCGACCTGCGGCTTCACATTGACGCTTGGGGGCGCTGCTGCATTCCGGGAGCCTGATTCGGCCCGAATCAGCGTGAAGCGTGCTGAAGGGTTGCACATGCGGTCAAAGTTCAAGAGTTTCCTCGCCGTGATCGGCCTTGCCGGGCTGCTGGCCCTGCCGGCCGGTGCGGCCCACGCCGAAGATCCCGTGGAGATCCCGTCAGGCACCAACGTCGTAGACCAGGCCAATGTCCTGGGCGCGCGGAAGGGCGAAGTCCAGGAAGCCGTCCAGAAGCTCCTGGAAGACCACAAGTACAACCTGTACGTGGTGACTGTTGATTCCTTTGAAAACCCGTCTGATCCCGCGCAGTGGGGTGCCGCCGTTGCCAGCCAGAAGGGCATGGGCACGGCCGACGTCATCCTGGCGATCGCCACCGAAGGCCGTTACTACTTTGCGCCCAACTCAGCCAGCCCCATCTACTCCAAGCGGACCAACATCACGCAGAACGCGGTGGTGGCAAACCTCGCCGGCGGAAAGAAGGACTACGCCCAGGCAGCCATCGATACCGCGGCCGCCATTGGCGACGCCGCCGGCGGAGGCAGCGGCTCCGTGCCGTCCGGTGACGGTGCCGGCGCCGCTGTGCTGGTGGGAACGGGCGTCGTGGCAGCAGGCGGAGCAGGCGCCTACCTCTACTTCCGCAACAAGCGCCGGAAGGCCCAGGCGGCCGGCGCTGCCAACCCCCAGGGTGCACCGGCTGACCCGTTGGCAGGACTCAGCATCCCCGACCTCCGCAAGAAGAGCGGCTCACTTCTGGTGGAGGCGGACGACGCCATTACGTCCAGTGAGCACGAACTCGGCTTTGCCCAGGCGCAGTACGGTGACGCCGCCACCGGAAACTTCACCAAGGCCCTTAGCGAGGCCAAGGCCCACATGTCGGAGTCGTTCAAGCTCCAGCAGCAGCTGGACGACCACATTCCTGATACCGAAGAACAGCAGCGCACCTGGCTTACCGAGATCATCCGCCGCTCCGAGGCAGCCCTCGCGTCCCTGCAGGAGCAGAAGGCGGACTTCGATGCGCTGCGCGAACTGGAGAAGAACGCGCCGCAGGCCCTGGCTGCAGTGCAGTCCGGCGCCCGGGAAGCGGACGCGAAGATCGCCCAGGCGGACCAGACCCTCGCCGCCCTGCGCGCCAAGTACGCCGACAGCGCCCTGGTGCAGGTTTCCGACAACATCATGCAGGCCAAGGAGCGCCTGGCTTTCGTGCAGAACGCCACGGAGACGGCCAGCCAAAAGCTCGCTGACGGTGAACCGAGCCTGGCTGCGGTGGCGGTCCGTGCCGCGGAGGAAAGCCTGCACCAGACCAACGTCCTGTTGGATGCCATCGCGAGGGTTGCAACACACCTGGACAAAGCACGGACCGGCCTGGACACCGCCGTAGTGGACACCTCGCAGGACCTGGCCCAGGCACGTGCAATCCTCCAAGCAGGTTCACATCCGGAACTTGCCGGTCCCGTGGCCGGTGTGGAAGCCGCCTTGGCACAGGTCAAGTCCGAAATCCAGGGCGGCAAAATCGACCCTATCCGGACCCTCGAGCGCGTTGAGGCAGCCCACCAGTCCCTGGACCAGGCACTCAGCGGGATCCGGGACCAGCAGGAACAGGCCCGGCGGGCCCAGGCTGCCCTCCAGCAAACCATCATGTCGGCCCAGGCACAGATCAGCGCCACGTCGGACTACATCGGCGCCCGGCGCGGAGGCGTTGGAACCGAAGCCCGCACAAGGCTGGCAGAAGCCCAGCGGAACCTCGACTATGCCCTGTCGATCTCGCGGCAGGACCCGGTGACCGCACTCACCTACGCCCAGCAGGCCCACGGGCTCGCAGCCCAGGCGGCCCAGCTGGCGCAGGCGGACGTGGACCATTTCGGCGGATATGCCCAGCAGGGCTATGGGCGTGGCGGAATGTTCGGCGGCGGTGGCGGCGGCGGGTTGGGCGGTGCCATCCTGGGCGGCATCCTCATCAATTCCATCCTCAACGGTGGCGGCAGCGGCTGGGGCGGCGGCCACAGCGACGGCGGTGGCTGGGGCGGCGGGGACTTCGGCGGCGGCGACTTTGGCGGCGGCGACTCGGGCAGTTTCTAGCTGCCGGACCGGCCGGCGGCCGACCGGGCACAACATTTTGAAAGTTCGACACGGAGCAGGATGAAAGGTATCACCATGGTTAAGCAGTCCATTTTCGGCCGCATTGCACAGTTGGCGAAAGCAAACATCAACACGTTGCTGGACAATGCCGAGGATCCGCAGAAGATGCTGGACCAGATGGTCCGCGACTACACCAACAATATCGCGGAGGCCGAATCCGCCGTCGCACAGACCATCGGCAATCTGCGCATGCTCGAGGACGACTACAACGAGGACGTCCGCAACGCCCGTGACTGGGGCAACAAGGCGCTGGCCGCGTCCCGCAAGGCGGATGAGTTCAGGTCCAACGGCAACACCGCCGACGCCGAAAAGTTCGACAACCTCGCCAAGGTGGCACTGCAGCGCCAGATGGCAGCCGAGAACGAGGCCAAGGGCGCAGAGCCCTCCATTGCATCCCAGCGTGAAGTGGTGGAGAAGCTGAAGACCGGCCTGGAACAGATGAAGGGCAAGCTGAACCAACTGACCAGCAAGCGCAACGAACTGGTGGCGCGGTCCAAGACAGCAGCTGCCCAGTCCCAGGTGCACGATGCCATCAAGAGCATCGACATCATGGATCCCACCAGCGAAGTGGGCCGGTTCGAAGAGAAGATCCGCCGCGAGGAAGCACGGGTCCGCGGCCAGCAGGAACTCGCAGCGTCCAGCCTGGACGCCCAGTTCAACCAGCTCGAGGACCTTGGGGAGCAGGTGGAAATCGAGGCGCGCCTGGCCGCCCTCAAGTCCGGAAACGCCGCGCCGGCCCTCGGCGCGTCCGGCACGTCCGCAGCCGGCACCACGGTGGACGAAGTGGATTACGACAAACTCTGAGACAAGCACACTGCCCGCTGCAGGGCATTCGGGGCCGGGGCCCGGAAGGCATGTCCTTCGGGGCCCCGGCTCCTGCTGTTCAGCGCTGGTGTGTAGCGTGGAGCCATGCCCTCTTCAGCTTCCCTCGTCTGGTTGCGCGACGATCTCCGCCTCGACGACAATCCGGCGCTGGCGCAGGCCGCCAGGCTGGACCAGCCGCTAACGGTGCTCTTTGTCCTGGACGAAAACTCGGACGGGATACGACCCCTGGGCGGCGCGGCGCGCTGGTGGCTGCACCACTCGCTGGCCGCCCTGGGCGCCTCCCTGGAAGCGGCCGGATCCCGGCTGCTCCTCCGCCGCGGACCCGCCGCCGCCGTCATACCCGAAGTCGCGGCCGCCACGGGAACCAGCCACCTCTTCTGGAACCGCCGTTACGGGCTGCCCGAACGCACTGTGGACGCCGCCATCAAGGCCTGGGCCGTAGAACAGGGCCTGGCTGCAACGAGCCTGCAGGGGAACCTCCTCTTCGAGCCCTGGACCATCCGCACCGGCGCGGGCGGGCCATACAAAGTTTTCACCCCGTTCTGGCGCGCCTGCCTGGCAACGGATGGCATCCGGGAGCCGATGGCGGCCCCGCCCACGCTGCCTCCTCCCCCGGCGGGTGCCGGCGCCGGCGACGACTTGGCCACCTGGGGCCTGCTGCCCGCCGCACCGGACTGGAGCGGCGGGCTGGCAGCTGAGTGGACGCCGGGAGAAGAAGGCGCCCGGCACCGGCTGGAGGATTTCCTGGCCGGGCCGGCACAGGAGTACGGAACCGGACGCAACCTTCCGGGCATCGAAGGAACCAGCCGGCTCTCGCCGCACCTTCGCTTCGGCGAGGTGAGCCCATTCCGGGTATGGCGGGAAATCAGCCGCCGCTTCCCACGGCAGGTACCGGCCGACGTCGGGATCTTCCGTTCCGAACTTGGCTGGCGGGAATTCTGCTGGCACCTGCTGTACACGAACCCGGACCTCGCCACCCGGAACTATCGCGCCGAATTCGACCGCTTCGAATGGAACAGGCCGGGTCCGGAGGAACTTGGTGCCTGGCAACAGGGGCTCACGGGGTATCCGCTGGTCGATGCGGGCATGCGCCAGCTGTGGACTACCGGCTGGATGCATAACCGGGTCAGGATGGCGGCCGCCTCGTTTTTGGTCAAGAACCTCCTCGCCGACTGGCGCACGGGCGAGGCCTGGTTCTGGGACACCCTCGTGGATGCCGACCCTGCCAGCAACCCGGCGAACTGGCAGTGGGTGGCTGGATCAGGTGCCGATGCCTCGCCGTACTTCCGGATTTTCAATCCCGTAACGCAAAGCAGGAAGTTCGATGCCGCCGGAACCTACCTGCGCACCTACCTCCCGGAGCTGAAGCAACTGGACGCCAAAGCCATTCACGAACCGTGGAAGTCAGGCTCGCACGGGTACCCGGTTCCCCTGGTGGACCTTTCCGAGTCCCGGCAGCGCGCCCTGGATGCCTACCAGCGGCTCAAGGACGGCTGAGGCCGCCGGCAGGGACCGGTGGGACGGCTGGATGATGCCGGGTCAGCGGCTGACCTTGCCCATGAGGGACGCAATGGGCCGGAGGAACAACGGGCGTGCCAGGAACCAGGCAGCGGCCATGACCGCCACCGAGGCCAGGAACACCCAGAAACCGAACCAGTCGTCGGCGTCCCGGACCCCATACATGTGGTTCAGGTTCCGCAGGGCCCCTGTTGCCAGCACCAGGAACACGTGCACGGCGATGAAGGCCACGAAGTAGATCATGACCGGGAAGTGCACGGCGCGGGCCCATTCGATCGGGAAGGCCTTGTTCAGGGCGGCCGCCTTCTTAGGCCACGCGCCGGACATCCGCAGGCCCGTTATGAAGGCCAGCGGTGCGGCGATGAACACGGTGGCGAAGTAGGCCAGCAGCTGGAGGGCGTTGTAGTTGACCCAGCCGTTTTCGGTGGGCCAGTTGAGTGAGGCGTACTGCAGGGCCGCCGAAAGGGCGTTGGGGAAGATATCCCAGCTGGTGGGCACGATCCGCATCCATTGGCCGGTGGCGAAGAGCAGCACCGCGAACACCAGGCCGTTGACGATCCACAGGACATCCAGTGCCAGGTGGAACCAGAGTTCCAGGGTGATCTTGGTGGGCGCGTTGCGGGTCCGGATGAGGCCCTTGTTGTTGCGGGTCCAGTGTCCGCTGGGCTTGGTGGTGGTCCGCACCTGCCAGCCGCTGCGGATGATCAGCAACAGGAAGAAGGCGTTCAGGAAGTGCTGCCAGGCAAGCCATGCCGGGAATCCAACGGGCGCGCCTTCCGGCAATTCCGAATGGCCGGGAAATTCCGCCACGAATGAGGCCACCGGGCCCAGGCCCATGAGGAGCTTTGCCAGGAGAACCAGGACCACCAGCGCCGCCAGGACCGCCGGCACGGCCCAAAACAGTTTGGACCTCTGGCCCGCCGCGCCGCCGGGCTTCTTCGTGGGTGTGGACATCGATCAACATTCCTCTCGAGAATGACTGGCCAAGTGCTCACGGACGCGTGAGGCTCCGCGAAAGAGAATACTAGGAACCGCAAGTATATCCGGACAAGGAAAAGCCCCGCCCGGCTGTGCCGGTCGGGGCCTTTGCATAGTTGCGGGGACAGGATTTGAACCTGTGACCTCTGGGTTATGAGCCCAGCGAGCTACCGAACTGCTCCACCCCGCGTCGCTTGACCAACACTACCCTACTTTGGCCTCGAGGTTTTCCACCTGGCAGCAGGAGCCCGCCAGACCCGGGCAGAAAGCAGGGTGATTCCGGAAACAGGAAAGTCCGGACACCGTTTCCAGTATCCGGACTTTCCGTTTCAGTTGCGGGGACAGGATTTGAACCTGTGACCTCTGGGTTATGAGCCCAGCGAGCTACCGAACTGCTCCACCCCGCGTCGCATGAACTACTTTACCGGGCGGTGAACATCAGGCCAAATCGGGAGGCCGTGATGTCCGTCTCCCCCGCGCCCGGCACCCGCTCCGCAGAGGAGCAGGCGCCGGGTGCCGCCGTCGTCCCTAATTTCCTGCGCTCGTGGACGGCGTGGGTTCGGCAGTGGCGGTCGGGGCTGCCGGGGCGGCCGCCGGGATCTTCGCTTCGGCGCTGACCGCCTTCTGCAGGGCCGCTGCCAGCTTCTTCTGCGCCTCGCCGTAGGCCGCGAAGTCGGCGGCCGCCAGCGCGGCCTGTCCATCCTTGATGGCCTTATTGGCCTCGTCGAGCGCAGCCTTCAGCTCCGCCTTGGCGTCCGTGGCTGCCGGCGCCCCGGGGGTCGGATCCGCAGGCGCCTGGCCGTTGTTGTCCGAGTCGCCCGCAGCCGCGCCCGAGTCGCCGCCGAACAGTTGCTTGAGTGCGGCGTCGAGGGTGGGAGCGAAACCGACCTTGTCGCCAAACGCCACCAGGACGCGCTGGAGCGTGGGGTAGGACGTTTCGCCCGTGGACTTCAGGTACACCGGCTGCACGTAGAGGATGCCGCCGCCCACGGGAAGCGTGAGCAGGTTGCCGCTGAGCACGTCGGAGGCGCCCTGGCGCAGCAGGTTCAGCGCCTGGGACACAGTGGGGTCGGAGTTGAACTTGTTCTGCGCCTGCCCGGGACCCGGGACCTGGATTTCCGGCGGGATCTGCAGGAGCCTGAGCTTGCCATAGCTCTCGGCTTTCACGCCGGCCTCGTTTCCGGCGTCCGAATCGGCGGCCAAGAAGCCGTAGAGGACGTTGCGGGCCGTGCCGTTGACAATCTGCGGAATGAACGACGACGTCAGCTGGAACGCCGGCTTGTCCTGGTCCGGCATCTGCAGCGACATGTAGAACGGCGGCTGCTTCACGTCGGTGTCCACAGTGGGATCCGCCGGGACGCTCCATGCGTCATTCGTCTTGTAGAAGCTGGAGGGATCGGTGACGTGGTAGCGGCCCAGGAGTTCCCGCTGGACCTTGAACAGGTCCTCGGGGTAGCGGACGTGGCTCATGACCGCCCCCGACATCTCCGAGTACGGCTTCAGGGATGCCGGGAACACCTTCTGCCAGGACTTCAGCAGCGGGTCCTGGTCATCCCAGGCGTACAGCGTGACGCTGCCATCGTAGGCATCCACCGTTGCCTTCACGGAGTTGCGGATGTAGTTGACAGTGCTGTTCGGCAGTGCGACGGCGCGTCCCGAGGTGGTCTGGGAGTCCGCAGTGGCGTCCGACAGCTGCTGCTGCTGGGAGTACGGGTAGAACTGGGTAGTGGTGTAGCCGTCCACGATCCATTTCACGCGGCCGTCCACCACAGCCGGGTAGGCGTTCCCGTCGACGGTGAGGTACGGGGCCACCTTCTCCACGCGTTCACGCGGGTTGCGGTCGTACAGGATCTGCGACTCCGGATTCACGCCATCCGAGAGCAGCAGGTCCGAGGACTGGAACTTGATGGCGTAGAGCACCTTGTTGAAGAACGTGCCGACATTCGGTCCGCCGTTGCCCTCGAAGGTGTACTGGGTTTCGCCTTCCCCGGACGGCCGGTCCTGTTCACGTTTGGGGGCCCCATCCGGGGCGCCAACGATCGAGTAGTCCGGCGAGAACTCACCGAAGTAGATGCGCGGTTCGTAGCTGGAGTCATCCCCGAGCACGCCCGTGGAGGGGATGCCGGACTGGAGGAATTCAGGCTTGCCGTCCACGGTGAACTTGTTGCCCTTGGCCGCCACCACGCCGTAGCCATGGGTGTACACCACGTGCTCGTTCAGCCAGCCCTGCTGGTTCGTGGCCACGTTGTCCGGGTTCAGTTCACGGACCGCGATAACGGTGTCCTGGATTTTGCCGTCCACCTCGTAGCGGTCCACGTTGAGGGCCTCGGGGAACTGGTAGTACGGGCGGTACTGTTCCAGCTGCGAAAACGCGTCGGAGATCAGGTTCGGGTCCAGGAGGCGGATGTTCGCGGTGGTCTGGGCGTCCGGGGCCAGCGCGCCGGTGGTGGCCGTGTTGGTGGCGTCGTAACGGTCCACCTGGATGGTATCGAGGCCGTACGCTTTGCGGGTGTAGTCGATGTTGCGCTGGATGAACTGCTTTTCCAGGGTCTCCTCGGACGGCCGCACCTGGAACTGCTGGATGACCCAGGGGTAGACACCGCCGGCCAGGATGGAGGTGATCACCAGCATCGCGGTGCCGATCATGGGCAGCCGCCACCGGCCGATCACGGCCGCCACCACGAACAGGATTGCCACCAGCAGCGCCGCTACGGCCAGGATGGCCTTGGTGGGGATCACGGCGTTGACGTCGGTGTACAGCGCGCCGGCCCAGCGGCCGTTGCTGCCCTGCAGCGCCGCGTAGCGGTCCAGCCAGAAGTTAATGCCGAGCAGCAGCAGGAAAGCCGCACCCGTGACCGCAATGTGGATCTGGGCTGCCCTGCTCGTGAAAACGCCCCGCTCCATGAGCCGGATGCTTCCGTAGAGGTAGTGGGTCAGGATCCCCGCGATGCCGGCAATGACCACAACGCTCAGCAGGAAGCCGGTGACAAAGCCGAGGAACGGGAGGGTCATGACGTAGAAGCTGATGTCCAGCCCGAACTCAGGGTCCGTTTGGCCGAAGGGTTCCTGGTTGAAGAACAGCAGCACCTTCTGCCACTGGCTGGCAGCGGCACTGCCGGCGAAGAGCCCGAAGAGGACCGGCAGCCCCACCATGACCACGCGGCGGACAGGCTCAAGCTGGGCCTGGTACCGGTTCAGGTTGTCGCGGATGTCTGAGTCCGGTGCGTAGACCGGACGGGCGTTGTAGGCGATCCGGATCGCGAAGTACACCGCCAGGAACATCGTTGCGAACCCGCCTGCGAAGATGCCGGCCCGTGACAGGTTTTCCGTGATGAAGACTTCGACGAAACCGAGCTGGCGGTACCAGAGCACGTCCGTCCAGACATTGGCAAAGAAGATGAAGCCCACCACAACCAGCGCAACAACCACCAGGGTGGGTGTCAGGGTACCGCGTGATGACGGGGGTCTTCCGGTGGGCATGGGGCTGGCAGGACGGGACAAACTCGATACCTCATAGCTGCTGGTCAGAAATGCTTAGTTCCTGCCAGTCTAGTTGCTCGAACAGGCAGGAAGAGCGGCCGTGTCCAGGCCGTTACCTGCGCGTTCCACGGCGGCGCGTGCCTCCGCCAGCGTCTCTACACGGACCACCTGCATACCGTCCGGGACGTGCTCCGCCACCTCCCCGCAGTTTTCGGCGGGAGCCAGGAACAACGTGGCACCGGCCTCCCGCGCGCCCTGCATTTTCTGGCGGATGCCTCCGATGGGGCCCACCTGCCCGTCCGGCGAGATGGTTCCGGTGCCGGCGATGTGCCTGCCGCCGGTCAGGTTGCCCGGCGTGATGGTGTCGATGATGCCCAGCGAAAACATCAGGCCGGCGCTTGGCCCGCCCACTTTCTCAAGCGAAATCTTCACGTCAATGGGAAAGGTGAACAGGTATTTGAGCATGACGCCAAGAATGTGGCGGCCCTCCACTTCCTGCGGAGTGACGCTCACGGTGACCGGCTTTCCGTCCCGCTCCAGCACCACGGTGGCAGGCGCCCCGCCGCCGGCAGCGAGCTCCTTCTGGATGACTGAGAGGGCGGTGACCGCCTTGCCGTTGATGGAAGCGAAAATATCCCCCGGCAGAATCTTGCCCGCCGAAGCGGAGCCCTCCGGGATCTCCGCGGCCTGGAGCTTCTCACCGAACGGGATGTCCAGCTCATTCAGTGCGGATGCCAGGGCGTTTTCCTGGGAAGAGGCCATTGCCATGGAACTTTGCTCATCGGCTTCCTCTTTGGTGGTGCCGGTGGGATATAGCAGTTCCACCGGGTGGATGCTCCTGGCAGGATCCAGCCAGGCCGAGAACGCGCCGAGGATGCTGACCGGGCTGTTGGGTCCGCCGTCGACGTAGACCGTGGTGAGGTCCAGGTTTCCCTCGGCAGGGTAAGCCTGCCGGCCGCTGACGCTGATGACCGGGGCGTCGTTGATCCTGCCAAGGGTGTTGTAGGTGGGCCCCGGAGATTCGATGACGTACGGCACCGGAACGGTCCCGACCGCAATCCCCAATCCGAGGGCTGTCATGCCCGCCAGCATCATGACGGACACTTTCCCGTCCCCGGGCTCCTTGTCCCTGGATTCACGGTCCCTGGGTTCGGCTATCAACGTCACCCACCAAGAGTACGCGCTGACCCGGGGCGGCGGTCTTTGCCGACAGCGAACGGTGCCGCCGGCCGGCAGACAGCCGCTTCCCGCGGGGGTACCGTGAAGGTTGATCAACAGTCACACCGACGATCGGCAGGACCATGACCTCCAATCCACTTAATTCGTCCAACGGCGATGACACGCCCAAGGATCCACTGGCAGAGATGCTGCAGAACCTGATGGGCGGCAAGGGGATGGAGAACTTCGACCCGGCCGAGCTGGCCAAGGCTGCGGGCCTGCCGAACGATCCCAACCTCCTGGCGCAGATGTTCGCCCAAGTCCAGGCCATGATGAGCGCCCCGTCAGAGGGGCCGGTGAACTGGACCCTGGCGCATGAGAACGCCCGCCGGGTGGCCGCCGGCAGCGCTGACCCGTCCGTGACGGCCCAGCAGTCGCGGGAAGTGGACGAGGCCCTGCGGCTCGCGGAGCTGTGGCTGGACCCGGTGACTGACCTGCCCGGTACGGGGCTGATCGGCCATGCGTGGTCCCGCGCCGAATGGGTCGAGGCCACACTGGGCACCTGGAAGCGGCTCACCGAGCCCGTGGCCAACAGCATCGCAAACGCGCTGTCCTCAGCCATGACTGAACAGATGCCGGAGGAAATGAAGTCCATGATGGGCGGCGCTTCCTCAATGCTGCAGAACATGGGTGGCGCCATCTTCGGCATGCAGCTGGGACAGGCCATCGGCGCACTGTCCACGGATGTGGTCAGCTCCACCGACATTGGCGTGCCGCTGGTGGATCTGGAGATGGCACTCCTGCCGGCCAACGTGGCAGCCTTCGGTGAAGGCCTTTCGCTGCCGGCAAACGACATCCGGCTCTTCCTCGCGGTCCGGGAAGCCGCCCACGCAAGGCTCTTCGTTCAGGTCCCCTGGCTCCGCGGCCACCTGCTCGGCGCCATCGAGGCGTACGCCCGCGGTATCCACATCGATACCTCCCGTATCGAGGAGCTGGCCAGGGAACTTGACCCCGGCAATCCGGAAGGAATCCAGGAAGCCCTCTCGCAGGGCGTCTTCATGCCGCAGCGCACCCCGGCGCAGGACCAGGCCCTGGAGAAGCTGGAGACAGCCCTCGCCCTGGTGGAGGGATGGGTGGACGAACTGACGGCCGCCGCCACGGAAAATGTCCTCCCCTCCGCTGCCGCCCTGCGCGAAACGGTCCGGCGCCGGCGTGCAACCGGCGGTCCGGCGGAACAGGCCTTTGCCTCGCTGGTGGGGCTGGAACTGCGGCCGCGCCGGCTTCGGGACGCCGCCACGCTGTGGGCGACCCTCAAGGAGGAACGCGGCATTGAGGGCCGCGACGCCATCTGGCACCACCCGGACCTCCTGCCGACAGCCGAAGACCTGGACGATCCCCGCGGCTTCAGCGGCCGCCGCAAGCTCGCTGAAGCCAGCGGCAGCGAAGTGGATGACGCCCTGCAGAAGCTGCTGGACGGCGGATTCGACGACGCGCCGGACTCCGACGGCAAGTGACCGGCCGGCTTATTGGCAGGAGCCGGGAGGTTCGGGCAGGGACCTCGATGTGGCAAACGCGACGCCTTCCAGGAACGCCTTGGCCCGCTGTGTCTCCGGGTAAGGCTCCAGGAGGCGCCAAAAGGCGGCGTTGTGGGAGGGCACCAGCAGGTGTGCAAGCTCGTGGAGCAGCACATAGTCGATGACCCACTGCGGCATGGGCCGCAGCTTGTCCGACAGCCTGATGCTTCCGTCCGACGGCGTGGCCGAACCCCAGCGCGAGTTCTGGTTGCCCACCCACCTGACGGAGGAAGGAACGGCGCGCCCTCCGAGGTAGCGGGCCGAAAGCGCGGTGGCGTGTTCCGCCAATGCGGCGTCGCTGGCGGGACGCCGGCGGCCGCCGGCAGCGCGCTTCTCCCCCTGCCGCTGCAGTTTGGCCAGCATCCGGTGCACCCACTCGGCCTCCTGCGCTGCGGAGAAGCGTGCCGGAATGGCCACCACGGCGGTGCCGTTTTCCCAGAAGGCGGCCACGGTGCGGGTGCGCCGGGCTGAACGCCGCACCTCCACGGGGGAACCGTCCGGGGTGCTGAGGGCAGCCGCAGGTATAGTGCCCTGTGCAGGCGCACGCCCTGTCCGCCTGCTGTTCACAGTGCCTGGCTTTCGGCAAGCACCCGCAGGACCTCTTCGCCGTAGCGTTCCAGCTTGGATGGACCGACGCCGGGCAGTGCGGCGAGGTCTTCCAGCGCGACAGGCCGGGCTTCGGCAATCGCCGTGAGCGTGGCATCCGTGAAAACCACGAAGGCCGGCACGTCCGCGGCCTGGGCCACTTCCAGGCGCCAACTCCGCAGCGCATCGAAGGTCTGTTCCTCATAGCTGGGCGGGCAGTTGTTGCATCGGCCCACCTTGCGCTCCGCGCCCGTGGCCAGCATGCTTCCGCAGACGCGGCAGACGGCGGGTGCCGCAGCTTTTCGGCGGACGACGGCGGTCCTCCCCCGTGTCCCGGAGCCTGCCACGGAGTCCGGCCGGAGGCCATCGAGGAAGCGCGAGGGCTTTCGGTTGGCCCGGCCGCCCGGAGTGCGGGCCGTGGACCACGAGAGCGACAGGTGTTCGCGGGCACGTGTGATGCCGACGTAGAGGAGGCGGCGTTCCTCGTCGACCGCTTCGGGGGTATCGGCGAAGGAAATGGGCATGAGACCTTCGCTGAGGCCCACCAGGAACACGGCATCCCATTCCAGGCCCTTGGCGGCGTGCAGCGAAGCAAGCGTGACGCCCTGGACCGTGGGTGCGTGCTGGGCCAGCGAGCGTTCCTGGAGCTCGTTCACGAAGTCCGCGAGGCCGAAGCCGGCACCGCGGGCCTGGACCAGGTCATCGGCCAGTGCCACAAGGGCTGCCAGCGACTCCCACCGCTCGCGCAGCGCCCCACCGCTGTGCGGGGCCGCCTCCGTATAGCCCAGGGACGAGACAATGTCCCGCACCAGCTGCCCCAAGGGCTCCGCGGCATCCTCCGGGGCCACGGCGCGGGTGGCGGCGCGCAGTTGCAGGATCGCGTCGCGTACCTCCTTGCGGGCAAAGAACCGTTCACCGCCGCGCAGCTGGTAGCCAATGCCCGCGGCTGCGAGCGCCTGCTCGTAGGCTTCGGACTGTCCGTTGGTGCGGAAGAGGATGGCCACCTCGCTGGCGGGCGTGCCGGCTTCGAGGAGCTGCCTGATTTTTTCCGCCACCGTGGCGGCTTCCGCCTCGTCATCCGTGCACTCGATGAAGCCCGGTACGGGACCTGGGGGCCGCTGCGCCACCAGCTGGAGCGGCGAAGCCCAGGCGGCGTCCGCTACGGAGCCGCCGCTGCGGCGGGCGGCAAGGAGATCATTGGCGAGCTTGACCACCTGCGGAGTGGACCGGTAATCGCGGATGAGCTTGACCACGTTGGCCTGCGGGTACCGGGCCTTAAAGCCCAGCAGGTGCTTCGGGGAGGCCCCGGTGAAGGAATAGATGGTCTGGCTGGCATCGCCCACCACACACAGTTCATCCCGGCCGCCCAGCCAGAGCTCCAGCAGCCGCTGCTGCAGCGGGGATACGTCCTGGTATTCGTCCACCACGAAATGCCGGTACTGCTCGCGCACCGTGGCGGCAACCTTCTCGTCCTCCTGCAGGATGCCCACGGTGATGAGCAGGACATCCTCGAAGTCGATGACGTTGCGGTCTGTCTTGACGTCCTCGTAGGACTGGAACACCCGGGCCACCGCAGTGGGGTCGAATCCGCCGGGTGTTCCGCGTCCCTGGGCATTCTCCAGGTAGTTGGCAGGAGTGAGCATGGAGACCTTGGCCCACTCGATCTCGGATGCGAGGTCGCGGATGGATGCCCGGTCCGTGCTGAGGCGGAGCCGGCGGGCGGCCTCGGCCAGCAGCTGGGCTTTGTGGTCCAGGAGGTGCGGCAGGGTGCCGCCGACGGCCTGTGGCCAGAAGAACTGAAGCTGGCGCAGTGCCGCTGCGTGGAACGTCCTGGCCTGCACGTTCCCGGCACCCAGGTCGCGCAGGCGGCTGCGCATTTCCGCTGCCGCCCTGGCCGTGAAGGTCACCGCAAGCAAACGCTGGGGAGTGTAGACACCCGAATGGACCCCGTATGCGATTCGGTGCGTGATTGCCCGCGTCTTGCCTGTTCCGGCTCCGGCCAGCACGCACAAGGGCCCGTTGAGGGTACTGGCGACTTCTCGCTGTTCGGCGTCCAGGCCCCCAAGGATCCGGTCCTCCAAGGATGCTGCACCGTCAAAATGTTCTGGAGTCACTTCTGCTGTTCTTTGTCTCGAGTGCCGCGTGCCGGAAACCGGCGGGAGGGACCGCTAGGCCCCGGTGCGGTCCTGGATGGGTCCGCCGAACCAGTGTTCGATCAGTGCCCGGGCAATGGAAAGCCTTCCCGGAATGGTGATTTCACCGTCCAGGATGGCTTCCTGGAGTCCGGCGCGGCTGAACCAGCGCGCCCTGGTGACCTCCACGCCGTCGGGCGTTGCTTCCGAATCTTCCGTCACGGCGGTAAATCCAAGCATAAGGGAGGCAGGGAACGGCCACGACTGGGAGCCGAGGTACTGGCACGCGGTGACCCTCACCCCAACTTCCTCGAAGATCTCGCGCACCACTGCCTGCTCAAGTGATTCTCCGGGCTCCACGAAACCGGCCAGCGTGGAGTAGTTGCGGGCGTCCAGCGGGCCGCCGCCGCCCAGGAGCAACCGGCCGTCCGGGCCCACCACCGTGACGATGATGGCCGGATCCGTCCGCGGGTAGTGCTCCGTGGAGTCCGCGGGGCAGCGGCGGATCCAGCCGCCGGCTTCCACCTGCGTGGGCACTCCGCAGCGCGGACAATGGGTATGGCCGGCATGCCAGTTGGCAATGGCGCTGGCCTCGACGAAGAGCGCGGTGTGGGTGGCGCTGAGCCCGGCGGCAACGTCGCGGAAGCCCCGCCAGGCAGCATCGGCCGGAATTCCTGCCGTGCCGGGTTCTGCCGGCGCGGACAGAACGAACAACAGGAGCCGGGTGCCGGGGGGCAAGTCCGAGCCTGCCAGCGCCGCGCCGAGGTAGACCACCAGGTTTGGTTCGATGCCGGCGGCGGCCATGCTCTCCCGCAGGTCCCTGGCCCCCGTGAGGAACAGGGCGCCGTCGCGGACCAGCCCCTCCCGGCCCGACAGGACCACGGCAAGGGTGCCGTGGCTCTCCAGCAGTTCGTTCACCATCCCGGGGCGGATGCGGACTGCGGCCCCGCGGTCCACCAGTGCGGGCGGGACCGGCAGCACCGTGTCCATCAGGTGGTTGGCGGGCATCCGCGCCGGGTGGTCCCGGCGGGCCGGTGCAACAGACTCCGCGTGGCTCATGGATCCACCGTACTGACTGGAGCCGACAATTGACATTCTCGGCCGCGGGAGGACCAGGCCCGGGTGATTTATACCTATCTGGAGACTCGCCGCCGCCACATCGGGCTCTTGGCGGGCGGGCAATCTACCGTGGAACGGTGAGAAGAGAACCGATGGAACTGGCAGCCGTCGCTACCGCGGCTGTCCCCGGACTGACCCCTACGGCTGTCAGTGCTGCCCCGGACGATCCGGCGGACTTCGATTCTGCCCTGCTGCTGGATTCGGAGGGCAAGCGCTGGCGGGTCAGGTCCCCGCGCCATGCCGAGGCGAGCGCCCGGCTGGAGACCGAATTCCTGGTACTGAGGGCCTTTGCCCCAGCCGTCCGCGCCGAGCTGCCGTTCCTGATGCCTACGGTGGCCGGAAGTGTCCGCCTTGGAACGCTGAGTACGTTTGTCTACTCGCACCTGGGGGGCTCCACCCGCAGCGTGGAGGAACTGACCGGCGGTTCCCCGGCCCTCGCCAGGGAAATCGGTACCGCCCTGGCTGCGATCCACGACCTTCCGCTGGACCTGGTCAACAACGCCGACCTGCCCAGCTATACCCCCAACGAGTTCCGGCAGCGCCGGCTGAACGAACTGGACCAGGCCGCCACCACCGGGAAAATTCCGGCCGGCCTGCTCCTGCGCTGGGAGCACGCCCTCGAAGACGTCTCACTGTGGCGTTTCAACCCGTGCGTGGTGCACGGGGACCTGCACGAGGACAACCTGCTGGTGGATGGTGACCGTGTGAGCGCCGTGACCGGCTGGACCGACCTGCGGATCGGCGACCCCGCAGACGATTTTGCGTGGCTCGTCGCGTCCAACGAACAGGACTTCGTGGATGCAGTGCTGGCCGCCTACACGTCCGCACGCCGCGACAGCACCGACACCCATCTCCTGCGGCGGGCGGCGCTGTCAGCAGAGTTTGCACTGGCGCAGTACCTGGTCAAGGGCATCGCGGCCGATGATGCCGAAATGGTCGCCGAGGCGGAGGACATGCTTACGTCGCTCGACGAGGATATCCGGCGCCATGGCGGCCAGCCAATCTCGGTGGAGCCGGTGGTTACTCTGGAGCCGTCCGCGCCGCTCCCGCCAGTGCAGCCGGCTCCGCCCGTCCAGGCAGTCCCTTCAGTCAAGCCGGTGCCGCCCGTCCAGCCGGTTCCGCTGAAGGCCGTGCCTGCAGTGCACGTCACCCCGATTCCGCCGGAGCCGGGCCACGGTGCCGGCGACGGCGTCGGGCCCTCCGCGAACGCGGAGGACCCGTCCACGGCTGCCCTCTCCGTGGTGGAGATCAGGAAGAACTGAACGCGGCAGCCACCATCTCCTCCAGCTGCGCGGCGGTCCCGAGGTCGTGGGGGCGCACCACCTGGTTGTCCGCAACATAGAAGAACGCCGCCCGGACGTCGTCCAATGGGACGCCCTTGAGCCGTGCCCAGGCGAGCCGGTAGACGGCCAGCTGCACCGCGCGGGTCTTGAGCTGGCCGGCGGACGGCCGCCGCCCGGTCTTCCAGTCCACCAGGTCCCAGCGGCCGTCCGGGTCCTGGAACACGGCGTCGATGCGGCCCCGCACCACAACGTCGCCCACCCGGGTTTCCACGGGTACCTCAACGAAAACCGGGGAACGTTCCGCCCAAGGTGAGGCCTTGAAGGTGGCCACCATTGCGTCGAGGTCGTAGGCGGCATCGATATGGTCGTCCGGGCCCGGGGCCTCGCCCAGGTCCAGCATCCCGCTGGTTCCGTAGTACTCTTCCACCCAGGCGTGGAAGGCGGTCCCCTTGCGGGCGGACATGCCCGGTTCACGCGGGACGGGCCGGCGCAGGCGCGCCAGGACCGCTGCCGGATCATCACTGAGTTCCACGAAAGTGGACGCCGAGATGTGGCCGGGAAGATGGACGTCCTGGCCGTGTGACCGCCGGGCCCGGCGTTCCAGCAGCAGCGCGGCTTCCTTCGCCCAGACCGGCGGAGTGGTTCCGGGATGGCCTGTCCCGCCTGTCTCAGGCAGCAGGGACTCCTGCGGGACAGATTCCAGCGCTGCCCGGACGCGCGCCGCGGCAGCTTCCATGGCGGCCCGCCGCCCTTCAACGGACCGCAGGCGAGCTCCCGTACGGGGATCTACCGGCCCCTCAAGCGGATCGTAGGGCCAGGAGGCGACCTCTGCGTCCAGCGTCAGCGGACTGGAGTCGGGCAGGGCGGCCTCCTCAAGGGACGCCGGGTGGACCGCTGCAGCGGCCTGCGCACCGTCCCTGCCCTGCTGGGCGAGCGCTTCGAGTTCGGCGAGGAACGGAGACATCTCGGCCCGGCCGGCGCGGGAGCCCACCCACGCGGCGCTGGATACCCACAGGACGTGTTTGGCGCGGGTATAGGCCACATACGCCAAGCGCCGTTCCTCGGACACTCCGTGTGCCTGGACAGCCGACTTGAAATCCTTCTCCGCGTCGATCCAGCCTTTCTGGTCCGGCTGGTCCAGATCCCATTGCGGCAGGTCCGCCCGGTCCCCGCGCAGGGGCCAGGGAAGTGCTGCCGCGCCGCTGCTCCACCGCGAGTCGCGGTCGCTGGGAAAGGCGCCGGCATTCAGGCCCGGTACGAACACGACGTCCCATTCCAGGCCCTTGGATGCGTGGACCGTGAGCAGTTGTACCGCCTCCCGGTTGACCTCGCTGGGCGGGGATTCCAGCCCGTTCTCTTCTGCGGCAGCGGCCTCAAGCCAGGCCAGGAAGGCAATGACATCCACGCGCTGGGAGGTGCGCAGGAATCCGGCGGCCGCGTCCTGGAACGCGTCGAGGTTGCGCCGGGCCTGGTGGATGCTGGTGCCGGGACGGGCCGCCACCTCGATGTCCAGGAGCATGGCCCGTTCCACCTCGCCCAGGAGGGTGGTGAGATCGTCGCCCAGGTAGGTGCGCAGCTGGCGGAGTTCGGCGGAGAGCCGTGCCATCCTGCTGCGCGCCTCCGGGGTGAGGGACCGCCCGTGCGTGGACGTCCAGCCGTCGCGCGGCAGCCAGTCCAGGGCCTCCACCAGGCTGGCACCGTCGGTCAGGTCCCCCTCAAGGACCGGGCCGCCGTCGTCGGTTGCGTCCACTGACTGGCCAGGGCCCTGCTGCTCTTGCGGCAGGAACTCCCCCTTGGTGCCGTCCGCGGGCTGGGAGGCCCTGCTGCGCCGCCCCGCCAACTGGCCGGACCAGTCCCGCAGCGCCATGAGGTCTGCCGGGCCGATCCGCCAGCGTGCCCCTGCCAGCAGGCGCATCAGGGCGTCCGACCGGGTGGGATCGGCGAGGACGCGCAGGGTGGCCACGAGGTCCACGATTTCCGGCGTGTCCAGCAGCCCGCCCAGGCCGACAATCTCATAAGCGATTCCGCGGGCGTCGAATTCCCGCCGCACGGCCTCCATCTGGGAACGGCGGCGGCACAGGACCGCGAGCGCGGGCGGCACCGGTGAACCGTCCGGCTTCGTTTCGAAGACCGTCAAGCGATACTTCAGCACGTCCTGCGCAAGTGCCTCTGCCTCGGACGCGTCGCTGGCGAACCGGCCAAGGACCACAGTCCCGTCGGCCGCGAACGGGCTGGGCTGCAACGGAGGAACCTCGGGAACCCCGGTGGCGGCACCTGCCGGCGCGCCTGCGTCGTCCGGTTCTCCCCCACCGGGCCCCCGCTGGGCTGCTTCCCTTGCCAGCGCCTGGGACATGACGTTGGCCGCGGCCAGGATGTTCCGGCCGTTCCGCCACGCCGTGGTGAGGTACGACGTGGGCGCGGGAGACCAACTGCCGGGCGCCCCGTCCGGGTGGTTGCGGACGGGAAACTCCCGCACAAAGTGGAAGAGCTGGCCGGCGGACGCGCCCCGGAAGCCATAGATCGACTGGTTGGGGTCACCGACCGCCGTCACGGCGTGCCCGCCGCCGAACAGGCGGGAGAAAAGGACCAGCTGCGCGTGTGAAGTGTCCTGGAACTCGTCAAGGAGCACCACTTTATAGCGCTGCCGTTCAAGGGTGGCCGCCAGCGGAACGTCCCGGGCCACCTGCGCGGCCAATGCCACCAGGTCGCCAAAGTCCAGGGCGCCCCGTGCCCGTTTCGCGGCTGCGTACCTGGCCACCATGTCCGCCACGCTGGCTCGGGTACGCAGCATGGTTGCCAGATCGCCCGCAGCCTGCGGCGGGTTCTTCGGTTTGCCGTCCAGGTACGGCAGGGCCTGGAACTCCGCCAGCCGGGCCATCAGCCACGCCTCGACGTCCCGCGGGTCCTGGAGGTGCTCGGCGCACTCACCGGCAAGCTGGATGACAGCCTTAACCAGAGTGGACTTGGCAGTACGGAAGTGGGCGTACTCGCCGTCGTAGGCTTCCACCACCTCGCTGGCCAGCTGCCATGCCTGCGCGCCGCCCAGCAGGACCACGTCCCGTTCCACACCGAGCCGGAGCCCGTAGTCGGAGACGATTCCGCTGGCGAAGGAGTGGTAGGTGGATACCTTCGGCTCGGGCGCCTCGCTGCCTGACAGGCCTTCCGGGAAGCCGTGGCTGCCGTCCTGCCGGGCCAGCTGCTGCAGCGTGGCCAGCTTGGCCCTGATCCGGGATGCCAGTTCCCCGGCCGCCTTCCGGGTGAAGGTGACACCGAGGACTTCTTCGGGCCGCACCCAGCCGTTGGCCACCAGCCACACCACCCGGTCGGCCATGGTTGCCGTCTTGCCGGAACCTGCCCCGGCGATGACCAGGCGCGGAGCCAGGGGCGAAGAGATAATGGCGGATTGTTCCGGAGTGGGCACGTTCTTCTCGCCCAGCAGCCCCGACAGCTCTTCCGGTGTGAACCTCGGTTCCGGCACGCCGGGATGCTGGCCGCTCATTCGGTGACCTGCCGTCCGCGGACGCAGAGCGGGCAGACTTCCGGAAGCCGGCAGCCATGACCGCCGTGCCCTCCCTTGGCAGGATCGTGCCGTGCTTCAAACGTGCTGCCTGCCATCACGGCCGCTGCCTCCTTCACCATGTCCATGGCCCAGTTCTCCTGGGGGTCCAGCGCGTCCTGGTGCTGGATGGCGGGCCCCTTCGCCCCGGTTCCCAGTTGTGCGAGGACTGCACCGCCAGGTACGCTGCCGCTGCCGTCCTCAGCAGCGAACCCGCCGGCCACCACCGCCGCCTGGTAGGCGCCGAGCTGGGGATGGCGCGGAACATCGCCCTTGCCCGGCTGCCGTTTGCCGGTCTTGAGGTCCACAATCACCAGCCTGCCGTCGCCATCGATTTCCAGTCTGTCCACCTGGCCGCGCAGAACGCCGAGGCGCCTGCCGCCGTCGTCCGCTGTGACCGAACCAAGCGGAACCTCGAAGTCCTGTTCCACGCCCACCAGGCTGCGCCCGTCGGAGCGCATGGCCAGCACGTACAGCGCCAGCTTGCGGACCATGGCCTCCGCCCGCTGGAAATCCAACTGTCCTTCCCAGTTGTCCTTCATTCCCAAGGCCGGCCAACGCTTAACCAATTCGGCAACGTACTCGGAGCCGGAGGCCTCCGGAAGCTCCTGTGCAATGGCATGCACCAGCGTGCCCAGGCTGCGGGCAAAATCGGTGGCCGCCTCGCCCCCAGCCGCCTGGACGAACCAGTCCAGGGGCGATTTCTGCACCGTTTCGACCTTGGAAGGCGAGACAAAGACAGTACCGTCCGGCGGCACTACGGCCTGGTCGGAACTGAGCGGCGCAAGCCCCCACCAGGAATCGGGGTGGGCGCCGGGTATCGGCGGTTCCGCCGCGGCGAGGTGCGCCAGCACCCGCGTTGCTTCGTGACCGGCGTTCCCGCCGAGCTGGGCATGCTGCCGCAGTTCGGCCACCAAGGCGCGAAGGGTGGTGGGACGGTCAACGGGGGTATAGCCACGGCCAGTGCTGCCGGCGGGCAGCGGCGCAATGTAGTCCAGGAACGAGGAAGGCTGGTCATCCTCGGAGGAAACTGCTGTGCAAATGAGCAGGTCACGTGCCCGGGACACCGCGGTGGAGAAGCTCCGCAGCTCGTCGTAGCGGATGTCCCGCAGCCTGCTCAGCGGGTCGCGCTGAAGGGCATAGGGAACCCCATGCTCCACAGCGTCGGCGTAAAGCGTGCTGCCCAGGAGTTCACCGCGGAGCCTGGTATTGGGCCACACGCCTTCCTGGAGGCCCGCGACGATCACCACCGGCCACTCCCTGCCGGCGGCACTGGCGGGCGTCATCAGCTCCACGGCGTCGTCCACCTGCGCCCGTGCCGCCAGGGTGTCCATGGGGAGTTCCTGGTTCAGGAGGTACTCCAGGAACTGCTCCGGGCCGGCTCCCGGCATCTGGTCAACATAGCGTTCAGCGGTGTGGAACAGGGCCATCATTGCGTCCAGGTCCCGGTCCGCCCGGGCGCCGTGGGGGCCGCCGGACAGGGCCGCCCGGGTCCACTCCGCTGCACGGCCGGTTGCGCTCCAGATAGCCCAGAGCACTGATTCGGCATTGGCGCCAGGCTCCAGCGCAGCCACCTGGCCTGCCTGGATTATCCGGGCCGTCCTGCGGGCCGAGCGGCCCTCGATGCCGAGGGTGGACAACGCCCCGGGCTCCAGCAGGGCTTCGACGAGGAGCGAGTCGCTGGTCCGGCCGCCCCCGCCCTGAAGTTCCTCCCGCCGAAGCGACTGCCGGAGCCGGCGCAGTTCGATGGACGTGGCTCCGCCAATCCGCGAAGTAAGCAGCGATACCGCAGCCTCGGGCGTGAGAAGGGAGCTGTCCAGGGCTATGGCAAAGGCGTCCAGCAGCGGCCGCACCGCGACCTCGTCCCGGACGGCGGACTCCGCCACGGGAACGCGCACGGGTACGCCCTGCCCGGCCAGGTAGCGCTGGAGTTCCGCAACCTGCCCGCCGTTGCGGACGATGACGGCCATGTGGCTGAGGTCCCGTCCGTGGTTGATGTGCTGGTCCAGGATCCGCTGCGTGACGTACCGGAGCTCATGCACGGCCGAGGGGACGAGGTGGGCCTCCACGGCTCCGGCCTCGTTCCCGTCGCGGTGAGGTTCGAGGCGGCGGGCCAGCTGCCCGCCGGCGCGCCGGGAGATCCTGCCGGCCACACCCTGCCACGCCCTGGCCACGGCGGGCGCATGGCGGTGCGCGAACCGCAGGGGACGTTCCAGGATGACGGCCTCCGGGGACAGCAGCCGCGGAAGGTCCGCCACCAGGTCCGGGCGGGCACCCCGGAAGCCCTGGACCACGGTGTCCGGCGAGGAAGTGATGAAGGCATCACGTCCGGCGGCGATATCTGCCAGCAGCTCGAACACGGCGGGGCTGCCTTCCTGAATGTCGTCGGCCAGGACCAGCTGCAGGCGGTCCCGTTCGGCGGCCAGGAAATCCGGCGCGTCCTGGAAGACGTGCCGCGCTGCTGTCAGGATCCCGGCCGGGTCGAAAGCCTCCGGCATCCTGAGGTCCAGGACGTCGCGGTACTCGGCGTAAAGCCGCGCGGCGGCAACCCAGTCCGGCCGGCCTACCTGCCCGCCGAGCAGCGCGAGGTCCTCGGCGGTCCGGCCGGACTCGATGATCCGGTCAAAGAGCTGCCGGACCTCCTGACGGAAGCCCCGGGTTTCCAGGGCCAGGTCCAGGTCCCGCGGCCAGGGCAGTTCCAACCCGGGCAAGCGGTGCCCCTCGAGGAGTTCCTTGATGATGAGGTCCTGCTCAGGCCCGGATAGCAGCCGCGGCGGCCGGGACAGGGGAAGGATTCCTTCAGCCTTGGCACGGCGCAGCACATCGAAGGCATAGGAGGCCCAGGTCCTGGCCGGCGTGGTGCTCAGGCTCCGGTCCAGCCGGGCCGTGAAGCTGTCCCGCAGGAAGTCTGCTGCCAGCCGGGTGGGCGCCAGGATGAGCATGCGTTCGGGATCCACTCCGTCACGGACCGCGCGCGTAACGGCTGCCTCGATGAGGACGGTGGTCTTTCCGGTCCCCGGAGCGCCGGGTACCAGTACAGGACCGGAACCTGCCGGCACGTCCACCACGGCCTGCTGGTCCGGAGTGAGGACGGGTGCGGCGGCGTGGATCCTTGCCGGGGGAAGCAGGCGCAGCCCGGGGCCGGCGTCGCGTGTCTGCGCGTGGCCCGGGTCATGGCCCTGCGCCTGGTCCGGGAACCCTGGAAGCGAAGCAGTTAATGTCACCCGGACATTCCATCATCAGCTACTGACAATTCCGGCAGCGGCACCGGCCGATCCCGGATCACTGCGTCAATCCTCCGGAAATCCGCCTCGCTGGGCGCCCAGCGCGCGGCCGCCAGGTCCACGCGCCAGTTCCCCTCACCGGTCCGCAGGTATCCGGCGTAGTCCCCGCGCAACGCCGTTCCCTCCTCGAGATAGTGCTGCAGCGCCCGGGCCCCGTGCGCTGCGGGCGCGTGGCCGCTGGCCGTCACAACGCGCCACCATGGCACCGTGCTGCCGAAGTGGCTCATCACGGCGCCCACTTGGCGGGGGCCGCCGCAACCCAGAAGTTCTGCAACGTCGCCGTACGATACGGCGGAGCCTGCCGGGACCAGGTCGACGACGGCCAGGACCGCCTCCACGTAGTCACTCCGCATTGATCCAATGTAGCCGCAGTGGCGTTCAGCCGGATTGTCGGACGCTCCCGATAGCGTTGGAGCATGAGCACCTGGAACACCCTCCCCCGCGCGGCATTCGATCTCGAGACCACCGGGCGCAATTCCCGCGCGGCACGGATCGTGACGGCGTCCGTCACGGTGGTGGACCAGCACGGCGAGCTCGTGGCGGAGCATGAGTGGCTGGCGAATCCCGGAGTGGAGATCCCTGCGGAAGCCAGCGACGTCCACGGCGTCACCACAGAGCAGGCCCGC
Source organism: Pseudarthrobacter sp. NPDC092439 (assembly GCF_044754945.1). NCBI lineage: Bacteria > Bacillati > Actinomycetota > Actinomycetes > Micrococcales > Micrococcaceae > Pseudarthrobacter > Pseudarthrobacter sp. NPDC092439. Next base: position 885,267 of record NZ_JBIVQB010000001.1, read on the forward strand.
AGCCAGGGCCGCCCCGCCCACGAAGTCACCCGCGAGTTGGCAACAGTCCTGCAGGACCTTTTCGACGCCGGCGTCCCCGTCATCGCGTTCAACGCCAGCTACGACTTCACGGTCCTGGCGGCGGAATCCGCCCGCTACGGCGTTCCGCAGCTCACCCGCTTTCCGGTCCTGGACCCGTACATCATGAACAAGCAGGTAGACCGGTACCGCAAGGGCAAGCGGACTCTGACAGCGCTGTGCGAGGAGTATGGCGTGGTGCTGGACAACGCCCACACCTCCGCGGCGGATGCGCTGGCAACCTTGAAGGTCCTGGATGCCATGGCCGGCAAGTTTCCCAAGCTCGTCATGCCCGCCGGCCAGCTTCACCAGCTTCAAGTGGACTGGGCCGTGAGCCAGGCCGAAGACTTCCAAGGGTACCTGCGAAAGACCAAACCCACGGCCGTCATCGAAGGCGACTGGCCCGTCCTTCCCCCGCAGGACGCCACAACCGGAGGCTTCTAGCCGGCATGCCGGGGCCTGCGCCGGGCACCGCGGGATCGTGTTGGCCCGGACAGCCGGGCTGGGACCAGGATCACACCCTGACGCGCGAACCACACGGCCGGGTGCACCAACCGCGCCTTCCCCGAAATGTCTGCCCGACCGCAGCGCGGACTGCAAGCACATCGAAGAGCGAAACGATATTCGGGATAATGCGATACTGGCAAAATATCCAGCAGAAGTGACGGCGCCGAACCCCCGCTGACATAATTAAGTTCAAACGGGCGCCTGTGCTATGCCGCCGCCCCATGCCAATCTCCTGAGGATAAATGATCACTGTTACTGACCTGCGCAAGGTCTACCGCCAAGGGAAAAAGGAAGTGGTGGCCCTCGACGGCGTCTCGCTTTCGGTTCCCAAAGGCTCGATCCACGGAATCATCGGCCACTCCGGCGCCGGCAAGTCGACCCTTGTTCGCTGCCTCACGCTGCTTGACCGCCCCACGTCAGGATCGGTCAGCATCGACGGCACCGAGCTCAGCTCGGTCAAAGACTCGGAAATCCGTGCGGCCCGCCGCCGCATCGGCATGGTATTCCAGCACGCCAACCTGATGGACTCACGCACGGCCGCCGGTAACGTGGCCCATCCGCTGGAATTGGTCAAGACCCCCAAGGACAGGATCCGCGCCCGCGTGACCGAACTGCTGTCGCTTGTAGGGCTCGCCGGCTTCGAGAACGCCTACCCGTCCCAGCTCTCCGGAGGCCAGCGCCAGCGCGTAGGTATTGCCCGCGCCCTCGCCGCGGACCCGGACGTCCTGCTCTGTGACGAACCCACCTCGGCCCTTGATCCCGCCACCACGGACGAGATCCTGGACCTCATCCAGGACCTCACCACCCGGCTGCAGCTCACCGTACTCATCATCACCCACGAGATGAACGTGGTGAAGCGCGTCTGCAACTCCGTCTCCCTCCTGGCCAAGGGCCGCATCGTGGAACACGGCGCCCTGGAGGAGGTGGCCGGAAACCTGGAAAGCCGCCTGGCCAAGGCGCTGCTGCCGCTCCCTGCGGCCGAACCCCTGAAGGGCGCACTCCAGGGCGGCCCGGTCCTGGAAATCCTCTTCTCCGGCGAGAGCGCGCGGGAACCCGTGCTCACCGGCGTCGCACGGCATTTTGATATCGACCTCAATGTCCTGGCCGGCAGCGTGGAAACCCTGGGCGGGCAACAGTTTGGCCACCTCCGCGTCCAGCTTGCCCGGGAGGCGGACCGCGACGCGGTCATGGCCTACCTCACCGAACGCGGCATCGGCGTCAGGGCAGCAGCCCCGGGTGACGATAACACCGGCGTCGCCAGCCAGGCGGGAGAACTCCTGTGAACGAACTTTTCAGCAACCCGGTCCTGGCCAAAGCCCTGCCTGAGGCGATCGTGGAAACCCTGCAGATGGTGGGCATTTCCGCCTTCTTCACGGTCCTGGTGGGCCTGCCCCTGGGCGTCTTCCTGCATGCCACCGCTCCCGGCGGCCTGCGGCCCATGCCGGTGGCCAACCGGATCATGAGCGACGTGGTGGTCAACATCACCCGGTCCATCCCGTTCGCCATCCTCATGGTGGCGCTGATCCCGCTGGCGCGGCTACTGACCGGAACCAGCCTGGGGCCCGTGGCGGCATCGGTTTCCCTGTCCATCGGGACCATCCCCTTCTTCGCCCGCCTGGTGGAAACCGCATTGCGTGACGTCCACCATGGCAAGATCGACGCCGCCCAGGTCATGGGCTCCACCCGGATGCAGGTCATCAACAAGGTGATGCTGCCCGAGTCGCTTCCCGCACTGGTAGCAGCCACCACCACCACCGTGGTCACCCTGGTGGGCTACTCGGCCATGGCCGGGCTGGTGGGAGGCGGCGGCCTGGGCAAGCTGGCCTACAACTACGGTTTCCAGCGCTTCGACGTCACCGTCATGATGGTCACGATCGTCCTCATCATCGTCCTGGTCCAGGTCATCCAGGTCCTGGGCGAATGGATCTCCAGGCGCCTGGACCACCGCTAAGCCGGACCGCCAAGAGGCTTCTCCGGCCCCACATTCCCATTCAGCAGTTGAAAGGAACGCATCCCATGCGTAAGAAACTCTCCCTCCTGGCCACGGGCGTCGTCACTGCGCTGACGCTGGCTGCGTGCGGTGGTTCTTCCACCCCCAGCGCCGATGTTGCTACCCTTGACCCGGCCAACCCGGCAACCCTCACCGTCGGCGCCAGCCCCGTGCCCCACGCCAAGATCCTTGAGTTCGTCAACGAGGATCTTGCCCCCAAGGCCGGCCTGAAGCTCGAGATCAAGGAAATCGAGGACTATCAGACCCCCAACACGGCCCTGAGCGACGGTTCCCTCGATGCCAACTTCTACCAGCACCTTCCCTGGTTCGAAGACCAGGTGGAGACCAAGGGCTACAAGTTCGGCCACGGCGAAGGCGTCCACATCGAGCCCTACGCCGCGTTCTCGGAGAAGGCCACGGACATCAAGGACATCAAGGACGGCGCCAAGGTGGCCATCACCAACGACCCTTCCAACCAGGTCCGCGCGCTGAAGGTCCTGGAAGTTGCCGGCCTGGTCAAGGACATCGAGGATGACTCCGCCGTCCTGACCCTGACGGACGAGCAGAACTTCAAGAACCTGGAGTTCTCCGAGAACCAGCCTGAACTGCTGATCAACGACCTCAAGGATCCCTCCGTGGACCTGGCCCTGATCAACGGCAACTTCATCCTCAAGGCCGGCCTCAGCACCGAGGACGCCCTCGCCGTGGAGTCCGTGGAGGGCAACCCCTACGCCAACTTCCTGGCCTGGCGCGAGGATTCCGCCGAGGATGCGCGCATCCAGAAGCTGGAAGAGCTCCTGCACTCCCCCGAGGTCAAGGCCTTCATCGAGAAGGAATGGCCGAACGGTGACGTGACCCCCGCCTTCTAAGGCAGCCGGGACCAAAATCCCCGCCACCTGGACGTTTCCCCCGCGAATGCGGCGGGGAATGGTCCGGGAGGCGGGGATTTTTCGTTAACGTACGACGCCGGGCCTAACCTTGCGCTGCAGCCGCCGCCTTCGCAGCGGCCGGCAGGGCGTCGAGGATCCGGTTCATCGCGGCGTCGTCGTGCGCTGCGGACAGGAACCAGGCTTCGAAGACCGACGGCGGCAGGTAGACGCCAGCGTCCAGCATGGAGTGGAAGAACGGGGCGTACCGGAAGGCCTCCTGGGCCTGGGCGTCGGCGTAGTTGTGGACGCCGCGTGCCGAAGTGCCGAACGCCACGGAGAACAGGTTGCCGGCGAACTGGATGGAGTGGTCCACGCCGGCCGCGTCCAGCGCGGAGGACAGCGCTGAGGACAGTTCCAGGGAACGGGCGTCGATGGCCTCGTACACGTCCCGCGTGGCGTGGGTCAGGGTGGCCACGCCCGCGGCCATGGCCACCGGGTTTCCGGACAGCGTGCCCGCCTGGTAGACCGGCCCGGTGGGGGCGAGGTAATCCATGACGTCGGCCCGCCCGCCGAGTGCCGCCGTCGGCATACCGCCGCCGATGACCTTTCCGAAGGTGAGCAGGTCCGGCGTCCAGGGATCCGCGGCGTCCGGGGCGCCGCCGGTGAGCCCCCAGTAGCCGGAGTAGCCGGTCCGGAAGCCGGTGAGGACCTCGTCCATGATGAGCAGGGCGCCGTGTTCGCGCGTGATCCGTGACAGCCCCAGGTTGAACCCTTCGGCCGGGGTAACCACGCCCATGTTGGCGGGCGCAGCCTCGGTGATGACGGCCGCAATGTCCTGCCCGTGGGCGGCAAAGGCTGCCTCCACGGCGGCGAGGTCGTTGTAGGGCAGCACCAGCGTCTCTGCGGCGGTCGCCGCGGTGACGCCTGCGGAACCGGGCAGGGCGAGGGTTGCCACGCCGGACCCGGCGGAGGCCAGCAGGCCGTCCAGGTGGCCGTGGTAGCAGCCGGCGAACTTGATGATCAGGTTCCGGCCCGTAAACCCGCGGGCCAGGCGAACTGCGGTCATGGTGGCTTCGGTGCCGGTGGACACCATCCGCAGCCGTTCTACAGCCGGCACCCGCTCCTGGACGATGGCGGCCAGATTGGCCTCGTCCGGCGTGGAAGCGCCGAAGGACAGGCCCCGATCCACCGCGGCGTGCACGGCCTCGAGGACGGCCGGGTGCGCATGGCCCAACAAGGCGGGACCCCAGGAGCAGACCAGGTCAACGTATTCATTGCCGTCGGCATCGGTCAGGTAGGCGCCCTTGGCCGAGACCATGAACCGCGGAGTTCCGCCCACGGAGCCGAAGGCCCGCACGGGAGAGTTGACGCCGCCGGGCATGAGTTGCCGCGCGCGGTCGAAGAGTGCCTCGTTACGAGTGGTGCTGGAAGTCATGGTCCCTATTCTCTCAGTTGGCCGGCCGGTCACTGGCCGAGCAGTTCAGCCACGCGGGGTGCCACGGCGGTCCCCATCAGCTCGATGGAGCGCATCATCGCGGAATGCGGAAGCGGGCCGCTGCTGTACTTGAGGTCGAACCGATCCACGCCAAGGTTCTTTTTCAGCGAGGCGATCTTGCGGGCCACCGTCTCCGGCGAGCCGACGTACAGCGCCCCCTCGGGTGAGCAGAGGGCGTCGAATTCCGGCCGGCCCGCGGGACCCCACCCGCGCTCGGCACCAAGCCGGTTCCGCACCTTGAGCCAGTGCGGGAAGAACTCCTCGCGGGCCTGCTGGTCCGAGTCCGCCACGTGGCCGGGAGAATGCGTGGCCACCTGCTGCGGGGCGTGCCCGTACTTGGCCATCGCCTCGCGGTAGAGGCCGGCCAACGGAGCGAACGCGGCAGGCTGCCCTCCGATGATGGCGAAAATGATCGGATAGCCATACTGGGCGCAACGCAGCACGGACTCGGGCGTTCCGCCCACGCCTATCCATGCCGGCAGCAGGTGGTGTTCCAGGGGCGGGTACACGCTCAATCCATTTAGGGAGGGCCTGGTGCGGCCCTCCCAGTGCACGGGTTTCTGCGCGCGGACCTTGTCAAACAGCTCCAGCTTCTCCTCGAACAGGACCTCATAATCCGCCAGGTCCAGCCCGAACAGCGGGAAGGACTCCACGAACGATCCGCGCCCCAGCATCACTTCGGCACGGCCGTTGGAGATGGCGTCCACGGTGGCGAACCGCTGGAAGACCCGGATGGGATCATCGGAGCTCAGCACGGTGACGGCCGATCCCAGCCGGATTTGCTGCGTCCGGGCCGCAGCGGCCGCCAGGAACACTTCGGGGGCCGAGATGGCGTAGTCCTTGCGGTGGTGCTCCCCAACGCCAAAGGCGTGAAGCCCGACGGCGTCCGCCAGTTCCGCCTGTTCCAGCACCTGCCGCAGCACCTGGGCGTGGTGCTGCGGGGTGCCGCCGGGGTTCTCCCCCACGTCGCCGAAGGTGTTCAGGCCCAGGAGGATCCGGTCCCCGCCCACGGGTGCCGTGGGGCCCGGGGCCGGCGCGGCGCTCAGCGGGACTCCTTCAGCCAGCCGGCCAGCTCGGCGGCCCAATAGGTGAGGACCATGCCGGCGCCGGCACGGCGGATTCCCAGCACGGATTCGGTGATTGCCGCCCGGCGGTCGATCCAGCCGTTGGCCGCAGCCGCCTCGATCATCGCGTACTCGCCGGAGATCTGGTAGGCGGCCACCGGCACCGGGCTCATGGCCGCGACGTCGGCAACGATGTCCAGGTAGCTCATGGCCGGTTTCACCATCACGATGTCCGCACCTTCGGCAAGGTCGAGTTCCACCTCGCGCAGCGCTTCGGTGCGGTTGCCGGCATCCATCTGGTAGGTGCGCCGGTCGCCGGTGAGCTGGGAATCCACGGCTTCCCGGAAGGGCCCGTAGAATGCGGACGCGTATTTGGCTGCGTAGGCAATGACGGAAGTGTTGACGTGCCCCGCAGCGTCCAGCGCCCTGCGGATCGCGGCGATCTGGCCGTCCATCATGCCGGACGGGCCCAGCATGTGCGCCCCCGCGTCTGCCTGTGCCACGGCCATCTGCGCGTAGATTTCCACGGTGCGGTCATTGTCCACGTACCCGTTCGAGTCGAGCACCCCGCAGTGCCCGTGGTCAGTGAATTCGTCGAGGCAGACGTCGCTCATGATCACCAGGTCATCGCCGACCTCGGCCCGGACGTCTCGGATTGCCATGTTCAGCACGCCGTCCGGGTCCAGGGATGCCGACCCTTCGGCATCCCTGGTTTCCGGAATTCCGAACAGCATGATGCCTCCCAGGCCGAGTTCCACGGCTTCGGCGGCGGCCCGCTTGAGTGTGCCGGTCGTGTGCTGCACAACGCCGGGCATGGAACTGATGGGGTGGGGTTCCGTGAGTCCTTCGCGGATGAACGCCGGCAGGATCAGCTCGGCAGGCGCCAACCGGGTTTCAGCGGTGAGGCGCCGCATGGCCGGTGTGGTGCGCAGGCGGCGGGGGCGTTGGTTGGGGAAGCTCATGGTCCTGTCCTTCACATGGTGGGATCGGTGGCTGGGGCGCGGTGGCGTCAGGGCGGGTTGAGGGCGCGTGCTACCGCGGCGACCAGCCCGGCGGGGGTGGGCTCAGCCGCCACCCCTGCAACCCGGAGGTCAAGTGCGGCCGCCTGTTCCGCCGTCGACCGCCCGATCACCACCAGCCGGCACGCGCCGTCGGGCAGCAGTTCCGCGAGGCGCCGGACGGCGCTGGGTGACGCTGCGAGGGCTGCGTCGATACGGCCGGCGGCAAGTTCGGCGCGCGCCCCTTCCGGAGTCAGCAGGACGTACGACGGCGGCGCATCCCCGCCTGCCCCGGCCTCCGTCCCGACGGCGAGCCTGCGTTCGGCGGCCGCCGGGTACTCCACCGTACTGTAGGCGGTCACGGCCGTGACGGTGCTGCCGGCGGCCGAGAGCCCTTCGGCCAGGAACGGCGCGGCGATGTCCGCCTGCGGCAGGAGTACGGTGCCGCCGCCAGGCCATACTTCCAGGAGGCCTGCGGCGGACTGCCCGCAGGCCGGGACCAGGTCCGCCCGCAGGCCCTCGGACTCGAGTTGGCGGCGGGTGGCCGGGCCGATTGCGGCGATCCTGGTGCCGGCCGGTACCAGCCGGTGCAGGGTCAGCCCGCGTTCACGCGCCTTGCCCGCGAGGGCATGGACGGTGGTGGCGCTGGACACGACCAGCCAGCCATAGGCACCGGCGCTGAGGGCGTCGCAGGCGACATCGAGGGCGTGCTGGTCCGGTGCACGCTCGAAGTCGATGAGGGGCAGCAGCAACGGTGTCGCACCGGCCTCCTGCAGCGCTGCGGCGAGCGGCTGCGCACGCTCCGGACTCCGGGTGATCAGCACCCGGGCACCGTTCAGCGGTGTGCCGGGCGCGGATCCACCGAAAGGCTCCTCCATCGCCGCGTCAGGAAGCCTGGAGGTCGGCGATGTCCGCGGCGCCGGCAGCCAGCAGCGCCTCGGCCAGTTCGATGCCCAGGAGGGTTGCACCGACCTCGGTGAGTCCGTCAGTGGCCCGCTTGTCCCGGACCGTTGCCGTGCCGTCCACCGCGCAGACCACGGCTTCAAGATGGAGCATGCTGCCCTTGCGGTAGGCATAGGCGCCCACCGGTGCGGCGCAGCCTGCTTCCAGGCGGGCCAGCAGGGCGCGCTCGGCTGTCACGGCGAGCCGGGTGTCGGCGTCGTCCAGTGCCGCCAGTGCCTGGGCCAGGACAGCCTGGGAACCTTCCGTGGAACCGGCCTTCCGCGGCGCGTCGGCGGTCCGGCATTCGAGGGCCAGGGAACCTTGGCCCGCGGCGGGCAGCATGACGTCGGTTTCCAGGAATTCGCTGACCGCGTCCAGCCTGTTGATCCGCTCCAGGCCCGCGGCGGCGAGCACCACGGCGTCAAGGTCGCAGGATTTACCGGGAACAACCTGGTCCGTGCTGTTGCCCGGAAGTCCGGGAACCCGGCCCAGGCGGGTGTCCACGTTGCCGCGGATGTCCAGGATCTGCAGGTCCGGCCGGGCAACCCTGAGCTGGGCGGCACGGCGGGGCGAACCGGTGCCCACCGTCGCGCCGGCGGGGAGGTCTGCCAGTTTCAGCCCGTCCCGCGCGCAGAGCACGTCCCGGACGTCAACGCGGCGGGGCGTTGCCGCCAGGCTGAGCCCCACGGCTGCCCCGGTGGGAAGGTCCTTCAGGGAATGCACGGCAACGTCACATTCATGACGCAGCAGGGCGTCGCGGAGCGCGGCCACGAAGACGCCGGTGCCGCCCATCTGGGACAGCGGGCCGGTGAGGACGTCGCCGTCGGTCCTGATGTGGACCAGTTCCACGGGGAACCCGCCCACTGCGGCCAGTTGGTCGGCAGTGTGCTGCGTCTGGGTGAGGGCGAGCTTGCTCGCGCGGGTGCCGATCCTGACCGTCACTGCTGCGTGGCTCCCGCCGCTGTCTCGGACCCCGCGGGGTAGGGGTCGTGTCCTGTCCCCACAGTGGTGTCCGCACCCGCAATGGTGGGCTTTTCGCCGCGGAAGTTGGCGCAGCAGCCGGGGCGGCAAACGTCGTACCAGGGGCCCAGGCCCGTCACTGCCGGACGGTCGCTGATGTTGTGGTCCACGGTCCGCTCGGAAATCAGGTCCACGATGCCCTGGACGAACCTGCGGTGCGTTCCGGGGGTGGGAACGCGGGTGGCGGCGAGGCCCAGGTTGGCACAGGTTTCGAGCGCTTCGGTGTCCAGGTCCCAGACAACCTCCATGTGGTCGCTGACGAAACCGAGCGGCACGATGACAATGCCCTTGATGCCCTTGCCGGCCAGTTCCTCGATGGCGTCATTGATGTCCGGCTCGAGCCAGGGCACGTGCGGGGCGCCGGAGCGGGACTGGTACACCAGCGACCACGGTGCGGTGAGGCCGGACTCCTCCTCCACCCGGGCCATAACGGCGGCGCCGGTGGCCAGATGCTGCGCCACGTAAGCGGAGCCCTCCTCGAATTCGCGGGGCTCTGCGTCGGACTTGCCTGCAGCTTCGGCATCCCGGGTGGGGATGGAGTGCGTGGCGAAGAGGATCTGGACGGGAGCAGCCGGGGTGCCGGCCTCAGCCAGCTTGGCACGGACCTCGGCCAGCCCGGCGGCGGTGCCTTCCACGAAGGGCTCCACGAATCCGGGGTGGTCGAAGTACTGGCGGACCTTATCCACTTCCAGGCGTCCGTCCAGGCCCGTCTCGGTCAGGGCCATGCCGATGTCCTCGCGGTACTGGCGGCAGCTGGAGTAACAGGAGTAGGCGCTCGTGGTGACCATCAGCAGTCGGCGGTGCCCGGCGTCGTATGCGTCCTGGAGGGTCTGCGGAATGTAAGGGTCCCAGTTGCGGTTGCCCCACAGCACCGGAAGGTCGATGCCGCGGGCGGCGAGCTCCGCCTCCATGGCTGCCTTGAGTTCGCGGTTCTGCTGGTTGATGGGGCTGATGCCGCCATTGGCGCGGTAGTGGTGCGACACTTCCTCGAGCCGCTCGTCCGGGATGCCGCGGCCGCGGGTGACGTTGCGGAGGAAGGGAATGACGTCCTCCTGGCCCTCCGGCCCGCCGAAGGAGGCAAGCAGCACGGCGTCATACTGCTTGGGAGCCATCCGGCCGGCCTCGGTGACGGGGTTGACGGGGGTCATGCCAGAACCTCGGCGATCTCCGCGGCGGAGATGCGGCGTCCGGTGTAGAACGGAATCTCTTCGCGGACATGGTTGCGGGCCTCGGTGGCGCGCAGGTGGCGCATCAGGTCAACCAGGTCCACCAGTTCGGGAGCCTCGAGGCCCAGGATCCATTCCCAGTCGCCCAGGGCGAAGGAGGACACGGTGTTGGAGATGACCTGCGGGAAATCGCGGCCCAGCAGGCCGTGGTCGCGGAGCATCTTGCCACGCTCGGCTTCGGGAAGGATGTACCACTCGTAGGAACGGACGAACGGGTAGACGCACAGCCACTCGGCGGGCGCGACTCCGCGGGAGAAGGCCGGGGTGTGGTTCTTGGCGAATTCCGCCTCACGGTGCACGCCCATGGCGGACCACACGATGTCAGTGCCCGCGAAGAGGGTGCTGCGGCGGATGTCGCGGATGGCCTGTTGCAGGGCCTCCGGCCTGGGGCCATGGAGCCACACCATGACGTCCGCGTCGGCGCGCATGGCGGAGACGTCGTAGCTGCCGCGGTGCGTCACGCCACCCTCGGCGAGCCGTTCCAGGAGGGCTTCAAAGTCGGCGGCCGCCTGGGCGCTGCGGGCAACCGTTTCGGAGCGCTTGAAGACCGTCCAAAGGGTGAAGAACTGCTCGGCTGATTCTTCGGTTTTAGTGACAGATTCGGCAGAAGTGTGGCTCATGGTTACCAGTTTGCCCCTTAAATGCGCCAAGCCGAAACCCAGAACTTCTACAAGGCGTAGAAGTGATGAAGATCACTTCCATGCGGGGTCTGCCCGACGTTTTGCCTCGGCCCCCGCCTCCGGCAGGCGCGGCTCACGGCTGCGCACCGCGAAGCCTCGCGTACGCCACGCCGGCTGCTGCGGCGACGGCCAGGAGGGCCAGGCCGGACCCTGCGAGCACCAGGTTGGGCGCCTGCCCCGCCGCGCCGTCCCGGCCGCGCTCCGGGGCGGCCTTGTTGGCCCCCGCTGCGGCTTCCGCAGTGCCGCTTTCCCGGGTGGCTGCCGCGCTGGCGGGACGCACGGCGGCAGCGGACGTGTCGGCCGAAGCTGCCGGGGCCACCGCAGGAGCGGCGGAAGGAGCGGCGGTTCCGGAACCAGGGACAGTCGCAGGCGTTGTGGGAGCCGGGACCGGGGCCGGGGCTGCCGGACTATCCGCCGTGGGGGCAGGCCTGGGCGGCATGACGATGCCGAGGGGCGGCTGGATGAGTCCGCCCGGCGGTGTGGCCGGAACGGTGGGGACGGGGATCAGGGTGCCCTTCGCTGCCGGTGCGCCGGCGGCGAAGACCAGCACCGCGCCGATGGCCGCGGCTGCGGCGCCGCGCCCAACTCCCCCATGGATACCGGTCCGCAGCTGTGCGGGTGCGGACCTGTGTTGAGTCATAGTCATCGACCCTAGCCATACGCGCTCATTGCTGGCTATTCGGAAGTCCCGGGAAAGAAGGAAATTCAGGCGGCGAGCCGGCGGATCTGCTCCCTGGTGTCCGCCACCACCGCGGCCAGGCCGTTTCCGGCAACCCAGCCGCCCACCAGCGCAAGGCCCCCGGCAGCGCCGCACGCCCCGCGGATAACGGACACCCGGGCGCGGTGACCCACTGCGGCGAAGGGAAGGGAGCCCTGCCACCGGACCACGTCCCAGTCCACTACGTCGGCGCGGGAGAGCGGCATGCCCAGCAGGTTGGCCGCGTCCCGGAGGGCGGCTTCAAGTAGATCCTCCTCCGTGGCCGGACCGTCACCCTGCCGGCCAAGGCCGTCCACCCTGCCGTAGGAGAGCCGGACCACGTGCCGGCCGGGCCCCGCGGCCGCAGCGAGCCAGTCCCATTTGCCGGTGGCGTGCGTCAGCGCCTTCGCTTCGATGCCGGGGGTCTGCGGGGCCACCAGGACGCCGGTGCCGCGCGGGCGGGCGTCGAGCCGGGGCTTGTCCAGCACCAGCGTGACCAGCCTCACGTCCGGCCCGGACAGCGGGGCGGTGCCGGAAATCCCCGGTACCGCGCCCTCAAGCAGCCCGACGGCGGCGGGACCTTCCACCGCGACCGCCAGCAGGCCGGCGTCGTACGTTTTTCCTCCTGCGGTGACGCGCCATCCCTCCGGGGTGCGCGCAACGGCTGTGGCGGCCGTCCCGGCCAGGAGCCGGACACCCCGGGAACGGAGGTCGGACACGAGCGCGGAGACCAGGGTATGCATGCCGCCTTCCAGGCCGGCCACGGCGGAACCCGCCTTTGCCGGAGACGTCCGCGCAGCGTCCGGCCCGGCAACTCCGGCCGCGCCCCGGCGCTGGGCGGAAACCGCGGCAGCGAGGGAACCGTGCTTCCGCAGGCCCGCACGAAGCCCGGGCGCCACCATGTCGACGTCGAGCATCCCGGGATCGGCCGAGTGGACGCCACCCACCACGGGCGCCACCAGGCGCTCCAGCACACGGGAACCCATGCGGGTCCTTACCAGGTCCGAGACGCTGGTGACCTCCGCCGCCCCGCCGATTGAAGCGGGCAGGAACCGATCCAGGGTGGCGCGCAGCGAGCCCGCGAGGCCCAGCGAACGGCGGACCTCCGGCTCCCACGGATTGGCGGGAATGCCCAGGACGCCGGTCCGCGGCAGTTCACGCGGCCCTTCCGGCAACTGCACCCAGGCGCCTCCGGGGCGCGGGGCCACGACGCTGCCGGCCAGCCCGAGTTCGGCAATCAGGCCGGACACCGCATCCGTTCGGGTGGCGAACGACTCGGCGCCGCTGTCCAGGGTGAGGCCGGCGAGCGTGTGGCTGCCCACGCAGCCGCCCCAGCGCTCGGAGGCTTCCAGGACCGTGACGGCATGCCCGGCGGCGGATAGTTCCCGCGCGGACAGCAGGCCGGAGATCCCGCCGCCCACCACAAGTGCCGGGGCGGATGCAGCCTGGGGGGCCGGGGTGCCGTCCATCGCTGTTACTCGGGTGAGATGGAGTGGATGAGGCTGACCACCCGTGTGAGGACGTCGGGGTCGGTTTCCGGCGGGACGCCGTGGCCCAGGTTCAGGACGTGGCCGGGCGCCGAGGAGCCGGCCGCGATGACCTCGCGGACATGGGCTTCAAGGACGTCCCACGGAGCGGAGAGGAGTGCCGGGTCGATGTTTCCCTGCAGGGGGCTGGATCCGCCCAGGCGGCGGTTGGCCTCATCCAGCGGGAGCCGGTAGTCCACGCCCACCACGTCAACGCCCACGTCCCGCATGGCCACCAGAAGCTCCGAGGTGCCGGTACCAAAGTGGATCAGCGGGGCGCCAAGGTGGCGGACATGGTCCAGGGCGCGGCGCGAGGCGGGGGCAACGAACCGCGTGTAGTCGGCCAGGCCCAGGGAGCCTGCCCAGGAGTCGAAGAGCTGGCCTGCCGAGGCGCCGGCCTCGAGCTGGGCCTGCAGGAACATTCCGGAGGCATCGGCCGCCCAGTTGGCCAGGGCCGTCCAGGTCTCCGGATCAGCGTGCATCATGGTGCGCGGGCCCAGGTGGTCGCGGGAAGGCTTGCCCTCGACCATGTAGGCGGCCAGGGTGAAGGGGGCGCCGGCAAAGCCGATCAGCGGCGTCTTGCCCAGCTGGGCGACCGTGAGGCGGACGGCTTCGCGGATGGGTTCAAGGGCTTCCCAGGTGAGCTGTGGCAGGGCAGCGACGTCCGCGGCCGTGCGCACCGGCTTGTCCAGCACCGGGCCAACGCCCGGGACGATGTCCACGCCGACGCCGGCGAGCTTCAACGGGATGACGATGTCCGAGAAGAAGATCCCGGCGTCCACGTCATGGCGGCGGACCGGCTGGAGGGTGATCTCAGAAGCGAGTTCCGGCCGCAGGCACGAGTCCAGCATGGCGATGCCTTCCCGGACCTTGAGGTATTCCGGCAGCGACCGGCCGGCCTGGCGCATGAACCAGACTGGGCGCCGGGACGGCTTCCCGCCGCGGTAAGCCGTGATGAGCGGAGAGTCCGCGGTGCGGCCATCCATCAGCGGATGGTCTGCGGCGAGCATGCCGGCAGCGGAGGTGGCGGGGCTGGAAGTCATGCCTCTGATTGTGCCGAAAATCCGCCCCAAAAGATAACGACGGACTGTCATTGGCACAGGCCCGAAGCGGTGGGTGGCAGGAATCACAGCCGCGGCCGGCGCCCGGCCGCTCCAGGGAGTTGTTCTACGGTGCTGCGAAAAAGCTATGATTGGTCTGCTGTGGTTCTTTTTTCTCTGGTGGCTACACACGCCGACATCGACCTTGAGACTGTTGCTCACCTGAGCAACGGTTCCTCCGGGATTGCCACATCCGCACTGGCCGGATCGCCGGCAGTGACGGGTGCCGTTGTCCTTGCCACCTGCAACCGGTACGAAATCTATGGCGAAGCCCCCAACCCTGATGACGTGGAGGCCGCCCGCGCTGCGCTCGTGGCGCAGATCAGCGAGGCCAGCGGACTGAGCGAAACCATGGTGTCGCGCTCCTTCAGCACCCGCGTCGGCCCCGAGGTGAGCCAGCACCTGTTTGCCGTAAGCGCAGGACTGGACTCCGCCGTCGTCGGTGAACGCGAAATCGCCGGGCAGGTCCGCCGCGCCCTGATCACGGCCCAGCACGAGGGAACCGCCAGTTCCGGCCTGGTCCGGTTGTTCCAGGCGGCTTCGAAGACAGCCAAGGATGTCGGCGCCCAGACCGCCCTCGGTTCCCGTGGCCTCTCCATCGTTTCCGTCGCGCTGGACCTGGCCACGGACCTGTCCGAGAACCCGGACTGGTCCACCAAGAAGGTAGTCGTGTTTGGCACCGGCGCCTACGCCGGCGCCACCATGGCGCTGCTGCGGGAACGTGGCTGTACCGACATCTCCGTTTTTTCCTCCTCCGGCCGCGCTGAAGGTTTCGTGGCCACCCGCGGAGGCACTGCCCTGGACGCCGGCTCCCTGCACCCCGCCGTTGCCGCCGCGGATGTCATGATCGGCTGCAGCGGATCTGATACGCGCGTCGAGGCCAGCGAACTTGCACAGGTCCGCGCCAACTCGCCGCAGCCGCTCATCGCCATTGACCTGGCACTCACCCACGACTTCGACCCCGCCGTCGGCGAGCTGGACGGCGTGGAGCTGCTCACCCTTGAGTCCGTACGGCTCGCCGCGCCGCAGGAACAGGCCGAATCCCTTGCCCAGGCCAGCGGCATTGTCACCGGAGCGGCCAACGCGTTCGAACAGGAGCGCGAAGCGCGGTCCATGGACTCCGCCATCGTTGCCCTCCGGCGCCACACCATGAACGTGCTGGACGCCGAAATGGAAAAGGTGCGTGCCCGGCACGGCTGCACCGCCGCTGCCGAGGAAGTGGAGTTCGCGCTCCGCCGCATGGTCAAGCAGCTGCTGCACGTGCCCACGGTCCGGGCCCGCGAACTCGCCGCCAACGGGCAGCAGGACGACTACATCGCAGCCCTCGAAGCGCTCTACGGGATCACCGTGGAACAGCCTGCGGCACCCGCGGCCCCGCTGGCCGAATGCCCGGTGGACCACCAGGGCCGCGAAAGCGCCTGACCTGCCTCCCCGGCAACGCTCTCTCACATCCTGCGCAATTTCCGGCAACGCTCTCTCACATCCTGCGCAATTTCCGGCAACGCTCTCTCACTAACTCCGGAGAAGTGAGAGAGCGTCCTTCAATATGCCGCGTTAAGTGAGAGAGCGTCCGGGGCGGGCGTTCTGGCGTTCAGTAGACCGGCTTGGTCGGTTCCACTTCGCGCACCCAGGCCAGGATGCCGCCGTCGAGATGGCTCACCCGCTGGTACCCCGCCTTCCGCGCTGCCGCGAGTACGTTGCCGGACCTGGTGCCTCCCTTGCACAGGAACACCACGTCCCTGTCCTGCGGGATCTCCTGCCAGGCCTCCCCCGCGAGGATCCTGCCCTGCGGAACCAGGACAGAACCGTCGATCCGCACGATGTCGTATTCCCCGGGCTCCCGGACGTCCACCAGCTCAAAATCCTTCAGTCCGGCCTTCCGTGAGGCCAGCATGGTGGCCAGCTGCGCCGCGGTGACGGTGTGCTCGGTGTCGGTTTCCGGCTCCGGCGCAAGGCCGCAGAATGCCTCATAGTCAGTGAGTTCGGTGATGCGCGGCGCCGCGGGATCCTTCGCGACACGGATTTCGCGCCAGCTGCCGCCCAGGGCGTCGAAGAGCGCGACGCGCCCGAGCAGGGAACGCCCGACGCCGGTAATCAGTTTGACGGCCTCCGTCACCATCAGCGACCCCACCGCCGCGCACAGCATTCCGAAGACGCCGCCCTCGCCGCAGGAGGGTACCGAACCCGCCGGGGGCGCCTCGGGATAGAGGTCGCGGTAGGTGGGCCCGTGTTTTTCCCAGAAGACGCTCACCTGTCCGTCGAAGCGGAAGATCGAACCCCAGACGTAAGGCTTGCCCAGGATGACGGCAGCGTCGTTGACGAGGTAGCGGGTGGCAAAGTTGTCCGCACCGTCCAGGATCAGGTCGTACCCGGCGAACAGTTCGAGCGCATTTGCCGCGTCGAGGCGGTCCTTGTGCAGCCGGACCTCCACCAGCGGGTTAAGGGCATGGACCGCGTCCCGCGCTGATTCGATCTTGGGGCGTCCCACATCCGCCACGCCGTGGATGACCTGGCGCTGGAGGTTGCTGAGTTCCACCGTGTCGTCGTCGATGATTCCCAGTGTTCCCACCCCGGCCGCGGCGAGGTACAGCAATGCGGGGGACCCCAGCCCGCCTGCACCGATCACCAATACTTTGGCGTTCTTGAGCCTCCGCTGCCCCACCGCGCCTATCTCGGGAATGATGAGGTGCCGCGAATAGCGCTCCACTTCCGCCGGTGTGAGTTCGCCTGCCGGTTCCACCAAGGGTTCCAGGGAAACATTTGCAACATTTGCGGTCAGAGACGAGGCCATACTTCAATGTATGCCCCGGGATACCGCCCGGTCATATTACCCCGCAGTAAAGTGGGTGTAACCGCAACGGAAAGAAGGACAACCGTGGTCCCAGAAGCACGCGCAGACCGCCCGTCCGCAGCACCGGAATCAGTCACCCGCCCCGCAGGCCAGCGCTCGGCACGGCTGCCGCGGGATGAACGCCGTGCCCAGCTCCTGGCGGCAGCCCAGGAAGTGTTCGTTGCCAACGGTTACCACGGGGCCGCCATGGACGAAATCGCGGAGACGGCGCGGGTCAGCAAGCCGGTCCTGTACCAGCATTTTCCGTCCAAACGTGAGCTCTATCTTGCCCTTCTGGACAGCCACCTGGCGGCCCTGACTGAGCTGCTGCTGGGAGCATTGAACTCCACCACGGATAACAAAGAGCGCGTCCAGGCCGTGATGCGCGCCTACTTCCGGTTTATCGCCAGCGATGACCAGGCGCACCGGCTTGTTTTCGAATCCGACCTTATTAATGACGCCGATGTCAGCTCCCGGCTGGAGACTTTGAACCGCACCTTCGCGGATGCCATAGCCCGGGTCATCGCAGAGGACACCAAGCTTCCTCAGCTGGAAGCCCAGCTGCTGGGCCGCGGCCTGGCCGGAATGGCCCAGGTGAGTGCACGCTACTGGCTGGAAACGGACGGGAATCTGGACCTGGATGTGGCCAGTGACCTCATTTACCGTTTAGCTTGGCGCGGAATCTCTCGTTTCCCCAAAGAGTCCTAGACTACAAATAAGAGAACACCTCGTTGAGGTCCCTGAACATTTGACCGGCTGGGAGGCCCCTGTGGAAATTAAGATCGGCGTGCAGAATGTTGGCCGCGAAATCGTACTGGAGTCCGCTGAGGACGCAGACTCCGTGGCCAAGGTCGTCGGCGAAGCCATCAACACGGGCAGCGAACTGCGCCTGAAGGACGACAAGGGCCGCCTGATCATCGTTCCCGGAAACGCCTTGGGCTACGTCGAAATCGGGGCCGAAGAAGTCCGCCGCGTAGGTTTCGGCCAGTTCTAGAACCCTTTGCCCGCGGCGGCCGCCTGGTCGCCGCGGCTTTAAGTTAAAGGAGATCCATGCTCTCGCTCACCATTGTCGTGCTCGCAGCGGTTGCCGCAGGATTCCTTGTGTGGGCCAATGACAAGCGACATGCCAAGTACGGCGCCGGCCTCCCCGCGGGGGTTGCCGTTGCTGTGGCATCGGTGACCTGGACCATCCTCATGGCCGCAGGATTTGGCTACCTGCCCGGTTTGACCTGGCTGCCTTGGGTTCTTCCTGTGCTTCTCGGAACCGGCGCAGCCATCGCCGCGGTGGCCTACCTGGGCCGCACGCGCGCCCGGCAGGACACCGAGCGCCTGACCGCGGCCCTCCGCCTTTAGCGTTACAGGAACTCGGCCCGGCCCTCCATGGCGGATGACGCCAATGCATGTTCGCGCCGCGGTATACGCCCCGCAATCCTGGCCATCCTGCCGGCAGCCACCGCGTGTTTGAAGGCCGCACCCATCAGCGCCGGGTTCTGTGCCCGCGTCACCGCTGTCGCCAGCAGCACCGCGTCGCACCCCAGTTCCATGGCCAGCGCAGCGTCGGAGGGCGTACCGATCCCGGCATCCAGCACCACGGGAACGGAGGCGCGGGAAACAATCAGCCCGATATTGTGCGGGTTCAGGATGCCCAGACCCGTTCCGATAGGGGCACCCAGCGGCATCACGGCGGTGGCCCCGAGGTTCTCCAGCCGCAGCGCCAGGACGGGGTCGTCGTTGGTGTAGGCGAAGACCTTGAAGCCCCGGGCCACCAACTGTTCCGTGGCATCGACGAGCTCCACCGCATCCGGCAGGAGGGTCTGCTCGTCGGCAATGACTTCCAGCTTGATCCAGTCCGTCTCCAGGGCCTCGCGGGCCAGTTCGGCGGTGAGGACGGCATCCCGGGCCGTGAAGCAGCCCGCCGTATTGGGAAGCACCCGGATCCCGTGGTCCACGAGCAGCTGGAACAGCGAGCCGGTCTCGGCCGGTGAATAGCGCCGCATGGCCACGGTTGTCAGTGCGGTGCCGGAGGCCAGGAGTGCGGCACCGAGACCCTCCAGGCTGGGCGTTCCCCCTGTCCCCATGATGAGCCGTGAGTGCAGCGGTATGCCGTCGATAACCAGGCCGTCAGCCGATGCTGTTCCCAGGGCTGATGACAGGCGGGTTGTTTCGGTCACGGTGTCAGCCTCCCTGAACTGCGGTTACGAGCTCAACGTCGTCGCCCTCGGCGAGCGCCGTAGCGGACCACTGGCTGCGCGGAACCACGTGCGCGTTCTGCGCCACTGCCACGCCAAGCTTGCGCCCGTCGGCGGCCTGGCCGTCTGCTGCCAGCGGCCGGCCGGTGATGTCGCTGACCAGCGCAGCAACGGAGGCGCCGTCCGCCACGGCGCGCGGGCTTCCGTTCAGGATGATGTTCATGCTCTCTCCTTGGTGTCGTGGCGTGATGCGGCTGCGGAAAACCGGGCAGGGTCGAACGGCGCCCAGCGGGGGTCACGGGTGCCGTCCAGCAGGGCGCGGCAGACGGCCGCGGCCGCCGGCGCCAGCAGGACGCCGTGGCGGAAGAAGCCAGTGGCGACGACGAGCCCGGGGACGTATCCTCCGGCGGCGTCGGGCAGCGGTACGCGGCCCAGCAGGGGCGCATTGTCCGGGGTTCCGGGGCGGGCCCGGGCGGTGCACTCGAGCAGTTCCAGTTCGGCGACGGCGGGGACCAGAGTCTGCGCGTCCCGAAGGAGCTGGTGAACCCCGCCGGCGGAGACGGCACCGTGCGCCGCTCCGGCCTCCGGACGGGCCGCCCCGCCCAGGGCGTCTTCGCGCTGGGTGGCGCCGATGACCACGGTTCCGTCCTGCCGCGGCACCAGGTAGACCGGCACGCCATGAACCAGGCCCCGTACCGTCGCCGTCACCAACGGCCGGAGTTGCGTTGGCACGGCGAGCCGCAGGATGTCGCCGTGCACCGGGCGCAGCGGCAGCGCCAGGCCCTCGGGCAACCCGCCCAGCGCTCCGGCGTGCAGACCGTTGGCGACCACGGTCTCCCGCGCAAGAACCTTTCCGCCGCCTTCCAGCAGGACTCCGGCCACGACGTCGTCCGCCCACGCCAGTCCCGCTGCCCTGGCCATTACCGCGTAACCGTGGACGGCGCCGGCAACCCTGGTGCCTGCCCCTCCCTCTCCGTCCGCGTGCCGGGAGAGCGCCAGCCGGAGGCAGGCCACCAGCTGCCGCGGATCCACCTGGTGGTCGGCGGGGGTGTCCAGGGCGCAGGCGATCGATGGGCTCAGGAGCGGTTCGCGGCGGCGTGCCTCCCGGACCGTGAGTGGCTCCACGTCGAGGCCGTTGGCCTTCTGCACGGCCCGAAGGTCAAGCAGCGCCTGCCTGTCCGCAGCGTCCGCGCCGACGGCGAGCGTCGGCGTCTCGAGGTATCCGGGGTCCGCGCCCGCGGCGGTTTTGAGGGCGGCCGCGAAACCGGGCCACCGGGAGGAGGATTCCAGCATCAGCTCCAGGAGGGCTTCCTCCTGGTAGTGAAGTTCGCTGACGGGGGCGAGCATTCCGGCCGCCGCCCAGCTGGCGCCGGTTCCGGGGGCATCATCCACCAGCACCACGGATCGGCCGGAGCGGCGGGCCTCCCACGCGATGCTGTGGCCTATCACCCCGCCTCCGACGACTGCCACGTCGGCACGCATTACGCCGTCGTCGGCCGCGCCGGATCCGCTGGTGGGGTTGCCCATATGGTTCCTTCCCTACGCCGGTATTAGCCGGATCAGGTCAAGCGGTCGGCTCTGACGCCCTCTCAGCCCGGCGCTTTTGTGACAGCTGCCGCAGGCTCCCGCAGTACGAGGCCAGTTTAGAGGAACTAGGCTTGCAGCCATGAATGTGTCCCCCGCTGCCGCCCTGGCGTCCGCGCGCCTGTACCTTTGCACCGATGCCCGCCGCGGCCACGGCGATTTTGCCCGGTTTGTCGATGCCGCGTTCACCGGCGGCGTGGACATCATCCAGCTCCGGGACAAGGCCCTGGAGGCCGCGGAGGAGTTGGAGCTGCTCGAGGTGCTGCGCGAGGCTGCCGTCCGGCACGGCCGGCTGTGGGCCGTCAACGACCGGGCGGACATCGCGTCCCTTTCCGGGGCGCCCGTTTTCCACATCGGGCAGAAGGACCTTCCCCTCAAGGCAGCGCGCAGCCTCCTGGACGGCGCCGCGATCGGGCTTTCCACGCATTCGCCGGACCAGGTTGACGCGGCGGTGGCCGCGGCGCCGGGGCCGGCGGGCCTGGACTACTTCTGCGTGGGTCCACTGTGGGCCACGCCCACCAAGCCGGGGCGCGCCGCCGTCGGACTGGATCTGGTCAGGCACGCCGCATCCGTGGCGCCGGCCGGCCTGCCCTGGTTTGCCATCGGCGGAATCGACCACGGCAACGTGGACCGGGTGGCCGCTGCGGGTGCCCGCCGGATCGTGGTGGTCCGCGCCATCACGGAGGCGCCGGACCCGGCCGAAGCCGCTGCGTCGCTGCTCGCCGCCCTCGACGCCGCGGGTTAGCCCGGCTGTTCCTCGTTCCGGGGGTTTCGGGCTAGGCTGATTTTCGTGTCGCATCATCGGTTGGCTCCCAATGTCCACGAGCACAGGAACGCGCTCGAGGAGGCGTTGAGCGCGCTGCGTACCGAGCTGGAATTGCCTGCCGGATTCCCTCAGGAGGTCCTGGCGGATGCCGAAGCGGCCGTGGCCTCGCTGGACATGCCGGACTATGACCTGACGGACGTCGGATTCATCACCATCGACCCGGAATCCTCCACGGACCTGGACCAGGCCCTCTTCATTGAACCCGACGGCGGCGGCTACAGGGTGCTGTATGCCATCGCCGACGTGCCCGCTTTCGTCCGGCCGGGAGGCCCGCTGGACGCCGAAACGCGGCGCCGCGGACAGACCTTTTACGCGCCGGACGGCCGGATTCCGCTGCACCCGCAGGTCATCAGCGAAGGCGCCGGCAGCCTGCTCCCGGACCAGGACTGCCCGGCGTTTGTCTGGGACTTCCGGCTCAACAGCGCCGCGGAAGTCACTGCCGTCAACGTGCGGCGGGCACGCATCCGCAGCCGCGACAAGCTCAGCTACAAGGGCGCCCAAAAGGAGCTCGACGCGGGCACGGCGCCGCCGGTTCTCCAGCTGCTCAAAGAGGTAGGCCTCAAGCGCGTGGCGCTGGAGCGTGAGCGCGGGGGCGCCAGCCTGAACATGCCGGACCAGGAAATCGTCCAGCTTCCCGACGGCGGCTACCGGATTGCCGCCGCACCGCAGCTTCCCGTGGAGGACTGGAACGCACAGATTTCCCTCATGACCGGCATGGCCGCGGCCCGGCTCATGCTGGACGGTAAGGTGGGGATCCTGCGCACCATGCCTGCGCCGGACAGCCGCTCCCTGGACCACTTCCGGCTCCAGACCGAAGTCCTGGGCAAGCCCTGGAACGGGAAGATCAGCTACGGCGAATACCTCCGCACCCTGGACCCCACGGAGCCGCGCCAACTGGCCATTCTGCATTCGGCCGGGATGCTGTTCCGCGGCGCCGCCTACACCGCTTTCGACGGCACTGTCCCTGCGGATGCGATCCAGTCGGCCATTGGTGCGTCCTACGCGCACACCACCGCTCCGCTGCGCCGCCTTGTGGACCGTTTTGTCCTGGTGATCTGTGAAGCGCTGTGCAGCGGCGGCGGCGTGCCGGTCTGGGCCCGCGAGGCGCTGCCGCTCCTGCCAGGAATAATGGCGGGCTCCGACCAGCTGGCCAGCCGGATGGAGCGCATGGCGCTGGACACCGTGGAAGCCGCCCTGCTGGTCAACCATGTGGGGCAGGAATTTGACGCCATTGTCATTTCAGGGTCCCGGCCGCCCAAAGACAACGGCGGGACGTCCAACGGCAGGGACGGGAACGGGAAAAACGGCAACGGCAACGGCACCTCCGGCATTATCCAGATCGCGGAGCCGGCGGTGACGGCGCGCTGCGCCGGGGAGCTCAAACCGGGCACCAAGGTCCGGGTCCGTCTGGTTTCCTCGGACATCGCTGCGCGCCACGTGCATTTCGAACTCGTCCGCCAGGAGTCCGCCACCAGGGAACACGGCTAAATCCGGGGTTCCGGGCGTTTACGGCTAGACTGGTGCCTGTAGAAATGGATGCCCGGTCGTTGATTTCCTTTTTGAAACCAACAAGCCCGCCCCTACGCGATCTTGAGATACACCCGCCGGTCCCCAGTGCCGGCATTAGATAGCCCGCGATCGGCTT
The DNA here is from genome assembly GCF_044754945.1 of Pseudarthrobacter sp. NPDC092439. Classification (NCBI taxonomy): domain Bacteria; kingdom Bacillati; phylum Actinomycetota; class Actinomycetes; order Micrococcales; family Micrococcaceae; genus Pseudarthrobacter; species Pseudarthrobacter sp. NPDC092439. The sequence continues at coordinate 908,512 of NZ_JBIVQB010000001.1, forward strand.
CCACTGGACTTGCTTGTGCGCCTGAGCGTGCTCCGGCCCCGCCCCCGGCGGAACCGTTGAGCAGGCAGCGCCATTGCCCAAATGAATAAGGAAACTCCACGTGAGTGAATTGCACACCCACCAGCTCTTGACGGACGAGTCCGGCACCGAAACCATCGAGCCGGAAGAGACCATCATCTCGGACGAGAAACCGCACGAGATCGAGGAGAAGTCCTTCGCCGACTTCAACGTCCGGGACGACATCGTCGCATCCCTGGCTGACGCCGGGATCACGCATCCCTTCCCCATCCAGGCCATGACCCTGCCCGTGGCGCTCTCCGGCCACGACATCATCGGCCAGGCCAAGACCGGTACCGGCAAGACCCTCGGCTTCGGTATCCCGGCCCTCCAGCGCGTTGTGGGACAGGACGATCCCGGCTACGACAAGCTGGCTGTTCCGGGCGCCCCGCAGGCCCTGGTCATCGTCCCCACGCGCGAACTTGCCGTCCAGGTGGCCAATGACCTGCAGACCGCCTCCAGCAAGCGCAATGCCCGCATCGCAACGATCTATGGTGGCCGCGCCTACGAGCCGCAGGTGGAAGCGCTGAAGAACGGCGTCGAGGTCGTCGTCGGCACCCCGGGCCGCCTGATCGACCTGTACCGGCAGAAGCACCTGAGCCTGAAGAACGTGCGGATCGTGGTCCTGGACGAGGCAGACGAGATGCTGGACCTCGGCTTCCTGCCGGATGTGGAGACCATCATCGCCGGCACCCCGGCAGTACGCCAGACGCTGCTGTTCTCCGCCACGATGCCCGGACCGGTGATCGCCATGGCCCGCCGGTACATGACGCAGCCCACGCACATCCGTGCCGCCGACCCCGACGACGAGGGCCTGACCAAGCGCGACATCCGCCAGCTGATCTACCGTGCACACAGCATGGACAAGATCGAGGTAGTGGCCCGGATCCTGCAGGCCAGGGGCCGCGGCCGCACCATCATCTTCACCAAGACCAAGCGGACGGCCGCGAAGGTGTCCGAGGAGCTGGTGGACCGCGGGTTCGCCGCTGCCGCCATCCACGGCGACCTGGGCCAGGGCGCCCGCGAGCAGGCCCTGCGTGCCTTCCGCAACAACAAGGTGGACGTCCTGGTGGCCACGGACGTGGCCGCCCGCGGCATCGACGTTGAGGACGTTACCCACGTGATCAACTACCAGTGCGTTGAAGACGAGAAGATCTACCTGCACCGTGTGGGCCGCACCGGCCGCGCCGGAAACAAGGGCACGGCCGTCACCTTCGTGGACTGGGACGACGTCCCCCGCTGGGCGCTGATCAACAAGGCCCTGGGCCTGAACGTGCCCGAACCGGTGGAAACCTACTCCTCCTCGCCACACCTGTACACGGACCTTGACATTCCCGAGGGCACCAAGGGCCGCCTGCCCCGCGATAAGCGCACCCTGGCCGGCGTGGACGCAGAAGTCCTGGAGGACCTCGGCGAAACCGGCAAGAAGAACGGCCGCGGCGGCCGCGACTCCGGCGCACCCCGTGACCGCGACCGTGAGCGCACCCGTGGTGGCCGTGGCCGCCCGGCACGCAGCGGTGAGTCCCGCGGCACCGAAGGGGCGGGCCGCTCCGGTGAGCGCCGCCGTCGCACCTCCGATGCCGTGGAAGCAGCTGACAACGGCGCGCAGGCGCCCCGCTCCGAGGATGCCCAGCCGTCCCGTGCCCGCCGCACCCGGACGCGCACCCGCCGCCGCAACGGCGAAGTGGTGGCCGGCGACAAGGGCATGCAGCCTGGCGCCGAGGGCTAACAGCGTCGATGACTGACGCTGTTTGGGCGCCGGACGGCGGCAGCCTGGTGGTACACGCGGACAACGCGGACTACCTCCCCACGCTGCCGGACGGCGCCTTCACCCTTATTTATGTGGACCCGCCGTTCAACACGGGCCGGGTGCAGCGCCGCCAGGAGACCCGGATGGTGGCCAACTCCGGTGGCAGCGGGGACCGCGTAGGCTTCAAGGGCCGCTCCTATGACACCATCAAGGGCGCGCTGCACCGCTACGACGACGCGTTCAGCGACTACTGGTCCTTCCTGGAACCGCGGCTCGTGGAGGCCTGGCGCCTGCTGGCCGACGACGGCACGCTGTACCTGCACCTGGACTACCGCGAGGTCCACTACGCCAAGGTCATGCTGGATGCGATCTTCGGCCGGGAGTGCTTCCTGAACGAGATCATCTGGGCCTACGATTACGGCGCGCGTGCCAGGAACCGCTGGCCCACCAAGCACGACAACATCCTTGTCTACGTAAAGAACCCGGCCAAGTACCATTTCGACAGCGCCGAAGTGGACAGGGAACCGTACATGGCTCCCGGCCTGGTGACACCCGCCAAACGCGAGTTGGGAAAACTTCCCACGGACGTGTGGTGGCACACCATCGTCTCTCCGACGGGCAAGGAAAAAACCGGCTATCCCACGCAGAAGCCGGAGGGGCTGGTCCGCCGCGTGGTGGCTGCGTCCAGCCGGCCCGGGGACTGGTGCCTGGACTTCTTCGCAGGCTCCGGGACACTGGGCGCCGTGGCCGGCAAACTGGGGCGGAAGTTCGTGTGCGTGGACCAGAACCAGCCGGCCATCGAGATCATGGCCAAGCGCCTCGGGGCGCACGCCACAGTAGCCGCTTTCCCGCCCAGGTAGGCAGCGCCTGGTGCCCTTTCGGGCCCTGGAAGGACGCTTCGCGCTACCCGGTCGGGAGGGCGGGGCCGGGGCGGACGACGGTGGTCCCGGTCCCCAATTCCTCGATCCTCGCCAGCACCTCCGGTGCAGTCAGGTTCTCGCCGAGCAGGTTTGGCTTACCGGTCCCGTGGTAGTCGGAGGAGCCGGTGACCAGGAGACCATGCCGGGCCGCGAGCCGGCGCAGGTACTCCCGGCCCTCCTCCGGGTTGTCCCGGTGGTCAATCTCCAGGCCCGCCAGGCCGGCGTCGATCATCTCCTGGTAGACGCGCTCCCCCACGATGCGTCCCCGGGAAGACGCCACGGGATGGGCGAAAACCGGAACGCCCCCCGCAGCCCGCACAAGTTCGACGGCAGTGGCGGGGTCGGGAGCGTAGTGCTGGATGAAGTAGCGGGACCTGGAGGTCAGGATCGAGGCGAAGGCTTCCGAGCGGTCCTCCACCACGCCCGCAGCGACCAGCGCATCCGCGATGTGCGGGCGGCCGAGGGTAGCGCCCGGGGCGACATGGTGGATGACGTCGTCCCAGGTCAGCGGATAGTCCTCCGCGAGCAGGGTGACCATCCGCTCCGCGCGGGTGTGCCGCGCGTCCTTGGCCTTGGTGATTTCCTCGAGCAGGCCCGGGTGCTGCGGGTCGTGCAGGTAGCTCAGGAGGTGCACACTGATGCCCTCTTCCGTCCTGCAGGAAACTTCCATGCCCGGTACCAGAGCAACGCCAGACTCCTGCACGGCGGCGGTTGCCTCCGCCCAGCCGTCCGTGGAGTCGTGGTCGGTCAGTGCCACCACATCCAGGCCGGCCCGGGCAGCGGAGGCCATGACGTCGGCGGGTTTCTCCGTACCGTCGGAGACATTGGAGTGGGCATGCAGGTCGATCCTCACCTGTCCAGCCTAGTTGACCCCTCCCCCGCACGGACGCAAGCGCTGTCCACGCCGTTGTTCGCATTCGCCGTGGAGCTGGTGAGACGATGGTGCCGTGAACCATCCCGAAAACACTCCCGCCCCTGCCTCCCAGCCGCTGGATGAGCGCGTCAACAACCGCTCGCAACGGCCCAGTTCCGATGCGTTCAAGGCTTTCATGGCCAGCAACTGGGCCCCGTCCGGCCAGGAGCTGCCTGCGCGCGACGCCGTTGCCGCACATGCCGCGAACCGCCGCACCGCCATTTCCGCCCAGTTCAAGGGCGAACGCCTGGTCATCCCCGCCGGTCCGCTGAAGGTCCGCTCCAATGACTGCGACTACCGCTTCCGGCCTCACTCCGCTTTCGCACACCTCACAGGCCTGGGCCTGGACCATGAACCGGACGCAGTCCTGATTTTGGACCCCGTGGCAGAAGGCACGGGCGACGGCGGCGCGCACCACAGTGCCACGCTGTACTTCCGGCCCCTTGCCGGCCGGGACACGGAGCAGTTCTACGCCGACTCCCGGTCCGGTGAGTTCTGGATCGGTGCCCGCCCCACGCTCGCCGGGTTCGCAGCCCGGCTGGGCCTGAAGACGGCGCACATCGACCAGCTGGAAACGGCCATCACCAAGGACGTCGGAGCGCCGGAAATCGGCGGCATCCCGGTCCGCCTGGTGCGCAAGGTGGACGAAAACATCGACGCCCTGGTGGACACAGCCCGTTACAACACCGCCAAGGACCCGGACAACCTGGATTTCGGGGTGTTCGACGCCCTGGACGAAAAGCTCAGCGAAGCCCTGTCCGAACTGCGTCTGATCAAGGATGAGTGGGAAATCGAGCAGATGAAGCTCGCCGTTTCCGCCACCGTGGAAGGTTTCGAGGAAGTTGTGCGGTCCCTGCCGCGGGCACTCACCCACAGCCGGGGCGAGCGCGTCGTCGAAGGCGCCTTCTTTGCCCGCGCGCGCGAAGTGGGCAATGAGCTGGGATATGACACCATCGCCGCCTCCGGCAACAACGCCACGGTGCTGCACTGGACCCGCAACACCGGCAGGATCAACGCCGGCGAACTGCTGCTGCTCGATGCCGGCGTGGAGGTGGACTCGCTGTACACCGCCGATATCACCCGGACCATCCCTGCCAACGGAGTATTCTCGGACATCCAGCGCAAGGTTTATGAGGCGGTCCTCGAAGCGGCCGACGCCGGCTTCGCCGCCGCGCAGCCCGGCGCCCGCTTCCGGGACATCCACACCGCGGCAACCACCGTGCTGGCGGAACGGCTGGCTGAATGGGGCCTCCTGCCGGTAAGCGTCGAGGAAGCCGTCAGCCCCGAGGGCCAGCAGCACCGGCGCTGGATGCCGCACGGCACCAGCCACCACCTGGGCCTGGACGTCCACGACTGCGCGCAGGCGAAGCGCGAACTCTACCTCGACGGAATCCTCACCGCGGGAATGGTGTTCACGATCGAGCCGGGCCTGTACTTCAAGCGGGAGGACCTGGCGATCCCGGAGGAGTACCGCGGCATCGGCATCAGGATTGAGGACGACATCCTCATGACCGCAGACGGACCGGTCAACCTCAGTGCGGCCCTCCCCCGTGAAGCCCAGGACGTGGAGGACTGGATGGCCGGAATCTACCGCGAGGCCGAAACCGCCTGACCGGTGCAGTTTTTGTCCATTTGGAGGCCGTAAGACAGCCATTCCAAATGGACAGAAACTCCGGGGACCGGGGGTTAGGGGCGGGGTTCGTCTTCAGGCTTGGTTGGAGCGGGCTCCTGCCCGGGCTGCTCGTCGCCTGCCTTGCCGGGTTCGGCGTGCTGCGGCAGCCTGATCCCGTACTGGGGACGTCCGTCCGGAAGGTCCGGGAACCTGACCTTCCGCGCAGGTGCAGAAGGCTGCTGCTGCTGCGCGCCGCCGTCGTTCTGCGGCTGTGGCTGCTGCAGCGCCGGCGGTTCCGGCTGCTGGCGCTGGCCATAGGGGTCGTTCCAGCCCGAGGGCCGGACCGGGCCCTGCTGGGGGCCCTGCTGGTACGGTCCGGGCTGCTGGTACGGTCCGGGCTGCTGCCGCGGATCCGGGTGGCCGTACGGCTGGTACGGCTGGTTCTGGTGCCCGCCCTGCTGGAACGCGGCGTCCGAGCGGTTCATGGGCAGCTGCTGCAGGAGGCGGCGGGCCTCGTGCGCCGCCTCCGGGGAAACGATGACGTCATAACTGGTGGCCACCACCTGGCTGGTGGACGTGAAGTCGCGCTTGCCGCGCTGCATGGCGTAGGTGACGATTCCGAACAGCATGAAGAAGGCCGCACCCATGAGCACCGAGGTCAGGATGGAGAAGTAGCCGGGAGACGGTGCGAAGAAGGACAGCAGGACGCCCACGAAGAGACCGAACCACATGCCGCTCAAGGCCCCGGACAGGGCGACGCGGGGGTAGCTCAGCCGCCCCGTGACGCGCTCGACCATCTTTAGTTCGTTGCCCACGATGGAAACCATGTGAACCGGGAACTGCTGGTCCGCGAGGTAGTCCACGGCCTTTTGGGCATCAAGGTAGGAATTGTACGAACCCACCGTATCGCCGGTGGGAACCGCCCGGGCGTCGTCCATGCCGCCGGGGCCGCCGGCCTTGGGAGCACCAAAAATGTTTGCCATGGTTCCATTCTTGCCCATGGGGATGTGTGCTGCCTGTAAATTCAGCTAAAAGAGAGCAGACTCGGTAGCCTGTAGGAATGAGCACAACTCCCACACGCGTCTTCGTGGCCCGGCTCCTGGGCCTGGACGTCTTCGACCCCCTGGGTGACCGGCTGGGCCGCCTTCGGGACGTGGTTGTGCTCTCCCGCGGGGCCCAGGGAGCGCCGCACGTCGTCGGCATCGTGGTGGAAGTTCCCGGCAAGAAGCGCGTGTTCGTCCCCATGACGCGGATTACCTCCATCGACCAGACGCAGATCATTTGCACCGGCCTGGTCAACCTGCGCCGGTTTGAACAGCGCGGCGCGGAAACCCTGGTGGTGGCCGAGATGTTCGACCGCCGGGTCACCCTGCGCGACGGCAGCGGCGATGCCACCATCGAGGACCTCGCGATGGACCAGCACCGTTCGCGCGACTGGTTCGTGAGCAAGCTGTTCGTCCGCCGCGGCCACTCCCTGTCTCCCCTGAGCCGGCTGCGCCGCAACGAGACGCTGATCATCGACTGGGCTGACGCCCTCCAGGGGCCGCGCACGGAGCCGCAGGCCGCCACCCAGTTCGTGGCGAACCATGAGGACCTGAAGCCTGCGGACTTCGCCGAAGCGCTCCAGGAGATGAGCGACAAACGCCGGTTCGAGGTGGCCAGCGAACTGCAGGACGAACGCCTGGCGGACGTCCTGCAGGAACTCCCCGAAGACGACCAGGTGGAGATCCTCTCCGCCTTGGACGTCCAGCGCGCCGCTGACGTGCTCGAGGAAATGGATCCGGACGACGCCGCAGACCTCCTGGGCGAGCTCCCCTCTGCCCAGGCGGAGGAGCTGCTCCAGCTGATGGAGCCTGAAGGCGCCGAGGACGTCCGCCGCCTCCTGGAGTACGACGAGGACACCGCCGGCGGCCTCATGACGCCCGTACCGGTGATCCTGCCGCCGGAGGCCACCGTGGCCGAGGCTTTGGCCCACGTCCGCCGCGAGGAACTGTCCCCGGCATTGGCCTCCTCCATCTTCATCGCCAGGCCCCCGCTGGAAACCCCCACGGGCAGGTTCCTGGGTGTGGTCCACATTCAGCAGCTGCTCCGCTTCCCGCCGTTCGAACCGCTGGGCAACCTGGTGGATAAGAACCTGGAACCGCTCTCGGACCAGGCCCACATCAGCGAAGTGGCCCGCACCCTGGCCACGTACAACCTGAACTCCTTGCCCGTGGTCAATGACGCCGGCCGGCTGGTGGGGGCGGTGACTGTTGATGACGTCCTGGACCACCTGTTGCCGGATGACTGGCGCGCCCATGATGGCGAAGCCCCGATAAGAAAGCTCGGTGGCCGCATTGGCTGACAACAGCGCTCCCAAGAACCCGAACCAGCGGCCGCACTCCCGCGCTTCAGGCAAGGGCAGCCTGGACACTCCGCTGGCTGGCCGTCAGCGGCTGTTGCCCAAGTTCTCCCCGGACCCGGATGCGTTCGGCCACGCCACTGAAGGCTTCGCCCGTTTTATGGGCACCCCGCAGTTCCTGGTCTACATGACGGTATTCTGCATCTTCTGGCTGGCCTGGAATACCTGGGCGCCTCTGGAATGGCAGTTCGACTCCCGTGACCTGGGTTTCACCCTGCTGACCCTGATGTTGTCCCTGCAGGCCTCCTACGCCGCCCCGCTGCTGCTGTTGGCCCAGAACCGGCAGGATGACCGGGACCGCGTCTCACTCCAGCAGGACCGGCAGCGCGCTGAACGGAACCTCTCGGACACCGAGTACCTGACCCGCGAACTGGCATCACTGCGCATCGCCCTCCGCGAGGTTGCTACCCGCGACTACGTGCGGGCTGAGCTGCGTTCCCTCCTTGAGGACATGCTGGAGGCGCAGGAGGAACTCCGGACGCACGATCCCTCCGGCCCCGGCTCGCACGAGTCCCCCAAGGACAAGGTCAGGGAAAAGCTCAAGGAGCAGCGGGACCGGCAGCGCCAGCCGCGCACGCAGCAGATTCCACGGGTCAAACCCGGACATTCCGCCCAAGACCGTTAATTCCGCACGCTGCGCAATCCGCCGCGTCCACACCGTGAAAGCCGAGCCGCGAACCCCATGAGCTCCTCCGTGGATCCCGCCCCTTCCGAGGCCATCAGCCTGGCGGTCCAGGCCGCGCTGGCCACAGTGATCGACCCCGAGCTCCGCAAACCGATCACGGAACTCGGCATGGTGGAGTCGGTCTCAATCTCCGCCGACGGCCGCGTCTCCGTCGCTGTCCTGCTCACCATTGCCGGCTGCCCGCTCAAGGACACCATCACCGCCGATGCCGGAAAGGCGCTGTCCGCGGTACCGGGCGTGACCGCCGTCGACGTTGAACTGAAGGTGATGAGCCAGGCCCAGCGGGACGCCCTCAAGGAGCAGCTGCGGGGCCCGGGGGGACAGCGCGGCATCCCGTTCAACGCACCCGGATCCCTGACCAAGGTCTTTGCCGTCGCCAGCGGCAAGGGCGGCGTGGGCAAATCGTCGGTCACCGTGAACCTCGCGTGCGCGCTGGCAGCGCAGGGCCTCCGGGTGGGAATCGTGGATGCGGACGTCTACGGCTTTTCCGTGCCCGCCCTGATGGGCATCACCAACGCCCCTACCCGGGTGGACGACATGATCCTGCCGCCGGTCGCCTACGGGGTCAAGGTCATCTCCATCGGCATGTTCGTCAGCGGGAACCAGCCGGTCGCCTGGCGCGGTCCCATGCTCCACCGGGCACTGGAACAGTTCCTGACGGACGTCTACTTCGGCGACCTTGATGCGCTCTTCCTGGACCTGCCGCCCGGGACGGGGGACATAGCGATTTCCGTGGCGCAGCTCCTGCCCAAGGCTGAAATATTGGTGGTCACCACCCCGCAGGCCGCGGCTGCGGATGTCGCGGAGCGTGCCGGTGCGATCGCCACCCAGACGGGCCAGAAGATCGCCGGGGTGGTGGAGAACATGTCCTACCTGGAAATGCCCGACGGCGGCAGGATGGAATTGTTCGGCAGCGGCGGCGGCGCCGTGCTCGCCTCGCGGCTGGCCGGGATGGTGGGTACCGACGTGCCGCTGCTGGGCCAGATCCCGCTGGACATCCAGTTGCGTGAAGGGGGCGACGCCGGCGTCCCGATTGTGCTGGGGCAGCCTGCGACTCCCGCCGCCGCAGCCCTGACCGGGATTGCGGGCCGGCTGGCCGCTCGGCCGCGCGGCCTGGCGGGGCTGAACCTGGGGGTCCAGCCGCGCTGACGCGCGGAACCGTTCAGGTTGCTTCGGTGTCGAAGGGCGCTGCTTCCCCGGCTGCCAGCCGCTGGACCACGCGTTCAGGCCGCCGGGACGCGGCCTCGGCGGCTGCCACACCGGAGGCAGCCGCCACCGCGGCAGGCGCGCCTGCGCTCATGGGCTTGGAATCGTCCTCGAGCAGTGCTTCCTTGATGATGCGGCGGGGATCGTACTGGCGCGGATCGTACTTCTTCCAGTCGACGTCATCGATGTCGATGCCGACCTCGTCCTTGATCTGCTCCCGCGCGCCGGAGGCCATGCGCCGGACTTCCTTGACCACGTTCGCCAGCTTCTGGGTATATTCGGGCAGCCGCTGGGGGCCGATCACCAGGATGCCGATGAGCAGCAGGAGGATGAACTCCGGGCCGTTGATTCCAAACACCCTAGGAAGATTACCCTCTCCGGGCACCGGGCGGCGATTCGATTGCCGGGCGGCTGCCGGCAGCCTAGCGGGCGGGTGCCAGGAGTGCCGAGACCTTCGCCATTCCGCGCTGCAGCCGGGCACCCAGGGAGTCCTCCCCCGGGCCGCCGGGGGACGCATCCGAAGCCGCCCCGGCACCGCCTGAAGCCCGGGCATCCATGACCCTGAGGATGGGCACGGCGTCATCCGCGCGGTCCGCCGGAAGGTCCGACTCGTAGGTAAACGTCCGGCCGTCCGCACGGTAGGTGGCGGTCCACGGTGAGGAGTCCAGCACATGCAGCCTGGCAGTTGCCTGGCCGCCCGGCCCGGGGCCGCGCTGCTCGGTGATCGCGGCATAGTGCGAGCCGTCGCTCAGGCGCAGTTCCACCGCGGGGCGGCCGTCAACGATGACTGCCCGGGCGGACTCCACGTGAAAGCCCATGGCTGCCAGGTCCGGGCAGGCCCAGCCGTCAGAGCGCAGCCGGGATAACTCGACGGCGCTGAGCGTCCGTCCGTCGGCGGGCGTCTGCGCGGAGGCGTGGGACAGCGCTGCAGTTGCGGACTCATCGGCGGGCGGTTCTCCCGCCATGACGAACGCACCCGCGGCCAGGAGGCCCGACGCCGCCACGGTGCCCCCGGCGGCGATGGCAAGGACGCGGACCACCGGGCGCTGTGGCCGGGCGCGCTTCCTGGGTTCCGCGGCGAGTTCGTGGGTCCGCTCCAGCAGGCGCGCGGTCAGGTCATGGCTGGCGGGCGGGATGGGTGCCTGGCGCAGCCGTTCGAGGTACTGCCGTTCGCGGTGCAGGGCAGCCGCACAGTCAGCGCATGCCGACAGGTGGCTGCTGGTGCGCTGGTGCCTGCCGAAGGGGAAACCGGGCTTCATGCGCCGTTCAGAGGATGCCGGCGATGCGCGGCATCGAGAGCTTGCGGCGGGCCTGCTGTGGACGCGGATCACGGTGCGCCAGCTTCTCCCGGAGCATGGTGCGCCCCCGGTGGATGCGGGAGCGGACCGTGCCCAGCTTCACGTCCAGGGCTTCCGCCACCTCGTCATAGGAGAGCCCTTCAAGATCGCAAAGTACGACGGCGGCACGGAAGTCCGGGGGGAGCTCCTCCAGCGCTGCCTGCACGTCGAGGTCCAGGTTGTTCAGCTCGAAGCTCAGTTCGGGGCCGGGTTCGCGGCCGGGCAGGCGGGACTCGGCGTCCTCGGCGAGTGCATCGAACCGGATGCGCGTCCTGCGTCGGGCCTGGTCCAGGAACAGGTTGGTGGTGATGCGGTGCAGCCAGCCGTCCAGCGTGCCGGGCTTGAAGTTCTCCAGGGAGCGGAACACCCGGACGAAAACCTCCTGGGTGAGGTCCTCGGCGTCGTACTTGTTGCCGGTGAGGCGGTAGGCGAGCCGGTAGACCTTGGCGGAGTGGTTGGTCACCACTTCCTCCCAAGTGGGACGGACCCACTCGGTTTCATGTTGGTTTACTGCAGGGACAGGTGCCACAACTGATGATGACATCGTCCACTCCCCTCGTGGAATGCTTTCGCCCGGATACTGTTGACATCTCTGATTCGGCGCCGGCCACCTTTTGGATGTGCGGATATTCATCATGTCAAACCTGGCTGGGAATTTCCTGACCGCAGCAGGCACCGCGCCGCCGCCGGGACACCCTGCAGGTCCGAGGGTCCACGGCCGGAACCAGTAGGCTGTAGGAGACATTCCCCTGCCGCCCAGAAAGCGAATTCCCATGAGCGCCGACAAATCCACCAGCTGGTCCTTCGCAGAGAATCTGCCCGCTGAGGATGAGGTCATGCTGCGCGCCCGGGAACGGTCCTTCGAACTGGGCGTCAACGCCGTCAGCCCCGGCGTGGGTGCGGTCCTCACCGTCCTCGCGGCGGCGTCGAAAGCCCAGACCGCCGTCGAAATCGGCACCGGCGCCGGCGTTTCCGGCGTCTGCCTCCTGCGCGGCCTTGGCCAGCAGGCGGTCCTGACCACTATCGACGTTGACGTAGAGCACCTGAAGGCCGCCCGGGAAGCGTATGCGGAGGCCGGGAGCCCCGCCAACCGGACCCGCACCATCTCCGGCCGGGCCGGCGATGTGCTGCCCCGCCTCACGGACGGCGCCTACGATCTGGTGTTTATCGACGCGGACAAGCCGGGTGTTCCCGGCTATGTGGAGCAGGCCATCCGGCTGCTCAAACGCTCCGGCATGTTGATTATCAACGACGCCCTCGACAAGGACCGGGTGGCCAACCCCGCAGGCCGTGAGCCGAACACCGTGGTGCTGCGCCAGGTAGGAAAGGCCATCCGGGACGACGAGCGGCTGGCGTCGGCCATGCTTCCTACCGGCGACGGGCTGCTGGTGGCCGTCAAGAAGTAGCCTGGAAACAGGACAGGGCCCGCAGCCTGCTGGCCGCGGACCCTGTCCGGCATGATTATTCGGTAACGCCCACCAGGCATTCCTTCAGGTTCGCCGCTTCCGCAGCGTTGAGCTCGACCACGAGACGCCCGCCGCCTTCGAGCGGGACGCGCATGATCAGGCTGCGGCCCTCCTTGGTGACTTCCATTGGGCCGTCGCCGGTGCGTGGTTTCATAGCCGCCATGAGGAATTCCCTCCAATTAGTCCCAGGACTGATCAGCCCGGGCGGGCTGTGTCCGCATGTCGATCATGCTTGCTCCGGGGACGTGGTCGCCACGTGCCGGGGCTGCGCGTACTCTGAATGCTTTTTGTCCTTGCTTGCTTATCATTATCCCGGAATTACCCGCCCGTAGCTAATCGATGGATATTTTCGGGAGCACCGCGCCGCGGCCTTGACACCGGCTCCCGCAGCGGTCCGTGTGGCGGCCCTTTACGGCGGATAGTCCCCCCCGCCGGGCAGTTGGGCCCATGCCCACAGCCACACGATCCAGACGGTCTGGAGCAGCACGAACATGAGGACCACCGTCCACCGGTACGCCCGGGACCGCGACACCAGGGCGGCGGCCAGCGCAAGCGGGAAAAGCGGCAGCAGCATGCGGAAAGTGCTGGTCTGCGGGTGCAGGAACACCAGCAGGTAGCCCATGTAGCAGGCGCACCAGAGCCGGAGTTCGGCGCCGAGCCGGACCACCGGAGCCAGGAACAGTGCTCCGCCAAAAAGGGCGGCGAAGACAAACGGCGCGGCCAGTCCCAACACGGGGCCAAAAAGGTCGACGCCGGTGTCGAACCAGGGCTTGAACGGCACCAGGTCGTGTCCGCGCCAGACTGTTTCGGTCTTGGTGTAGGCAACCGGGTCTCCGGTGGTCAGCCAAGCGATGGCGGGCCAGGCCAGAGCGGACACAGCCGCGACGGCGGCAAGCACCGCGAGCTCCGCCAGGCTGCGGAAGGTGCGGGGTGCTCCATCCCCGCCGCGCCGCCGTCGAACGTACTCAATGGCGCGGGCGGCGACGAGCAGCCCCAGCATGGCAGCAAAAGGAACCCCCACCGGCCGGGACAGGCAGAGCAGCACCACCACCGGCACCGCCCGCAGGTACTGCCCGCGGAGGACCAGGAGCAGGGCTCCTGCGAGCAGGAGCAGCGAGAGCGGCTCCGCGTAGGGAACCTGGAGCACCGCGGAGACCGGGAACGTTGCGAAGAACGCCACGCCCCACAGCGCCGCCCCGTGCTGCGCCCGTTGCCGGAACAGCGCGTAGGCCGTCAGCGCGGCGCCCCAGCCGGCCAGCATGGCAACGAGCGTGAGCGAAGCCCCCGTGGCGAGGCCCGTGAGCTGGCTGAGGCCACCGGCCAGGAGCGGAAACAGGGGATAGAAAGCCCACGCATTTTCCTGGACGTTGCCGGACTCATCCGTGGGGAGGACTCGGGGGTAGCCGTTGGTGACCACTTCGCCGTACCAGCGGGCGTCCCAGATATTGATGAAGTTCCAGTAGTCCGGCCCGGCGGGAAACCAGGGGCTGGTCCCCTGCTGAAGGGCCGCTGCCATAAAAATGCAGGCGGAGGCCAGCCTGGCAGCCACATAGAGGACGGTGACCTGGAACCACCACGGCCAGCCCCGCGCCGCCTCCACCGCCCGCCGGGCGAAGTGGCGCAACGGCGCGGCCGGTACCGGCCGCCGTTCCTGGCCCTGTTCCACGGCGTCCTGCTCCGCGGCTCTCACGCGGAATCCTGCTCCGCGGGGCGCCGGCTGCGGAGCTCTTCGATCTCGGCCTCCCTGGCGGCGAGCTGGTTCCGCAGGTCGTCCAGTACCTGGTCCACCTGGTCCATGCGGTAGCCGCGCAGGCCCACGGAGAACCGGACCCGGTCCACATCCTCCGGAGTGGCGTGGGACGGCAGCAACACCGGAGGGAGGTTGGCAGGCGGCTGGGGCAGGCCGCCATCCAGCAGCACGGGCAGGGGCCGGTCGGCAGCACGGCCGGCACCGGCCTCACCTACCGCGCCCGGCCGGCGGCCCAGGCCGGTCCACAGGACGGCGCCCACCAGCGCGATGGCCAGGAAAACCAGAAAGAAGCTCACGGCTCCATCGTGCCAGATGCTGCCCCCGCCCCCGCGTCCGCCGAAACCTACTCCGGGCGCTGTTCACCGTTCGGCGAGGGCGTGACGGCCTCGTTCAGCACGCGCTCCACGGCTTCTGCCGGATCGTCAACAAGCTGGATGAGATCCAGGTCCTTCTCGGAGACCATCCCTTCAGCCACCAGGGTTCCCCGGATCCACTCGATCATCGGCCCCCAGAAGTCGACGCCGAGGAGCACGATCGGGAAGGACGTGACCTTCCGTGTCTGGACCAGGACCATTGCCTCAAACAACTCGTCCAGCGTCCCCAGGCCGCCCGGGAGGACGATGAAGCCCTGCGCGTACTTGACGAACATGGTCTTGCGGGCGAAGAAGTACCGGAAGTTGATGCCCAGGTCCACCCACTGGTTGAGCCCTTGCTCGAAGGGAAGCTCGATCCCCAGCCCGACGGATACCCCGTTACCCTCCACCGCACCGCGGTTGGCAGCTTCCATGGACCCCGGACCTCCGCCGGTGATGACGGCAACGCCGGCCTCGGCAAGCTTGCGGCCCACCTCCACGCCCATCTCGTAGTAGGCACTGCCCGGTTTGGTCCGGGCGGAGCCGAACACACTGACCGCCTTGCCGACGTCCGCCAGCGCACCGAACCCTTCGACGAACTCGCTTTGGATGCGCAGGACCCGCCACGGGTCGGTGTGCACGAACTGTCCCGGCCCCTTGGTATCGAGGAGATGCTGGTCCGACATTTCCACGGCGGCCTGTTTGCGTCGGAACTCCAAAGGGCCCTTGCGCCGGGGCTGGAAATTCCTCGTCGGATCTGCATCGATGCTCATTCCCCTAGGCTAGCCTCCCCCGGCAGGTATCTCTTGAATCACGATCCCCGCCAGGATGGGGTGATAGCCGTCATAAACGGCGAATGTTCGCTAGATTCGTCTTATGACTACTCATGTGCCCGGCGATTCCCTCGTCTCCCTGAACGCCGTAAACAAGCATTACGGCCAGCTGCACGTTTTGAAGGACATCAATCTTCAGGTCCGCAAGGGCGAAGTTGTTGTGGTCATCGGTCCTTCGGGATCCGGTAAGTCCACGCTTTGCCGCGCGATCAACCGTCTGGAGACCATCGAGGGCGGAACCATCAGCATCGATGGGAAGGTGCTTCCCGAGGAAGGCAAGGAACTCGCGCAGCTCCGGGCCGACGTCGGAATGGTCTTCCAGTCCTTCAACCTGTTCGCGCACAAGACCATCCTGGAAAACGTCACCCTTGGCCCCATCAAGGTCAAGGGCGTGTCCAAGGCCGAGGCGGAGAAGGACGCCATGGCCCTGCTGGAACGGGTGGGCGTGGGCCACCAGGCCCCCAAGCTCCCGGCCCAGCTCTCCGGCGGCCAGCAGCAGCGTGTTGCCATTGCCCGTGCACTGGCCATGAAGCCCAAGGTGATGCTTTTTGACGAGCCCACCTCGGCCCTGGACCCGGAAATGATCAACGAAGTCCTTGACGTGATGGTCCAGCTCGCCAAGGAAGGCATGACCATGATCGTGGTTACCCACGAGATGGGCTTCGCCCGCAAGGCCGCGGACCGCGTGGTCTTCATGGCAGACGGCCAGATCGTTGAGGACGACACCCCGGAAGAGTTCTTCACCAACCCGAAGAGCGACAGGGCCAAGGACTTCCTGTCCAAGCTCCTTACCCACTGATTCACCCAAGAACAACCACACTCCCGTTCGCATCACGGCCGTGACCCACGGCCACCAATGAAAGGAATGTCAATGAAGGCATTTATGAGCCGGCGCAAGTCGTTCATCGTGGCAGCCACCGCTGCCCTCGCCCTGTCCCTGAGCGCCTGTGGGGGCGGTGACTCCGGCAGCGCCCCCAAGGTTGAGGACAAGCCGAGCTTCGCCGCAGGCACCACCATGGAGAAGCTCTCCAAGGCCGGCACCATCAAGATCGGCACCAAGTTTGACCAGCCGCTGTTCGGCCAGGTCGGTCTGGACAACAAGCCGGTCGGTTTCGACGTTGAAATCGGCAAGCTGATCGCCGCCAAGCTGGGTATCCCGGCGGACAAGATCGAATGGTCCGAAACCGTCTCCGCCAACCGCGAACCGTTCATCGAACAGGGCAAGGTTGACCTGGTCATCGCCACCTACACGATCAACGACAAGCGCAAGAAGGTTGTCAGCTTCGCGGGCCCGTACTACGAAGCCGGCCAGGCCCTGA
This sequence comes from Pseudarthrobacter sp. NPDC092439, assembly GCF_044754945.1. Classification (NCBI taxonomy): domain Bacteria; kingdom Bacillati; phylum Actinomycetota; class Actinomycetes; order Micrococcales; family Micrococcaceae; genus Pseudarthrobacter; species Pseudarthrobacter sp. NPDC092439. The sequence continues at coordinate 925,114 of NZ_JBIVQB010000001.1, forward strand.
TGGTGAACAAGGACAACGACTCCATCAAGAAGCCCGAGGACGTCAAGGGCAAGAAGGTCTGCTCGGTCACCGGCTCCACCCCGGCCGCCACGATCGTGGAGAAGTACGGCGCAGTGCTGGTTCCGGCCGCCACCTACTCCGCCTGCCTGGAGCCGCTGCGCAACAAGCAGGTTGAAGCCATCACCACCGACAACGTGATCCTCGCCGGTTTCGTTGATAAGGAGCCGGATGCCTTCAAGCTCGCTTCCGACGAGACCTTCACCAAGGAGCCCTACGGCATCGGCCTGAAGAAGGACGACACCGAGTTCCGCAACTGGATCAACGACCAGCTGGAAGGGTTCGAAGAGGACGGCTCGTACAAGAAGGCCTGGGAGGACACCGCGGGCGCTGTCATCAAGACTGCCCCCGAGCTGCCCGAGCTTGACCGTTACTAAGTCACCCTGGTCTTGCCGGGGCCGGTCCGCCGGCCCCGGCAACTTTCCGTCTCCACACCCGTCCACTCCCAGAGCCGAAGGATCCTATGGACGTCATCCTTGAAAACCTGCCCCTGTATTGGGAAGGTTTTCTCCGCACACTCTTCCTCTCCGCCGTCTCCGGCGTCATCGCCCTGGTACTCGGCACCCTGCTCGCAGCGGCCAGGGTCTCTCCCGTAGCGGCGCTCCGGGGCTTCAGCATGATCTACGTCGAGGTTCTGCGGAACACCCCGTTGACCATTGCCTTCTTCTTCGCTGCGATCGTCCTCCCCAGGCTCGGGGTCAAGTTTGAGCAGTTCGAAGTCGCCGCGATTATCGCACTGAGCACGTACACGGCAGCCTTCATCGCCGAAGCTGTGCGCTCCGGCGTCAACAGCGTGCCCGTTGGCCAGGCTGAGGCCGCCCGCAGCATCGGCATGAAGTTCGGCCAGGTACTGAACCTGATCATCCTGCCGCAGGCGCTGCGGACGGTGATCCCGCCGTTGATCAACATCCTGATCGCACTCGTCAAGAACTCCTCCGTTGCCGGCGCGTTCTTCGTCCTCGAACTGTTCGGCTACGGCCGCCAGCTGGCGAACGCCAACGGCGACGCCGTTATCGCGGTGCTCCTGGGCACGGCCTTCTTCTATCTGCTCCTCACCGTTCCGCTCGGCATCCTGGCCAGCACGGTGGAACGAAAGGTGGCGATCGCCCGATGAGCTCCGTCCTTTACGACGTTCCGGGTCCCAAGGCCCGCCGTGTTTCCCTGATCGGATCGATTGTTGGTTCGGTGCTGATCCTCGGCCTGCTGGCCTGGATCATCATGACCCTGGCACAGCAAGGCATCTTCGAGGGCCGCCGCTGGCAGATCTTCACGCGTGGCGATGTCTGGACCCTCCTGGCCAACGGCATGGGCGCCACGCTCAGTGCCGCCGCGCTTGCCGCTGTCATCGCCTTCCCCCTGGGTCTGGCGCTGACGCTGCTGCGGATCTCCGACGCGGCCTTCCTGCGGGTGCCCACCCGTATCGTGCTGGAATTCCTGCGCGGCATGCCCGTGGTCCTGATGATGCTGTTCGTCCTCCTGGGCTTCGGCACCTCGCCGTTCATCGCCGTCGTCACCGGCCTGGTGCTGTACAACTCGGCGGTGTTCTCCGAAATCATCCGCGCGGGCATCCAGTCGCTGCCCAAGGGGCAGCGTGAAGCGGGCCTGGCCATTGGCCTGACGAGCTTCAAGTCCCGCATGCTGATTGAACTCCCGCAGGCGATCCGGCGCATGATGCCCTCGCTCGTGGCACAGCTTGTAGTGCTCCTGAAGGACACCTCGCTCGGCTACATCGTGGCGTACGGCGAACTGCTCCGCGCCGTCCAGGTCATGGCGGACTTCCTGGGCACGCAGTACCTGTTCCCGGTCTTCTTCGTGGCCGCCGCGATTTACATCGCCATCAATATCGCCGTCTCGCGGCTGGCGGTATGGATCGAGCGCCGCGGCTCCAAGAAGGCGGCAGGCGGTACGGCTCCGGCCGAGCCTGAGGCCATCGAGGCAGCCGCGCCTTAGCGTTGCAGCGGAAAGGTCCGGAACCCTTCGGGGTTCCGGACCTTTTTCGTTGCCGGATCAGGCGGCGTTCCCGGCCGGGCGTTGGCCTAGGCTGCGAGCCACTTCCGCAGGGCGGCAAGGCAGGCGCGGATGGCATCCGCGTGGACGTGTTCGTTGTCCTTGTGCGCCAGCAGCGCATCGCCAGGTCCAAAATTCACCGCGGGGACGCCCAGTGCGCTGAAGCGCGCGACGTCGGTCCAGCCGTATTTGGGTTTAGGCTCAGCTCCCACGGCGTCCACGAAGGACGCGGCGGCAGGATGGTTCAGTCCCGGCCGGGCGCCGGCGGCGGCGTCGGTGCGTACCACCTCGAACCCCTCCAGGAGTTCGCGCACGTGAGCCTCGGCCTGCTCCGGAGTTTTGTCCGGCGCGAACCGATAGTTGATCTCCACTACGCAGCGGTCCGGGATGACGTTCCCGGCGGTGCCGCCCTTGATCCTCACGGCGTTCAGGCTTTCGCGATAGTCCAGCCCGTCCACGGCGACGGTCTTCGGCTGGTACTCCGCCAGCCGGGCCAGGATGGGGGCGGCCGCATGGATGGCATTGCTGCCCATCCATGCGCGGGCCGAGTGGGCGGACTCGCCCACGGTGACGGCCTCGAACCGGCTGGTGCCGTTGCAGCCGCCCTCAACGGTTCCGTCCGTCGGCTCCAGGAGAATGGCAAAGTCGCCGTGCAGCAGGTCGCCATGGTTACGGACCAGGCGTCCCAGTCCGCTCTTCGAGCCTTCCACCTCCTCGTGGTCGTAGAAGACGAAGGTGACGTCCCGCCCCGGCTGCCTGCCGTCGTCGAACATTGTTGCTGCCAGCGCGAGCTGGACCGCAACGCCGCCCTTCATGTCCGTGGCGCCCCGCCCATAAAGGATGCCCTCCCCCGGTACACCTGACTCCCATGTGGATGGCACAGTGCCCTTGGACCCCGGGGCGAGCGGAAGGGGTACGGTGTCCAGGTGTCCGGCGAGGATGACCCGCTCGGAAAGCCCCAGTTCCGTGCGCGCGACGATGGCGTCACCGTCCCGGAGAACCGTCAGCTGCGGTATCTTCAGCAGCGCCGCCTCCACCGCATCGGCCAGCCGGCGCTCGTTGCCCGAGACACTCTCTATGTCCATCAGGGCCGCAGTCAGCAGCGACACATCCTGCCGCAGGTCCAGGGCAATGGAGCCGGAAAGGTCAGGAACGGGCTGGGGCGCAGTTTCGGCAGTCACGAAGCCAGTCTAGTTCGAACGGCGCCCCGGCCCATCGATAGACTGGAGAACATGACTGAGACCGCTTCCTCCGCCGTGCCCGAAACCTCGAACCCTGCTGCTGACCGCTCCGCCTGGGGCTTCGGTATTGCCACTATGGCCACCGCTGCCGGGGGCGCCACCATGCTGGATGCCTGGTTCCCCGCGCCGTCCCTTGGCGTGGCCGCCGATAACCTGCGCGACGTGGAACACGCCGACGAGGTGCTCACGCAGATCGCCGAGGGCGGCGCGGACGCGGACCGCGGGACCGAGCAGAAGGTGGTGTTTGTCCAGATCAACCTGGACGAGGCACCCGCTGACACCGCTGATGCCTACCTCCGCCTCCACCTGCTTTCGCACCGGCTGGTCCGGCCCAACACCATCAACCTGGACGGCATCTTCGGAAAGCTGCCCAACGTCGTCTGGACCAACTTCGGCCCCGCAGCGGTGGACGGTTTTGAACTGACGCGCGCCCGCCTCCGCCGCCGCGGCACCGTCACCGTCTACGGGGTGGACAAGTTCCCGCGCATGGTGGACTACGTGGTGCCCACCGGCGTGCGGATTGCCGACGCCGACCGGGTGCGCCTCGGTGCACACCTCGCCGAAGGCACAACCGTCATGCACGAAGGCTTCGTCAACTTCAATGCCGGCACCCTGGGCACCTCCATGGTGGAAGGCCGCATCTCGGCGGGCGTGGTCACCGGGGACGGCAGCGATGTCGGCGGCGGCGCCTCGATCATGGGCACCCTCTCGGGCGGCGGCAAGGAAAAGATCACCATCGGCGAGCGGGTCCTGCTCGGTGCCAACTCCGGCGTGGGCATCAGCATCGGCGATGACTCCGTGGTGGAAGCCGGGCTCTACGTCACCGCCGGCACCCGGGTCCGTGTGCCCGGTCCCAAGGACGAGGTGGGCGAGGACACCACCAAGATCGTCAAGGCCGCCGAGCTCTCGGGCGTTCCCAACCTGCTGTTCCGGCGCAATTCCACCACGGGCGCTGTTGAGGCGCTCCCCCGCAAGGGACAGACCGTGGAGCTGAACGACGCGCTCCACGCCAACTGATCCCGCGGTGGCACGAAGACGCGGTCTGCGCCGCCTGGCGGTACTGGTCCTGACGCTGGCCCTGGTGGCGGGCGGAATCTATGCAGCTGTGTTCTTCCTGCAGCGTTCCGAGACGCTCGTTTCGGAACGCTGCACCGCCGTCGTTGGCGATGTGTCCGGGGAACTGGCGCCGGACCAGGCCGCGAACGCCGCCCTGATCACCGCCGTAGCGGTCCGTCGTGGCCTGCCGCCGCGCGCGGCCACCATCGCGCTGGCCACGGCAATGCAGGAGTCCAAGCTCCGAAATATCGGGCACGGGGACCAGGCGGGACCGGATTCGCGCGGCCTGTTCCAGCAGAGGCCATCACAGGGCTGGGGCACCGAGGAACAGATCATGGACCCCTACTACGCCGCCGGTGCCTTCTACGATGCGCTCGAGAAGATCCCGGACTACGAATCCCTGGACATTACCCAGGCCGCGCAACGCGTACAGCGCTCGGCCCACCCACTCGCTTATGCCCAGCACGAGAGCATGGGCCGGTCCTTCGCGTCCGGCCTGACGGGCCAGGCCCCCGGAGCAGTACAGTGCACGCTCCGCTCCCCTACCGGCGGCGGGGACGCTGCACGGGCGGCTGCAAGCCTGGATCAGGCATATGGCGGGCTCCCTGCGGCCGTTGACGGGGACGCCATCATGGTCGAAGCCTCCGGCAGCCTGGCCTGGTCCGTGGCCCAGTGGGCCGTGGCCAACGCCAAGGTCCTGGACGTGGTGCGGGTGGAAGTGGCCGGGCGCAGCTGGGACCGGGCAGCGCGGAACGGTTGGCAGGAGTCTCCGGGGAATGACGCCGGAGTGCGGATCGTGCTGGCCCCGGCGGAAGGCTGAGCAGGCCCTCCGGCTACACCATGATCTCCACCACCGGCTGGACATAGCTGCGGAACAGCTCGGGCTGGCTCATCAGGTGGTGGCTCATGATGATCTTGTCCGGCTCCAGGAACCAGGCGCGCTGTTCGTTCAACGGCAGTTCGATGATGGTCAGGTTGAAGTCGCGTGCGTCCCGGCCCACCTCCATCAGCCGGTCATCAACCATGTCTTCGAGCAGTTGGTCAGCCCCGGAAGCGGCCCGTTCCGCTTCCAGCTCGGCATATTCGCTCCGGCGTTCCCGCGCCCACATGAGCGCCGAACCAAAGTGGGCCTGGAGTACGCGCTGCAGCGCAGGCGAGTTGCCAAACGCCTCAAAGTCCGGTGGAGTCAGCTCCGTGGCAGTGTGCGGATGGGCTTTGAGCAGCTGGGCCCACCATGCCTCCCATTCGGTCTTCAGCGCAGCCTCTCCCCCGACATCGGCAGTCAGGTGTGAATGGTCCGCGGGCCTGACCTTGGGTTTAATGTGCGAGAGGGCTGGGTGGCCGGCGCCGTTGAGGCCGGCGGAGTCCCGAACATACAGTGCAATCATCATGGGCCCGGATGTGTCCGTAGTGATGTGCCACCCGGAACCGCCTGCGTGATGCATCCCAAGTCCTTCCCTGGCGCGCTCCGGCCGGGTCTGCTGATCCGGGCGGGTGCCCTCCGGTTATCAGTCTATTCCCGCCCTGTCCCTACGTTAACGGCCGCCCGGACCCCAGCCCGTCCAAGTGGCGGTCCAGCACGTCGCGGCACATGCCGGCAGTCAGCCACTCGGGCTGGAGCAGGGCGTGCAGGCAGAGTCCGTCCAGGGTGGCGAGCAGCCGTTCCGCTTCCACCACCATCCGTTCCTGGGGCTCGTCTTCCGGGAGGAGCTCCATGACAACCTGTCCTACAACGGCGGCCACTTCCCGGTAGCTGCGGTCCGCCTCCGCCGCAAGGAAGGGCCGGATCCGGGCGGCACTCCGGAATTCCAGCCAGGCACAGGCTTCCGCCGCTCGCTGGCCGTCCAGGGGAAGGATGGCACCCAGCAGGGTTAAAACAGCTTCCCTCCGCACCGTGCTCCCTGGGTCGCTGGAGCGCACTGCCGGGATTCCGGCCCGCAGCCGGCCCACCATCCGGTCCACCACTGCAGCGAATGTATAGCTCAGCAGTTCCTCGCTGCCGGCGAAGTAGTGCCGGACCGAGCCGACGGCGAGCCCCGCCTCGTCCGCCACCTCCCGGAGGGAGGCCCGTTCCAGCCCGTCCACGGCGATGATGCGCAGCACCGCTTCCACTACATCCTGGCGGCGGGCATGGGCGTCGACGATTTTAGGCACCTCACTTATTTAGCACAGGCGTGCTCCAAAACCGAACCCACGCCCCGGGTAAGGCCTCAGGCACTGCCATTCGAATCGCGGCGGCGGCGGTGCCTGCTGCTGGGATAGCGTGGGAGCATGAAGATTCTGGTTACCGGGGGCACCGGTTACATCGGTTCCCACACTGTTTTGTCCCTGCAGGAAGCCGGCCACGAGGTGGTGGTCATCGACAACCTGGTCAATTCCAGCGAGGAGTCGCTGCGCCGCGTGGCCGGGCTGACCGGCAAGGCCGTCGAGTTCCACCACGTTGACCTGGTGGATGAGGCAGCCGTGGAAAAGGTCTTCGCCGGCGCCGGGATCGACGCCGTCATCCACTTCGCAGGCCTTAAGGCCGTGGGCGAGTCCGTCCGCGAACCGCTGATGTACTACCACAACAATCTGGTGGGCACCCTGAGCCTGATCCGCGTCATGGACCGGCACGACGTCCGCTCCATCGTCTTCAGCTCCTCCGCCACCGTCTACGGCGAACACAACCCCATCCCCTACGTCGAAAAAATGGAGATCGGGGCCAACAACCCCTACGGCCGCACCAAGGAACAGATCGAGGACATCCTCTCCGACCTCGGCGCCGCAGACCCCCGCTGGCACATCGCCCTGCTGCGCTACTTCAACCCCGTCGGCGCGCACCCCTCCGGACGGATCGGCGAAGACCCGCAGGGCATCCCCAACAACCTCGTCCCGTTCATCGCCCAGGTCGCCGTGGGCCGGCGCGAGAAACTCATGGTGTTCGGCGGGGACTACGACACCCCGGACGGAACCTGCCTGCGCGACTACATCCACGTCGTGGACCTCGCCGACGGCCACGTCGCAGCCCTGAACCACATCGCAGAGCGCAGCGGCGTTTTCCGCTGGAACCTCGGCTCAGGGAAAGGCTCCTCCGTCCTGGAAGTCCTGCGCTCCTTCGAAAAAGCAGTCGGCCGGCCCATCCCCTACGAAATCACCGACCGCCGCGCCGGCGACCTCCCCGCCTTCTGGGCGGACGCCTCCTCGGCACTGGCTGACCTCGGCTGGTCCACCACCAAAACCGTGGACCAAATGTGTGAGGACCACTGGCGCTGGCAGAAGAACAACCCCCAGGGCTACACCTCCTGACCGCCCGCATCGATTGCTCCGTACTTGTCGTTCTGACTCCCCAAAACGACAAGTACGGAGCACTGGATGATTAACGCAAACGGCCGCCCACCTGTGAGAGGGGGCGGCCGTCGTCGTACTAGCGGACCGGGTAATCGCGCTCCGGCTCGCCGATGTACAGCTGGCGCGGGCGGCCGATCTTGGTGTTGGGGTCGCTGATCATCTCCCGCCACTGGGCAATCCAGCCCGGCAGGCGGCCGATGGCGAACAGCACGGTGAACATCTTCTCGGGGAAGCCCATGGCCTTGTAGATCAGGCCGGTGTAGAAGTCCACGTTCGGGTAGAGCTTGCGCTCGATGAAGTAGTCATCATTGAGCGCCTTCTCCTCGAGGCGCAGCGCGATGTCCAGGAGCTCGTCGTTGCCGCCGAGCTTGGTGAGGATCTCGTGGGCCGTGGCCTTGACGATCTTGGCGCGCGGATCGTAGTTCTTGTAGACACGGTGCCCGAAGCCCATGAGGCGGACGCCGTCTTCTTTGTTCTTGACCTTCTCCATGTAGTCCTCGGGCTTGAGGCCCTCGGCCTGGATCTGCCGGAGCATCTTCAAAACCGCTTCGTTGGCGCCGCCATGGGCGGGACCGAAGAGCGCGTTAATGCCGGCGGAAACGGAAGCGAACAGGTTGGCGTTGGACGAGCCCACCAGGCGCACGGTGGAAGTGGAGCAGTTCTGCTCGTGGTCCGCGTGCAGGATGAGCAGCAGGTCCAGGGCCTTGACGATGACCGGGTCCAGCTCGTACTGCTCGGCGGGCAGACCGAAGCTGAGGCGCAGGAAGTTCTCCACCAGGTTCATGGAGTTGTCCGGGTACAGCATGGGCTGGCCGATGGACTTCTTGTGCGCGTAGGCGGCGATGACCGGAAGCTTGGCCATCAGGCGGATGGTGGAGACCTCCACCTGTTCGGCGTTGAACGGGTCCAGGGAGTCCTGGTAGAAGGTGGACAGCGCCGACACTGCCGAGGAGAGTACGGGCATCGGGTGCGCGTCCCTCGGGAACCCGCCGAAGAAGCCTTTGAGCTCCTCGTGCAGCAGGGTGTGGCGGCGGATCTTCTGGTCGAAGGCGTCCAGTTCGGTGGGGGTGGGCAGGTTGCCGTAAATCAGCAGGTAGGACACCTCAAGGAAGCTGGAGTGCTGCGCCAGCTGCTCGATGGGGTATCCGCGGTAGCGCAGGATGCCCGCATCGCCATCGATGTAGGTGATTGCCGAGGTAGTGGCAGCGGTGTTCATGAAGCCGGGGTCAAAGGTGACTGCGCCGGTCTGCTTCAGCAGCTTGGAAACGTCATAGCCTTCGTTTCCTTCAATAACCTGGATGCGCGGGAGCTTGAGCTCGCCACCTGCATGGAGCAGGGTCGCCGCGTTGTTGGTCTCAGTCATGGAGTCCCCTTCATGAGGCTCTTGGGCCTCTGTCGAAAGCTTGATCCAACATCAGGTGCGCCGCGCACTGACCCTGAGAAGACAGGTTCCAACACCCGGACTGCCTTCTTGTAGAAAGCCACCATTGATAGTCACTTAAAAAGTACCGCTCCTTGGCGGGTGTCACTAATCCGCGACGGCCAAAGGACCCCCAAACCGCGCCGGATGTGGCGCGAGTCACAGGATTATTACGGGGCGTGCCCCAACCTGGACACTGCCGCGTCAATGCGTTCGTCAGAACCGGTGAGCGCAACGCGGATATACCCGTTGCCGGCCTCGCCGTAGAATACCCCCGGTCCCACCACGATTCCGCGTTCGGCAAGCCTGGCCACCGTTGTCCAGGTGTCCTCCCCGGCCGTGGACCACAGGTAAAGCCCCGCGTCCGAGTCCTTGATCTCCAGGCCGAAGTCCTGCAGCGCCGGAAGCAGCCGTTCGCGGCGTCCACGGTAGAGGTCCTTCTGGGTCTCCACGTGCGCATCGTCGCCCAGCGCAACACGCATGGCCTCCTGGACCGGGTACGGCACGATCATGCCCGCATGCTTGCGGCTGTTCACCAGGTTGGACATGAGGTCCGGGTCGCCCGCCACGAAGGCCGCGCGGTAGCCGGCCACATTGGACTGCTTGCTCAGGGAGTACACGGCCAGCAGGCCCTGGTGCGAACCCCCCGCCACGCGCGGGTCCAGGATGCTGGGTACCGCCTCGCCTCCGCGCTGCACATCCCACGCGCCCCAGCCGAGTTCCGCATAACATTCATCGGACGCGACCACAGCGCCGAGGTTCCGCGCCTGGTCCACCACGGCCTTCAGCGAGGCGGCGTCCCGCACGCTGCCCGTAGGGTTGCCTGGTGAGTTGACCCACACGAGGCGCACCCGGGCGAGCGTTTCGCCGTCGAGCTCCGCAAGGTTGTCCGTGGCCACCGAGGTGACGCCGGCCAGGGTGGCGCCAATATCGTAGGTGGGGTACGCCACCTTCGGGCGTACGACGACGTCACCCGGCTTGAGCCCCAAAAGCAACGGCAGCCAGGCCACCAGTTCCTTCGAGCCCACCGTTGGCATCACGTTGCGGGGGTCAAGGCCCGCCACGCCGCGGCGGCGCTCAAACCAGCCGGCCACCGCCTCCCGGAGTGCCGGGGTGCCATGGACCGTAGGGTAGCCCGGGGCGTCGGCGGCGGCCTTCAGCGCGTCCTGGACCAGCTGCGGCGTAGGGTCCACCGGCGTGCCGATGGACAGGTTGACGGCGCCGCCGGGGTGCTCCGAGGCCTTCGCCAGGTACGGAGCCATCGCCTCCCAGGGGTAATCGGGCAGGTCCAGGCCAAACCGCTTCACTGCTGCACTCACTGTTGCTGCGGTCAGTGGTCTTGGTTCTGCGGGGGCAGGGCGGCGATCATTGGGTGGTCCTTGCCGGTGTTGCCGATCTTTGCGGCACCGCCCGGGGAGCCCAGGTCATCGAAGAACTCGACGTTGGCCTTGTAGTAGTCAGCCCACTCGTCCGGGGTGTCATCCTCGTAGTAGATCGCCTCGACCGGGCAGACGGGCTCGCACGCGCCGCAGTCGACGCATTCGTCCGGATGGATGTACAGCGAACGCTCACCCTCATAGATGCAGTCGACCGGGCATTCTTCGATGCATGCCTTGTCCTTGACATCTACACACGGCTGCGCGATTACGTACGTCACGTCCCTGGCCTCTCCACGTTGGTTCCGGCGACCCGCCGGTTACTACATCCGGCAACTTGGGCCGGACTCTTGACATCTGAGCCTATTATCTCCCAGCCGGTTCCCGCGAACCTAGCCGGCAGACCTAGTATGAACTGGTGAGTCTGCCCAGCCCCTCCCCCGCGGCTTTCCTGGCCGCCGCTGCTCCCGGCACCCGCGTGGTGGTGCGGTACCGGATCGAGGGCGGCCTCACGGATGCGCTGGGCCACCTGGTGGCGCGCGACGCCGGTGCGTGCACCATCCGCACGCGGCAGGCCGACGTCGTCATCCCTTTGGAACGCGTGGTGGCGGCCAAGGAGGTCCCGCCGGCGCCCCCTCGCCGCGCCCCGCGGGCCTGAACCCGACGCGCTGCCTGGGTGCGCCAATCCTCGTGCCGGCGCGGGCGCACCAAAGAAAAGCCGGAACGACGGCGGTTTCCCGCCTGTCGTCCCGGCTCCCCCGATGGAGTTCCTGCCCGCCTAGGAGCCTTATACGCCTTCTAAGTGGACAAGACTCCTTAGGCCTTGGCGCGGGCGCGGTTGGCCTTGGCGCGCTCGTTCGTGTCCAGGATAACCTTGCGGATTCGGATGGATTCCGGGGTGACCTCGACGCACTCGTCCTCGCGGGCGAATTCAAGCGACTCTTCGAGGGTGAGCTCGCGCGGCGGCGTCAGGTTCTCGAAGCTGTCGGAGGAGGCCGCACGCATGTTGGTGAGCTTCTTTTCCTTGGTGATGTTCACGTCCATGTCGTCGGCACGGGAGTTCTCGCCGACGATCATGCCCTCGTAGACCTCTGCGGTGGGCTTGACGAAGAAGGAGCCACGCTCCTGCAGGTTGATCATGGCGAACGGGGTGACCACACCGGCGCGGTCGGCAACCATGGAGCCGTTGGTGCGGTACTCGATGGGGCCGGCCCACGGCTCGTAGCCCTCGGAGATGGACGCGGCGATACCGGCGCCACGGGTTTCCGTAAGGAACTTGGTTCGGAAGCCGATCAGGCCACGGGCGGGAACGATGAATTCCATGCGGACCCAGCCGGTGCCGTGGTTGGCCATGTTGGTCATGCGGCCCTTGCGGGCTGCCATGAGCTGGGTAACGGCGCCGAGGTATTCCTCGGGAACGTCGATGGTCATGTGCTCCATCGGCTCATGGATCTTGCCGTCGATGGTCTTGGTGACAACCTGCGGCTTGCCGACGGTCAGTTCGAAACCCTCACGGCGCATCTGCTCCACGAGGATGGCCAGGGCGAGCTCGCCACGGCCCTGGACTTCCCAGGCATCGGGACGCTCGGTGGGGAGCACCTTGATGGAGACGTTACCGATCAGTTCCTTGTCCAGGCGGTCCTTCACCTGGCGCGCAGTCACCTTGGCACCCTTGACCTTGCCGGCCAGCGGGGAGGTGTTGATACCGATGGTCATGGAGATGGCGGGATCGTCCACGGTGATCAGCGGAAGCGGCTGAGGGTTTTCGACGTCGGTCAGGGTTTCACCGATGGTGATGTCTTCGATGCCGGCGACGGCGACGATCTCGCCCGGGCCTGCGGAGTCGGCCGGGACGCGCTCCAGGGCCTTGGTGGCCAGGAGTTCGGTGATCTTGACGGTCTTCAGTTCGCCGTTCTGGCGGGCCCAGGCAACCTGCTGGCCCTTGCGCAGGGTGCCGTTGTAGATGCGGAGCAGCGCGAGGCGGCCCAGGAACGGGGAGGCGTCCAGGTTGGTGACGTGCGCCTGCAGGACACCTTCCGGGTTGTAGGTGGGCGCCGGGATGTGCTCAATGATGGTCTTGAAGAGCGGTTCCAGGTCCTCGTTGTCCGGAGCGGAGCCGTTGGCGGGCTGCTCCAGGGAGGCGCGGCCAACCTTGGCAGCGGCGTAGACGACCGGAACCTCCAGGACCTTGTCCAGGTCCAGGTCCGGCACCTCGTCCGCGAGGTCGGAGGCGAGGCCCAGGAGCAGGTCCATGGACTCGTGCACGACCTCGTCGATGCGGGCGTCGGGGCGGTCCGTCTTATTGACCAGCAGGATCACCGGCAGGTGTGCAGCCAGGGCCTTGCGGAGCACGAAGCGCGTCTGCGGCAGCGGGCCCTCGGAGGAGTCAACCAGCAGGACGACGCCGTCAACCATGGACAGGCCGCGCTCCACCTCGCCGCCGAAGTCGGCGTGGCCAGGAGTGTCGATCACGTTGATGGTGATGGTCTCGCCGTTGGAGGACGGGCCGTTGTAGGCCACCGTGGTGTTCTTCGCCAGGATGGTGATGCCCTTTTCGCGCTCCAGGTCACCGGAGTCCATGACGCGGTCTTCAACCTCCCCGTGAGAGGCAAAGGAGTTGGTCTGCTTGAGCATGGCATCGACCAGGGTGGTCTTGCCGTGGTCAACGTGGGCCACGATCGCGACGTTGCGCAGGTCACTGCGCGATGCAGTGGCTACCGCTGTGTTGGTGGTGGTTTCAGACATGCGTAATGGCTCGATTCAGTGGAGTCAGCTGTTGTATCGCGCCATTTCCTACCGGAACGCACGAAGGATTCGGCCCTTTACACAGGGCACCTGTTCCTATTCTAGCGCCACTGCCATTTATTGGCCTAAAACGGGGGCGGGCGGTTGGGCCCCGGTTGGCGGTTTTCCGTTGCCAAGATGTCACCAAATCAGGACGGGATGGCTCTGGATTTATGCCCGGCCATGCCCCATTATTGCTGGGAACGCAGCGATAATCCCGGAGAAACCACATGAGCCACACCCCGGCCCTGACCCGATTTATTGTGCTGGGGATCACGGCAGGGTTACTGCTTACGACGCCGGGACAGCCCTTGGGAGGGATACCTTCCGCGCCGGCGATGGCGGCCGCGTCCCCATCGGCCGCCGGCGGCAGGCCGGCCGCCAATGCCCCGGCAGTTCCGCCTGCGCCCGGCGAGCCGGCAGCAGCCCCTTACTCGCCGCAGCTGGATGCTGCGCCCGGTTTGTACGTGGCCGGCGGGCAGGCCCTTGACACAGTGGCGCCGGGATCCGTCGTTTTCAACCCGGTGTTCGGCCGCGACGAGGTGGTGGTCGCTGACCCCCACCGCACCGCACTGCTGATTGGTGATTCGCAGTCTTCGCCGGCCAACGGCTGGCCGCGCCAGGCTCTTTCTGCACTCGGTTACAGCGTGCATTTCTGCGGCTTTGGCGGAACGGGGTTCGTCGCGTCCGGACGAGCAGTTGGAAACTACATCGATGCGCTGGAGCGGGGCGACTGGCTGCTGCCCGCCCAGGCTCCGGCGCTGATCGTCGTGGAGGGCGGCGGCAATGATGCAGCACAGGGAGCGGCCGACGCCGACATCAGGACGAACGCGGACCGCCTCCTGATCGCGCTGAAGTCCCGCTTCCCTACTGCCAGGATCGTGATGGTGGGCACCCTCGCCCGCGGGGAACGCGACGGAGGCGGCCGGCGCACCGAAGTGGACGCCCTGGTGGGTGATACCGCCGCCGCGCACGGCCTGGAATTCGTCAGTGTCGGCGACTGGTTGACGCGGTACAACCTGGAACGGCGGCTCATGGACTCCGTGCACATGGACGACGAGGGCCGGCGGATCCTGGGGAACCTCTTGGCCCGCCGGTTCAGGGACATGGGCATTCCGGACCTGAAATCCCCGGCAGGACCGGCTGCGCAGGACCGCGGTGCAGGGCGCCAACTCGGCTGACCTGGCCCGCCGTGGCCGGCACGCGAAAGGGCCGGTACCGGCGCTCCCCCAGGGGCGGCCCGGTACCGGCCCTTCACTGCCGGCTGTTTCGCGACTAGGCAACCTCGGGGGGCAGCATCAGGCGCGCACCGGGAATCGCGTTCAGCAGGGCCTTGGTGTAGTCCTGCTGCGGCGAGTCGAAGACCTCGTCCGTTGAGCCAGTCTCCACCAGCTTGCCCTTTTCCATGACGCAGACGTGGTCTGCGATCTGCCGGACCACGGCAAGGTCATGGGTGATGAACAGGTAGGTCAGGCCAAGGTTGGACTGCAGCTCGGCCAGGAGGTTCAGGACCTGCGCCTGCACCAGGACGTCCAGCGCGCTGACAGCCTCGTCACAGATGATGACCTCGGGATCCAGCGCCAGTGCACGGGCGATCGCCACGCGCTGGCGCTGGCCGCCGGAGAGCTCGTTCGGGAAGCGCTGCATTGTGGACTGCGGCAGTGCCACCTGGTCCAGCAGCTCCCTGACCTTCTTCTCCCGGCTGGCCCGGTCGCCGATCCTGTGCACCCGCAGCGGCTCCTCGATGGTCCGGTAGATGTTGTACATCGGATCGAGGGAACCATACGGATCCTGGAAGATGGGCTGGACCCGGCGCCTGAACTTGAACAATTCGGCGGGTTTCAGCGTGGATGTGTCCACCCCATCGAACACGATGGTTCCATCCGTGGGCTTTTCCAGCTGCAGCACCATGTTGGCCACGGTGGACTTGCCGGAGCCCGACTCCCCCACAATGGCCGTCGTGGTTCCGCGCTTCACGGCGAAGCTTACGGAATCCACAGCCTTGAAATCGGTGGACTTCCCCAGGCCCTGGCGCAGCTTGTAGACCTTGGTCAGGTCCCTGATCTGCAGGACCTCGGCGGTCTTGTCCGGCACCGCTGCGGCCGCGGTGGGGGCCAGGAGGTCTTCCGCGGCAACACCGGCTTCCTTGCTCGCCTGGATGCGGCGCGAGGCCAGCGACGGGGCCGAAGCAACCAGCCGCTGGGTGTAGGGGTGCTGCGGGTTACGCAGGAGTTCCAGGGACGGTCCGGACTCGACCACCTGTCCGCGGTACATGACCACCACCTGGTCCGCACGTTCGGCGGCGAGACCCAGGTCATGCGTGATCAGGAGTACAGCGGTGCCCAGTTCCGACGTCATGCTTTCCAGGTGGTCCAGGATCTGCCGCTGCACCGTGACGTCCAGTGCCGATGTCGGTTCATCCGCGATCAGCAGGCGCGGCTGGCAGGACAGGCCGATGGCAATCAGGGCCCGCTGGCGCATGCCGCCGGAAAACTCGTGCGGGTACTGGCCGGCACGGCGGTGCGCATCAGGCAGGCCGGCCTGGGACAGCACTTCGGCAATGTCCGCCGGCCCGCTGGGCCGGCCGTTTGCGCGCAGTGTCTCCTTGACCTGGTAGCCGATTTTCCACACTGGATTCAGGTTGGACATGGGGTCCTGGGGGACCATGCCGATGGTGTTGCCGCGCAGTTCGATCATCCGCTTTTCGCCTGCGTGGGCGATGTCCTCGCCGTCGAGCAGGATCTGCCCGCCGGAGACGCGCCCGTTGGCCGGGAGCAGGCCGATCGCTGCCAGTGCCGTAGTGGACTTGCCGGATCCGGACTCGCCCACGATTGCCACCGTTTCGCCGGGCATGATGGTCAGGTGTGCGTTGCGCACGGCCTTCACCTCGCCGCCCCCGGTGGCGAATGTGATGGCGAGGTCCTTGATTTCCAGCAGTGGCCGGTCGGCCGGCCGGCCGGCTTCCTCGATGATGACGTCCGACGTGTTCATGTATGCCTCTTTCATCGCTGCCGGCTCTTCGGGTCAAGGGCATCGCGCAGGGCATCGCCGAGCATGATGAAACTCAACACGGTGATTGACAGGGCTGCTGCGGGGTAGAGCAGCACTGCCGGGTTGGTGCGGATACTGGACTGGGCCGCGGAAATGTCATTGCCCCAGGACATGATGCTGCCCGGAAGGCCGATGCCCAGGAAGGACAGCGTGGCTTCCAGAACGATGAATACGCCCAGTTCCATCGTTGCCAGGACGATGATCGGGGCGGCCGCGTTGGGCAGCACGTGCCGGATCAGGGTCTTGATGGGCGAAACCCCCAGCGAACGCGCCGCCGTGATGAAGTCAGCGTTCCGCACTTCGATCACCGCGCCGCGGGTCAGGCGGGCCATCTGCGGCCACGCCAGCAGGAGGATCACCGCGATCACGGTCCACACGCTCTTGTTTTCCCGGAAGAACGGAAGCTGCGTCACCACGAGCGCTCCGAGGACCAGGGGAAGGGCAAAGAAGATGTCGCCAAGGCGGGCGATGACAGTGTCAATCCAGCCTCCGAAGAAGCCTGCCAGCGCACCCAGGGTGACACCTACCAGCAGGACACCGAGGACCGAGAACACTCCCACCATGACAGACGCCTGCGTACCGTAGATGACGCGCGCGTAAACGTCGCAGCCCTGGAACGTGAAGCCCAGCGGATGGCCGGGAGCGGGCGGGCCGTCAGAATTGGCCAAGAGGCAGTTCTCATTCGGCGGAGTCTGGGTGAACAGTCCCGGGAAGGCCGCGATCACTACGATCATGAAGATCATGATCGCCGCTGCGATGAACAGCGGGCGGCGGCGGAGCTTCTTCCAGGCATCCGCCCACAGGCTCAACGGGGCTTCGTCAGTCTTGACCGCGTCCGTGGCCAGCAGCGGGGTCTCCTCCAGCGGCGCGACGAAGTGGGTGATTTCTCGGTTACTTTTCATAGCGAATCCTCGGATCAAGCCAGGCGTAGAGCAAATCCACCAGCAGGTTGGAGATAACGAAGACCAGCACGAGCACGCTCACGATGGCCACGATGGTGGGGCCCTCGCCGCGAAGGATCGACTGGTAGAGTTTCTGGCCCACGCCGGGGACATTGAAAATGCCTTCGGTCACGATGGCGCCGCCCATCAGGCCGCCGAGGTTCGCACCGAGGTAGGTGACCACCGGAATCATGGAGTTGCGGAGGATGTGGGTCATGACCACGCGCGGCCGGGACAGGCCCTTGGCCGTGGCAGTACGGACGTAGTCGGCCGTGGCGTTTTCGATCACAGATGCCCGGGTAAGGCGGAGGACGTAGGCGAAGGACACCAGTGCCAGCGCAAACGCCGGCAGGAGCAGCGTGCCCCAGTCGGCGTTTGTTCCAACGGTGGGTTTTGCCCAGCCGAGGTAAACACCGAAGACCAGTTGCAGCACGAAGCCGAGCACGAACACCGGGATGGCGATGACGACGAGGGAGGCCAGGAGCACGGTGGAATCGAAGATCCCGCCCTTGCGCAGGCCTGCGACCAGACCGAACCCGATGCCGAAGACCGCCTGGATGACCAGGGCCTCCACGGCGAGCATCGCCGTCACGGGGAACACCCGGCCCAGCGTGGCCGCGATGGGCTGGCCGGTGAAGTCGACGCCCAGATTGAACGTCACAAGGTTCTTGATGAAGAGGCCGTACTGGACCCAGAACGGCTGGTCGAGGTTGTATTGCTGCCGCACGGCGGCGATCACTGCCTCGCTTGGTGCGCGGTCGCCGAAGAGCGCCCGGACGGGGTCCCCCGGCAGCGCGAACACCATGAAGTAAACCAGGAGCGTGGTGCCCAGGAACACCGGAATGACCTGGAGCAGTCGACGGAGGATAAACCGGATCACAGCGGACCCTCCGAAGCGTGGCGGATAAGTGAAATATTCATTGGGGACAAGCTTCCTGCCGGTATCAAGGCTATGGGGGCCCGGCTGTTGGCCGGACCCCCACTAGCTATTTGAGTTGGACGGTCTCAGTACTACTTTGCAGTGATGTTGTAGTACTGGATGACGCCGTTCCAGCCGGTGTCCACGTTGGCAACGTTCTCGCTCCAGACAACCTGGCGTGCGGCGTACCACAGGGGAATGTTCGGCAGGTCCTGGAACAGGATTTCCTGGGCCTGGGTGAACTTGGCGTTTGCGTCGTCGGTGGACTTGGCGCCAAGGCCCTCCTTGAGGAGCTTGTCGAACTCGGGGTTGGAGTAGCCCTCGTAGTTGGAGCTGGCACCGGTGCCGAGCAGCGGGCCGAGGAAGTTGTAGAGCGACGGGTAGTCAGCCTGCCAGCCGGCGCGTGCCAGGCCCGGGAGGGTCTTGGACTTGCGCAGGTCAAGAAGTTCGGCGAACTTGGCGAAGGCCTGGCCTTCGGCCTTGATGCCGAGGTTGTTCTTGAGGTTGTTTGCTACGGCGTCGATCCATTCCTTGTTGCCGCCGTCGGTGTTGTAGGCGAGCTGCAGCACCTTGTTGGCGGGCCAGGGGCTGATCTCGTTTGCCTTGTCCCAGGCTTCCTTGGCCTTCGCGGCATCGAACTTGGTGACCTCTGAACCTGCAACGTTGTCGTTGTAGCCGCCTACCGACGGCGAGGTGAAGTCGTTCGCCGGAATGCGGGTGCCGCTGTAGATGACCTTGGTGATCTCTTCGCGGTCAATGGCCATGGAGATTGCCTGGCGGCGCAGCTTGCCGGCCTCACCCTGGAACTCCTTCAGGTAACCGGGGATGTTCAGGGTGGAGTTGCCTGCGTACGGCTTGTTGAGGTGGTTCTCCGGGAAGTCCGTGGTGTAGGTCTTCAGGGCGTTCGTGGGCAGGACGTCGGTGACGTCCAGGTTGTTGCCCTGGATGTCCGTGTAGGCCGGTGCCGGGTCGGTGTAGAACTTGAAGGTTACGCCGCCGTTCTTGGCTTCACGGCTGCCCTTGTAGTCCGGGTTCTTGACCAGTTCAATCTGGCTGTCGTGCTGCCAGGCACCTTCCTTGGCCATCTTGTACGGGCCGTTGCCGATCGGGTTTTCGCCAAAGGCTTTCGGGTCCTTGATGGCCTCTGACGGCAGCGGCATGAAGGCGGAGTACCCCAGGCGCAGCGGCCAGTCAGCCTCGGGCTGGCTCAGCTTGACCTCGATGGTGTAGTCGTCCTTGAGGACCAGGCCGGACAGGGTTTCCGCGGTGGGCGCGGGAACCTCGGTCTCACCCTGCTTCTTCACGGCGCTGACGGCGTCATAGCCCTCGATCGACTCGAAGAAGCTGCTGTTGGTCTGTGCGTTGGTGCTCAGCGCTGCAAAGTTCCAGGCATCCACGAAGCTCTTGGCGGTGACTTCCTCGCCGTTGGTGAACTTGGTGCCGCTCTTGACCTTGATGGTGTAGTTCTGGCCATCGGGGGATTCGATGGATTCGGCGAGTGCGTTCTCGGACTCTCCATTGGGGTTGTACACGGTGAGCCCCTCGAAGAGGAGTTCCACCACGCGGCCGCCGTAAACTTCGCCGGTGTCAGCCGGCAGCAACGGGTTCTGTGGTTCGTTGCTGTACGCGGTGATGATCTTGTTCGGATCTCCGGCAGCGTCTCCGCCGCCGTTGTTGCTGCCGCCACCGGCACCGCATCCGGTCAGGGTAAGTGCGGCGATTGCCACGATGCCCAGTGCTTTGGAAGTGCGCGTAAAACGCATTCCGCCTCCTATGAGTAGTGGAAGTGAGGCGGGGAATCGAATGTTTCCCCCCGCAGGCCCGGCACAGGTTTCTGTGACGCAGCCTACATATGCCTGTAGCCTAACCGCGCAAAGTCCGGATACTGGTACACCGTTGCCAAACCGTAATAGTGAAGGCGGGGCGCCATGCCCAGCCCGTGAAAGTTGCGCAAGTCACATGCTACTCCCCGGTAGCTCCATTCTTGCCTAGCTCGTCGTGTCGTTTTAGACGAGCCGCCACTCCCAGGCATTCCACCACACGCCAAGGGGGCCCGGGCTTGTCTTGACGCCGGTGATCCTGGCGCTGAATGCCGTAGTGCCCACGGTCTGGTAGAGCGGCAGCCCGTAGGCGTTTTCCCACACCCGCCGGTCGATATCCGCGAGAAGCTCGTCCTGCCGCGCCAGGTCGGAGGTGCCTGCGAGCTCTTCCATCAGCCGGTCGGCGCCGGCGTCGGAAAATCCGTTGAAGTTGCTGCCTGCGCCGGTTCGGAAAATCTGCGGGACCCGGCTGACGCCTAGTCCGCTGCCGATCCAGCCGAGCAGGGCGGCGTCGTGCCCGTTCCCGGCAAGTGCCTCGGCCCAGTCTGAGCTCCCGCGGCCGGCGTCCACCACGGTGAATCCGGCCCTTTCCGCTGAATCACGGATCAAGGCGAATGCCTTGGTCCGATTGGGGTTGTCACGGTTGTAAAGGATCCGGATGGCCGGCCGGGCCCCTTCCAGGAGATCCTTCGCGCCCTCAATGTCCACGCCGCCGTATCCCGAGGATCCGTTGTCCTGAGCGGTCTCGTCGTACTTGGGCTGGCCCGGCAGGAAGACGTGCGAGTTGAGCGGCGCGGCCCCGGGCACCAGCCCGCCCACAACTGCGTCGACGATCTCCTGCCGCGGTACGGTCTTCAGGAATGCCTCGCGAACGTCCCGGTCCGCGAATGGCCCGGAAAATTCAAGGTCCAGGTGGTCGTAGCCGGACTGGCTGTACCGTTCCACCGTGTTGCCCTGCCGCTCGAGGCCGGCGAACAGTTCCTGGAGACCGGCGGCCGGCTGCGGAGAGATGATGTCCGCGCGTCCGTTGCGGAGGGCCTGCACGGCTTCCTCCGCATTGCCGGTGTAGCGGACGTTGATCTCGTCCAGCCACGGTTCCGGACCCCAGGTGTAGTCCCGGTTCCGGACCAGCCGGAGCGATACGCCGGGCACCATGTCCTGCACGATATATGGGCCGTTGGACAGGTAGAGCGCCGGGTCCTCCGGCAGCGAGCCGGCGTCGAATCCCGTGTTCCAGAAGTCGGCGACGCGCTTGAGTTCGGGATTCGGCCTGGGGTTCCCGGGATTCCCGCGGGGCGAGTCCCGGATGAGGTCCACGAGGTCCTCTTCGTCGTTCAGTCCGCTTTTCGCGGCCACCACGTGGGCGGGAAGCCCGACGTCGAACGCCACTTCCCAGTCCGCGTACGGCCGGGTGTATTCCAGGGTGATGGAACGCCCGTCGTCGCCCAGTTCGGGCAGCATGGTGCCGGCGAGCCCGCTGGTGTCCGACGCCGGCGAAAAGTACCTGGTACCGGTCCCGGCGGCGGCGTCAGCGTCGTCGAAATAACCGGACCCTGCCGCCCAGGCCAGAAGAAGGTCCCCCGCGTCGACCGGCGCACCGTCTGACCAGCTAACGCCCTCGTTGACGGTGTACCGGACCCTCAGCGGATCGTCGGAGACCTTCTCGAACTTGCCGAACTTGTCGTTCCGCACCACCACGGAGTTGTTGTCGAGGTAGAAGAACCCCGAGTGCGTGATGTAGCCGATCTTGGAATTGATGTCGGTGTTGCCCGCAGTGCTGTACGGGTTAAAGGAGGAAAATGCATTGGCCTCGGCAACGGTGGCGGTGCCGCCACGGGCTGTCTCACCGACCACCACAGGGACGCTGCCATCGCCGCCGGAGCAGCCTGTCAGGACCAGCAGTGCGCACAGCGCCGCCGCGAAAAACTGCCTTATGCGCCTGGCCGGCATGCCGCCTCCTAGGGTTGGTGCTCCCGGCTAGACGTTGAAGCGGAACTCCACCACGTCGCCGTCAGCCATGACATATTCCTTGCCCTCAATGCGGACCTTGCCGCGGGACTTGGCCTCGGCCATGGAACCCGCTTCCACCAGATCCTCGAAGGAGACCACTTCGGCCTTGATGAACCCGCGCTGGAAGTCCGAATGGATGACGCCCGCTGCCTGCGGCGCGGTGTCACCCTGCCTGATGGTCCAGGCGCGCGCTTCCTTGGGCCCTGCCGTGAGGTAGGTCTGCAGGCCCAGGGTGTGGAAGCCGACCCGCGCCAGCTGGTCGAGGCCGGACTCGTCCTGGCCGTTCATTTCCAGCATCTCGCGGGCTTCTTCCTCGTCCAGTTCCACGAGGTCGGCCTCAAGCTTGGCGTCCAGGAAAATGCAGTCTGCGGGGGCAACCAGGGCGCGGAGTTCCTCCTGCTTTTCCGGGCTGCCCAGGATTGCCTCATCCGCGTTGAAGACGTAGATGAAGGGCTTGGCCGTCAGCAGGCCGAGCTCCTTGAGGTGTTCCATCTCCAACTTGTCGCTCTTGATAGAGGAGTAGATGGTGTCGCCACGTTCCAGGACCGCCTGCGCAGCCTTGATGGCCGCCAGCTCCGCAGCCTCCCGCTTCTTGATCTTGACCTCTTTTTCGATCCGGGGGATGGCCTTCTCGATGGTCTGCAGGTCGGCGAGGATGAGCTCGGTGTTGATGGTCTCCATGTCAGAACGGGGATCCACCTTGCCGTCGACGTGGACGACATCGGGATCGTCGAAGACGCGGACCACTTCGGCGATGGCTTCGGCTTCACGGATGTTGGCAAGGAACTGGTTGCCGAGCCCTTCGCCTTCGGATGCGCCCTTGACGATGCCGGCGATGTCCACGAAGGAGACCGCTGCGGGCAGGATGCGCTGCGAACCGAAGATTCCAGCCAGCTTGTCGAGGCGGGGGTCGGGCAGGTTCACGACGCCGACGTTAGGTTCGATGGTGGCGAACGGATAGTTCGCGGCCAGGACCTGGTTGCGGGTAAGCGCGTTGAAGAGGGTTGATTTGCCGACGTTGGGCAGTCCGACGATGCCAATAGTAAGAGCCACGAGCATTGATTCTACCCGCAGGGCGTCCCCCGGCTGTACCCGTGGATGTCACTGCCCTCGATTGTCAGACCCCCGTGCAAAAGTGGGGGGCATGGATGCTTTTGCCTTGATTCTGGCTTTGTTCATGCTGCTGCTCGGCGCATTTGCCGGCGCCGCGGCCACCTTTGTTGCGTTCCGCCGAAAGTCCCATGCGCTGGAGCAGGACTTTGACGCGGTCTCCTCCCGCCTGGCGGAGGTCAGTTCGCAATTTGCGGCGGCCGACGCCGAGCGGCGGCTTTTGGCTGCGCAGAACCGCGAGCTGGGCCAGGCCCGGGCACAGGACGGCAGCGTGCTGCGGGCGCTGGCACCCGTCGCTGAGAAGCTCACCGCCGTACAGCAGCAGGTGGCCCTGCTGGAACGTGACCGTGTGGAGCAGTACGGCCAACTGGCCCAGCAACTCCAGGAGGCCAGGCTTTCGGACGAGCAGCTGATCCGCTCCACCCACGCACTGGAGTCGGCCCTACGGTCCAACAGCGCACGCGGCCAGTGGGGTGAAGTCCAGCTCCGCCGGGTGGTGGAGGCTTCCGGAATGATCCGGCACGTGGATTTCGTCGAGCAGCTGCACAGCTCCGGAGGGGACTCTGCGGTGCGCCCGGACCTGGTGGTTCAGCTTCCCGGCGAAAAGCAGCTGGTGGTGGACGCGAAGGTCCCGCTGACCGCCTACCTTGAAGCCCAGGAACTTGGCGGGGTTCCGGATGCGCGCGGCGGGCAGCCCGGCGGCGCCGTGTCCGGCCTGGACCGGAGGCACCAGCAGACTCTCCTCACCGCCCATGCCAAGGCGCTGCGGGTGCATGTGGATGCCCTCAGCAATAAGAAGTACTGGGATATCCCCGGAAACTCCCCGGAGCTGGTGGTCTGCTTTATCCCGGCCGAATCCATCCTGGCCGCGGCACTGAATGCCGATCCGGAACTGCTGGACCACGCCCTTTCACGGAACGTGGTCCTGGCTTCCCCCAGCACACTGCTCGCCGTGCTGAAATCGGTGGCGTTCACCTGGCGCCAGGATGTGCTGACGGACAGCGCGCGGGAGCTGTTCGAACTGGCCCGGCAGCTCTACGACCGCATGGGAACCCTCGGCGAAAATGTCACCAAACTGGGCTCGTCGCTGAAGTCCTCGGTGGACCGCTACAACGCCATGGTGGGAACACTCGAGGCGCGGGTACTGCCCACTGCCCGGAAACTGAACACGCTGGACGAATCGGGCCTGGTGGCCCCTCCCCCGGTGGAAGCAACGCCGCGTGCCCTGGCCGCGCCGGAATTGCAGGAGGACGGGGCCGCCGCATGAGGCAGGCCGGCCCGGTACCGGGCGGTCAGTCGCGCGGCCTGCGTCCGCCCAGTGCGCGGCTGACGTCCCCGGCCTGCTTCAGGGTTGCCCGGAGTTCCTTTGGCAGGGAGAACAGGAGGTCTTCCTCGGCCGTGACCACCTCTTCAACGGTGCCGTAGCCGTACTCCGCCAGCAGCCGGAGCACGTCCTGGACCAGCACCTCCGGTACGGAAGCGCCGGAGGTCACGCCCACGGTCGCCACTCCTTCGAACCAGGACTCGTCCACCTCGTTGGCAAAGTCCACCCGGTAGGAGGCCTTGGCGCCGTATTCCAGTGCCACCTCCACCAGCCGGACGGAGTTGGACGAATTGGCTGATCCCACCACGATCACCAGATCGGCCTGCGGGGAAATCTTCTTGATGGCCACCTGGCGGTTGGTGGTGGCGTAGCAGATGTCGTCGCTGGGCGGGTCCTGCAGCGTCGGGAAGCGTTCCTTCAGGAGCCGCACGGTTTCCATGGTTTCATCGACGCTGAGCGTGGTCTGCGAAAGCCAAATGACCTTTTCCGGATCCCGGACCGTGACCTTGTCCACCTCGTGCGGGCCGTTGATGATCTGGATGTGCTGCGGTGCTTCGCCGGCCGTTCCTTCAACTTCCTCATGGCCGTCGTGGCCAATCAGCAGGATGTCGAAGTCGTCCTTGGCGAACCGGACCGCTTCCTTGTGCACCTTGGTCACCAGCGGGCAGGTGGCATCGATGGTCCGCAGACCGCGGTCCTCTGCGGACTGCACCACCGCAGGGGAAACGCCGTGCGCAGAGAATATGACCAGGGCACCCTCGGGCACCTCATCCGTCTCGTCGACGAACACCGCGCCCTTTTCCTCGAGGGAGGTGACCACATGGACGTTGTGCACGATTTGTTTGCGCACATATACCGGTGGACCGTAGTGCTCCAGGGCTTTCTCCACTGCGATGACAGCGCGGTCCACTCCCGCGCAGTACCCACGGGGGGCAGCCAGCAGGACCTTCTTGGCCCCTGCCACCGGTGCTGCGGCAGCGACTTCCTCAGGAGAGCGGCGCCTCCGCGGGACAGTTGGCATCGAAAGGGAAACAGCTGAGGAGGTCATTTCTCCATGCTACCGGTTGCCCGTTCGCGCTTCCGCGCCGCCGAGCGGCCCAGGAGGCCCGCTGCCAGGGCCACCGCTCCGGCAACGGCGGCGGCCAGCGTCCACGGCTGGAAGTCCCGGGATGCCGCCGCCACGAACTCATCGCGGAACATGTTGGCCACTTCACTTCCGGCGTCAGTGCCCAGGGCACGGTCCCGGCCGATCCGGCCCGCCGCGGTCCAGCACCCTGCCGCCAGGAGGGCACCCAGGCCGACTCCGGCCAGCAGGGTCCAGCGCCGCCGGGCAGCCACCACAGCGAGGAGAAGAGCGACGGCGGATCCCGCCGCCAGCAGGTAGCCCGCCGGAGCGTAGGCGGCAAGGCGTTCGGCCCATTCCTTCTGTTCCGGACCCCCGGCGTTCAACAGGGTCCGGGCGGGCGGATCCAGGGGAAGACCGGTGGCGCGGGAGATTTCCCCGGCGCCCAGTGCCACAAGCGGTGAGACGTCCAGGGTCAGCGACGACGCCGACGCTCCTTCCGCTTCGGCCTCGCCTTCTGCCGCGAGGCTTAGCCGGTGGCTCTTCCGGAGGGTGTCCTCCCATGCCTGCCGGTATTCGGGCAGGCCGGTCAGCGATGCCGCCGCATCCTCCAGCACGGGCTGGACCAGGTCCGCGAGGAAGCCCGGCACAGCGCTGGTGTCGATGGTGCCTACAGACGCCGCCGCAAGGCGTTCCTGGAATGCCGGGTCATTGCCCAGGGGTCCGGCCAGCGCGACGAAGCCGTCTTCCCGGACGATGGCACGGTCCAGCCAGATGGCCGGAACCGCGGCGGCGGCCAGCAGCATGCCGAGGATGGCGGCAGCCGCGGAAACAACAGTGCGCACAGTGGATCCTTCACATTGGGGGCGTCCATCCATCCTAGGCAGGATCTCCGCGGCCGGTCCTGTCGGACCGCGGGGGTAGACCTTATGGATAAGGTTGAAACACCGCCCCGCCCGGCCCCGGACCGGCCTTGGATCAGTAGACGAAGGACACCATGCCCGCAGCTTCATCCCCGCAGGAGCCGTGCCATGTCTGAGCAGGCGCTGCCCGGCACGGCACCCACCACCCTTCCCGCCACTGCCGCGGAGACCACTCCGGACAATCCCTGGCCGCTGCAGCTGCTGTCCCGGAAGCTCAAGGCCCATATCGACCGGACCCCGTCAGCCTGGGTGGAGGGCCAGGTCATCGAGCTTAACCGCAGAGGCACCAACGCCTACCTCACGCTGCGCGATGTGGACGCCGAAGTGTCGCTTCCCGCCTCGGTCTGGACCAAGGTCCTGGAACGCCAAGACCTCCCACTGGAGCGCGGGTCCCGGGTGGTTGCGCTGCTAAAACCGGAATTCTGGCTGAAGACCGGGCGCTTGAACATGCAGGTCCGGGACATCCGGCCGGTGGGCCTGGGCGACCTCCTGGCCCGCATCGAGCGCCTGCGCCAGGCACTGTCCGCGGAAGGTCTCTTCGCAGATTCCCGTAAGAAGCCCCTGCCCCTGCTCCCCCACCGCATCGGGCTCATCACGGGCCGGGACTCGGATGCCAAAAAGGACGTCCTGCGGAACGCCGCGCTGCGGTGGCCGGCTGTGGAATTCGAGATCCGCGAAGTGGCAGTGCAGGGCAATACTGCCGTCACCCAGGTGGTGCGCGCCCTGCGGGAGCTGGACGGCCGGGCAGATGTGGATGTCATCGTTATTGCCCGCGGCGGCGGTGCCCTGGAGGACCTCCTGCCGTTCAACAGCGAAGAACTTATCCGGGCCGTGGCCGCTGCGGTAACTCCCGTGGTCAGCGCGATCGGCCATGAGGCGGACCGGCCACTCCTGGACGATGTGGCGGACCTTCGCGCTTCCACCCCGACGGATGCTGCCAAGCGGATCGTTCCGGAAGTCTCCGAAGAGCTGGCCGGAGTGCGGCAGGCGCGCGAACAGCTGGAGCGCTGCATCGGGCGCCTGGTGGACCGCGAGTCCGACCGGCTGGCCTCCCTGCGCTCCCGGCCAGTGCTGGCTGCCCCCGAGGGCCTGGTGACCGTCCGCGAGGACGAAGTCGAGCGCCTGCTCCGCCGTTCGTCGGCCGCCATCGGGTCCACCGTGGTCCGTGCGGCAGACCAGCTTCAGCACCTCAAGGCCCAGGTCCGCGCGCTCTCACCGCAGAAGACCCTGGACCGGGGCTACGCCGTCGTCGAACTTGTCCGGGAGTCCCCTGCCGCCGCCCACGCCGTGGTCCGGCGCCCGGCGGAAGCCCCCGCGGGGGCTCCGCTTTCCATCCGCGTGGCCGAGGGCCGTTTTGGAGCCACGTCCACCGGCACAACCACCACCGCCAAGGAGAACTGAATGACCGAGCAGGAAACCACCGGGCAGGCCACCGCGCAGCCGGCCGATGTCGCGGCCATGAGCTACGAGGAAGCCAGGGAACAGCTGGTGGCCGTCGTCGGCCGGCTGGAAGCAGGTGGCGCCAGCCTCGAGGAGTCGCTGGCCCTTTGGGAACGCGGCGAAGCATTGGCGGCCCGCTGCGAGGAATGGCTCGAGGGTGCCCGGAAGCGGCTCGCCGCCGCCCGCGACCAGCCGCTGTAGCTAGGTCTTCAGGATCAGCTGGCGCTCCACGTCCACGTCGAACTCCGCCTTGGGCCAGGCCAGGTCCAGCTCGTTCAGGGCGTTGAGCAGCAGCTGCTGGACAGCAATCCTCGCGTACCACTTCTTGTTCGCCGGAACCACGTGCCACGGCGCGGACGCGGTGTTGGTCGCCTCGATGGCGGCCTGGAAGGCGCCCATGTAGTCGGACCAGAACGCCCGCTCGTCCCGGTCGCCCTTGCTGTACTTCCAGTGCTTGGCCGGGTTGTCCAGCCGGGCCAGGAGCCGTTCCTTCTGTTCATCGCCGCTGATGTGGAGCATCACCTTGACCAGTTTGGTCCCGGATTCCGTGAGACGCTCTTCGAATTCATTGATAGCCAGGTACCGGCGCTGGATTTCATCCGGGCTTGCCCAGCCATGCACCCTGTGGATGAGCACGTCTTCATAATGGGAGCGGTCGAAGACCCCCACCATGCCCGCTGCCGGAACGGCCTTCTCGATCCGCCAAAGGAAGTCGTAGGACTTTTCCTCATCCGTAGGGGCCTTGAACGCCTTGAACTGGACGCCCTGCGGATCCATGGCCGCCATCACGTGGTTCACCACGCCGCCCTTGCCCGCCGTGTCCATACCCTGGAGGATCAGCAGGACCCGCTTGCGGCCGCCGAACCGGGATTCGGCGAAGAGCTTTTCCTGCAGTTCCGCCAGTTCGTCGTCCATCTCGGCCAGCAGTGTCTGGCCGTCCTCCTTGGTGCCGTTGTAGCCGGGCGTGGAGTCCGGATCCACGCTGTCCAGCGAAAAGCCCTTCCCCACACGCAGGGTGTCAACCGGATGCTGTTCGAACTCGACGACGTCGGTCATGGGGCGTCCTTTCCGGAGCGGTCAGCGGGCACACAACCCGTGAACCACAGGCTAGTTCCCCTGGTACCTGCTAAGGAAGTCCCCCATCCGGCCGATGGCCTCTTCGATGTCCTTCACGCTGGGCAGCGTGACCATGCGGAAGTGGTCCGGACGGACCCAGTTGAATGCCCGGCCATGGGAGACCAGGATCTTTTGCTCGCGCAGGAGGTCCAGGACGAACTTCTCGTCATCACGGATATGGAAGACCTCCGGGTCCAGTTTGGGAAACAGGTACAGGGCTCCCCTGGCCTGCTGTGTGCTGACGCCGGGAATGGCATTAAGCAAGTCGTAGGCCTTGTTCCGCTGCTCCAGCAGGCGGCCGCCCGGAAGAATGAGGTCGTTGATGCTCTGGTAGCCGCCCAGGGCAGTCTGGATGGCATGCTGCGCCGGAACGTTGGCGCACAGGCGCATGTTCGCCAGGAGGCTGATGCCCTCGAGGTAGTCCGCGGCGTCCTTCTTGGGACCCGAGATGGCCATCCAGCCGGCGCGGTAGCCGCACACGCGGTAGGCCTTTGAGAGGCCGCTGAATGTCAGGCAGAGGACGTCGTCCCCGGTCAGGCCAGCCATGTTGATGTGGACGGCGTCCTCGTACAGGATCTTCTCGTAGATCTCGTCCGCGAAGATGACCAGGCCGTGCTTCTCGGCGAGCGCCACGATCTTCTTCAGCGTCTCCTCCGGGTACACGGCACCGGTGGGGTTGTTCGGGTTGATCACCACGATGCCCTTGGTCCGCGGGGTGATCTTGGCTTCCATGTCCTCAAGGTCCGGCTGCCATCCGGTGTCCTCGTCGCACAGGTAGTGGACGGGCCTGCCGCCGGCCAGCGCCACGGAGGCGGTCCACAGCGGGTAGTCAGGGGTGGGGATGAGGACCTCGTCGCCGTCGTCAAGGAGTGCCATGAGGGACATGGTGATGAGTTCGCTGACGCCGTTGCCCAGGTAGATGTCGTCCACGTGGATGTTCTGGATGCCGCGGGTCTGGTAGTACTGCGAGACCGCGGTCCGGGCAGAAAAGATGCCGCGCGAGTCGCTGTAGCCCTGGGCGTGCGGCAGGTGCCGGATCATGTCCACCAGGATGGCGTCGGGGGCTTCAAAGCCGAACGGCGCCGGGTTGCCGATGTTCAGCTTAAGGATGCGGTGCCCTTCCGCCTCCATTTGCTGGGCGGCCTGCAGGATAGGTCCACGGATGTCGTAAAGGACGTTATTGAGTTTGGTGGACTGCCTGAATTCTGCCATTCATCAAATATGCCACATGAGGGATAGGTCACCGTTGAGACTTCGGACACACGGACGACGGCGGCCGCCGGACTCCGCAAAGTCCGGCAGCCGCCGTCGTGGTCACCTGCGTGCGCGGGCTTCCGCCCGCGGGTTTCCTACTTCAGGATGCCCTTGTCCTTGAGCCAGGCTTCGGCAGCTTCCTTGGCGCCCTGTTTCTGGCTGCCGCTGACCGCACGGTTGAGGTTGATGAGGTCCTCGGTGGTGAGGATGCTGGAGACGTTGTCCAGCGCTTCCTTGGCCTTGTCGGTCATTTTCGCCGTGTTGTACAGCGGGATGACCTGCTGGGCGATGAAGTTGTTCTTAGGGTCCTCGAGGACCACCAGGTCGTTGTCGGCGATGGAGGGGGTGGTGGTGTAGATGTCAGCCACCTGGACCTTGTCCTCCAGCAGCGCCTTCAGGGTCACCGGACCGCCGCCGTCGCTGAACGGTTCCAGTTTCTTGGGCTCGCAGTTGTAGTTCTCCTTCAGCCCGGGCAGGCCGTACGCACGCTCGGCGAAGGTGGCCGGGGCCCCCACTACGATCTCGCTGCAGACCTTGGCGAGGTCCTCGATGGACTTCAACTGGTATTTTTCCGCCGTGGCCTTGGTGACCACCATCGCGTCCTTGTTCTCTGCCTTGGACGGGGCCAGGACCGCCAGGCCTTCCGGCAGCTTCTCCGGCAGAGCAGCGGCGATGTCCTCGGCGGACTCCTCCTTGGCTCCCTTGTCCACATGCAGCAGCAGGTTGCCGGAGTAGTCCGGAACCACATCAACCGAGCCGTCCTGGACAGCCTTGATGTACACCTCGCGGGAGCCGATGTTCGGCTTGGTTGTGGCCGTGATGCCGGCGGCGTTCAGCGCCCCGGCGTATACCTCCGCCAGGATCTGGCTTTCGGGGAAGTCCGCGGAACCCACCACCAGCGAAGTTGCGCCGCCGGACGCTCCGCCGGTGGGTTCCTGCGACTTGCTGAGCGGATCGGATGACCCGCCGCAGGCAGAGAGCGCCATGGCCAGGCCGAGGCCTGCCGCCAGGCCGCTGAACGTGCGCCGGGCCAGGCGCTGGGGACGGCTATTTTTCATGACTTTCCTCCTTGTGACACAGCTTCCGCCACGGCGGGGTCTGTGAGATCGACCGCGGCCGGCCGGCCGCGGCGGGACTGTTGCGAGGCGCCCCGGGACAGGAACAGCCTCTGGATCAGGGACAGGACTAGGTCGACCGCGATGGCAAGGGCGGCGATCAGCAGGGACCCGCCAAGCATCTGCGGGAAGTCACTGAGGACCAGCCCGTCGAACAGGTACCGGCCCAGGCCACCAAGGTTGATGTAGGCCACCACCGAGACGGTGGCTATCACCTGCAGCACACCGGTGCGGAAGCCGCCGAACATCACTGTGAGGGCGTTGGGCAGCTCGGCCCGGAACAGCACCTGAAGCTCAGTCATGCCCATGGCCCGGGCGGCGTCCACCACGTTACGGTCCACGCTGGAGATGCCCGCGTAGGTTCCTGCCAGCAGCGGCGGGATGGTCAGGATGACCAGCGCCCATACCGGCGGCATCAGCCCGATGCCGGCCAGCAGCACGAACAGCGTCAGCAGCCCCAGCGTAGGCAGGGCCCGCAGAGCCCCGGCGACCGCAACGATGGCCACCTTGCCCTTGCCGGTGTGGCCCACGAACATCCCGATGGGAACCGCGATGGCTGCGGCGATGGCCATGACCAGCCCCGTGTACTGCAGGTGTTCGGCAAGCCTGGCGGGGATGCCTGCGGACCCGGTCCAGTGCAGGGGGTCGCCCAGCCAGGCGAAGGTATCGGAGAAGATGCTCATGCCGCTGCCGCCCGTCCGGCGGCCGGCGTTTTCCTGCCGGCCCGTTCCCACGGTGTGAGGATCCGTTCCAGGAGGACCAGGAGCGCGTCCATGAACAGCGCCAGGACCAGGATCGCCACGATGCCAACGAGCACCTCGGTGATGAAGCCACGCTGGAGACCGGAAGTGAAGAGCATCCCCAGGTTGCCCACGCCCAGCAGGGCAGCGACGCTCACCAGTGAAATGTTGCTGACGGAGACCACCCGCAGTCCGGCGAACAGGACCGGCAGGGAAAGCGGAAGGTCCACCCGCAGGAACCTCGCCACAGGTTTGAATCCCATGGCGACGGCGGCCTGGCTGACATCCGCCGGCACCGAATCAAACGCATCCAGCGCCGCACGGACCAGCAGCGCCACGGCATACAGCGTCAGGGCCACCACCACATTGAGGGGGTCCAGTATCCGGGTGGCGAGGATGGTGGGAAGGATGATGAACAATGCCAGCGACGGGATGGTGTAGAGAAGCGAGGAAGCGGTCAGCACCACGGACCGCAGTGCGCGGTGCCGGCGGGCAAGCTGCGCCAGCGGCACGGCAACCAGCAGTCCCAGGACCATGGGGATGATGGCCAGGACCATATGCTGGCCGGCCCGCTCCAGGACCATGCTGCTGTTGGCCAGGAACCACTCCATCAGCGTGCGGCCTGGCGAACGGCGGCCTGGCGGGCCTGCCGGGACTCTTCGATGAGGGCCAGGACCTCCCGGCCGCGGATGGCGCCCAGCACCCGTCCTTCAGCGTCCACCGCCACGCCAAGGCCCGAGGGCGAGGACAGCGCCGCGTCGAGGGCGCGGCGGAGGCTATCGCCGGGGTGGAACAGCGAACCGCCGGGGATCAGGTCGGCGTCAGTCCCGGGCGTTGCCCAGCCGAGCGGGCGCATGTCGCCGTCCACCACCAGTTGCCAGCCGTCCGCGGCGTCCGGGTCCGAGCTGCGTCCGTCGGCGCCCCGGATGACCGTGGGCACGGGATGGAAGGTGACGCCGTCGGACGCGGTGAAACCGAGGTGGCGGAAGCCCCGGTCCCTGCCCACGAAGGCGGCAACGAAGTCGTTGGCCGGGGCCCGCAGGATCTCCTCCGGCGTGGCGTACTGGGCCAGTTTCCCGCCCACGGCAAACACGGCGACCCGGTCCCCCAGGACGGTGGCCTCATCGATGTCATGGGTGACGAACACGATGGTCTTGGCCAGGTCCTTCTGCAGCCGCAGGAGTTCCTGCTGCAGCTCGTCGCGGACCACGGGGTCGACGGCGCTGAACGGCTCGTCCATGAGGAGGACCGGCGGATCGGCGGCGAGCGCCCGCGCCACCCCCACGCGCTGCTGCTGCCCGCCGGAAAGCTGCGACGGATAGCGGTTGCCCAGGGCCCGCGCCATGCCCACCACGTCCAGCAGCTCTTCCGCGCGTTTGCGGGCTTCCCGCTTGGACATCCCGTTTAATCGCGGAACGGTCGCGATGTTGTCCAGGACTGAGCGGTGCGGGAGGAGGCCGGCGGACTGCATGACGTAGCCCATGGATCGCCGCAGCTCGGCGGCGGGAACCGAGGTGACGTCCTTGCCCGCCACCGTGATGGTGCCGGAGGTGGGCTCCACCATGCGGTTGATCATGCGAAGCGTGGTGGTCTTGCCGCATCCTGATGGCCCCACCAGGACGGTGATGGTGCCCTCGGCGATGGACATGGTCAGGGCGTCCACGGCAGGCTGTCCGCCCTGGTACTGCTTGGTTACCTCGTGGAACTCGATCATCGCCTGGCCCATGGTGCGGACATACCCTCTTCTGTTGGACAGCTTCTGGAGCACCGCGACTTTGTCATCAGCACGCTGCTTGTTAACGTAGCCCAAACCTTTGCCGCGTTCACCAGGAGCGCTCCCAATGCGGGCAAAGGAATCCCTACCGTAACCATTCGGCGCCGGCACCCGGGCCGGATGGGTCGGGACGGGAATAGAGTGTTGAGATGACCAACCTGGAAGTCTCGCCCCAACAGGAAGTCTGTCCTGCTGCCGCTGCGGGGGGAACCGCAGGCCCGTGCCTGGAACTGTGGCCCGAGCGCGAGGTGCCGTTGGGCGGAGTTCGCGCCATGAACGTCCGCCGCACGCTCCCGCAGCGCGGCCTGCCCACCGTCGGGGCGTGGTGTTTCCTGGACAGTTTCGGCCCGGACCGGACCGCGATGTCAGTCCTTCCGCACCCGCACATCGGCCTGCAGACGGTCACCTGGCCTCTGGCGGGCGACATCCGGCACCGTGACAGCGTGGGCAGCGATGTGGTGGTGCGGCCGGGCGAACTGAACATCATGACCGCGGGGCTTGGCGTGTCGCATTCGGAATTTGCCGTCCTTCCAGGGGGTGGCGAACTGCCGGTGCAGCGAGGGCTCCAGCTGTGGGTGGCCCTGCCGGACAGTGAGCGGCGGCGCCCGCCTGCCTTTGAGCAGCACCGTGAACTGCCCCGCGCCGCCGGGGACGGTTTTACCGCCACGGTCATGGTGGGCACCTTCGCCGGGGCCGCTTCCCCGGCCACCATGTACACGCCCATCGTGGGCGCCGATATTGCCTGCGGCGGTCCGGCTGTGCTGCCGCTGGACCCGGCCTTTGAGCACGGCATCCTGGTGCTCGACGGCGGCCTGGCGGTGGATGGGCACGATCTCGGCCCGGGGCCGCTGGGTTACCTGGGGACCGGCCGCAGCGAACTGGCCGTCACCGCGGAGCCCGGCACTCGTTTCCTCCTGATCGGGGGCGAACCGTTCCGGGAGGAGCTGCTGATGTGGTGGAACTTCGTGGGGCGGACCCACGACGAGGTTGCCGCCGCACGCGCCGATTGGGAGGCGCAGGCGGAACTGCCGGACACGGCCGCCGCCGGGGCGCGCTACGGGCTGGTACCCGGGCATGGCCCGGACGCCGGAGCGGAGGCCGGGCGCATCCCGGCTCCGCCGCTGCCGACAGTACGGCTCACTCCGCGCAAGCGTGCCGCCGGAGGCTAAGCCGGGATCCAGGTCGTCGCAAAGCGTCCCGGTGCCCTTGAAGGTGGCCTAGGTGTCCTCTGCCAGCAGCTGAAGGACGCCGAAAACCGGTTCCCGGTCCAGGATCCGGACATCCGTAACGCCGCCATCCGCCAGGTGGCCGCGGAAGGAGTCCTGCAGCGCGGACACATGCATGCCCAGCCCGCCGCCCAGGATCACCGGGCCATTGATGTCCAACTGCCCCAGCACCTCCAGCGCCAGTGCGGCGAGGTCGGCCCCCGCCTGGTCCAGCAGGGCGCGGCTTTCCTGGTGGCCGGCAGTGGCTGCCTCCACCACCAGCCGGGCCTGTTGCGCCCAGAAGCGGCGCCCCGTCTCCGGCGAGTGGAACAACGCGATGAGCCTGTTGGGGTGGTCAACGCCGCAGGCCTGCAACAGGGAAACGGTCAGCCGGTCCGGCTGCAGGCCCTGGTTCATCCGGCGCAGGCTGTGCCGCACCGCTTCCCGTCCCAGCCAGTAGCCGCTGCCTTCATCCCCCAGGAGGTAACCCCAACCGCCCGAACGGGCCTCGCCGCCGTCGCGGTTCCTGCCCCAGGCGGCCGAACCGGTCCCCGCGATCACCGCCACCCCCGTGTCCGCGCCGCCGGCGGCGAGCAGGAGGCGCGAATCATGCACCACCGTCACCCTGGCGCCTGGAACGTGCGGCTGGATCAGCGCGGCCAGGGCAGCCGCATCCTCCACGGTGTCTATGCCGCCCGAGCCGGCATAGACCCGGACCACTGAAGCTCCGCCGATCCTGGCGAAGAGGTCTGCAAGGTTGGCCGCCGCGGTTTCCCGGGAGACGTTCTGGACGTTCGAGCTGCCGGCGGAGTGGTCCGCTACCGCTTTGCCGTCCTCGAAGCGGACCCCGTGCGTCTTGGTGCCGCCGATGTCCAGGCCGACCACCGTCCCGCGAAGGGCATTGGCCATGGATGCTGGGGCTGCTGGGTTTTCGGCGTTGTTCACGTCACAAGATTACTGAAGGTTCCGGCGGACCACGCACGGAAAACCCGGGCAGGGCAGCCGGTGGCGCTAGGCTTGCCGGGTGCCCCATGATGCCCGTCCGCCCGGCGACGATGATCCGCTGAACGGGGAGGATGCACCCCACTGGGAGGGGCACTCCAAGGGTTCGCGGGCCTATGGCAGGATCCTGGCGGGACTGTCCTTTGCGGGAGTGGCCACGTTTGCGCAGCTCTATTCCACCCAGGCGGTACTGCCCATCCTCGCCGCGGACCTCCGCATCACGGCCGCCGAAGCCGCGCTCACCATCTCCCTGGCCACTGTTGGCCTGGCCGTCACGGTGATCCCCTGGTCCTTCCTGGCGGACAGGATCGGCCGCATCCCGGCCATGACCTGGGGCATCTCGGTGGCCACGTTCCTGGGACTCGTGGTGCCGCTGTCCAACAGCTTCGGCATGCTGCTGTCGCTGCGCCTCCTCGAGGGCATGGCGTTGGGCGGCATCCCGGCCATCGCCATCGCCTACCTGAACGAGGAAGTCACCAAGGCACACGCCGCGCTCGCCGCCGGCAGCTACGTTGCCGGTACCACGTTGGGCGGCCTCGCCGGCCGGCTCGTGGCAGGACCCGTGGGCGAACTCTGGGGCTGGCGCGCCGCGGCCCTGGCGGTGTCCGTGCTGGCGACGCTGGCCGCCGTCGCTTTCCTGGTGCTGGTCCCCCGGGCACGGGGCTTCGTCTCTATCCACGGCCCAGGCCTGCGCGGTGCCCTGCGGACGCTGGGCGGGCACTTGGCCAACATCCGGCTGCTGGCCCTCTACGTCCAGGCCTTCCTGATGATGGGCGGATTCGTCGCCGTCTACAACTACCTTGGGTTCCGGTTGTCCGGCGCGCCGTTTAGCATGCCGGCCACCCTGATCAGCCTCATATTCCTGGCGTACCTGTCCGGGACCGTGTCCTCGCGCTGGGCCGCCGGCATGACCCTGCGCTTCGGCCGGCGCGGCGTCCTGCTGGCCGGCCTGGCGCTGGCGACGGCGGGGCTCGCCTTGACGCTGACCAACCAACTGGCAGTCATCCTCGCCGGCCTGGTCCTTTTTACGGGCGGCTTCTTCGCAGCGCACAGCATCGGGGCCGGCTGGACCGGAGCGATTGCGGCGACAGGCCGCGCCCAGGCCGCCTCGCTGTACAACCTCGCCTACTACCTGGGGTCGAGCATCATCGGCTGGGCGGGCGGCCTGGCCTTCCAGGCGGCGGGCTGGAACGCCCTCGCCGCGGCGGTCATGGTCCTGGCGGTCACGACGGCGGTGCTGGTCGCCGTCGTCCATCCTCCCCGGGGCGAGCACGGCCCCGCCGACGCCCGCCGGGGCCGCTGACGCGCCCCAGGGAATGCCCGTGGGCGAGGAGGACGAATTTACCGGCCAGTAGCCCGTCCGGGTCAGCGCGAAATTCGGCGTGACGCGCCCGCGGCGTTCCTCCGGCGCGGAATCTGCCGTTTAGGATGAACAGCAGTAAAACTTCAAGGAGCCGCAGTGAGCACGAACGCCAGGAACACCAGGCCCGGGGCACCCCACGAACCGCTGGACGCGATCGACGAACGCCTGCTCGCAGCGCTGGTGGCGGACGCCCGCATCTCCAACAAGCAGCTCGCTGAACTGGTGGGCATCGCCCCCTCCACTGCCCTCATGCGCACCCGTGCATTGTCCGAGCGCGGCATCGTCCAGGGCTACGAGGCCAAGCTGAACCTTTCGGCGATCGGACGTTCCGTGCAGGCGCTGGTGGCGGTGCGGCTGCGGGCGCACGACCGGGACCAGATCGACCGGTTTACCTCCCGGGTCCCCCACCTTCCGGCGGTCCTGTCGACCTTCCACACGTCGGGCTCCGTGGATTACCTGCTGCACATTGCTGTGGGCAGCACCGAGGACCTCCGCGACTGGGTCCTGGACAACCTGGCGACGGATCCCGTGGTCGGCCACACCGAGACCACGCTGGTGTTCGAGCACATCCAGGGCAACCACGGCCCCATTCCCGGTTAGGTCGGGCACCGTATCGGACGCCTCCGTCAGGCCCGCCCGTCAGGGTTGCCGGCCAGACCGGCGCAGCGGTCCGTCAGGCAGCGGTGCGCCCGCGCACCGCCTGCACGAGTGTCAGAGCTGCCAGCCCCAGGGCAACGGCCCCGCACGTCCCCGCGAAGCCCGCTACAGCTGCGCCCAGGCCGAAAGCCCCAGCGGCCCAGCCGAGGCCCAGCACGGGCGCGGCGCTGCCCAGGTACGTAATTACGTAGACGGTGCTGATGATCTGTGCGTGCCGGGCGGGCTCCACCTGAGCCGCCACATTGTTGAAAACCGTCCGGAAGGCCAGGCCCTGGCCGGCGCCGGCCGTGATGCTGGCGGCCACCAGCAGTGTGGGACTGTGCCACTGGCCCGCGAAGCCCAGCAGCGCCACGGACACACCGAGCACCGCCAGGCCCGCCGGGACCACATAACGGCCGCGCACGCTGAGCAGCTGGCTCAGGGCCGACGCCGCCAGGGTGAGCCCAGCGAGCAGGCCGATTGCTGGCCGGGAATCGGTGCCGAGGACCTGGGCGAAGTAACCCGGCGCCAGCGACAGTGCGAAGCCGAACACCGCAAAGCTGAGAAAGCCGACGGCGGAGGCGAGCCAGAATGCGCCTCGCGCCTCCCGGGACACCGACGGACGCCGCGGGGCCAGTGCCTGCAGCGGGCGCGGACCGGTGGGCAGCTGGATGGCTGGACGTGCCCGCAGCAGGTAGAGCGGCACCAGCAGCGCGGCCAGGACCACGGAATGGACGTAGTAGGGCGTTGACGTGGCATCCGGGAGGAGCGAAAGCATGCCGCCGATGACCGGGCCAGCGGCCACGCCCCCGGCGGAAGCAAGCAGTGTGAAGCGGGAGGCCCACTCCGGACGCTGCGGCAGCAGTTCGCGCAGTGCCGCCGCGCTGGCGCCGGTAGCCAGGCCCACGGCAGCACCCTGGAGTGCGCGGCCGGCGCTGAGCGCAACCAGGCTTTGGGCCTCAGCGAAGATCCACCCACCGGCCAGGCCTCCAAGCACTGCAAGGATCAGGGCGGCCCTGCGGCCGATATGGTCCGACCAGTGCCCGGCCAGCATGAGGGTTGCCACGAGGGCCAGCACGTAGGTGGCGAACGCAGCGGTGACTCCCAGGCTGGAAAGGCCAAGCTCTTCCTGCAGGAGCGGATAAAGCGGCGTGGCGAGGTTGGCACCGACCAGGAGCACGAAAATGACCGCCCCCGCCATGACCAGGCGGGAGGTGGTGGAGGCATCCCAGCCCGCGGTGGTTGCCGAGGCGGGGCGCATGCGCAGTTCGCTGAAGACAGTCAATGTGGTGCCTTTGCTGAATCCGCGCAGCAGCAGCCCTTGTGGGGTGCGTGCGCGGGTGTACCGGTGATGGCTCCAGAATGCGGCACTCCTGCCTCATTGAGCGCTTATTCGTGGGATAATTGAGCAAAATATTCAAATCTATGCCCGCGCAATGCAGGAGAGTGACCATTTGAACACCCTGGACCCAACGGACCTGAAGATCCTCCTGGCCCTGGTCCGCGACCCCCGGGTGCAGATCGCGGAACTCAGCGAATCCCTGGGCATCGCACGAAACACGGCGCAGACCCGTGTCCGCAGGCTGCTGCGCGCCGGCGTGCTACGCCCCGGCGGCCGGGAGGTGGACCTCGAAGCTGTGGGCTATGACGTGCTGGCCTTCGTCACCATTGAAGTGTCCCACCGTGAATTGGACGGCGTAGTGGCCGCGCTCAGGCTGATCCCCCAGGTCCTCGAAGTGCACGAAATCTCCGGCCGGGGCGATGTCTGGTGCCGGGTCGCGGCCCGGGATACCCACAACCTCCAGGCTTCGCTGCGCCAGGTGCTGCGGATCAAGGGCGTCATCCGCACCGAAACCGTCCTGGCCCTGCACACGCACATCCCCTACCGCACCGATCCCCTGATCAGCGGCCTGGCCAGGTAACCGGCGGGGTAACGGGGCGGCGTGCACGGCGCAGACTAGGATTTCCTGCATGGATTGGCTCACTTACGCT
Source organism: Pseudarthrobacter sp. NPDC092439 (assembly GCF_044754945.1). NCBI lineage: Bacteria > Bacillati > Actinomycetota > Actinomycetes > Micrococcales > Micrococcaceae > Pseudarthrobacter > Pseudarthrobacter sp. NPDC092439. The sequence continues at coordinate 965,180 of NZ_JBIVQB010000001.1, forward strand.
TCACAGATCAATTGGCTGGCGGTGCTCCTGGCCTTTATCTCCACGCTCGCGGTGGGATTCATCTGGTACATGCCTCCGGTGTTGGGCAACCGCTGGATGGCAGCGATCGGCAAGACCGAGGAAGACCTCAAGAACATCAGCGGAGGCCCCTGGCTCTGGCTGCCCATGATGCTGGCATCCGCCGTCACCGCCGTCCTCCTGGCTGTCCTGATGGCCGCCCTGGGCCTGGACAACGCCCTCGAAGGCGCCGTCTTCGGCCTCACCGCGGGCCTCGTGTTCCGTGCCGGCGGCCATGTCATCCACAACGGGTTCGCCGGGCGGCCGGCGGCAGTGACGCTGATCGATTCCGGACACGACCTCGTGGCCATGGCACTGGCAGGCGCAATCATCGGGGCGCTGTCCTGATGCGCCGGGTCCGGAGCCACGCGTGACCATCATTGACAACGCCGTCTATGTGGACGGAGTGCGGCATGCCGAACCCAAGAGCCTCGAGCAGACTTTCGAGACCCTCGCCGACCACGGCGGAATGGCCTGGATTGGCCTGTACCGGCCCACGGCCGATGAGATGGCGGCCGTGGCCGCGGAGTTCGGGCTTCACGACCTGGCGGTAGAGGACGCAGTCTCGGCGCACCAGCGGCCAAAGCTGGAGCGCTACGGGGACAGCCTTTTCACTGTCCTCCGCCCTGCCAGGTACCTGGACGAGACAGAGACGGTGGAATTCGGCGAACTCCACGTCTTCACGGGAAGCAACTTCGTGGTGACGGTACGCCACGCCGAAATGGCCGGAGTAGCCGGGGTGCGCCGCCGGCTGGAGTCCCGGCCGGACCTGCTGCGCCACGGCCCGGAAGCCGTGCTGTACGCGCTGCTGGACCGGGTGGTGGACGACTATGCCCCTGTGGTGGCCGGGCTGGAAAACGACATCGACGAAATCGAGGACCAGCTATTCAGCGGCGATACTGCCGTCTCACGGCGCATCTACGAACTGGCGCGCGAGGTGATCCAGTTCCAGCGGGCCATCCACCCCCTGCCCGGCATGATGCAGCAGCTCAAGCGCGGGTTCGAAAAGTACGGGGTGGATTCGGAGCTCCAGCACAGTCTCCGCGATGTGGAGGACCATGTGGCCCGGGTGATTTCCCGCGCCGATTCCTTCCGCGAACTGCTGCAGAATGCCTTGACCCTGGACGGAACCCTGACGGCCAACCGCCAGAACGAGGCCAGCGCCCGGCAGAACGAGCAGGTCAAGAAGATCTCCTCCTGGGCCGCAATTTTCTTCGCCCCGTCGTTCGTCGCGGGCGTGTACGGCATGAACTTCGATCACATGCCCGAGCTCCACTGGCCCTGGGGTTATCCCATGTCCCTGGGGCTGATGCTGGCCACGGCAGTTGCGATGTACGGCATCTTCAAGAGAAAAGGCTGGCTGTAGGAGTGGCGCTCCGGGCACTCAGCCGGGGACGGATCATCGTGCCCGGCACCCCGCGCCAGCTGGGAACCTGCGGCCTGTTCCCGCCGTCGTCCGCCCAGCGCCGGCCTGTGGCGGCGGGCGGACGCATCTTCGATGCAAAGGCCTGCGTGCCCGGCTTCCTGTGGATCGGTTTCGGTGAACTGTGCGCCGCGGATGTCCCGGCCGGCGTGTTCACCGTGCTGGCAGCAGGGCACAGCTTGTGGGTGGTTGACGACGTCCCGCCGCCGGGCACTGGCACGGCCGGCCGAGCCCCGGCCGCGGCGTGGCAGCGTTTCGCGGACCTGCTGGAGGAACTGGCGGCCGTGGATGCCGCACTGTTCCTCGCGGTGCGCGAAGTACCCGAATGGTCCGAAGCAGCCGGGTCCGCGACCGATCCGGAGGTGAGGGAGGCACTGCTGCGGATTGGCGGCATGCTTTCCGGGCTTCCGCGGACGGAATCGCACGAACGCCTCGCCGTGGAAGGAATCTCCGGGTCCTAGCTGTGCTCAGCCAGGAGGTTGGTTCCACCTGCTGATGGGTGGTTTGACAGCCACCGTCCGGGATCCGCCCGAGCTTCGCCGCCCTGACGTGGGCAGTCTCTGTGGCTGGTCCGGTCCGACCACACGCGCTTCCACTGGCTCTTGACCTGAAGCTCTGGCGGGAGCACCATTCACGCACGAGCGCCTTTCCACCCGACGCCCCTCACCCACTACGGAAGGCATTCGCATGACACTCCTACGTTTCCTGGCACCAGCTGCCGCTGCCGTCATGGTGCTGGCTTCGGCGGCCCCGGGCGCCGCGGCCGCACCTGAACAGTTCGGCCCGTTCGAGGAGTCATACTCGTTTACGGTTGACTGCGGACCCTTCGATGTGGCCATCAGCGGGACAGCGTCCACGCGCTACACGCGCTTCACCGACAGCGAGGGAAATGTCACCCGGGTCCAACAATTCGTATCGGCGCCGGCAGACACCTGGGTGAACCTGACATCGCAGGAGTCCATCGTCGTCAGGGGCAACTTCCTGCAAACGTGGGATGCATCGAACGGACAACTTGCCATCGTGGGCTTCCGCTATCTGGTAAATGAACCGGGCGATGGCGTGACAGTCCAGGAGGTCGGCAGGATCATTTACGCCGACCGGACCGAGCTGGAAGTGATAAGCATGACCGGCCAACACGAGGTCTACAGCGAAGAGCTGATTGGCCCCGCCTTCTGCGGAGAACTGGAGTAGACGGGTCCGGCGATAGCGGCCCCGTGGACTGAACCCCCTGCTGCGGCCCTATTCCGCCGCCACAGGGCAGATGCCCGGCGGGTTGGCGTTCACACATATGTTCTTCGCCCAAGTGTTCAACGTCCCCTCGTCGCGCGCGTCCAGCCGTCCATTGTCGAGCATGGTGTTTGATTCAAACGTGTTGTTCGATCCGCGCACCGAGATGCCGTCGCCTTCGTTCAGGTCCGTACCCTTGTTGTTGTTTGCAATGTTTCCCGTCACGATGTTGGCGTTGTTGTTGGCCGCCATGAACAGACCAACATCGTTCCAGCTGAGGTCGTTGCCGAGGATCCGGGTTTCCCTTGCGCGTGCAGCGGGGGTCATTGACAGGCCCGCTGTGGTCATCGTGAGAGCGTTGCCTTCGACGAGCACGCCGCTGGCGGTGTCAGCGGGGGCCACGGTCCGAGGTGCAAGGAACGCGACGTTGGCCCCGGTGAGATGGCTGATGCTATTGCCGAGAATGCTCAAGCCCTGATTCCTGCCGTATACCTCGACGCCCCTTGAAGTTATCACCGGTTGCCCGGGGACCTGTTCCGGGAATCTCACCGCCGGGTCCAACCCTGGATCCTGGTTCACTCTGTTGCCACCGATGAAGGTGCCGTCGGGTTGCTTCACTCCCCCGATGGTGACGTTGTTCGTGTTCTCGACACCAACGAAGAACCGATCCCGCCTCGAGTCATTGTCCCTGATCGTGACGCTTTCAGCGCCAGCGTAGCTCCAGCCAATCTCGTATACCTTGTCGTCCTGGCCATAGGACTTGTTGCCGGTGATGCTCACATCCCTCATCACGTAGCGCTGGTTCGCGACACCGAAGTAGTTGTTCCGAAGGCAGTTGTTGGCGAAGATGGATGCGCGGCCATCCGTCGTACCCAGCTCGGTTGTGTAGATGCCGGTGGAGCCGAGCTCAACGCCGAGATAATTGTTCCGTATCAGGTTGTCGTGGATGTTGAAGCCGGAGTGGAGGTTGTCCGTCTCAATGGCCGCCTCATGCAAGGCCAGTGTTGAGGGCGACAATGGGAAAGGCCTTGCGGGGTTGTCAACTACCGTCGCCTGACTGTTGTTTTGTTCCTGCACCACGAGGCCGGACAGCTCGATGCTGTTGGCCTGCAGGCTCAGGATTGAATCGGCAACCTCCTCCGGGGCACCCGGAGGCGAGAGGATCGCAAAGCGTGCCGGGTCCAGCAGTCCGGTGAACTGCGCTTCGTCGGGCAGGAAGCAGTCCAGCCCCTTCACCGCCTCAACCGGCCCCTGGATGGTGATCTTTTTGGTGATGGTCACGCGCTCTGCATAGCTGCCCGGGCAGACCTTCACAGTATCGCCGTTCTTTGCTGCCGTAACCGCCGCGCCGATTGTCCTGTAGGCCTCTGGACCGCATTGTCCGCCGTCGTCGTCCACGACCAAGGTGACGGGTTCGGCGGCCGCGGCCGCAGGTGCGACGCTTATTGCCCCGAGGGCCGCACAGCAAAGCAATGCACTTCTTTTCATGGTGGGTTCCCCTGCTTTTCGTTGAGCTTCACTTCACCCTGGCCCCCATAGACGGGGCGGGGTCTGGCCACATCAACCGGAACCCGAACCACTGCGAGCCTGTTCCAGGGAGTGGCGAAGAGGCGGACGAGCAAGATGCGCGGCGCCGGCATCCCAAGGCTTGATCCAAATGTAGGAAGAATTTTATGACTCATAAATGCCACCGGCCAGAGTAAATCCCTACAGGGAGGCAACACATAGCTGACTCTCACAAGCGCTCTGACTTCCACCCACGGCAGCAGGGCAGGGCGGTAGTCCGCTCCGCTCACACTCAAAGTTTGTTGACCCCGTGTGGCTGGAGGGTCAGCCGATCCCTCCCGGCTGAGCTTCCTTCGTCTAGGACGCCTCCGCCGAGGCCAGGCCCGGCATGAGCGTGTACGCACACGAGTATCACAACGCCTGACAAAGGCTTACAAATTGTGGAGCTAAGGAGATTCGAACTCCTGACCTCTTCGATGCGAACGAAGCGCTCTACCAACTGAGCTATAGCCCCCGGCCGGTTGAACCGGTGACCTTAGGCTACAAATTTTCGCGGCCTAATGCCAACCGCCACGTCCGGTGTCAGGCGCGGCGGCGCTGCAGGACGTCGTCGAGGTTGCTCAGCGCGCTCTGCGCCTTGGTGAGCTGGCGGGGCTCGACGGCTCCGGACGGCTGGGCGGGAGCGGCCCCCTGCTTGAGGGACGGTTTACCGACCGCCTTCGGGGCTACCGGCAGAGCCAGCGGTTCAGGCTCCGGACGCTCCGCTTTGGCGGCTTCCACATAGACGGGCTTGGGGACCTCAACAGGCTCCCACGGGGTGCCTGCGGGAACCGCAGGCTGGACCGGCGTGACGGTGTCGCCGGCGGCCAGGGCAACAGCCAGGGCGGCCTCCCGGAGTTCGACGGCGGTCAGCGGCTTGACATCGTTCTGGCCGGCTTCGGCGTCGAACAAGGGGCGTTCCGGCTTTTCCGCCGGAGCAGGCGCGGCGGCCGGCTTGGGCGGCACATGCGCGGAGGCGCGGGCGCTGCCGGCAGTCGCCGCCATGGCGTTCCGGAATGCGGTGTCTACCCGGCGCCGGCGGTCCCTGACTGCCAGGCGCCGCAGGATGAGAACGGACAGGATTGTCACGGCCAGGCAGGCCATGGTGAGCACGAAACTACCCAGTCCGAAGGCCAGCAGCACACCGGAGACTACGGCCGTGGCCAGGGAAAGCAGTCCGGCCAGGGCCAACGCCGTGCGGCCGTACCGGATGCGCAGTCGCCCGGCAGGGGCGGCGGCATCCTTGGCGGTTCCTGCGCTCTTCCTGGGGTCCATGGCTTTCTCCTGATGGGCTGCAATGTTCAACACGAGGCCTGCGGGACGGTCCGGGGTTCGGTCGGCCAGGGCATCCGCCGGCATGTCGCCGGCCGGCTGCAGCCGCTGCCGGTGGTTCCGAAGGACATATGGCGCGACCCACACAATCCAGAGCGCAACAGCAACCACAAGGATCACTGAGCTGCTAAGGGGAAAGTCCACACTCAAAACCGTATGAGTATCTCGGCGGCTGCACTCGCATTCGCGCCGGTGTGTCGTCCCTCTGCCACCAAATCATTGGATTTATGACGGACCGGCGGCGAGCCAGCGGTTCAGCAGCCCTTCCGGCACCTCCTCGGCCGTGAGCGCGAAGGACCGGTGGTCCGCCCACTCGCCATTGATGTGCAGGAAGCGGGGCCGGTAGCCCTCATCCCGAAACCCCAGCTTTTCCACTACCCGCAGGCTGGGTCCGTTTTCCGGCCGGATGTTGATCTCCATCCGGTGCAGCCCCAGCGTCCGGAAGCAATGGTCCGTGGTGAGCGCCACCGCCGTGGGCGCGATCCCCTGGCCGGCACGCGCCTGGTCCACCCAGTAGCCCAGCGTGGCCATCATGGCCGAACCCCATACGATCGACGACACGGTCAACTGACCCACGATGGCGGGATGCCTGCGGCCGGGCACTCGCTCTGTGATCACAAAAGGGAGTGCCGTGGCCTGGGCCGCCTGCGCATTGAGGGACCGGACCATCTGGCGGTAATTCGGCAGGCCGCCGGCCGGGTCAGGGTTGGACGCCTCCCACGGGGCTAGCCATTGGCCATTGCGGGACCGGACCTCGGTCCATTCCTTTTTGTCCCGGTACCGGATGGGCCGCAGCACGAGGTCGCCGCATTCCAGTGTGACCGGCCAGATGGGGCTTAGCCGCACGGCGCTACTTCGACAGGCCGGCGGTGAAGCCGGGCAGCCATTCGCGCAGTCCCGGACCCAGGTCCTCGCTGTCGATGGCCAGCTGTACGCAGGCCTTGAGGTAGCTCAGCTTGTCTCCGGTGTCGTAGCGGCGGCCCCGGAAAACCACCCCATAAACTCCACAGCCGTCACCGTCGCCGGCGGCCAGTTCCTGCAGGGCGTCCGTCAGCTGGATCTCGCCGCCGCGCCCGGGACCGGTCCTTTCCAGGACGTTAAACACTTCCGGATGCAGGACGTAACGGCCGATCACTGCCAGGTTGGACGGAGCTTCCTCCGGCGAGGGCTTCTCCACGAGCCGGTTGACCCGGACGTACCCTTCGCCGTCGATCGCCTCGACGTCTGCGCACCCGTACGCGCTGATCTGTGAAGGCTCCACCTCGATAAGGGCCACCACGGAGCCGCCAGTCCTGGCCTGGACGTCGATCATCGTGCCTAGGAGCTCGTCCCTGGCGTCGATGAGGTCATCACCGAGCAGGACGGCAAACGGCTCTTCACCCACGTGCTGGCGGGCGCGAAGGACAGCATGTCCCAAGCCATTGGGATCGCCCTGGCGGACGTAGTGGATGTCGCCGAGCTTGGTGGCGGCCTGGACGGCCTCGAGTTTCCGGGTGTCGCCCTTGTCCGACAAGGTCGACTCCAGGGACGGGACACGGTCGAAGTGGTCCTCCAGCGCCCGCTTGCTGCGTCCGGTGATCATCAGCACGTCCTGGAGACCCACGCTGACAGCTTCCTCCACGACATACTGGATGGCAGGCTTGTCCACCACAGGGAGCATCTCCTTGGGCATCGCCTTGGTGGCCGGCAGGAACCGGGTACCCAGTCCTGCAGCAGGAATGACGGCTTTGCGGACTCTCGGGCTACTGGTACTCACCGGACTAATCTAACGTCAGCGTCAAGCATTCAGTAACAGTGGATGCCCGGCGCATTCAAGGCGATCACGGAAGGCAGTAACGTGCACCAGGATTCAACATCAGCCAAGGACGCCATCCGGACGGCCCACCGGCGGCACAGGGCAGCCCTCACACCGCAGGAACGGGAAGCGGCCGCCGCGGCGCTGGCCCGAAACGGCCTGGCCTGGACGCGGTCCGTCACCGGCGACACGCCCGGCACCGTCTGCGTCTATCTCAGCGTGGGGTTCGAGCCACCAACGCTCCGGCTCATCGAAGCCCTGCACGGGGCAGGGCACAGCGTCCTGCTGCCCGTATGCGAACCGGGCCGGGAACTCGCCTGGGTGTATTGGGGCCCCGGTACCGAATACGAGCGGAGCCGCTTCGCTCCCATCCTGGAGCCTGTGGGCGAACGGCACGGGCCGGAAACCGCCGGCGGGGCCGCTGCCCTGTTCATTCCGGCCACCGCCGTGGACGTCGAGGGCAACAGGATCGGCCAGGGCGGGGGCTATTACGACAAGTTTCTGGGCCACCTGGCCACGGCCGGCAAGGAAATCCCGCTGGCGGCCGTGATCTACGACGAGGAACTGCTGCCCGCCGGGATCATACCGGCCGAGGCCTTCGACCGACCCGTGCCCGCCGTGCTCACCCCCGGCGGTTTCCGGGATCTCCCGGCGGCCTGACCCGTCGCGCAGCCGTTCTCCGGCAGATGATAGAATTGGCACTCAGGCCCTGCGACTGCTAATGCGGCGACCCGATAAACGGTTCCGCGGACCGGCAGCACGGGACCTCTCGTTTGTCCAAGAGGAGGAGCACCAGTGCCAACGTATGCATATGCCTGCAAGGATTGCGGCCATGCCTTCGACATTGTCCAGTCGTTCTCTGACAGCACTTTGACGTCCTGCCCTGAATGCGAGGGAACCCTGCGCAAGAAGTTCAACAGCGTGGGTGTGGTATTCAAGGGCTCCGGTTTCTACCGCACCGATTCCCGCGACGCCAAGGGCAGCACCGTTTCAGCCGCGCCGTCCGCACCGGCGGCGACCCCTTCGGCTGCCCCCGCAGCACCTGCTCCGGCGGCTGCTGCCAGCTGATCAGCCGGCGCGCTCCCGTCGACGGGCGCCCCCAGGCTTTTCCACATACGAAAACCGGTCCTGAGTTTTCCGCCGGCGCAGCTCCTACCGTGGGCTTATGCCTGCTTTCTTCCTTCGCAGCCGGACCAGCCGGCAACCGCCCGGCACCAGCCCGGGTAACCCCGCCGCACTCCGCCATGGATCCCGCAGGAGGCTTCCCGCACGGCTCACCGGCTGGGTTAACCGGAACCGGAGGCTCGCAGTGGCGCTGCTTCTATGCGCGGCAGCCGCCAGCGCCGTCCATCAACTGACGCCCGCGCCGCTGGACACGGCGGCCGCCGTCGCTGCCACGAGGGATCTGCCTGCCGGGGCCACCATGGGTGATGCCGACCTCGCGAACGTCCGGGTGCCTCCCGGGACGGTGGCCGAGGGCTTCTTCCGGCAGCGGGACCAGGCCATGGGCCGGCAGCTCGCGGGCCCCTTGCGGAAGGGACAGCTCCTCACCGACGCCCAGTTGGTCGGTCCGGGGCTCCTGGCCGGCACGCCGGTGGGCTCCGCCGCAGTTCCCCTGCGGATGGCAGATCCCTCCTCCGTCCGTCTGGTCTCCCCTGGCCAACTGGTGAACGTGGTGCTCACCGGTGCCGGCGGGTTTGAGGAAACGCGTCCGCCGGAAGTCCTGGCCAAGGGCGTGCCGGTCCTGTGGACGTCTGCCCAGGGTGGGGAGGGCGGCCAATGGCTGGGCACATCCGAGACGGAGGGACTGCTGGTGGTGGCTGCGGGGGCAGAGCAGGCCGCCCGCCTGGCGGGCGCCTCCACCCGCGGCAAGCTGTTCTTCGTCCTCGTTGGCCAGTAACCCGTGCTAGCCCCAGTGCGGCGGTCGCTGCTCCTTGAGCCACGCGTCGTGGTCCTCGTCGCGGTCCCCCCAAGCCCGCGGATCGTCCTCGGCGGCCTTGTCCGGAAGTACCCTGCCCTGGCCCGGCTGTGCGGCAGCCGAACCCCTGGACCCGGAATCCCCTGTGGCGGAGTTCCTGGTCACACCGTCCCTGGCAGCGGCATCCTTGGCAGCCGCATCGTTGGCAACAGCATCCTTTGCCATGCCGTCCTTCTTCGCTTCCGGGCTCACGCTGCCCGCCTCCTCTTCAAATGATGCACGGGGATCTGATTCCGCCGACCGGGCGGCGATGGCATCACGCAGGTCAATGCCATTCAAGGCCTGGTCCACGTCGTCGTCAAGGAACGCGGCGGCAGGCGCCGTCCTGCCGGGGAGGGCAAGCCTTTCGAGCCCCAGATAGCCCGCGATCCGGTCTGCGCAGGACGATGGATCGGTGAACACCTCAATGGTCCACAGCGGCATGTACCGCCAGCCCAGGCGCTCCAGCAGCTGCGGCCGCAGCCGGCTCCGCTCGCGTACGCTCATGGTCCGGTACTGCTCCGTGCCGTCGGACTCGATGGCAACCGGCCTGGGAAGTTCCGCTTCATCCTGCCCCATGGTGCTCAGCGGGTCCGCCGCTGCAACGACGTCGATCGCGCCGTCGTACTGGTGCCATACCCGGGCGCCGCGGGCCCGGAGCCGGTCACCCAGGTCGGCTACTAGCGGGTCGGCGCCCAGCGCCTGTTCACTGGCGGCGGCGCGCGAGGCCGGGGTGCCCAGGTCGGTGTTGCCGGCGATCTCACGGTCCAGGAGCGTGTAGAGGTCCATGGCACCGTGCGTCAGCCGGGTGTGGTCCAGATCCTCCGGCCGGAAGCACGTCAGGACGTGCATGGAGCGGCGAGCGCGCGTCATGGCCAGTGCGAACTTTTCGCGGCCGCCCTCGGCGGACAGCGGACCGAAGCTGTGCAGCGCCCGGCCATGTGGCGTCCGGCCGAAACCGGGCGAGAAGATGACGTGGTCGCGCACCAGGCCCTGCGCACGTTCCAGGTCGACCACCCGGAAGGATTCAGGGCCGGCACCAAAGAAAGCCGACAGCCCGGGATGGTTGGGCAGCTGGAGGCGGATGGCTTCGCCGATCCGCGCCGCATGCCGCAGGCTGGCGGTGACTACGGCAAGGGAGGTCCGGGGGCGGGTCCGGGCGTGCTCGAAGACCAGGTGGACTACGCGGTTAACCTCCGCCGCCACGGACTCAACGCCCTCGTCGTTGGCGCTGGGCAGCCCTGTTCCGTCCGCGAGGTACTCGACCAGCAGGGAGCGGTCCAGCCCCGTGGCGGTCTGCCCTTCGGGCAGGAGGCGGAGGCCGCCGTCGTAGAAATTCTTGCTGAGCTGCAGGACCAGGTCCTCGTCCACCGCGCGGTACACGAAGTTCAGCCGCCACACGGGCAGCACCTCGGAGAGGGCGGTAAACGCGCTTTGCACCCGGTGGTGGGCAGCTTCACCGGGTGCGAGCCGCTCGACGCCGACGGTGAAGGTCCGGGGGCTGGCGATGCGGGCGTCCCCGAAGGCAACGACCTGGCGGGCGCGGGCGATCGAGGGCAGCACCGCCTGCAGGGAGGTTGCCTCGGCGTCGAGGATGACCACGGCGTCGAACCGCTGTTCGGCCGGGAGCAGGCCTGTCATCAGGTAGGGACTGACGGACCAGACCGGCACCAGGCTGGAGATCAGCTCGGGTGCCTGCGCCGTAAGGGCGGGCAGGGACACCCTGCCGTCCTTCAGCAGGCTTCGGAGCAGGGCGGCCTGGCGCGGGTGGGCCGCGATGGCGCTCCGCCAGCGCTCGGCGAGGTCCCAGCGCAGCCGCGCGGAGCCGCTGGCGATGTGGGCGTTGTCCGCGAGGCGGTACTCCGCTTCGAGCTGGCGGAGCGCCTCGCCGTCGGACATGGCAAGATAGTCGTCGCCGCTGATCATGGCTTCGAGCGCGGACTGCCACCAGGCCAGGTCCAGCTCGGCCGCGACGGATTCGGCCGGCACTTCGCGTTCGGCCAGGTCTGCCAGCAGCTCGCCCAGGCCGTGCTCGCGCATGTGCTCCACCAGCAGGGTCCGCTCGGGCAGGGTCTTGAGCGTCCCGGCGTCGGCGGAAAGCCGCCGCAGCCGGTCCATGAGTTCCGGATAAGGTACGGAGGCAAGTGCTGCGCCGGCGGCAGTGTGCCGCAGCGCCTCCCCCAACTGCTCAAGCTCACGGTCCAATGCCCGGTAGATGGTGTTCATCTCAGCGAGGCCGGACGGAACCGCCGGATGGCGCTGCGTGGTGGCATAGCCGTCCCACAGTCCGCGCTGCTCCTGGACCAGGACCAGGGAGCTGTGCAGGTCTGCGATGTGGACGCCGGGCCGGACATATTCCTTTGCCACACGGCGCAGACGGGAGCGCTGCATGGCGGTCAGCTCTATCCCGCGCTCACGGCGCCAGGCGGCGGGCGCCGTGGCCGAAATCAGGTCCGTGACGGGGCGGTCGAAGATGTCCGGGGTGAACTTGTCCAGGCTCTCGCGGACGGCAAGCAGCAGCTCCAGCTGCTCACCCCACTCGGCAAATGAATTGCCCAGCCGGATCTCGGCGTGCTCCGCAACGGACTCCATGCGCTCCCGCAGGGCCGGCAGGCTCTTTTCGAGGGACCGGACCAGGTCCAGTGCCTCTTCGGTCTCCTTGCGCGTGAGCAGCCGGGCTCCGTGCCAGGGGCTGGTGGTGGAGGCTTTGCTGAAACTGCCCAGCTCGGCAGCCCGGCGGAGCCGGCCGGCCAGCTCTTCCCGATCACGGATGCTGTCCAGCACGCTCCGTTTGAGCCGCACCGTAGTGGCGGGTGCGGGGTGGATGGAGGTGAGTTCCGCCAGCGATTGCATCGCCTGGTAGGGCGAGCAGCCCCAGCGCTGCCGGACGTTGTGCAGGGAGGCCACGTGGTCCGTCAGGGCGTGGCGGTGTTCCGTCAGCGTCTTGTGGAGGTTCTCCAGCTGGGGTTCAAGGGATTTTTCGTTCCGTACGATGGCCCTGACGAGCTGCGCCTTGAGTTGCTGCGGGGTCACGTTGCCGGAGAGCTGGAAAAGGATGGATTCCAGGCCCAGGGTGTCCAGCTGTCCGGACACTTCATTGAGGCTGGCGCGGCGGTCCCCCACCACCAGAACGGTCTTCCCCTCATCCACGAGGGCTCCGATGGTGTTGATGGCAGTCTGGGTCTGGCCGGTCCCCGGCGGCGTGCTGACCACCAGCGAATCCCCGGCACGTACGGCGTCAACCACGTACTGCTGGTCCCGGTCGGCGTCCAGCAGCAGGAGTTCGTCCCGGGGGTGCCGCTGGTCCAGTGGGGGGAAACGGGAAGGATCCGGTTCCTGGACGTCCACAACCTCGCCGCCGGCAGCGGTGGCCAGCGCCGAGACGATGGGGTTGGAATCGTTGATCCAGGGGTCGTCCAGGTTACCGGAGAGGTCCGCGAACGTGGACACCAGGAGGTTGTGCTGGGCTTCGGCGCCGTGGATGGGCCTGATAAGCGCAGCAAGCCGGTCCAGGACGGGCTGGGGGTCAAAGCGTGCCGTGCTGTAGGCCAGGCGGGTAACGGCGTTGACGTCGAACACAATCCCGTGGATGGTCTTCAGGTGCCGCACCAGGGCCGGATTGATGTGGGCCTGCTCGGTCAGTTGCAGTTCGAAGTCGTCCTCCCCCGGCCGGACGGTCAGGGTGACGGCCGTAAGCATGACCGGTGCGGAGATTCGTTGGGGCTTGCCGCCCACGGCGGAGGTCCACACGACCGTTCCGGCGGAGAGGTAACCGGCATCGATTCCGCGGTCGTTGGACAGCTCAAAGATCTTCGAGCGGATGTTCCGGGACGCGCGGGCTGCCACCAGGTACTGGTCCCGGTCGCGGATCAGCGTGGACAGCCGGGTCCGGCGCCCGGCCATGAGCTGGGCGAGCCCCGAGGGATGCGCGTGGGTCAGGTCAATGGACCCTTCGGGCGTCTTCGTGAAACGCAGCATGGTGTCCGCCCCGGTTACGGGTTTAAGCCCGGACAGCCATTTTCGCAGCTCTTCCGAGCCTTCCGGGTGGCCTTGACCAACTGACACTACTGCCTTCTTTTCTGCGCTTGCACCTGACGCCCTGGACCATACCGGCATAGATTCGAGCGTAGCCGCTATGACGCCGGACTGAGAGACCGCAACACTGCGGCAGGCTAAATTGCCGAGGATTTCACTGGGAAACAGCAGTGGCCGGCCTCCGTCAGCGGAGGCCGGCCACTCAGCGTGCTATTCCCACTCGATGGTTCCCGGCGGCTTGCTGGTCACGTCCAGCACCACGCGGTTGACGCCCTCCACCTCGTTGGTGATCCGGCTGGAGATGCGGGCCAGCAGCTCGTACGGGAGGCGGGACCAGTCAGCCGTCATCGCGTCCTCGGAGGACACCGGGCGGAGCACGATGGGGTGGCCGTAGGTGCGCCCGTCGCCCATGACACCCACGCTGCGGACGTCTGCCAGCAGGACCACCGGCATCTGCCAGACGTCGTGGTCCAGGCCGGAAGCGGTCAGTTCGGCGCGCGCAATGGCGTCTGCCTTGCGGAGCAGGTCCAGGCGTTCCTTGTTGACCTCGCCAACGATTCGGATGCCCAGCCCCGGGCCGGGGAACGGCTGGCGGCCCACGATTTCCTGTGGCAGTCCGAGCTGCGCGCCCACGGCGCGGACCTCATCCTTGAAGAGGGCACGCAGCGGCTCAACGAGCTCGAACTGGAGGTCCTCCGGGAGGCCGCCCACGTTGTGGTGGCTCTTGATGTTGGCCGCACCTTCGCCGCCGCCGGACTCGACGACGTCCGGGTACAGGGTGCCCTGGACCAGGAACTTAATCTTTTCGCCGTGCGCAGCGGCCTCGGAGATGATCGCCAGTTCAGCCTCTTCGAAGGCGCGGATGAATTCCCGGCCGATGATCTTGCGCTTGGTCTCGGGGTCGCTCACGCCGGCCAGCGCGGACAGGAAGCGTTCCTGTTCGTTGGCGACGTACAGCTTGACGCCGGTGGCGGCCACGAAGTCGCGCTCCACCTGCTCCGCTTCGCCTTCACGCAGCAGCCCGTGGTCAACGAAGACGCAGGTGAGCTGGTCGCCGACGGCGCGCTGCACCAGGGCTGCAGCCACCGCGGAGTCCACGCCGCCGGAAAGGCCGCAGATGACCCGGGCGTCCCCTACCTGCCGGCGGATGCGTTCCACCTGCTCCTCAAGGATGTTGCCGGTAGTCCAGTTGGGCTCCAGCTTGGCACCCTTGAACAGGAAGTTTTCGAGCACCTGCTGGCCGTAAGCGGAGTGCTTGACCTCGGGGTGCCACTGCACGCCGTACAGGCACTTTTCCTCGTTGGCGAATGCGGCCACTTCGGCACCAGCCGTTGTGGCCAGGACTTCGAAGCCTTCGGGGGCCTCATGGACCGAGTCGCCGTGGCTCATCCAGGTGTTCTGGTGCTGGGGCATACCCTCCAGCACGGAACGGCTCTCGCCCAGGATGGTGGTCTGGGTGGACCCGTATTCCCGCAGTCCGGTCTTGTCCACCTTGCCGCCGAGCGCGTTGGCCATCGCCTGGAACCCGTAGCAGATGCCAAAGACCGGGATGCCGGCCTCGAAGAGGTCCGCACCCACGGAGGGGGCGCCGTCGGCATAGACGCTGGAAGGTCCGCCGGAGAGGATAATTGCGGCAGGATTCTTGGCCAGGAGCTGCTCGGTGGTGTAGGTATGCGGAACCACTTCCGAATACACATTCGCTTCCCGGACGCGGCGGGCAATCAGCTGCGCGTACTGGGCACCGTAGTCAACAACCAGCACCGGCTTCTGGGAAGTCTGGGATGCAGTGGGAGTAGTCACCGTACTAGGGTACTGGCCGCCGTGACGCCCGCGCACCTCGAGGGGCCCGGCTGTGACGCAGGGAACGCCCGGTCAGTACCGCCGGGGCGCCTGCGGATTGGCCGCCAGTTCCGCCTCAACTTCGGCGTGGAACTTCTTTTCGACGATAAAGGACAGGAACGGCACCACGCCGCCAAGTGCCAGCAGGATCAGTTTGAGGAACGGCCAGCGCATCAGTGCCCACAGCCGGAAATTGGACATCAGGTACACCACGTACATCCAGCCATGCACGATGAGCACCGCGACGGACAGGTTGACCCCGCCAACCACTCCCTTGGGCTCGGCGTCCGCGAAACCGAAGCCGAACGGTTCGCCGGTCACCGCGTTGGTTCCGCCGGCGAAGAGGTACTGGCCGAATCCGTAGCGGGCCACCAGTTCTGCGCACAGGAGCAGCAGCATGCCGCCGGTGAGGTAAGCCAATACCTTGTAGAACCCCAGCGCCGAGCGAATTTGCGCTTCAGTGCCGCCGAAGCGCTTCTTGCGGCCGGTCGCGGTGGCTGCGTCCTGGGCGGGGGTGGCCGGTTTGGGATCGATCATTGCTCTACCTTTTGCTGTGGTTGGTCAGGGGTGGCCGGCGGCCCTGCGTCCGCTTCGTCCAGGGCATTCTCGAGGTCCCGCTGGTGGTCGTCCTTGACCAGGCGCCACCAAATAAAAAGGGCGAAGCCGGCGAACACCACCCATTCGAGCGAGTAAAACAGGTTGAGCCAGTTGATCTTCTGCGCCGGCGGCTGGGGACCGACCTCCAACGGAAGCATCGGGCCCTTGACGGCGGCGGGGCTGACGTCCGCGCCCCCGGCCACTTCGGCCGTGGCGGCGATGAAGCCCGGGTAGCTGCTGACTTCCCAATAGTTGATCAGCTCAGCCACGGAT
This sequence comes from Pseudarthrobacter sp. NPDC092439, assembly GCF_044754945.1. Classification (NCBI taxonomy): domain Bacteria; kingdom Bacillati; phylum Actinomycetota; class Actinomycetes; order Micrococcales; family Micrococcaceae; genus Pseudarthrobacter; species Pseudarthrobacter sp. NPDC092439. The sequence continues at coordinate 981,260 of NZ_JBIVQB010000001.1, forward strand.
ACCGCCGTCGCCTCGCCATGCCGCGGGGCTACTCCGGCCACCGGTGCCTCGGACGGCAGCAGCCGTCCGGTCAGTTCAATAACGCCCGACGGCGGTGCTGCCGCGTCACCGGGCCCGGCCACCCATCCGCGGGCCACCGGGATCCAGGTGCCGGTAGAGGCGGCCGTGCCGCTGAGCCGGGGAGCGCCGTCGACCACAAAAGCGGAAACCACCCAGAACCCGGTTTTCCCGTCCTTGAGGCGGTCCGGGACCAGGACCTGGCGGTTGGGGTCGTACATTCCGCGGGCGCTGACCATTTGGTCCGCCTGGCTGCCCGGAAAGAACTCACCAGGCCTGATGGTGTCGGTAAGCGCCCGGACCTGCTCGGTTGCGGGGTTGCCCGTTGCCTCGGGTTGCGTGGAGCGGCCGAACTGCCATTGGCTGAGCAGCACAAACACCCCGGAGATGGCGATGGCGAAGACGAAGCCCGCGATCCATCGGGGTTTAAGAGCTGTTTTCCACACCCCTTAACCGTACTTCGTTCTCCTGTAGAACAACTAAACGGGCGGGAGTTGGGGCAGCGTCAGTGATCGAAGAACACCAGGCTGGAATTGATCAGTTCGGCGATGACCTCAGCGTCATAGGCGCGGCGCAGTGATTCGCGGAAGGACTCCTTCGAGAGGGAGCGGGCCAGCGTGGCCAGCACCTCCAGATGGTCCGAGAAGGAGCTGGCCGGGGTGGCAATCAGAAGCACCACTGTGGCGGGCCCGTCCGCGGCGCCGAAGTCAAGGGCGCGGCCATACTTGGTGATGCCTACCGCGATGGAGGTCTGCGAGACGAACTCGCTGCGGGCATGCGGCAGCCCGATGCCGCCGGGCAGTCCGGTGGCCAGCTGGTGCTCCCGCGCATTGACGTGGCGGAGGAACCCGTCCAGGTCCGAGACCCGTCCGGCGGCAAACAGGCGCTGGGCCAACTGGGCTGCGGCGTCACCTTTGTCGGTTGCGTCCAGCTCCAGGATGACCATCTCAGGCGTGGTGAGGTGGGCATCATAGCGGTCAAGTGGTTCCGCCAAGGCGTATCCCTTCAGTCGGCAATGCTGGTGCGGCCGGCCCCTCAGCGAAGCGGGACGATGTCTTCCACGCCCAGGCGGGCAGCATCCGCGGATTCGTCGTCAGGCTGCTGCTGGCTCAGGCGCTCGGCCTCCACGCGGGCAATGTAATGCCGGACTTCGTTCTCGCGCTGTGCCTCGCTCCAGCCCAGGACGTCACCCATAAGCTTAGCGACAACCGGCGCCGCGGAGACGCCGCGGTCCCACGCTTCGATGGATATCCTGGTGCGCCGCGTCAGGACGTCCTGGATGTGGCGGGCCCCTTCATGCGTGGCCGCGTAGACCGCTTCCGCCTGCAGGTAGTCGTCCGCGCCGGGCAGCGGCTCCGCCAGCCCAGGATTTTCCTCGATCAGGGCAAGGACCTCGGGCGTCAGTGAGCCGTACCGGTTGAGCAGGTGTTCGATCCGGGCCACGTGGACGCCCGATTCCGCGGCTGTGCGGTTCCGGCGGTTCCAGGCCGCGCGGAATCCGCTGGCGCCCAGCAGCGGAATGGTTTCGGTACAGCTGGGCGGCACGCGCTCGTCCAGGGTCCTGGTGGCCTCGTCCACCGCATCCCGCGCCATCACACGGTAGGTGGTCCATTTTCCGCCGGCAACCACCACCAGGCCGGGAACGGGGTGGGCCACCACATGTTCGCGGGAGAGCTTGGCGGTGGAATCGTTCTCCCCGGCCAGCAGGGGCCGGAGGCCGGCGTAGACGCCTTCGACATCCTCGCGCGTGAGGGGGCGCTTCAGCACCCGGTTTACGTGCTCCAGGATGTAGTCGATGTCCTTGCTGGACGCGGCCGGATGCGCCTTGTCCAGGTCCCAGTCCGTATCCGTGGTGCCGATGATCCAGTGCCTGCCCCACGGGATCACGAACAGCACCGACTTCTCCGTGCGCAGGATCAGTCCCACGGTGGACTGGAACCGGTCCCGCGGCACCACCAGATGGATGCCCTTGGACGCGCGCACTTTCAACTGGCCGCGTTCGGTGACCATCGCCTGGGTTTCGTCGGTCCACACACCGGTGGCGTTGATGACCTGCTTCGCCCGAATGTTGAACTGTGTGCCGTCCTCGTGGTTGGCCACCTTGGCACCCACCACCCGCTCCCCCTCGCGCAGGAAGTCCACCACGGCCATCTGGTTGACAGCGTGTGCACCGTAGTGCGCGGCCGTCCGGACCAGGTTGGCCACGTACTTGGCGTCGTCCACCTGGCCGTCGTAGTACCGGATGGACCCTACGAAGGCGTCATCCTTGAGGCTGGGCGCAGCCCGCAGCGTCCCGCGCCTGGTCAGGTGCTTGTGGAAGGGCACTCCCCTGCTGTGGCCGCTGGAGACGGACATGGCGTCATATAGGGCGATGCCGGCGCCGACGTAGGGCCGTTCAATGAACGGCTTGGTCAGCGGGTACAGGAAAGGAACCGGCCGGGCCAGGTGCGGGGCCAGATCGGAGAGCAGCAGTCCCCGTTCCTGGAGTGCTTCCTTGACCAGCGCGAAGTCCAGCATTTCCAGGTAGCGCAGGCCGCCGTGGATTAGCTTGGAGGAACGCGAGGAGGTGCCAGCGGCCCAGTCGTTCGCTTCGACGATTCCCACGCTGAGGCCGCGGGTGACGGCGTCCAGCGCAGCCCCCGTGCCCACGATGCCCCCGCCGACGATGAGGATGTCCAGTTCCCTGCCGGGCTGCGCCGTCCCGCGCAGCCGCTGGATGGCAGCTTCCCTGGCTTGGGGACCCAGGATCCCCCCGTTTCCGCGGACAGTCTGCATGGAATGCCTCCAGTACCCCTAGTGCCGGTAGTAAACCCACACTACTTGCTTACGGGGCGCTTGGGGCCTCCGGTGCGTCAGTTGCCCTGATATGGGGAAACCACGACGTCGACCCGCTGGAATTCCTTCAGGTCCGAGTAGCCGGTGGTCGCCATGGAGCGGCGCAGAGCGCCAATGAGGTTGGAGGTGCCGTCGGTGTGGTGTCCCGGCCCGAACAGGACTTCCTCCAGCGGCCCAACAGTTCCCACGTTGGCACGGTCTCCGCGGGGAAGCTCGAGGTGGTGGGCTTCCTGCCCCCAGTGCCGGCCCCTGCCGGGCGCTTCCTCCGCGCGGGCCAGGGCACTGCCGAGCATGACCGCGTCCGCGCCCATGGCGATGGCTTTGACGATGTCGCCCGAGGTGCCCATGCCGCCGTCGGCAATGACGTGGACGTAGCGCCCGCCGGACTCATCCATGTAGTCGCGGCGGGCCGCGGCGACGTCCGAGATGGCCGAGGCCATCGGTGAGTGGATGCCCAGGGCGCGGCGGGTGGTGGTGGTGGCGCCGCCGCCGAAGCCGACCAGGACGCCGGCAGCACCGGTACGCATCAGGTGCAGTGCAGGGGTGTAGCCGGCCGCGCCGCCTACGATGACGGGAACATCGAGTTCGTAAATGAACTGCTTGAGGTTCAGCGGCTCGTGGTCCTTGGAAACGTGCTCGGCGGAGACGGTGGTGCCGCGGATGACAAAGATGTCGACGCCGGCGGCGACCACGGTCTTGTAGTGCTCCTGGGTGCGCTGGGGGGTGAGCGAACCAGCGACCGTCACGCCGGCGTCGCGCATTTCCGCTAGGCGCGAGGTGATCAGTTCAGGCTGGATGGGCGCCTTGTAGAGCTCCTGCATCCGGCGGGTCACGGCGGGGCTGTTGGTCTCGTCCTCCAGCTGCGCGATTTCGTCAAGGACCGGCTGCGGGTCCTCGTAGCGGGTCCAGAGGCCTTCCAGGTCCAGCACGCCCAGGCCGCCCAGGCGGCCGAGGGCGATGGCGGTCTGCGGCGACATCGCAGAGTCCATCGGGGCGCCGATCACCGGCATGTCGAACTGGTATGCATCGATCTGCCAGGAGACGGAGACGTCCTTAGGGTCGCGGGTGCGACGGTTGGGGACGATTGCAATGTCATCCAGGGAGTAGGCACGACGCCCACGCTTGCCACGGCCGATCTCGATCTCGTAAGTCACGTGACCACTTTACTTGACCATGCCGAAGGGGCCCGCCATGGCTGGAGTCCAGCGAGGGCGGGCCCCCTTATTCGGCGTCCCGGGGAGGATCAGCGCGAACCGTAGTTCGGCGCCTCCACCGTCATCTGGATATCGTGCGGGTGCGATTCCTTCAGCCCGGCCGGAGTGATGCGGACGAACTTGCCGCGCGCTTTGAGCTCAGCCACGGTGGGTGCACCGGTGTAGAACATGGTCTGGCGCAGGCCGCCCACCAGCTGGTACGCCACGGAAGCCAGCGGTCCGCGGTACGCGACACGGCCTTCGATACCTTCGGGGATCAGCTTGTCATCGCCGGAAACGTCAGCCTGGAAGTAGCGGTCCTTGGAGTAGGACGTGTTCTTGCCGCGGGACTGCATGGCACCGAGCGACCCCATGCCGCGGTAGGACTTGAACTGCTTGCCGTTGACGAAGATCAGCTCGCCCGGGGACTCGTCGCAGCCGGCCAGGAGGGAGCCCAGCATGACGGTGTCGGCTCCGGCAACCAGCGCCTTGCCGATGTCGCCCGAGTACTGCAGGCCGCCGTCGGCAATCAGGGGAACCCCGGCAGGAATCGCTGCCTTGGCGGACTCATAGATGGCGGTGATCTGCGGAACTCCGACGCCGGCCACCACGCGGGTTGTGCAGATGGAGCCCGGGCCGACGCCCACCTTGATGCCGTCCGCACCGGCGTCAATCAGCGCCTGGGCGCCTTCGCGGGTGGCCGCCTGGCCGCCGATGACGTCCACGTGGGCCGCCACGGGATCAGACTTGAGGCGGCGGATCATGTCAAGCACGCCCTGGGAGTGGCCGTTGGCAGTGTCCACGAACAGTGCATCCACGCCGGCGTCCACCAGAGCCATGGCGCGCTCCCAGCCGTCCCCGAAGAAGCCGATGGCGGCGCCCACGCGAAGGCGGCCCTCATCATCCTTGGTGGCCAGCGGGTACTGCTCCGCCTTGGTGAAGTCCTTGGTGGTAATCAGGCCCTTGAGGCGCCCCTGGTCATCCACCAGGGGCAGCTTCTCGATCTTGTTGGTGGCCAGCTTGTGCGAGGCCTCTTCGCGGCTGATGCCAACGTGGCCGGTGACCAGCGGCATCTTGGTCATGACGTCGCTGACCAGCCGCAGCGGGAAATCCGATTCCGGAACGAACCGCGTGTCGCGGTTGGTGACGATGCCCAGCAGGCGGTTGTCCTGGTCCACCACGGGCAGACCGGAGACGCGGTACTGCGCGCACAGGTCATCCAGTTCCCGGAGCGTGGCCTCGGGACGGATGGTCAGGGGATTGGTGATCATGCCGGATTCGCTGCGCTTGACCCGGTCCACCTGGTCCGCCTGGTCTGCGATGGACAGGTTGCGGTGGACCACGCCCAGGCCGCCCTGGCGGGCCATGGCGATTGCCATCCGCGATTCGGTGACGGTGTCCATCGCTGCCGAGAGCAACGGGGTCTGGACCGTGATGCGCTTGGAAATCCGCGAGGAGGTGTCGGCGTCGGACGGGATGACGTCCGTGTGGCCGGGAAGGAGCAGGACGTCGTCGTAGGTCAGGCCGATGAAGCCAAATGGATTGTGTTCGGGCTCGGTCATGAGTGCGCCTCTTACCTTGGTTGCTGGCGGGTAGGGGTTGCAGCTGATGACCAGCCCGTCATTACGGGACTGGCCTGTGCAGAACGTCGGCACCGCCCCGGCCAACGTACAGGTCCGGGGCAGGAAGTGTTGAGTAAATATTAGAACCTTGGCGCCGATCCCCCTATTCCGCGCAGCTGATGTGAGCAACTCCACGAAGCTGCCCGGGATCGGGCCGCACGTTGGCGGCTCCGGCTACTTCCAGCCGGTGGCGGCGAGCAGGCGTTCCTTGAACATGGGTGCCATGCTTTCCACGTAGGTCCGGCTCAGGTGGTTGTCGTCCTTGTAGACGTAGATGTTTCCCACCACCGCCGGGCACACACCGTCGGCGCAGATGAAGTCGCTCATGTCCATCAGGTGCAAACCCTTCACCTTGCCGCGGTAGTTCTCCAGCGGCGAGGGCTGAACCAGGGATTCGCCCAGCGGCGGATTGCACTCCGCTGCTCCGGCGCCGCTGCGCTGGGCGCACTCGGGCATGTTGAAGGTGAACCGCGGGTTGTCGCGGATGCCGATGATCTCGATTCCCGCGTCCGCGAACGGCTGTATCCCCTCCAGGTAACCTGGAACTTCCGTTTCATACGGCGCCACCTCGTGCGTCAGCGAGGCGACGGTGAAGACGGCGTCGGGCCGGTGCTCCAGGACATACGCGGAAGCGGCACTGTTGTAGGCGTTGCATTCGGCATTGCGCGCCTCCGATTCCGCACCGAAGCGGCAGGCCGGCATCAGGAGGGTGACCAGCTCCCAGCCGCGTTCGGCCGCCAAGGGCTCCAGCGCGGCCAGGTACTGCTGGGAGTGGGAGTCTCCCAGAACAACAATGCGCTTGGTCACGTTGCCCTCCGGCAGCTGCTGCCGGCAGCCCTCGAGGATGGGATCGTCGGTGGCGTTCGCGTCCACGCAGGGATCGCTGATGCCCGCCCAGTCGTCATCGAGGGCGGTGGGACCCGGGATGGTCCGCGCTTCGGGAACGGGCTGCCCGGCGTTTTCGGGGCTGAGTGCCGCGGCACCCGGCGTGAGCTCCTTGGGCTGGGCCGCCGTCGCGCTTTCCTCGGCGCTGAGCGTGGTCTGCCAGACCGCCACGGGGCCGGCCAGGAGGGCGCCGCAGGCAACCACGACGACGGCGTTCCGCCAGGTGCGCCGCTGCGGCCAGTGCCAGTCACGAAGGGGTTTCTCCACGAAGCGCGTCGTCAGCACCGCCAGCGCAATCGATGCGCCCACAATCCACAGTCCCTGCGAAAGGTTGGGGTCCTGCACTCCCGTGGCGGCGAGCGAAAGGACCAGGATGGGCCAATGCCAGAGGTAGAGCGCGTAGGAGTTGTCACCCAGCGCCACCAGCGGCCGGCTGCTGAGGATCCGGTCCACGCCGAAGCGGCTGCCGCTTTGGCCGGCCACGATCACGGCCGCGGCGGCGAGGGTGGGCCACAGGGCTACAAACCCCGGGAAGGAGCGGTCCACAGTAAGAAGGAGGCCGCACGCGACCATCGCGGCGATGCCTGCCCAGCCCAGCAGGACGCGGACGGCCTCTCCGGGCTTCAGGTAAGGCAGCGACAAAGCCAGCAGCGAACCCAGGGCGAATTCCCACAGGCGCGTTCTGGTATCGAAGTAGGCGTAGGCCTGGTTGGTGGCCGTCTGTTCCACGGAATAGGCGAGCGAGACGGCAAAAACGGTCCCGAACACGATCGCCAGCAGCCCCCTGTACGTCAGGCGGGAAACGGCAAGCCGGGCTTCGGGCACGCGGCCGGGAAGGCGACGGACCAACGGCAGGAGGGCGGCGCAGCCGGCAAGGATGAGCGGCCACAGGATGAAGACCTGGCCCTGGATCGACAGGGACCAGAAGTGCTGCAGCGGGCTGGCACCGGCGTGGTCCTGCGCGTAGTAGTCCACGGCAGTATCGGCCAGCAGCCAGTTCTGGCGGTACAGCAGGGATGCCCACGCCTGGTCCAGGACCTCCGGCCAGCGGCTCTGCGGCAGGAACAGCCAGGTTCCGGCCAGTACGCCAAGGATGACCACGACGGCGGCGGGCAGCAGCCGTTTGAACAGGTGCAGCCAGTGGGCGGCGAGCCGGAACGGGCGGCCGGACTCGGCCTTCCGGACAAATGAAAGCGTCAGCAGGAACGCCGAGATCAGCAGGAAAACATCCACTCCGCCGGAAACCCGGCCCAGCCACACGTGGTAAGCGACAACCATGAGGACGGCAAGGGCGCGCAGGCCTTGCACCTCAGGGCGGAAAGCCTGTTTTCGGTTGTTTTGTTGCTGCGCGGCACCTTCGTGCGGTGCGACTGTGGTCCTGAGATTCGACACGGATAACCCTTCGGAGCCCATCACAAACCCTCAAGTTTAGCCGAAATGGGCTCCCGGCCCCTAAACGGACCGTACCTTCGCGCAGCGACAAGCAGCCCGGTCAGGAGCGCAGCAGGGCCCGCAGAGCCTGGATGGTGTCCGCTTCGGCAGGCGTTTTGTCGTCCCGGTAGCGCTTGACCCGGGCGAACCGGAGGGCGATGCCGCCAGGGTAGCGCGTGGACTGCTGCACGCCGTCGATCGCTATTTCCACCACAGTGACCGGCTCCACCCAAAGCGTGTTGGCCGTCCGCCGCACCTCGATCTCCTGAAACCGCTGCGTCTGCCAGCGCAGCAGTTCGTCCGTGAGGCCCTTGAAGGTCTTCCCCACCATCACGTAGCCGCCGGGCTCGCCGAACTCGCCGGCGGGATCGAGGGCTCCGAGGTGCAGGTTGGACAGCAATCCTGTCCGGCGTCCCGACCCCCACTCGCAGGCAAGCACCACCAGGTCGTAGGTGAGCACCGGTTTGACCTTGATCCAGTTGGACCCGCGGCGGCCGGCCGCGTAGGGGGAGCCAACAGCCTTTACCACCACCCCCTCGTGTCCGGCGGCGAGCGCCTCGCGGGAGACGTTCTCGGCAGCCGCGGGGTCGGCTGTGACCTGCCCGGGGATCCGGTGGCCGGGCGCGATGCGTTCGAGCACCCCCAGGCGCACCGCCAGCGGCTCCTCCAACAGATCGCGTCCGTCGATGTGCAGCACGTCGAAGAACCACGGATGCAGTAGCGTGGCGCGCGCCGTGTCCGCTCCGAACCGCGACATGGTCTCCTGGAAGGGCCGCGGTGCACCGTCCTCCCCCAGCGCCAGGGTTTCCCCGTCGAGGATCACGTCGCGCACCGGCAGTCCCCGTACCAGGTCCGCCACCTCAGGCAGCCGGTGCGTCACCTCCGCCAGGGTGCGCGTGTAGATGCGTACGTCGTCGCCGGACCTGTGAACCTGGATGCGGGCGCCGTCGAGCTTGAACTCCACCGACGCCTCCCCCGTGGTCTCCAGCGCAGCCCGGACGGTGGATGCCGTTGCGGCGAGCATGGGCTGCACCGGGCGGCCGACGACGAGGCCCACCGCGTCGAGCTCGGCCTCCGTTCCGGTAAGCGCCAGCCGCGCGGTGCCGCCCAGGTCGCCGGAAAGCATCGCGGCGCGGCGCACCGCTTCAACGGGCCGCCGGGCGGCCCCGGGCGACGGCGTCGGTCAGCACGCCTTCCAAGGCGCCGGTGCGCAGCTCACCGAGGAGGACGCCGGCAATGAAGGCCTGCTCCCGTTCCGTCGCGGCGGACATGAGGGCCCGAAGGGTGGCGATACGCTCCGCGGCGGACCCGGTTCCGGCCGTGCCGAGGAGGCGGTCCAACGCGGCGTCGACGTCGGCGATAGTCAGGCCCGGCACCGCCGCAGGCGTTCCCCGGGCGGCCGACATTCCGCGCCAGCCCACGCCCACCCGTCCCTGCCGCGGCCGTGCCGTGAGCATGCCGACGGCGGTGGCGATTTCGGCAGGTTCAAGCCGGCGCAGCAGCTCTGCGAGCGCCTCGACCTTGGCGAGCCGGGAGCGTGTGGATGAGACCGCGTCAGTGGTTTTCACGAGCTCATCGAGCAGCATGGCACCAGTCTGCCACGGGCATGGCAAGAGCAGCGGCAGACAAAAAACCGGCCCGGCAAATGCCGGACCGGTTTTTTGTTGTATGGCCTTGCTTTAGTGGCTGTGGCCTGCGTGCTCGTCTTCCTCAGCCGGCTTCTCCACCACCAGGGTCTCGGTGGTGAGGACCAGGGCGGCGATGGAAGCCGCGTTGCGGAGAGCCGCGCGGGTCACCTTGACGGGGTCGATCACGCCTGCGGCGATCAGGTCCTCGTACTCACCGGACTTGGCGTTGAAGCCGTGGTTGGCTTCCAGTTCGCCGACCTTGGCCACGATGACGTAGCCGTCGAAGCCGGCGTTCTGCGCGATCCAGCGCAGCGGCTGGGTCAGTGCACGCCGGACGATGCCCACGGCAGCAGCCGCGTCGCCTTCGAGTGCCTGCACGGCAGGGTCCTCATCCAGTGCCTTCAGGGCGTGGATCAGGGCTGAACCGCCACCGGAGACAATGCCTTCTTCGAGGGCAGCGCGGGTGGAGGACACGGCGTCCTCGATGCGGTGCTTCTTTTCCTTCAGTTCAACCTCGGTGGCAGCGCCGACCTTGATGACACCGATGCCGCCGGCCAGCTTGGCCAGGCGCTCCTGGAGCTTTTCGCGGTCCCAGTCGGAGTCGGTGCGGGCCAGCTCGGCACGCAGCTGCGCGACGCGTGCGGACACGTCCTCGGCAGAACCTGCGCCGTCCACGATGGTGGTGTTGTCCTTGGTGACCGTGATGCGGCGGGCAGTACCCAGCACCTCGAGGCCCACGGTGTCCAGGCTGAGGCCAAGCTCCGGGGAGACAACCTGAGCACCGGTGAGGGTGGCGATGTCCTGAAGCATGGCCTTGCGGCGGTCGCCGAAGCCCGGGGCCTTGACGGCAACCACGTTCAGGGTGCCGCGGATGCGGTTGACGATCAGCGTGGAGAGTGCCTCGCCGTCAACGTCTTCGGCAATGATGAACAGCGGCTTGGACGACTGCAGCGCCTTCTCCAGCAGCGGCAGGAACTCCTGCAGCGAGGAGATCTTGCCCTGGTTGATCAGGATGAGGGCGTCCTCGAGGACGGCTTCCTGGCGGTCCGCGTCCGTGATGAAGTACGGGGACAGGTAGCCCTTGTCGAACTGCATGCCTTCGGTCAGGACCAGTTCGGTCTGGGTGGTGGAGGATTCCTCGATGGTGATCACACCATCCTTGCCCACCTTGCCGAAGGCTTCGGCAAGGAGCTCGCCAATTTCTTCGCTCTGTGCGGAGATGGCAGCCACACTGGCAACCTGGGTGCCCTCAACCGGACGGGCGTTCTCCAGCAGGCGGGCGGCGACGGCTTCCACGGAAACCTCGATGCCGCGCTTGATCTGGCCGGGAGCCGCACCTGCGGCAACGTTGCGCAGGCCTTCCTTGACCAGTGCCTGGGCCAGAACCGTTGCGGTAGTGGTGCCGTCACCGGCAACATCGTTGGTCTTGGTGGCAACTTCCTTGGCCAGCTGGGCGCCAAGGTTCTCGTAAGGATCGTCCAGTTCCACTTCGCGGGCGATGGTCACGCCATCGTTCGTGATGGTGGGCGCGCCCCACTTCTTGTCCAGGACGACGTTGCGGCCGCGGGGGCCGAGCGTCACCTTGACGGTGTTGGCGAGCTTATCGATGCCGGCCTCGAGGGCCCGGCGGGCAGCGTCATCAAACGCAAGCTGCTTTGCCATGGTGGTGTCCTTTCAAAGACAGAACCCCGCGCCGCCGGCCAGCGCAAACTGGACAGGCAGCACGGGGATCCGGAGGTTACTTAACGACGATCGCCAGAACGTCGCGGGCGGACAGCACGAGGTACTCGGTGCCACCGGTCTTGACTTCGGTTCCGCCGTACTTGGAGTAGATGACGACGTCGCCGACGGCCACGTCAACAGGTACGCGGTTGCCGTCCTCGAAGCGGCCGGGGCCAACTGCAACAACTTCGCCTTCCTGGGGCTTCTCCTGCGCGGAGTCCGGGATCACCAGGCCGGAAGCCGTGGTCTGCTCGGCTTCGAGCGGGCGGACAACAATACGATCCTCAAGAGGCTTAATAGAGACCGACACTCGGACCTCTCCTTTTCGTCAGCAAATTCGTGGACTGGAAAGCTCTCCCGCACTGGCTGGCAAACCGTCGTCGCGGTGCCGGCAGCAGCCTGGCTGGCAGCTCTTCATGTGTTAGCACCCGCCTAGGGAGAGTGCTAATGAAGACTCTATGCACGGGTTAGCACTCGGTCAAGGCGAGTGCCAGCATTTTCGTCACGGGCGGACGCGCGGACCTGTAGATTTGAGCGGTGCGAGCTGCGATTTACCTGACCCTGGCCACCCTTTTCTGGGCCGGCAACTTCGTGGTGGGCCATGCCGCCGTGGAAACGATGGCTCCGTTGCAGCTGACGTTCTGGCGCTGGGCGCTGGCTGCGCTGCCGCTGCTGGTGCTGGCCCAAGTCATCGACCGGCCGGACTGGCGGGCCGTCCTCCGGCAGTGGCCGTTGCTGCTGTTGCTCAGTTGCCTGGGCATGACCGGCTACACGCTGCTGCTGTACAGCGCCCTGGGGCACACCTCGGCCCTGAACGCCTCGCTGGTCACCGCTGCCAACCCCGCCCTCATCCTGGTGCTGGCCGTGGTGCTGTTCCGTGACCGGCCGGCCCCGGCCAGCTGGCTGGGAGTCGCGCTGGGCCTGGCGGGCGTCCTGCTGGTCCTGACCGGAGGGGAACTCCACCGCCTGCTGACGTTCTCCCTCAAGGCCGGGGAACTGCTGATCCTCGCCGCCATCACGGTGTGGGCAGGCTACACGGTCCTGGCCCGGCGGCAGTCGCTGCCTGCCATCACGTCCACGGCCGTCCAGGTGGCCATGGCGGCCGTCGTCCTGGCTCCCGTCGCGGCCGCAACCGGAGCAGGCCTGCCGTCGGCTCCCGCCGAGGCATGGTCCCTGGCGTTCATCGTGGTCTTCCCGTCGCTGGGCTCGTACCTGCTGTGGAACCTGGCCCTGACCCGGACATCGCCGGCGAATGCCGGGAACTACCTGAACCTCATTGCGGTGTTCACCGCCATCATCACGGTGCTGCTGGGCCGGCCCATCAGCGTTACGCAGGTCCTGGGCGGGGTCCTGGTGATATCAGGGGTGTTCCTGACCAGCGCCGGGCAGCGGCCGGGCGGGCCTCAGCGGCCCAGGTCCTCGAAGTCGACGTCCTCGTCGCCGTCGCCGGTTGCCTGGTTGCGTCCGCGGTAAAGTACGACGGCGGCCGCCGCGGCAGTCAGCAGCGACACCACCAGGACCACCATGCCGCCGGCACGGGCTCCTGCGTAGAGTCCGCGGATGTCGCGCGCCTCCTGTGTGTCGTCCTGGATGCTGTTGCCGCCCACGGAGTAAACGGTGGCATTGAACGCGTCCAGCATGAAGATGATGACCAGCAGCGCCAGGCAGACCACGGCCACCGTGGCGGCGGCGATCAGCGCCGGCCGGGCAAACCGCAACGGGCCCTTGTGCACGGCCCCGGTGTCCGTTGGGTCGTCCATACCGTCCTGCCGGGGTCCCGCTGCGTCGTTCATGCCATCAACCCTATCCGCATCGGACGGGATACTCCTCCACTAGGCTGGAACCCATGGCTGAAGCTCCCCAGGACCAGATTGCGCCGCTGCTCACCCCCGAAGGCTGGGACCTGCTGGGCTCCCTGGGCCCGTACCGCGAGGACGAGTCCTTCGGGCTCAATGCAGCCCTCCGGAAGGCAGGCCACTCCCCCGCCCTGGTTTCCGCTGTCCTCACGCAATCGCGGCTCCGGACCCGGGCCGAGGCAAAGTTCGGCGAGTTCGCCTCCCGGATGCTCTTCACCCAGGCAGGGCTGGAGCAGGCCACACGGCTGAACGTCGCGGCCCGCCATGCGCAGCGCTTCGCCGCGGCCGGCATCCGGCACGTGGCGGACCTGGGCTGCGGACTCGGCGCAGACTCCCTGGCCATGGCCTCGCTGGATCTCACCGTCACCGCCGTGGAAATGGACGAAACCACGGCCGCCTGTGCCACGGTGAACCTCATTCCCTTCCCCAACGCCACGGTGGTCCACGCGGACGCCACATCGGTTTCCCTCGAAGAAGCCGACGGCGTCTGGCTGGATCCCGCGCGCCGCGTCACCTCCACGTCCGGCACCCGGCGCATCTGGGATCCGGAGGCCTTCTCCCCGCCGCTTTCCTTCGTGGAAGCACTGGCCGCCACCGGCAAGGCGGTGGGCGTGAAGATGGGCCCGGGAATGCCGCACGAGTCCGTTCCCGCCGACTGCGAAGCCCAGTGGGTATCCGTGGGCGGTGACGTCACGGAGGTGACGCTGTGGTTCAACGCGGTCAGCAGGCCCGGCGTCCGCCGCGCCGCCCTGGTCCTCGGCCCGCAGGGAGCGGCCGAGGTTACCAGCGGCGAGGACTTCGGTGCGGGCCCGGAGGCGGCCGTGGGAGCGGTGGAGGGCTACCTTTACGAACCCGACGGTGCGGTGATCCGCGCGGGGCTGGTGGCCGACGTCGCGCTCCAGCTGGGCGGGCACCTGGTGGATGAGCACATCGCCTACTTCTGCGCGCCGGAACTGGTCGAGACGCCCTTCGCGCGCGCCTACCGGGTCCTGGAGGTCATGCCCTACAACGTCAAGGCGCTCAAGGCATGGGTGAAGGACAACGGCATCACGGTGCTGGATATCAAGAAGCGCGGCACGGCCGTGACCCCGGAGGAGCTCCGCAAGCAGCTGCTCCCCTCCGGCAAAGCTGCCCGGAAGGGTGCCGGAACGTCCGCCACCCTGGTGCTCACCCGCATCGGCGAGGAGCGGGTGGCCGTCGTGGTGGAACCGGCCCCAAGCGCAGCTACTGCGCCCGCATGAACTCCTCGGCCGCGCGCACCTGCTCCGGCGAAGGCCGGATGCCGGTGTAAAGGACAAACTGTTCCAGCGCTTGGATGGTGGCCACCTCCGCCCCGGTAATCACAGGCTTGCCGGCGGCGCGGGCGGCCCGGATCAGTGGTGTTTCGGCGGGAAGTGCCACAACGTCGAAAATCAGCCGTGCGGCGTCGACCGTTTCCTGCGGGAAGGAAAGCGCCTCCGCCTCGGCGCCTCCGGCCATGCCGATGGGCGTCACGTTGATGATCAGGTCCGCCGTGGCGCCCTCCAGCGCCGGCTGCCACCGGAAACCGTACTGCTCCGCGAGCGCCCGCCCGGCGGCCCCGTTCCGCGCGATAATGGTGACATCGCCGAAGCCTGCATCGCGCAGGGCAGCAACCGTGGCTTTGGCCATGCCGCCGGCGCCCTGGACAAGAACCGAATAGCCGGGAGGCACCGCATTAGCGGCGAGGAGCTGTTCGATGGCGGTGAAATCCGTGTTGTACGCCGTGAGGTGCCCGTCCGTGTTGACGATGGTGTTCACCGAGTCGATCGCCTGGGCGGAAGGATCCATCCGGTCCACCAGCGCGATCACGTCCTCCTTGTACGGCATGGATACGGCGCAGCCCCGGATGCCCAGGCCGCGGACCCCGGCGATGGCCTGCTCCAGGTTGGCCGGAGCGAACGCCTTGTAGATCCAGTTCAGGCCAAGCTGCCCGTACAGGTGGTTGTGGAAGCGGGTCCCGTTATTACTGGGGCGCGCGGACAGGGAGATACACAGGGTCATGTCTTTGTTCAGAATGGGCACGGAACCATTTAACCCCCTGCGGGGTGTTACCGGCGCGTCAGCGGCAGCCCGTACCCACAGGGTAGCGTCCGACGGCGGCCGGCAGCTTCCCAGGGGCTGTCGCCTTCCCGGCCAGCACCGCGGCCAGTGCGTCGAACGCGCCCGGGGTCCGTCCGTAAAGCGCCAGCTTCACCGGGGCCGTGGACCCGGCGATGGCCCAGGGCGCGTCCAGCGCCACCGCAATATCGCCCTTAGCCGGCCTGCCGCCGAAGCCCACGAGGTTCACCACGGGGCCGGAACCGACCCTGAGTCCCGCCCGGCCTGCAGCAGCGGCGAACAGCGCCCGGTCGCGTGGGGCCCCGCCCGTCACCCGCACAGCGCCCGGAACCATCGGGCCCCTGCATTCGCCGGCCAGCACGGTGATGGCGGCGGCCGAGACGCGTGAAGACATGCCCGCCCCGCTTCCCGGCGCCGCGCCGCCGGGTGCACCGGCGCGCCCGCGCCAGTGCATCATGGTGGCCACGCGGACGGCTGCCTCGTCCAGCCGGGCCGCGGAGAGCCTGCCGGTTTTGACCGCCCGGACCACGGCGGCGTGGGCCTTGGCTGCATCCGCGGGCATGAGCAGCAGGTCGGCGCCGGCGGCCAGCGCCATGACGGCGGCTTTCCCGTCCGGGTACTTCCCCTTGACGGCGGACATGTTCAGGGCGTCGGTCACGGCCACGCCCTCGAAGCCCAGGTCCCGGAGCGCGCCGTACGTGGCCCGGGACAACGACGCCGGAACGCCCGGTTCCAGCGCGGGCACTGCTATGTGCCCGGTCATCACCATCGGCACGCCGGCGCCGACAGCGGCCCGGAAAGGCTTCCAGTCGCGCGCTTCGAGCTGCTCCAGGGTTGCACCCTGGACGGGAAGGCTGCGGTGCGAATCGGCCGGGACCGAGCCATGGCCGGGAAAGTGCTTGGCAGCGGGCAGTACGCCGGCCTCGAGCAGGCCGCGGGAGAACTCCACTGACAGGGTGGCTGCCGCTTCCGGGTCGGCCGAGAAGGACCGGGCACCGATCGTGGGGTCGTTGGGCCCGATGGTCACGTCGGCGCCCGGGGCAAAGTCCACGTTGAAGCCCAGGTGGGCCAGCTCGGAGGCCAGCGCCTTCCCCGCCAGCCTGGCCAGCGCACCGTTCCCGGCTGCCCCGTAGCTCATGGGCGCGGGCCATTCAGTCAGCGGCCGGCCCAGGCGGGACACCAGCCCGCCCTCCTGGTCCACAGCGATGATGCCGGGCCAGGCCCGTCCGGCAGAGGCCTTGGCGAGCCGCCGGTTTAGAGCCTGCATGGTGGCCGGTTTGACCGCCCCGGAGGCGTCCAGGGGAACGTTGTCCCCCATGATGATGGACCCGGCCAGGTGCAGGCGCTCAACCACCTGGGCGTGGGCCTCCACGTCCGTGCCCGTGAAGAACGGCAGGATCACCTGCCCGGCCTTTTCCTCTGGCGTCATGGCCGAGACCGCTGCGGCGGCCGCTTCCGCATCCTGCCGTTGGGGTCCCCAGCCGAGGGGTCGGGAACGGGGATCCGGTGACGGGGAGGAAGTGGCGGGGACCGGCGTCGTGCGCTGTGTCCCGGAGGGCGCGGCGGGGCTTGAAGCGGCCGACGGCGGCGGGCCGGGCACGGGGGCCGGGGTACAGGAAGCGAGTACTGCTGCTGCGGTTGCCGCGGCCAGGACGGGGACGCTGGTGTGAAGACTCTCACGGTACTGCCGGAACGGGGCCATCACTACGATGCTACCCCTGCACTAGACTGGGACCATCCGTTCGCCTGCCGGCAGCAGCCTGTCAGCGGCACCAGCCAGCGGCAAACAGGACAGTGAGGAAACGCGTGGAGATCGACTTCGCTGCTTCGAGGCAATCAACCCTGGGGGTTGAATGGGAGCTTGCTTTGGTGGACGGCCGCACCGGCGAGCTCGCCTCCGTGGCCAACGAAGTACTCCGCGGCGTCGCATCCCGGCATCCCGAGCTTAATGAGGACGACGAGCACCCTCATATCAAGCAGGAACTGCTGCTGAACACAGTGGAACTGGTCACCGGCGTCTGCGGGACCGCCGCCGAGGCGAAGGAAGACCTCAGCCGGTCCGTGGCGGCAGTCCGCGAAATCACCGATCCCATGGGCGTGGAGCTGTTCTGCGCCGGCAGCCACCCGTTCAGCCCCCCGCAGCTGCAGCCGGTCACGGACAAGGCCCGGTACGCCAAGCTGATTGACCGGACCCAGTGGTGGGGCCGCCAGATGGTTATTTACGGGGTGCACGTCCACGTGGGCCTGGACCGCCGGGAGAAGGCACTGCCTGTGCTGGACGGGCTGCTCAACTATTTCCCGCATTTCCAGGCACTGTCCGCGTCCAGCCCGTTCTGGGGCGGCGAGGACACCGGCTACGCGTCGCAGCGCGCCCTGATGTTCCAGCAGCTGCCCACCGCAGGCCTGCCCTTCCAGTTCCGTTCATGGGACGAATACGAGTCCTACGTCCAGGACATGTTCACAACGGGGGTCATCGACGCCATCTCCGAGATCCGCTGGGACATCCGCCCGGTTCCGGCCCTGGGGACCATTGAGATGCGCATCTGCGACGGGCTGGCGACTCTGGAGGAGGTGGGGGCCGTGGCCGCGCTGACCCAGTGCCTGGTGGACGAGTTCTCCACCACCCTGGACAATGGCGGAACCATCCCCACGATGCCGCCGTGGCACGTGCAGGAGAACAAGTGGCGCGCTGCCCGGTACGGGATGGACGCCATCATCATCCTGGACGCCGCGGGACGGGAACAGCTGGTCACGGACCACCTGCTGGAGACGCTGAACCGGCTGGAGCCCGTGGCCGCCAAGCTGCGCTGCTCCGACGAACTTGCTGACGTGGAGAAGATCATCCGCCGCGGGGCCGGGTACCAGCGCCAGCGCCGGGTGGCCGAAGAGAACGGTGGCAACCTGCAGGCCGTGGTCCTGGACCTGGTCCGCCAGATGCGCAGCGGTCCGACAGCCTGACTCCTGGGTCCGGCCCCTGCCCCCGGCTCCTCCCTCCCGTTGCTCTATCAGTTATGGTCCCTGAAACAGCGCTTTAGGGGCACAACTGATGGAGCAGGTCGGGGTCTAGGCGGGGAGGGACACCGAGGTGACCGGCAGCGACGAATCCGGGGCGAACTTGATGCCGCTCGGCGCCACTCCCGCCATCACCAGCTGGGCACCCAGGGCAGCCACCATGGCGCCGTTGTCCGTGCACAATCCCAGCGGCGGCACATGGAGCCTGATCCCGGCGGACGTGCAGCGCTGCCCGGTCAGTTCGCGCAGGCGCGAGTTCGCCGCGACCCCGCCGCCCAGGAGAACGTCCTTGATGCCCTGTTCCCGGCAGGCCAGGACGGTTTTGGCGGACACCACGTCAACCACTGCTTCCTGGAACGCCGCCGCAATGTCGGCCACGGGAACTTCCTCGCCGCGCGCCTCGAACTGCTCCACGCACCGGGCTACCGCGGTCTTCAGGCCGCTGAAGGACCAGTCGTAACGGTGCGGTCCGGGTTCCTCCGCCGTGCCCATGTATTTAGGCTGCGTGAGGCCGCGCGGGAACCGGATGGCCTTCGGGTTGCCTTCCCGGGCCGCTTTGTCGATGGCAGGACCGCCCGGATAGCCGAGCCCGAGGATCCTGGCCACCTTATCGAACGCCTCGCCCGCCGCGTCATCGATGGTGGAGCCGAGGAGCACCACGTCGTCCGTGATGCTGTTGATGCGAAGGATTTCCGTGTGCCCGCCGGAGACCAGCAGGGCGCCGAGATTTTCGGGAAGTTTGGGCGTCGCACCGGCCCCCGGTCCGCCGTCGAGCAGGCCCACGCCCACATGCGCCACCAGGTGGTTGATGGCATAAAGCGGCTTACCCGTGGCTACCGCCAGTGCCTTGGCCGCGCAGACGCCCACCATGAGCGCACCGGCCAGGCCCGGGCCGGAGGTGACTGCAATGGCGTCGATGTCCTCCAGCGTGACGCCGGCATCGTCCAGCGCCTCCTGCAGGGTGGGGACGAATGCGTCCAGATGCGCCCGGGAGGCGATCTCCGGGATGACGCCACCAAACCGCACGTGCTCGTCCATGGAGGAGGACACGGTGTTGGTCAGCAGCGTCGTACCGCGGACGATTCCCACCCCGGTCTCGTCACAGGACGATTCGATCCCCAGCACCAGGGGCTGCGAGCGGTTCATGGCTGGCCTGCTTCCTTGTTGGCCTGGTTGGCGTTCGTTTGGTCCGCATTGACCTGGTCGTCGCGGCCATCCGCGAGCTGGAGCCGCATGATGAGTGCATCCACACCGTCGCGGTAATAGCGCGGACGGACGTGGATCTGCTCGAAGCCGAAACGCAGGTACAGCCGCTGGGCGCGCGGGTTGTCCGCGCGCACCTCCAGCAGCACGTCCGCGGCCCGCCGTTGCCGGGCCTCGTCAATCAGGGTGGTCAGGAGGGTGCTGCCGATGCCGCGGCCTTCGGCTTCAGGGACGACGGCGATCGTCTGGACGTCCGCGATGGGCTCGATGCACATGAGTCCTGCATAGCCCACAATGCCGGCAGCGCCCTCAGCAACCACATAGCTGCGGGTTTCCGGCTGGGACAGTTCGTCCACGAACATCTGCAGCGGCCACGCATCCACCGGGAAGAGCCGCTGTTCCAGCGCATGGACGGCGGCGACATCGTCCATGGTCATCCCTCGGAGGGTGACACCGGAGGCGCCGGCTGCCGGGCCCGTCACAGCGCACGCTTCCGGGGACCGGGCACCTGGGCGTCCGATTCGCGCAGGTACAGCGGCGTGGAATCCAGCAGCGTACCGCCGGTGGTCATTCTGGCCAGCGCAAACTGGCCAAGGTGGGCGGCGTCCGGCTGCTGCCGGGCGAACCCCGGATCGGCTTTCAGCACATCAGCGTAAAGGCCCGCGCCGGCGCCGAACGCCGGCAGGTCCGGCAGGTCCGCGGCGAAGCCGACGTGCGGGCCGTCCACCAGCTGCGGAAGCCCGCCGTCCGCGTGGGAATACCGTGCCCAGTACACCTCCTTGCGTCGGGCGTCCGTCACCACCAGGAAGTCGCCCGCCGCGCTGGCTGAATCGGCAACCTCCAGGGCAATGGCGTCCAGGCTCATCAGCCCGTGCAGCGGCTTGCGCCAGACGAAGGCGAGGGTGCGGGCGGTGGCGATACCGGAGCGCAGCCCGGTGAACGGGCCCGGCCCCACCCCGGCGACGAGCGCGTCGATGTCCGCTCCGGTGACGCCGGCCCTGGCCAGCATCGTTTCAATCCCGGGGGCCAGCACCTCGGCATGGCTGCGGGTGTCCTCAGTGGCGAAACCTGCCACCACGCCGTCCGTGGAGTGGACCAGGGCGGCGCTGGCAACGGCCGAAGTATCGATGGCCAGGATGAGCATCAGCGGGCTCCTTCCAGGTCCGGGGCGGCTGGCCAGCGCGGACCGTAGCCACGCATGACGATGGTCCGCGGCTCGTCCACGTCCGCTTCCTCGAAGTCCAGGACGTCACCGTCCGTCGCCTCCCGAACCGCTCCGCCCATGGCGCGGTGCAGGTCGATCTCCAGCCGGCTCTCGCTCAGGTGTTCCACCCGGTCCCGGCCCCACTCCACCACCGTGACGGCGGTGTCCATGGTGTTTTCCAGGTCGATGTCGTCAATCTCTGCCGCCGAGCCCAGCCGGTACGCATCCACATGCACCAGGTCCGGCCCGCCGGGGCGGGGACCGTCCGGCAGGTTGGGATGGATCCGGACAAGGACAAACGTGGGGGAAATGACCCCGGCGCGCACGCCCAGGCCCTCCCCCAGGCCCTGGGTGAACGTGGTCTTGCCGGCACCCAGCTCGCCGGAGAGAACCAGGAGGTCCCCGGGCCTCAGCACCCCGGCGAGCCGGGCGCCGAGGGCATGGGTCCGGTCCGCCGTGGTGGCGCTCAGCGTCTTTTCCCAGTTCGGCGCGGCGGTGCCGCTCATGGCGTCGCCTCCGGCGCGGAGACGGCACGGGGGTCCGCCTCGTTGATGAACCGCCGCGGAACCCGCGGGCTGATGCGGGTGACCACCTCGTAGTTGATGGTCCTGGCGGCCCGCGCCCAGTCGTCGGCGGTGGGGCCGCCGTCGGCTCCGTCCCCGAAAAGTTCGGCTTCGGCGCCCAGCAGCCCGGCGCCTGCTTCCGGCGAGCCGCCGAGGTCGATGACCATCTGGTCCATGGCGATGCGGCCCACCACGGGGTACGTCCGGCCGGCGAGCCGGACCGGTCCGCCCGTAGCGATGCGCGGAACGCCGTCGGCGTAGCCCACGGGTATCAGCGCGAGTGTGCTGGGGCCTTCGGTGCGGTAGCGGAGGCCATAGGAGACACCCTGCCCGTCCGGAACGGCTTTGCACTGCGACACCAGCGTGCGCAGCGACATGGCCGGCCGCAGGCCGAGCTCCGCGGACGTCGTGCCCTCGAACGGCGAGAGTCCGTAGATCCCCAGGCCCACCCGGACCAGGTCGAAATGGGTGTCCGGCCGGGAAAGCGTGGCAGGAGTATTGGCCAGGTGCCGGACTTCGGGGTCGATCCCGGCGTCCTCGGCGAGCGCCAGCACTTCCCGGAACGCTGCCAGCTGCTGGTCCGTTTCGGGCCGCTCGGGTTCGTCCGCAACGGCGAGGTGCGAGAAGATGCCCACCACGCGCAGCAGGCCCTGGTCCTGGTACTCCACGGCCTGTCCGAGCATCCGGTCCCATGCTTCCGGGGCAGCGCCGTTGCGGCCCAGGCCGGTGTCCACCTTCAAGTGGATGCGGGCAGGGCGTTCCTGTTCGCGCGCCGCTGCCACGATGTAGTCCAGCTCCCAGCCCGAGCAGCCGATGTCGATTCCCGCCGCCACGGCAGCGCCGAAGTTGCTTTCGGTGGTGTGCAGCCACGCCAGCAGGGGTGCGTCGATGCCGGCGGCACGGAGGGCCAGTGCCTCGGAAATGTGGGCGACGCCCAGCCAGGCGGCCCCTGCTTCGAGGGCGGCACGGGCCACGGGGACGGCGCCGTGCCCGTAGGCGTCCGCCTTGACCACGGCCATGACCTTGGCAGGCGATGCGGCGGCGGCGAGCCTCCGGACGTTGTGGCGGATGGCATCGAGGTCGATTACTGCGGAGCGCTCGTGGCGCGGCTCCCGTCCGGGGGCAGTACTGAATTCTCCGGTGGTTGCGGGGTTAGTCACCCTAGTGATTCTAGTGCGGGGCCTTCCGGCCGAATAATCGGCGCCGCGCACGCAGCGGTCCAGTCCTCAGGCGTCCGAAAGGTGGGCGATCGTGGCGGCGGCCCTGCGCTGGGCGGCCAGGGGAACGTCCTGGATGATCTCCGCAAGGAACGCGAACCGCCGCAGCCATTGGCTCATCTGCCGCTCCGGGCGGGCGTTGGCGCGCTTCCACCAGTCCGCGATATCGCCCCAGCCCGGAGCAGCCAGCGACCCGCCCACTTCCTGGACCGCCAGCGCGGCGCAGAGGTTGGCGAACCTCAGCCTGTTTCCCAGCGGCCAACCGGCCAGGCTGCCCACAATGAACGCGGCATCGAAGCAGTCGCCGGCGCCGGTGGGGTCGTAGGCCTTGACGGGAAGCGAGGGCACCCACTCCTCCTCCCCCGTTTCGGAGTCCACCGCCATGGCGCCCTGCGCGCCCAGGGTGACCACGGCCACGGGCACCCGGTCCGCGAGCGCATACAGGGCGCTCCACGGATCGTCCTTGGCGGTGAACGCCATGGCCTCGCGCTGGTTGGGCAGGAACGCGTGGAAGTACTGGAGATTGTCCAACCTCACCGGCGCCCACTCACCGCTGGGATCCCAGCCCACGTCCCCGAAAAGCTTCACCCCGGCCTGGTGCGCGGCCTTGGCCCAGGGCTCGATCTCCAACCCCACCTCCGCGATCCCGGCAAGCGTCGGCGGCGGCTGACCGATCAGCTCCGAGGACGTGACAGGGGCGGCATGGCCGTGAGTGACCATTGAACGGTCCCGGTCCACGCACAGCGAGACGGTTACCGGCGAGTGCCACCCCGGGACGCGTCGGGACAGGCTGAGGTCTATGCGTTCCTGGCCGGAGAGGATCTTCCAGTTGGAGTCGCCGTAACCGTCGTCCCCGAACGCAGCGGCCAGGCCCGTGCGCAGGCCCAGGCGTGCGGCCGCGATTGCCTGGTTGGCCACTCCGCCGGGGCAGCTGCCCATCCCGTCGCTCCAGATTTCGGTGCCGGGTTCAGGGCCGTGCGGCAGCCCGGTGAAAATGATGTCCTGGAACACGGTGCCGGCCAGGAGCAGGTCGAATCCCTCCTGGGCGGCAGGGCGGACGCCGGCCAGGGGATCGAACGGGCGGGCTGGAATCGCGTCCATGTCCGGCACACTACGCCCTGCCGCTGACATCCGGTAGGGCCTGTCCCGCCCCGCGCCTAGACTGCTTCCTATGCGGCTTCTGATTGCAGGCGGCGGGGGTTTCCGGGTGCCCCTGATCTACCGGGCTCTGGTGTCCGGTAGATTCGCCGGCCTGGCCACGGAACTGGTGCTGTTCGACGTCGATCCCGCCCGGCTGGCGGCCATCCGCGCCGTCCTGGACAGCATGCCGGCGGGGCCGGATGGCGGGTTGCGAATCCACACCACCACCAATGCCAGGGAAGGGCTGGCCGGGGCGGACATGGTATTCGCCGCCATCCGGCCCGGCGGAACGGCAGGGCGGGTAGCGGATGAGACCGTGGCCCGGGGCCTTGGCCTGCTGGGGCAGGAAACCACCGGCGCCGGAGGCATCTCCTATGCCCTGCGCACCATTCCGCACATGCTGGAGCTCGCCCGGCAGATGAGGGAACTCTGCCCGGACGCGTGGCTGATCAACTTCACCAACCCGGCCGGAATGGTCACGGAGGCACTCGCGCCGCTGCTGGGCCGCCGGGTCATCGGCATCTGCGATTCGGCGGGCGCGCTGGTGCACCGCGCGGCGCGCGCGGCGGGGGTGGAACTTCCGGCAGGAACGCTCGACGGCGTGGGCTACTACGGGCTGAACCACCTCGGCTGGCTGTACCGGCTGGAGTCGGGGGGCCGGGACGTCCTGCCGGACCTTCTGGCTGATCCCGCGGCCCTCCAATCCTTCGAAGAGGGCCGCCTCTTCCCACAGGCGTTCCTGATGGAACTGGGGGCCCTGCCCAACGAGTACCTCTATTACTACTACCGGCACGATGCCGCGCTGCGGGCCATGGCAGCCATGCCCCGGACGCGGGGAGAAAGCATTCACCGGCAACAGGCGGACCTGTACCCGCGCATGGCGGCGGCGGGCCGGGACGCCTACCGGATATGGGAGGACGCGCGCCTCTCCCGCGAGGAAGGGTACCTCGCCGAGGCCCGCCAGGGCGGAGAGCGCCGGAATGAGGAGGACCTTGCGGGAGGAGGCTACGAACAAGTGGCACTGGCCGCTATGGCGGCGTTGTCCGGCCGCGGCGAGGCGCAGCTGATCCTCAACACGCGGAACGGTCTTGAACCCGCGGGCCTGTCCAGGGCTGAACCGGCCGCCGCCCTGCCCGCCATTCCGGGCCTGCCCGCGGGCGCCGTCGTCGAAGTTCCCTGCACGGTGACCGCCGACGGCGCAGCACCGCTTCCCCAGGCGGCCCCGCCCGAACACCGGCTCAACTTGCTCCGAAGCGTCAAGGCCGTGGAGGGGCTCACCGTTCGCGCGGTGACGGAAGGCAGCAGGGAAGCAGCGCTCGAGGCGTTCGCGCAGCACCCGCTGGTCGGGTCGGCGGACCTGGCCGCGCAGCTGCTTGCCGGGTACGAAGGCGCCTTCCCGGAGCTGGCCCGGATGTGGGGCGGCCGGGAGTAGGTGAGGAGTAGTGTTTTATCGAATGCGCATTGAACCGGAGCCCGCGCGGCCCGGCGCCCGGAAGGAGGTCCCATGGCACTGATCCGCAGGGTCGCACTGCTCTCCCTGCACACGTCCCCCATGGAACAGCCCGGATCCGGCGACGCCGGCGGCATGAACGTCTACATCCGTGAGCTCGCATCGTCGCTGGCGGAGGCCGGCGTGGAGGTGGAGATCTTCACCCGCGCCACTTCGGCCGGCCAGCCCGCCGTCGAACACCCCGGTCCGGGTGTCTGCGTCCACAACGTCCTCGCCGGCCCGCCGCGCAAGATTCCCAAGGAGGAATTGCCCGGGCTGCTCCACAGCATGGTCGCCGAAATCGAGCAGATCCGCCGGCGCCAGCCGCACGGCCGCTACGACGTCATCCACTCCCACTACTGGGTGTCCGGGATTGCCGGGCTCGAGCTCTCCGCGCTGTGGGGCGTGCCACTGGTCCACACCATGCACACCATGGCCAAGGTCAAAAACGAACTTCTCGAATCCGGCGAGCAGCCCGAGCCGCGGCGCCGTGAACTGGGCGAACACCGGATTGTGGACGGAGCTGCACGGTTAATTGCCAACACCAGTTCCGAGGCCGCCGAGCTCGTGTCGCACTACGGCGCCGGGTACGAGCGGATAGACATCGCCCCTCCCGGCGTGGACCTGGGAACCTTCACCCCGGCCTTCCGCGCCCGCGCCCGGAAGGAACACGGGATAGGTGAGGAGCAGTTCCATCTGGTCTTCGCCGGCAGGATCCAGCGCCTTAAAGGGCCCCAGGTGCTGGTCAAGGCTGCGGCGCTCCTGCGGCGCCGCCGGCCGGACATCGACCTGCGCGTCACCATCCTCGGCTCGCTCAGCGGCAACAAGGAATTCAACCTTCGCTGCCTGATCGCCGAGGCAGGAATGGACGACGCCGTCACTCAGCTTCCGCCGGTTAAGGCGCCTGAGCTGGCGGCCTGGTTCCGGGCCGCGGACGTGGTGGTGATGCCCTCCTTCAGCGAGTCCTTTGGCCTGGTGGCGCTGGAAGCACAGGCCTGCGGGACCCCGGTGGTCGCTACCCGGGTGGGCGGCCTCTCACGCGCCATCTTCCACGGCCGCACGGGTTTGCTCGTGGACGGGCACCACGCCGCCGACTGGGCTGACGCCCTGGAAGCGCTGCACGACGACCCCGAGACCCGCCGCGACATGGGGAGGGCCGCAGCAATCCGCGCCCAGAACTCCGGCTGGTCCCGCACCGCCGCCATCACGCTCGAAAGCTACCACGCCGCCGTCGACAACCAGGTGGGGCCCCGGCTTGTTCCGGCGGTCCCCGCGTCCTGACAGGAGAGCAATGACCGCCCTTCCCACCGACCTGGAAATAGCGCGCGCAGCGCGGATCCTTCCCATCGAGGACATCGCGGCCGCCGCCGGGGTCAACGCGGAGGCGGTGGAGTACTACGGACGGTACAAGGCGAAAATCGACCCCGCACGCCTGGCTGCGCCCGTCCCGCACGGAAAGGTGGTGCTGGTTTCGGCGGTCTCCCCCACGCCGGCGGGTGAGGGAAAGTCCACCACTACGGTGGGGCTCGCCGACTCCCTCGCCCGCGCCGGTCATAAGGTGATGATCGCGCTTCGGGAGCCGTCACTGGGGCCCGTCCTGGGCATGAAGGGTGGCGCCACCGGGGGCGGCTACTCCCAAGTGCTGCCGATGGATGAAATCAATCTGCACTTCACCGGTGACTTCCACGCCATCACCTCCGCCAACAACGCCTTGATGGCCCTGGTGGACAACCACATCTACCAGGGCAATGAACTGAACCTGGATCCGCGGCGGATGACGTTCAAGCGCGTGCTGGACATGAACGACCGGTCCCTTCGCGAGGTGGTCATCGGGCTGGGCGGACCCACCCAGGGCGTGCCGCGCCAGGACGGTTTCGATATTACGGTGGCCTCGGAGATCATGGCCGTGTTCTGCCTGGCCACGGACCTGGCGGACCTGCGCAGCCGCCTGGGACGCATCACCTTCGGCTACACGTACGACCGCACCCCCGTGACCGTGGCTGACCTCGGAGTGGAGGGGGCCCTGACCCTGCTGCTCAAGGAGGCCATCAAGCCAAATTTGGTCCAGACCATTGCGGGCACCCCTGCGCTGGTCCACGGCGGTCCCTTTGCGAACATCGCGCACGGCTGCAATTCACTGATAGCCACGCAGACGGCACGACGCCTGGCGGACATCGTAGTCACCGAGGCGGGCTTCGGCGCCGATCTGGGCGCGGAAAAATTCATGGACATCAAGGCGCGCTTCGGCGGACTCGCCCCGTCCGCCGTCGTCGTGGTGGCAACCGTGCGGGCCCTGAAGATGCAGGGGGGCGCACCCAAGGACCAGCTCAGCACGCCGGACCTGGCCGCTCTGGAGGCCGGCGTCTGCAACCTGCAGCGGCATGTGCGCAACGTCGAAAAGTTCGGGGTCGTTCCGGTGGTGGCGATTAACCGCTTCGGTTCGGACTCGGCCGAAGAACTCGACTGGCTGCTGGCGTGGTGCGCCGCTGAGGGCGTCCCGGCAGCGGTGGCGGACGTGTGGGGACGCGGCGGAGGCGGGGATGGCGGTGACGAACTCGCTGCCCTCGTGGCGGATGCCGTTTCGCGGCCGAACAATTTCCACCACCTGTACCCGCTGGAACTGCCGGTGGAGGAAAAGATCCGCACCATCGTCCAGGAGGTGTACGGGGCGGACGGCGTGGACTTCTCCGTTCCTGCCCTTAAGCGCCTGGCCGAGATCGAGCGGAACGGCTGGGGCGGCCTGCCCGTCTGCATGGCCAAGACACAGTACTCCTTCACTGACGACGCCACCCGGCTCGGCGCTCCCAAGGGCTTTACCATCCACGTCCGCGACCTGCTGCCCAAGACCGGGGCGGGCTTCATCGTGGCGCTGACCGGTGCGGTGATGACCATGCCCGGCCTGCCTGCCGCCCCCGCGGCGATGCGCATGGACGTGGACGCAGAGGGCAACCCGGTCGGCCTCGCCTAACCCGCCCCTCCCCGTTGACCCTCTCTCACCTAACGCAGCTTCCCCGGAGACCCTCTCTCACCTAACGCAGCTTTCCCGGAGACCCTCTCTCACCTAACGCAGC